>CALRUR010000005.1:0-216917 GCA_943371425.1 Sphingobacterium thalpophilum
CTTTAGGTGATTATTGCGAGGGTGTCCACCTCTTCCCATTCCGAACAGAGAAGTTAAGCCCCTCAGCGCCGATGGTACTGCAGTAAAATGTGGGAGAGTAGGTCGTCGCCAACCTTTATTAAACCCCGTCACGGTAACTCGTCGACGGGGTTTTTTTGTTTTAGGTTATTGGGTTATTAAGATATTGGATTATTAGGTCAAGGCCGAAAATCTGATTGACCGAAAATCCGAAATGTAGAATAGTCGAAATGTCGTAGAGTCGTATAGCCGTATCCGTTCCTCCATTCACCATTCACCATTCACCATTCACAATTCACCATTTTTTTTATATTTGTTTATAATCTAAAATCTATGAAAAAAAATATCTACAGTATCTCACTTTTATCTTTCGTATTCTTTCTTGTAACTATTAAATCATCCGCACAACCTGATTTTGTATCAATTGGATCAAATTTACCGGGGACCATTAAAAACATGACTGTCTTTAATGGTCAACTCTTAATCGGTGGCGCATTTGATTGTTGTAATTCAGTTGCTAAATGGAATGGAACCTCATGGGATAGCCTCTATCATGATGGAACTCTTCCTTTTAATGGAACCACAAGAAGTTTGCAAGAATTTAATTCTGAATTATACTTGGGCGGGTATTATTCTAATCCAAAAACAAACTTACCGTACGGTCATATCTTAAAATGGAATGGGCAAAAATTTCAAGAAGTGTTTTTTGGTTTTCAAGATATAGTTAATTCACTAATGGTATATAATAACAATCTTTATGCAGCAGGTGAATTTCAAAATTTAGCCACAGGATTTACTGTAAATCATATAGCTCGTTTGAATTCAGGGTGGTACGCTCTAAGTATCGGAGTGGATGGTGGTTTAAATTGCATGGCTAATTTTAATGGCAAACTATATGTTGCTGGGTATTTTAAATATGCGGGATTTGTAGATGCAAATCAAATAGCTAGTTGGGATGGCACCGTTTGGACTCCAGTAGGTGATAACTCTCGATTATTTGATGAATTATACTCAATGATTGTTTATAACAATGAACTTTATGTTGGTGGATCATTCGGAGTAGCTAAATTTAACGGGACTAATTGGACAAATTTAGGATCAGGAACGGTTGGGGGATTAAAAACTGTATATTGTATGGAAGTTTACAACAATCAATTGTATGCAGGTGGGGAATTCTTGTCGATTGGCGGCACCGGAAATAATAACATAGCACGTTGGGATGGCAATAGTTGGCATTCAATATCTACTGGAATTAACGGCAAAGTAACAGCTTTGAAGGTTTACAATGGAAGTTTATTTGTTGGTGGTTCGTTCACTAAAGCAGGCAATTTAACTGTAAAAAACATCGTTAAAATTAAGGACCCGGCTGTAGGACTTAATGATTATAATGTTACTAATTTCTCTATTTATCCAAATCCAAGTAAAGATGGAACTATTACCATTTCAACCGGCTTTCCAATTGAAAACACGTCAGTTAAATTTTATAATTCGTTGGGTGTAGATTTATCTTCTGAAATAAACAAGGAATTTATCAATAATTTTATTGTTTGTTCTAATATTCCAGCTGGGAATTATATTGTTGAGATAAGTAACACTAATGGTATTGAGAGAAAGAAATTAGTTATAATGAAATAAGGTGAAATTTTGTGTGATTTATTTTAATGAGTAATGAAACTCAATTTAGTAGCGGGGAGCAGAATCGAACTGCCGACCTTAGGGTTATGAATCCTACGCTCTAACCATCTGAGCTACCCCGCCATTTTTTAATTGGTTTGCAAATATAGAAGAAATTGTTTTTCTTTAAAAAAATCATTGATATTATTATTCACATTAAGCACAAAATAATGAAGAAGAAAGACAAAAATAGACAGAAAATAACTTTGGAATTTGGGCTAAAGTCCTCAGCCAAAATACTTTTCAGCTATTTAAGCTCACCCAACGGTCTTGCAGAATGGTTTGCAGATGATGTGATTTACAAAGATGGGTATTATCTATTTATTTGGGATAATGAGACACTTCGTGCTAAAATGGTCGCAAATCGTGAAAATAAATTAGTAAGATTTAAATGGGACGATGACGATTCTTCTTACCTTGAATTTGAAATTTTACAGGATGAACTAACTGGCGACGTTGCACTGTCTGTAACCGACTTTGCTTTCGAATCTGAATTAGAAGATAAAAAAATGATTTGGCACAACCAAGTTGATGATCTTATACATGTACTAGGTGCATAAAATGCTATTTCAATTTAAAAAAGTACATAAACTTATTATTGGGTCCTTTATAGGGCCTTTTTTCCTTACGTTCCTTATTGCCATCTTTATTTTATTGATGCAATTCCTATTTAAGTACATCGATGATTTGGTAGGTAAGGGGCTCGAATGGTACGTAGTGCTCGAATTAATGATGTATGCTTCGTCAACCTTAGTTCCTATGGCCTTGCCTTTAGCCATACTCTTATCTTCTATCATGACCTTTGGGAACCTCGGAGAGCATTATGAACTCGTAGCACTTAAATCTTCCGGGATTTCCTTACGTAGGATTATGATGCCACTCATCAATATTGTACTCGTAATAAGTATTGGAGCATTCTTTTTCTCGAACATTGCCATGCCTTTTGCAAATTTAAAAATGGGTGCCCTGATGTGGGATGTTAGAAATCAAAAACCTTCTCTTGCAATTAAACCCGGCGAGTTTTATAACGGGATTGATGGCTACAGCATTCGTATTGGCGATAAAGACAAGGATGGAACCTATTTAAAAAACATTGTTATTTACAATCACACCTCCAACAAAGGCAACATGAATGTGCTAATGGCCGATAGCGGTAAAATGTTGAAGTCTGATAACGACAGATATTTAGTAATTGAACTATATAACGGGATTAGTTACGAAGAAAGCGGTGTGCCAGGTACTATAAATGATCGAAAACAATTAACCCGTGTAAAATTTGTACAACACGAAGTGAAATTTGATTTATCAACCTTTCAATTAAATAGAACCGACGAAACCTTGTTTAAAGACCATTACACAATGCTTAATCTTAAACAACTTAGGTTTTATGAAGATTCCTTAGAAACTAGATTAGGTCGTGATAAACAGTTTTTTCGTCAGAATTACGCTATGTATACCTCTATGAATAAACACATGAGCCTCGATAGTTCTGTACTCCCACTGAAAAAAACATTAAATGCCGATATTATTAAAAACTTTGATCTATCCGAACGTACACTAATTATCGGTAGAGCTTTTTCTACCATCCGAAATATTTCGAGTTATACCGAAACGGTTAAAATTGACCAAGCAAATCTCAATGAGAAAATAAGACGACACTTAATTGAATACCATCGTAAGTTCACATTATCTTTTGCCTGTATGATTTTATTCTTTATTGGAGCACCTCTTGGAGCCATTATAAGAAAAGGTGGTTTAGGTATGCCAATCGTTATTTCGATTTTCTTTTTCATATTCTTTCATATACTCTCTATAACAGGCGAAAAAATGGCCAGGCAGGGTGTTGTGCCAGTTTGGCAAGGAATGTGGATGGCGAGCTTTATTTTAACTCCAATCGGTGTGTTTATTACCCGCAAGGCAACTTCAGATTCTACTTTACTTGATTTAGACGTTTATGTTAACTTTTTCAAGAAATTAGCGCGTAAAAAAAAGTAATTTTGCCGCATTAACCCTTTTTGCTAAAAATGAATATTCTTTTACTCTGCAATCGTATTCCGTTTCCATTAAAAGATGGTGGGGCCATTGCAATTCATAACATGATAAAAGGATTGAAAAATGCTGGAAATACAGTTGATGTGTTTTCACTTAATACTAAAAAACATTTTGTTCCAAGCGATGAAATACCCAAGTATTTTAATATTAACGGTCAGTTAATTTATGTTGATATAGATACATCAGTAAAACCAATTGATGCCTTTTTAAATTTATTTGGTACAAAATCTTACAACATAGAGCGTTTTTATCAAAACCATGTTAATGAAAAACTAATAGAAATACTTTCCAATAATTCATATGATTTAATTCAGATTGAAGGTTTATTTATGTTGCCATATTTAGAAACCATCAGAAAATATACAACAGTAAACATTTCTTATAGAGCGCATAATATTGAATCGCAAATTTGGTCGCGATTAGCTGCATCTGCGGTTGGAGTAAAAAAGTGGTATTTAGAATTATTGAGTAAACGTTTATTGGCTTATGAAACCGTAATGCCAGGTTTAGTAGATAGTATAATTCCAATAACCGCCGACGATGCAATGTTTTTCAAAAAATATTTTCCATCTAAAAGAATTGTAATATCACCCGCTGGGGTCGATTTAGAGAATTTTAAAAACATCGATATACATCCAATTGCAAAATCATTTTTCCATTTAGGAGCCTTAAATTGGATGCCAAACCAAGAGGCTGTAACTTGGTTGCTAACTTCTATATTTCAAAAATTAATTGCTAAACGTAGCGATTTTTCAATTTACATAGCTGGCAAACATACTCCCGAACGTTTTTATGAATACCAAAATTCGAATGTAGTGGTGCTAGGTGAAGTAGATGATGCTGTTGAATTTATGTGTAGACATGAAGTAATGTTAGTTCCTTTACTTTCTGGCTCCGGTATGCGACTTAAAATTATTGAGGGAATGGCCTTGGCTAAAGCAATAATTAGTACATCAATAGGTGCAGAAGGAATTAACTACACCCATCAAAAAAATATTTTAATTGCGAATACAGATGAAGAATTTGTGGAAGCAATTGAATTTCTTTTAAATCATCCTGAGAAAATAAATGAACTCGGGAATGCTGCAAAAAAATTAATTCAAGAGGAGTATGATAATAATTCGGTAGTAACAAAACTTTCAACTTTTTATAAGGAGGAATTGATATGATTTGGTTACTTTCTATATTAATTATTTCATACTTATTGATTTTTCATTCATATGTTTTGTTTCCTTTAATTTTATCTGTTTTAAGCAAAGGAAAAAAACAAAATCAACTGGTTTATACCTTAAATGACGACTTACCAAGTGTTGCGATTTTATTGGCGGTTTATAACGAAGAAAGTGTAATTGAAGAGAAAATCTTAAAAACATTTGAAACGAATTACCCAAAGGATAAAATCAAGTTTTACATTGGGTCCGATGCTTCAACCGATAACACAAACCAAATCATTCAAAAATATTCCAATCAATTTCCAATTACCCTAGAAATATTTCCGGGAAGAACAGGGAAGTCTGGCATCATAAATAAATTAGCTGAACTCGCTAAAGAAGAAATATTTATTTTAACAGATGCAAATGTTTTTTTTAATACTGATACAATTTATCAACTGGTAAAGCATTACAAAAATACAGACATCGCACAAGTTGGCGGGAATATTATTAATCCTGTATTCAAAAAAGATGGAATTTCTTACCAAGAGAAATCGTATTTAAGTAGAGAGAATAACATTAAATACCAAGAGGGTGTGCTTTGGGGGGCAATGATTGGGGCTTTTGGAGGTTGTTACTCAATTAGAGCAAGCCATTACAGTGCTGTGCCTAAGAATTTTTTAATGGATGACTTTTACATTTCCATGAATGTTTTTGAAAAAGAAAAAAAAGCAATAAATGAGTTAGATGCTCAATGTTTTGAAGATGTTTCGAATAAAATTGAAGAAGAGTTTAGGCGAAAAGTGAGAATTTCTGCCGGTAATTTCCAAAACTTAAACAGGTATAAAGCCTTGTTATGGCCTCCATTTACAGGTTTAGCGTTTTGTTTTTTATCTCATAAAGTATTGCGTTGGTATACACCAGTATTACTCTTAATCGCATTTTTGTGCACTTTACTGTTAAGTTATTTTTCAAACTATTATTTATACTTATTGTTAGTACAAGTATTATTATTTATGAGTCCGATACTCGATAGGTTATTTAAAGGTATTGGCATACATATTAAGTTGCTTAGATTTGCAACACATTTTATTTTAATGAACCTTGCTTTGCTAAAGGGGCTAGTATGGTATTTAAAGGGTGTAGAAACGAATGTTTGGAAACCCACACAAAGAAATCAATAAAATTATGAAATTTAATACTATAGAAGAGGCGATAAACGACATTAAACTTGGTAAATGTGTTATTGTGGTTGATGACGAGGATCGTGAGAACGAAGGCGATTTTTTAACCGCCGCTGCGAATGGTACTCCAGAAATGATCAATTTTATGGCCACTCATGGTAAAGGATTAATTTGCACACCCATTACACAGCAAAGATGCGAAGAGTTGCAATTAGATTTAATGGTGGGTAAAAATACTGCATCGCATGAAACTAATTTCACTATTTCGGTTGATTTGCTTGGGCATGGTTGCACTACGGGGATTTCTGCTAGCGATCGCTCTAAAACAGTAATGGCACTGATCGACGAAAATATGAAACCTGAAGACTTTGGTAGGCCTGGGCATATTTTCCCTTTAATGGCAAAAGAAGGCGGAGTATTACGCAGGGCGGGTCATACAGAAGCAGCTGTAGATTTAGCTCGTTTATCTGGATTTGCGGAAGCTGGCTTAATAGTTGAAATTATTAGAGAAGACGGTGAAATGGCACGTCTACCAGATTTAGAATTAATCGCCAAAAAATTCGATCTAAAGTTAATTTGTATAAAAGATTTAATTGAATATCGTTTAAAACACGAATCATTAATTAAAAAAGAAGTTACCATAAAATTGCCAACTGAGTGGGGTGATTTTGATATGATTGCTTATACTCAAATAGATACTTCAGAAAATCATTTAGCCATAATTAAAGGTACTTGGGAAAAAGATGAACCTATTTTAGTGCGCGTACACTCCTCATGTGTTACAGGTGATATATTTGGATCTTGCCGTTGCGACTGTGGACCTCAACTTCATAAATCAATGGAGATGATTCAGAAAGAAGGTAAGGGTGCAATTATATACATGAACCAAGAGGGTAGAGGTATTGGGCTTGTAAATAAATTAAAAGCTTACCGTTTGCAAGAGCAAGGATTTGATACAGTAGAAGCAAATTTAAAATTAGGCTTTAAAATGGATCAACGCGATTATGGAATAGGTGCACAGATAATTCGCGATTTAGGAATTACAAAAATGCGCTTAATGTCTAACAACCCAACCAAGCGTGCAGGAATTATAGGATACGGATTAGAAATTGTAGAAAACATTCCGATTGAAATTGAAGCGAATGTGCATAATCAAGAGTATCTAATTACGAAACGTGATAAAATGGGACATGCCATTTTGAAAGGAAAGTAAAATCGAATTGTCGAACTGTCGATATTTCGAATTTTCGACAATTCGATATTTCGTTACTTCTCTTCTTTATTAAAAATCTTGCGCATTAATTCTCCGAACGTGTCAAATTCTATACGATAAAATAAGCCAAGTCCTTGTTCTACTTGGTTATTACCGCGTTTTAATAAATCAGAATTGTTATCGTTTCGTTGAAACGCTTTCGCTCTAAATCTTCCATCTTTACTTATTTTGTAATCGATGTTCACATCTCCGGTAATTGAACTTGCGTTTGTTTGTTGATTATCTGTAGTGGTTGAATTATCATTGGTATTTATAGAACCATCAATAGTAATACGATCATTAAATAAACGTAAAGAACCACCAACCCCATTTGCCAAATTCAAATCGAAGTTTTTTGTAGAAACTAAATTAGACAGTTGTGAAGCTAAAATATCTGTAGTGGGAATGAAACTTCCACTAGAACTACTTGTGTTGCTAAATCTACCAAATATCAATAAACTGGCTATTTGATTATTCATGTTATCGGGATTCGCTAAATATCCTCCAACTTTAGAACTTAAACTCTGATCGTCGGGAAAGCGCATACCAAAAGAAATATCAGGACTCATCAAATCATTTTTCATGTTCAACACACATTCTGTTTTAACTCGTTGAGTTGATGAATAAGAACTAGTATCGCTAGGGCTTGCGGAAAGTATTAATGGCAAAACCGCCGGACGTGCATCATATACTGCCGACAAATTAATTTTAGCTTTTATAGGGTCTCCATTCCAACGGATGGTTCCACCTTTATCCACTTTAAACTTTTTCGAAATCAAATTCTGTAATACGAAGTTATATTCACCTGCAGCAATTTCATAGGTTCCATACATTTCAAAAGTTCCTAATGTATTGATCACTAATTTTAGATTCGCATTTCCTGTCCCTTTAATTATTTCACCAGAAGCAGGGTTCATAATTAATTGCACCTCCGATTCTTCATCCACTTGCAAATTCATGTTCATGCTAATGCCCGACAAGCTTATATTATATTGATTCTTCTTTACATTTGCACTGTCTTTGTCAATAAATCTAATGTAATCTTGTTTAGATACAGAACCTGCATCGGTTAATGGAATGTAAAATTTCGTACCTTTTTCTGTTTTAGCATCTATATCGATTTTCAAATCTTCTATTGGCCCTCTAAATAAAAACTGCCCAGTTGCATATGCCTTGCCGTAATACAATTCATTATCTTTTGAACTGGTATTTAAACAAATTAAATTATTGGCTTGCATTTTAATGTCGAGCTTAAACTTACTGAAATAGGTATGTGTTATGGTTCCATTTGCCGAACCTTTATTGCCTTCAGCATCTTTTAGTTGAATGTTATTGATGAAAATTTTATTCTCCGAAAGCCTTACCTGATCAGAAATTTTAAAATATGCATTTAAATAATTTACTCGAATTCCTGCATTTTTTAAAGTTAAATAACCATTAATAGCTGGCTCATTTAAACTGCCTCTAATTTTTAAATCAGCACTTGCCTTACCACTAATATTAGATACATAGTCTTTAACAAATGGTTCTATTACGGCTAAGTCCGTTTCATTCATTACTACATCTATGTTTAAATTATTATTAGCCTTACGCGTGCTTATGTTTCCTGCTACTCCAAGGGTTTTTAGTCGTTGGTTAAAGATGCTGCCATTCACATTTATTAATTCTGATTTTGGGTCCCATGTACTATTAAATAAGAGATCGCCAATAGTATCTTTATTATAAATTAATTGTGCAATATTTATGTTTGAGAGGATGATGCTCTCGCCTAACAAACCATTTAATTTTGTTCTAGCATTTATAGTACCTTCAACATTTATATCGTATTTTTTTAAAATCTGATTAAAACTACGGAGGTGTACATTTTGAAGATCAACAATAAATTCATCGTTATAATTATCTGATATAATTCCTTCAGAAACCAATCGTTGCTCACCATTTGAAATTTCAAAATTACTAATTCTGATTTTTTTATCTTTTGCGAATACCACTTCAAAGCTCTCTTTTAAACTCCATTGTGAGCTATCAATGTAAATTTCTGATGGTAAAAACTGAAGCACAGGCTCTTCACTTTTAATAGATAATAAGCCATTTAAATCTAATTGATTTGGCGACTCTTTATCAGCTAATTTTATGTTAAAGCGTATGCTATCATTCTTCACAGAGTTAGAAATAGCGATGTTATTTATATTAATACTATCGTTTATAAATGCTCTGGAACTCGCAATGTTAAAATCGAAAACATTTTGATCGTTCTCCCCGTCGAGTATTAAATCTTCAAATTTTAAGTTTTCGTATTTTACAAAATCAATACCTGAATTAATTCGTAAAACATTTTCATCTGTGTTTAAGTAACCTCTGAGGTTGGCTTGATTTGATATGCTTAATGCAGGGAACAGTAAATCAGTTAAAGGTTTTGCATCATCAACAATAACATAAAAACTGAAATTTTGAGATGCGTATTTATTTATTTTTCCTAAATTATAACTTGGTAGATATCTTTTTATCACACTTTTTACAGCAGAGGTAATGGTGCTAAGTTTATACTCTCCTTGTATACCAGCATCAATAATATCAGATTTTAAAGTAAGACTTTTACCTGTACCATCGAATTTAGAATCGATGCTAATATTTGCAAAAGTATATTCAGAATGATCGTTGGTTTCAATGGTACTTTCCTTAAATACTAAAGTTCCGATAATATTGTCGAGGTTATTTCCAATAAAGTTTACATTAATTTTACTTTTTATATTTAAGGTGTCTTTTGAAATGTTGAGTGCCTTTAAGTCTAAGTGTTCGATATCTGCATAAAAATCAAATACCGGATTTTTCAAATCATCAAAATCTATGCTTCCATTAAAGTCTAAGTCAACGTGTTCATCGTCAATTGTTACATCACCAATAAATTTTTTACTTGCTATCTCTCCATTTCCAATAATATTTTTATAAGCATAACCATTGGCAACAATAAAGCTGATCTTGGTTTCGAAATTTGTTTTTAAATCTTTTATGTTGAAGCCTTTGCCATTAATAGTTAATTCTAAACTTGCGGGCCCCACAGAGGTAGTATTAAATAATTTACCAAAATCAAATCCAATAGTTTGTATAAATCCATCGTAAGTAGGCACCTTTGGCAGAATATCCATGTGTATATCTGTAACTAAATTACCTAAACCTGTTTTAGCTTGTCCGTTAACTTTAAAATTAAATACAGTACCTGTGTAATATCCTGTATACTCAATATTTCCGGCATTCTGCAGAAATTCTGGGATAGTTGCTGCAGTAGAATCTTGGTTTATTCCTTTTAATAAATCTGTTAAATCTTTGTAATTTGTTTGGAGCTTTTTAAGTTTAGCATTAAAATCTGTATGTACAATATCTGGTAAACCTACAATTGATATCTCTCCATCAACAAACGTACTTACACCTGTTCTTAATTGGAAATTCTTTGAACGTAAGTTTGCAACTGTTCCGGATATTTTACCATTCATCATCATCATTTGAGTATACTTACTTATAGCTGAAGCAAAGTAACGTATGTCTTTAAATGATATAATACTTTGGTTAAAGTCGGCATACATTCTTACTTTGTTTATGTAATCGTTAAAGTCGCTTAAAGAATCGAACCTCATCGAGTAATAGTCGTGTATGTTAGAGTGTGGGGTAATTAGTAATAGATTTGCTATTTCAATTTCTTGATCGGTAAATTTTAATTTTCCGGCAAGTTTTTCAATTTCAAATCCGCACTTTTCTATTAAATTAAGTTTTATAATTTCGGCTCTAATTTCGCCTCTCCATAGCGAGAATGATTTAATTTCGGTGTTAAAATTTCTAATGTGTAAATGGTCGTAATCAATTACACCTGGCACCTCATTGGCAATATTTTCATCAGAAAAAATAAAATCGGCATCGGTTATTTTAATACTTTTTATTTTTAAATCAATGGGTTTGGGAACTTCTTTGTTGTTTGTATCCTTGGGAGTGCTGAAATAATCGAGTAAAAACTGAAGATTCGAATTCTTTTCATTTTTATAGGTAACTAAATGAAAAGTGGGTTTATTTAAAATAATGGAGTTAATCGTAAATTTGTTGTTTTCGAGAATCACAGGCCCAATGTTTATTGCCAAACGATCTGTGTACAGTAAGGTGTCTTGTTTTTGGTCTTCAATTAAAAGTCCTTCGAGTACAATTGTTTTAAAGAAAACAATATCTAGTCCTTTTAATTTTATATTTGTATTTAATTGCGAACTGAGGTAGGAAGCGGCACGTTGTGCTACCCAGGTTTGTACGCTAGGTAATCTGAATAGGAAGTAGAGCAACAGTAGTAAACTGAGCAAGCTTCCAAGAAACCAAGCAGATATTTTCGCAAATTTTTTAATAACCTCTAATGACTAACTTAAGTAAATCGACCATAATTTTAGGCATAGAATCATCGTGTGATGAAACTTCTGCTTCTATTTGTATTGATGGGGAGGTAGTAAGCAATGTTACTGCAACTCAGGCTATACACGAACAATATGGAGGTGTAATTCCTGAAATTGCTTCTCGAATTCATCAACAAAACATTATACCGGTGGTCGAATCCGCTATACAAAACGCTAAAATACGCAAAAATGATATCAATGCGGTAGCTTTTACACGTGGGCCAGGTTTATTAGGTGCCTTATTGGTGGGAACTTCCTTTTCTAAAGCATTTGCTCTAGCATTAAACATTCCTTTAATTGAAATAAACCATATGCAAGCTCATATACTTGCCCATTTTATTGATGATCCGAAACCTAGTTTTCCATTTTTATGCCTTACGGTTTCTGGTGGGCATACCCAAATAGTGTTGGTGAAAGATTATTTTGAAATGGAATTAATTGGTGAAACTACTGATGATGCAGCAGGGGAGGCATTTGATAAGTCGGCAAAAATATTAGGATTGCCATATCCGGGTGGACCCTTAATTGATAAATATGCGAAGCTTGGTGATGCCAATAAATATAAATTTACAGAGCCTCAAATACCAAATTACGACTTCAGTTTTTCGGGCTTAAAAACACAAATTTTATATTTTATACAAAAGGAAAGTAAGCTTAACCCTTCTTTTTTGAACGATAATAGAAACGATTTATGTGCAAGCATTCAATCTAGAATTGTAAGTATTTTATTAAATAAATTAGAGAAGGCTGCCGATGATTTAGGAATTAAAGCGGTTGCAATTGCAGGTGGGGTTTCAGCAAATTCTGGACTTAGAAATAGTTTGGAGTTATTAGCGCAAAAAAAAGATTGGGAATTTTACATCCCTGCTTTCGAATATTGTACAGATAATGCGGGGATGATTGCCATTGCAGGGTATCATAAATACTTAAAAGGGGAGTTTGTAGGCCAAGACATTTCTCCTTTAGCTCGTTACCATATTTAATTGGCAAATTAAGGTTTTCGCTAATTATTATAGGTATATTGCATATATAGTAAACCATATTAATTTCAATGAAAATTTTCAAAAGACTATTCGGTTTTTTTTATCTGCTACTATTTGTTTCTACACATGGGGTGTTCGCTCAAAACGATACAACTATTACCGCGCATCCTGTATTAGGCTTATTTAACGATACACTTTATTTAATAAACTGCAAACAAGGAAGCTTTACTTCTTCGGATAGGGCAGAAGCTGTAAGTAAAAGAATAAAATTATTAGCAGATAGAAGTAATTATGATCCATCTAAATTAGTATTAGATACTGCCGAAAATTCTATTGATATTATTTATGAAGATGTAATTATTACTAGTATTTCCGATGAGGATGCGAACCTAGCCAATAGTACAATTTATAAAATGGCCATTCAGCAAAAATCAATTGTAAATACTGAAATTATTAATTATAAAAATGCTATTAGTTTTAAATATTTGAGTAAAGAAATTGCACTAACCATATTAGTATTCCTGGTATTAGGTTTTGTATTGTATTTAAATAACAAACTGTTTCGGTGGTTGCGTTTTAAAGCTCGAACAAAAATATCTGAAAAATTTACAGGTATAAAAATTCGAAATTATATTTTGTTTGATTCCAAACAATTATCATCAGTATTAGTAAGTGTTTTGTTAGTGTTAAAATGGATATTTATTGTATTAGCTATTTACATTAGTTTACCTATAGTATTCGCATTATTTCCATGGACAAAGAATTATACTGAAGTTTTAATTGGATATTTTGTGGATCCTTTAAAAAATATATTGATAAATATTTGGGATTATTTACCCAATCTTATTACCATTATCGTTATAGTTTTTGTGTTTAGTTATATCATCAAATTATTAAAATATTTAAAATCTGAGGTAGAAAATGGAAGCTTAATAATTCCTGGTTTTTTTGTTGATTGGGCAAATCCTACGTTTCAAATCATCCGAATATTGATTTTTGCTTTTATGCTCATTGTTATTTTTCCTTATTTACCAGGAAGCGATTCTCCTGTATTTAGAGGGGTTTCAGTGTTTCTAGGATTTTTATTCACCTTCGGTTCAGCAGGATCTTTGTCTAACATTGTATCCGGTTTAATTTTAACATACATGCGACTTTTCAAAATAGGCGACTTTGTTAAAATCGCTGATGTAACCGGAAATGTAGTAGAGAAATCATTATTAGTAACTAGAATTCGAACTATAAAAAATGAGATCATTTCTATACCCAATTCTACTATTATGAACAGCCATACGGTTAATTACAGTAGCGAAGCACCTACAACAGGTTTAATTTTACATACCACTGTAACCATTGGGTATGACACTCCTTGGAAGGAAATGCATCTTGCATTAATAGATGCAGCACTACAAACTAATTTTGTATTACATAATCCTAAACCTTTTGTATTGCAAACAGCATTAAATGATTTTTATATCTCTTATCAATTAAATGCCTATACACATGAAGCAAATTTACAAGCAGAAATCTATTCAGATTTACATCAACACATACAAGATGTTTGTGCAGAAAGAGGAATAGAAATTATGTCGCCACATTACTTTGCTAAACGGGATGGTGAAAAGAGCACGATACCGAGTTAGTGTGCTAGTGTGTTAGTATGCTAATGTGCTGATAAAGCAATGATGTAACTAATTACCGATAATTCATAATTCATAATTCATAATTCATTATTTATACCATGGAAACAAAAACAATTAACCAAAAAATATTAGCTATTACCATGCTAATACAGGAAAAGCATCCAGAGCTTTCGGAGTATTTATTAGAAATGCCAGTTACTGTCCCTAATGAAGATCATCCTGACATAAATGATCAAATGTTAATGGATTATTACCAATCATTGCGTAAATTATTAAAAGATTACGAAATAGAACACCCGTAGTTAGTATGCTAGTTTGATAGTATGCTAGTGTGCTCGTAATGCAATGATGTTACTAATTGCAACCAACTCACAACTCACAATTCAAAACTCAAAACTCAAAACACATATGTTAGTCTCTTCATTAATCGCAATTATAGCTTTAGAACATTTGTACATATTGTATATGGAAATGTTCGCTTGGGAAACCTTAGGTAAGAAAACGTTTAAAGGGGCAATGCCTGCAGAACTATTTAAGCCTACTAAAACGATGGCTGGAAACCAAGGTTTATATAATGGTTTTTTGGCAGCTGGTTTACTTTGGAGTTTAATTATTAGCGATCCACAATGGCAAACAAATGTTGCTGTGTTCTTTTTGTGGTGTGTAAGTATTGCTGGTATTTACGGAGGGTTTACTGCTTCTAAAAAGATATTTTTCGTACAAGCTTTGCCAGCTATAGTTACTTTGTTGGTTATATGGTTAATTTAGTCTTTAGAATTTAGTCGATAGTCTTTAGAATTAAGTATCAAGTATTAAGTATTAAGTATTAAGTATTAAGTATTAAGTAACTTTCCTAGTAACTTAATACTTAATACCATTCCAAATAGTAATCTCTTCCCAAATTCACCATTCACCATTCACCATTCACTATTCACAACTTACTCAATCACCAAGCTTCCCCTAAACACTACACTTCCATTCCTCAACACCACTTGATACAAACCACTAGGTACTTCACCTAAATTGATTTTATTATTCATCGAATTGAAAGTCGAAGTCTGAATTAATTGCCCCAAGCTGTTATATACAAAAACATGGAAATTACTTGCTGGCATAGATTTTATGTCGATACTAAATTCTCCTTTGTTTGGATTTGGATAAAATTTAAGTGTTGGAACAATGCTTGAATTAATGCCTTGAAAAACCATTAAAATATTATTGGAAGTATCACTTACGCAACCATTCACATTATTCACTTTTGTATAATAATTACCATTTCTATAAATACTAGTATTTAATGTTTGATTTGTTTCTGCGGGAATCATGCTACCATCTTTATACCATTGATTGCCTGAAGCAATGGTGGATACTAAAGTAAAACCATCTAAAGCAATACTAATTGAAGGCGATTCATTTGGTTTTACGGTAACAAGAACAGAATCTGTTTTACTACATCCATTTGCCCCAACACCTGTAACAACATAAAAAGTATTTTCTGTAGGAGTAACCGTAGTTGCTGAACTGTCGGCTCCATGTTCCCAGAAATAAGTTATTGCACCACTTGCTTTTAATTCTACAGATTCTCCTAAGCAAATGGAGCGATCTGCTCCTGCATTTACATTCGGTAAATCTTTAATAGTTAAATTGCTTCCATTATCAGTACCAACAGTTGCGGGTGCACTAGCCTTTACTCTAATTCTGTATCCAGTTCCTGCCAAAACATTTTCTGGAATATTTGCAGGTATTACATCTGTTAAGTTTGATGAATTTAAGGATCCAATAGAAATTGCAGCATTAAAACTTCCACTTGCATCAGATAATTCTGCCGTGTATATATTATTTGAATTGATGCTTCCTGTAACTACAAATGGAACATAAATTAAACCCGATTTACAGAATGAATTTTCTGATAAAGCAGAAGTACTAATGCTGTTTGTACCACTTGGGCAGGTCATGGTATGCGAACCCAAATAACTTGCAATGTCAATAGAATCTACTAACCACTCTGTACTTAAAGTAGGGAAGCCTGATGTAGGGTTTGTGCTCACACCTTGCAATACGGTTGGCTTACGAATTAAAGTTTTATTTAACATACTGATGTTGCCTACAGCCCATGCAGTTCCTGGATCTTCACCAATTCTACCTAAAATATCAACATAATTTCCAGTAGATATTTTTGTTAAGGCTACTGCATCATCGCCATTAAAAAAAGTAACGTTACTCGCTGTTGCAGTTCCATTGTACAAGGTTGCAGCAGAGTTTTTAATGATGTATACATCCCCATTATTTAATGTACCCGACATTAAAAGTTCTTGAGTTGAAGTAGTACTTCCATTGCTAAATAGATTTACTTTATAGTCGCTTAAATTTACGGGAGCTCCAGTACCATTATAAATTTCTAAGTACTTATTGTTAGAAGAACCTTCTAAATATTCAGAAAAAAGCAAATCAACTGCACAAACAGATGTAGAGCCTGTATTTACCGTATATTGTTGTATAGCACTGGTTGTATTTTGTGCTAAATTATCATTTGAAGAAATTTTATAATACACAATAGTATTTGCAGCTTTTGCAGGTATAGAACTGCTGGCAGTATATACATTGTTTGAACCTGCATTCATGGTAATAGTATTTGGGAAAGTTGTACCATCTAAACCCCATAAAACTTCAGCCGAAGAAATGCTCACATCATCTGTAATACTTGCACTAATAGTTACTGCATCTGCAGGATTTGGATTGCTAGGAGTTCTGGAGATATTAGTAATTACAGGTGCCGGAGAAGGAGGTGTCCCAACAGTATAACTTTGTATAGTAGATGTTGCTATGTTTCCAGCATTATCTGTAGCAGATATTTGGAAATACACAATGGTTCCATTTACTTGCCCAGGTATCGCTGTTGTATTTGTATAAACATTGTTTACCCCACCACCCATAAATAATGAATTAGATAAACTGGTTGAACTTGTGCCCCATTTTAAATTTACACTTGCAATGGTTCCATCATCTGTTATGGTTGCAGATATATAGGTGGCCACCCCAACACCCGGATTATTTGGAGTTTTTAAAATATTTGTGATACTTGGAACAATAGAACAATATGTCCCACCAGCCCAAATCATGCATACATATTCAGGGTGGTCAATAAAAGGATTTCTATTACCTTGAATTCCATAAACTGCATTGTTTCTAGCAATTTCTTTTGCACTCACAGGATCTTGTTGATGCCATTTTTTTAATAATTCTATAGCCCACGGTTTTAGATTAGCTCCCGTAATCATGTCGTTTGTTTGCCATCCAGAATCTTCCGTATAGTAACGAGTACTCATGTAAAAATATGTACGTGCAAAATCTCCTTTATATTCATTAATGGGTTCAAAAGCCGTTCCAGTATAACCAGGGAATGAACAGGGGCCAAGCTTTCCACCATTTAAGGTAGTAATTGTAGGATTACTTACTTCTCCATATGGAAAGTTGCTTCTCCAACCATTTACTTTTCCATCTGTTGGATATACATGAAATAAATCAGAAACCATTGGAGAACTACTATTGAACCAGCTTTGTGGCCAAGAGTGTTCTCTGTTCCAACAATCTCCTTCTACCGAATAATTACCACAATTTTGCGAAAAGGTAAAAGTATAAGGTGGGGTTCCGTTAGGTACGTCCGAATACATATCCCATACTGTATTGTTGGGTTTTTTATCTGTTGTTTGGTAATAAGTAAGTAATGAGCTGTATGATTTTGATGAGTGTCCATCAATGATATCATGCAATGCTGCACGTAATGGGGTGCCTGATAATCCAGTTGCCGAATTATAATAGTTTGCAGGAATTTGAGCAATTGCAAGTATGAATTGCAAACCCAATAGGAGGGTTAAAAATGTTCTTTTCATTATTTTTTATAAAAGCCTTCTAAAGTAGGGATTAGATTTGAGATATTTATGATTAACAATATGTGGAGTGTTAAATTTTATGCACATTTTTATTATCAAATTTAAAACCAAAATCTAAAATAGATGTTTAAACATATATAAACAACAAATACAATGGAAAAACACATTATTCACAAAGCAGAAACAAGAGGAAACGCAAACTTTGGTTGGTTAAATTCATATCATACTTTTAGTTTTGGACACTATTTTGATCCTGCACGTACTCATTTTGGAGTGTTGAGAGTATTAAATGATGATACTGTTTTGCAAGCAATGGGTTTTGGAACACATCCGCACGACAATATGGAAATTATTTCCATCCCATTAGAAGGAGATTTAGAGCATCAAGATAGTATGGGAAATAAAACAGTAATTAGGAATGGAGATGTACAAGTAATGAGTGCCGGAACAGGCATCTCTCATAGCGAGTACAATAAAAATAAAGATCAGCAGGTGAAGTTTTTACAAATTTGGGTGATTCCTAACAAAAGAAATGTTACACCGAGGTATGATCAAATTACCTTAAATCCTGCAGACCGAGTAAATAAATTTCAACAGATACTTTCACCAAATGCTGATGATGAGGGAGTTTGGATCCATCAGGATGCTTGGTTTCATTTAGGGAAATTTGATTCAGGCAAAACATCAGAATATAAAATAAAAAAAGAGGGGAACGGAGTATATGCTTTTATTTTAGAGGGCGATGTAAGCATTAATGGAGTAAAATTAAATAAAAGAGATGGCTTAGGAATTACCGATGCCACACAATTAACTATTGAAGCAAACACAAATGCCGAGATCTTGTTAATGGATGTACCAATGAACGCTTAAGATGATAAAAATAGCAAATACCCAATTTCCAGTAAACGAATTAATAAAAAATAGATGGAGTGCCAGGAGTTTTTCTGAACAAGAAATTTCAGATGAAACAATACACACACTTCTTGAAGCGGCATCATGGGCGCCAAGTGCAAATAATGAACAGCCTTGGAAATTTCATGTCACCAAAAAAAACGATTCGAGTTTCCATAAAGTTTGGGAAAGTTTAATGCAAGGAAACAGACCTTGGTGTAAAAAGGCAGCTGCTTTCATCACAATTTTTGCAAGAGATACATTTACTGCAAACGATAAACCAAATGCTTGGGCATCTCATGATGTTGGCATTGCCACTGGTTACTTACTTCTTCAAGCTACTAGCATGCAAATTTATTGTCACCCAATGGCTGGTTATGATAAACAAATACTAAAAGATAATTTGCAATATGCAGAAGGTTTAATTCCTCAATGTATTATAGCTATTGGTTATTTAGATGATGCAGATAAATTAGAAGAACCATTTAAAACTCGTGAATTAACTCCAAGAGCTCGCAAAGCTGTTAATGAATTAATCATTACAGATTCAAATTAATTTCGCATTTTCGTAAGGATACTTTTTTAAGCAAATGAATAAAAAGGAACGATACGAACACATCTTAAATTATTTTGAAAAGAATGTGCCTAATGCCGAAACAGAATTACATTATACTAATTCATTCGAATTATTAATGGCTGTAATACTTTCGGCACAGTGTACAGATAAAAGAATAAATTTAGTTACTCCCAAATTATTCGCTGCATTTCCGCATCCCGAAATACTTGCAAACGCCAGTGTTGAAGAAGTATTTACTTATATTAGAAGTGTAAGCTACCCAAATAATAAAGCGAAACATTTAGTAGGCATGGGTAAAATGTTAATGGAAAAATTTAATGCAGAAGTTCCATCAACCGTAGAGGAGTTACAACAATTACCTGGTGTTGGAAGAAAAACCGCCAATGTAATTGTATCTGTAATACACCATGCACCTGCCATGGCAGTAGACACACACGTGTTTAGAGTTTCTGCACGATTAGGCTTAACTACCAATGCTAAAACCCCTTTAGCCGCAGAAAAGCAATTAATTAAATTTATACCAGCAGACAAAGTACATATTGCACATCATTGGCTAATTTTACATGGCCGATATACTTGTTTAGCTCGCAGTCCGAAATGCGAAGAATGCCCTATAAGCATGTATTGTAAGTACTATTCTAAGAATTTTTAATTTTTTTTCAAATTAAATTTGCGCAATTAAAAGGTTGCGCTTATATTTGCTACCGAAAGGTTGCATAAATTGTTATTATATGAGAAGAGATGTATTTCAGGCAATCGCAGATCCAACGCGAAGAGCCATATTAAGTTTAATAGCCTTAGGAGCAATGACGCCAAATGCCATTGCCGAAAATTTTGATAGCAGTAGGCAAGCAGTATCTAAACACCTGCAGATTTTAGTAGAGTGCGAATTGCTTAAGCAGGAACAACTAGGCAGAGAAATTCATTATCATTTAAATGCTAAAAAAATGAAAGAAGTGGATAAATGGATTGCGCAATTCCGTGGACTATGGGAAAGCCGATTTGATAATTTAGATAAAGTACTAATCAATTTAAAATCTAAGAAAAAATGAAAAACTTGAAAGAAATGATTTTTGAAGTGGATAAGTCCACTAATAGAATACATGTAGAAAGAATATTCGATGCAGGACTGGAATTAGTGTGGGCGGCATGGACAGAGCCAGAAATTCTTGATCAGTGGTGGGCTCCGAAACCTTATAAAAACGAAACTAAGTTTATGGATTTTACTGAAGGTGGTTATTGGTTGTATTCGATGCTAAGTCCGGAGGGTGAGCGCCATTGGTGCCGTGCAGATTATAAGAAAATTGTGCCACATCAATATTATACTGCAACCGATGATTTTTGTGATGAACAAGGAATAGTTTCTAATCTTTTTCCAAGCGCAAAATGGACCAATACTTTTATTGCAGAAGGTTTGCAAACAAAAGTATCTATTAATATAGAGTACAAGAGTGTAGAAGATATGGAGAAGATTTTAGAGGTAGGATTTAAAGAAGGCTTTAGTATGGGCTTATCAAATTTAGATCAGTATTTAAGTACGCAATTTAAATTGAGAAAAGAGAACAAAAAAAATAACAAGGCAAGAGTTACTTTTTACTTAAACTTTCCGGGCAATACAGAGGAGGCAATGAAATTTTATCAGAAAGTTTTTAATGGAACTTTTGTGGGTAAAGGATTACAACGTTTTAGCGACATAGACTTGCCTGAAGAAGCGGCAGGAATGACGGAAGAACAAAAGAACTTAATTATACATGCCGAATTAGAAATATTACCAGGCTATATATTAATGGCAACAGATGCACCCGAGAGTATGGGATTTGTATTGAACCATGGAAATAATATGCACATTAATGTTGAACCAGCAACAAGAGAAGAAACGGAGCGATTATACAATGCACTTTCTGAAGGTGGAAATGTTTCGATGCCATTAAAAGACATGTTCTTTGGAGCTTACTTTGCGGAGCTAAAAGATAAATATGGAATAAATTGGATGTTAACGCATCAAAATGTTTAATTAATTTTCTAGTCTCATTATTTAAAAAGGCTTTTATTTATAAGATAAAAGCCTTTTTGCTGTATATATCATCCTGCATTTATCATCCTGCATATAAAAACCTGCATATATGCAGTTGTGTTTTACTTATATTTGTAGCATTATTGTAAAGTAATTAAGAATGATAAATTATTTATTCATTTTATATTCTTGATTATCAATACTATATATAATGTTGATAAAATAATTTTGTTTGCTAAATAAATGCTATTAATTTTAGCAAATATTAGAAAGTAAAACAGTAAAACATACATAAAATACATAAATCATGGCAGACGCAAAAGAAAAGCTAAAGGCACTACAATTAACTTTAGATAAACTAGAAAAAACCTACGGAAAGGGAACAGTGATGAAATTAGGTGATAATCCGATAGAACAAATTGAAGCAATCTCAACCGGCTCGTTAGGCTTAGACATTGCATTAGGAATAGGTGGATTACCAAAAGGTAGAGTGGTAGAAATTTATGGTCCAGAATCGTCTGGTAAAACAACATTAGCCATACACGCTATAGCGGAGGCTCAGAAAAAAGGTGGCATTGCTGCATTTATAGATGCCGAGCATGCATTCGATAAATTTTATGCCAAGAAATTAGGAGTTGATGTTGAGAATTTATTGATTTCTCAACCAGATAATGGAGAGCAAGCTTTAGAAATTGCTGATAATTTAATTAGATCGGGAGCAATAGATATTATAGTAATTGACTCTGTTGCGGCCTTAGTACCAAAAGGTGAGATAGAAGGGGAGATGGGTGATTCTAAAATGGGATTGCAAGCAAGATTAATGTCGCAAGCATTACGTAAGCTTACAGGTACCATTAGTAAAACAGGATGTTGCTGTATTTTCATCAACCAATTGAGAGAAAAAATTTGTGTGATGTTCGGTAACCCAGAAACCACAACTGGTGGTAATGCGTTGAAGTTTTATGCTTCGGTTCGTTTAGACATTCGTAGAACTGGGCAGATTAAAGATGCTGATGAAGTTTCTGGAAACAGAGTGAAAGTGAAAATTGTTAAAAACAAAGTAGCACCACCGTTCCGTATCGCAGAGTTCGATATTATGTACGGAAGAGGAATTTCAAAATCTGGAGAGATTGTTGATTTAGGTGTGGACTATGAAATTATAAAGAAATCAGGTTCTTGGTTTAGTTACGGTGATACTAAATTAGGACAAGGAAGAGATGCTGTAAAGCAACTCATTGAAGATAATCCCGAACTAATGGAAGAATTGGAAGTGAAAATCAAAGCAGTGGTAACCCCTGAGTTGTTAGAAGAGAAAGAATAATTTTTTTATTTGGTTAGGAGATTTCATGTTTTATGTTTTAAAGCGACTCAGCAATGGGTCGCTTTTTTTATGAAATTCGGATCAATACATTCCCTGTTTTTTCACCACGCTCTACATATCTATGTGCTTCTGCAGTTTTTTCCAAGGGATACTCAGAATCAATAATTGCTTTGTATTTTCCGGTACTAATAATACTTGCAAAATATTCTATCAATGCTCTGTTATCTGTTGGTATCGGAAATTTTATTTTTTTACCAAAGCTAAAGAAAGTAATTAGGGGTAAATAAATATTCTGACTATAAGGGCCTAGTTCTGTAGAGAAGTAAACTCCCTTTGGTTTTAATATTTTTTTGCATTTAAAAAAAGTGCTTTTTCCTACGGCATCAATTACAAAATCGTACTTCTCTACATCTTTTGTAAAATCAGTTTGTGTATAATCTATCACTCTATCTGCACCTAACTCTTTTAATAAATTTAGGTTTTTGGTATTGCCAACCACGGTAACTTTTGCACCATTTATTATTGCTAATTGTAAACAGGCGCTACCAATTGAACCTGTAGCACCATTTATTAAAATGCTAGGATTTTTACTGAAATCTATTTTACGTATATAATTTTGTGCCAACATTAATCCATCCAATACACAAGCAGCCTCTTCGAAACTATAGTTCTCGGGTATCTTGGTCATTGAACCCGTTTCTTTCATGCAGATATATTCGGCATGCGTTCCGAATTTATAAGTACTCAATCCAAACACCCGGTCGCCAATTTTATAATCTTTTACGTTAGCACCAAGATCTTCTATTACACCAGAAAATTCGGAACCTAATATGGCTTGCTTTGGTCTTAATAATCCACTAAATAATCTAGCAACAAAATATTCGGCCATTCTGAATCCAGTATCAGTTCTATTAACTGTGGAGAACTTAATTCTTACTAATACTTCGTCCGATTTTGCCACTGGGTTATTTACCTCTACTAATCGCAGCACATCAGCCGTGCCATATTCATAATATCCTATCGCTTTCATTTTCTCTCCAGTTTATCCATAGTTCACAACTCACCATTCACAACTCACAACTCATCTACTTTTCTATCCAAGTGCTATCAAACTCTTTTACCTGCGGACCAAACCAACCTAAATTAAAATTTACAGTGCTTTTTTTATGATCTTGTTTCGCATCATCCAATACAATACAAAATGCTGATAATAACTCCACATTTACATTGTTATTCACTTTTAATTTATAAGTATCGCCCTCGAACCAAGTTATTCCACCTAGCTCCCAATAGCCTATCATAATATCGTTCAAATAAACAGAATGTTTCCTTCCTTTATGTCCGTAGATATCATATTTTTCTGAGCCTGCAATACATTGATAATGGTTTTTCCAATAACTAATAGTTCTGAATTCATATACTCTAAATTGTGCATCGCTTATATCATAGGAGTATTTAAACCATTCCCAATTACGTTTTATCGTAAATTTTAATACTTCAGTACCCACTTCTTTAAGTTCTATTTCTGCTAATAACTTAAAGAGTTTCTTCGTCGCTAAATATTTCTCAACAGAACCTATTATTATTTTATATTTCTGATGCAGTGAAACTTTAGCCTGATTGATGATTACTTCCATTTAATTATGACAAAATTCTAATAACTAATATCTAAATTCTAACGACTAATGACTAACATCTAATCTAGCAATAATTCCCCTTCTTCCTCCAAACCAAATAATTTTTTTACTATCAGAAACAGTTAAGGTATGAAAGTAAAGTTCTTGGTTTTGTTGATCAAGCAGATATTCATATTTTTTTGTTTTTAAATTATAGATGGATGTTCCGCTATGCCCTGTAATTGCTATGGTATGTTGGTCGATAAATTGAACACATGAACCAAACATCGCTTTGTTGAAGCCTAATACCTCCCAAGTATTTCCGGCATTTTTTGTAATAGCTAAACAGTTATAGATGCTGTCTTTTCTATCATAATTACCCCCGGCTATTACCCCTAGTTTATCTGTATAAAAATCCATTGAAAAGATACCAGTCATTTGTTCGCCCGATGGCATAGGCACTTGTAAACTTGAAAAAGTTCCGCCCATATTTTTACTGTGCCATACTTGTGTTTGTTTACCTCCGGTAGCAATAAAGATATTTGGCGGCATAATTTTCATATTAGAATTACTTGCAGCAAAAAAAGCTTCGCCATTTTTTAGGGTCGGTATTTTATTGCAATTAACATTATTCCAAGTTTCTCCAGCATCGTTTGTATATATTAATGTGGCACATCCATTAATAGGATCGCCTAATGCGTATCCATTTTTTTCATCATAAAATTTTATACAATCTAAAAAAGCATCAGTGTGTGTGTTCTCATAAACTACTTTCCAGTTTTTTCCTTTGTTTGTAGTTTTATAAATGTAAGCCGGACTGGCAATACTCATTAATAATACGGTAGAATCATTTAGTACAGCCATCGATCTAAAATTTAATTCAGACTGTTCATTTTTTATAGAATCGATGTGCCATGTAGCTCCCGCATCTTCTGTATAACCAAATATTCCACGATATGCCGCAAACCAAACAATCGAATCAGAAACACTTTCAATACTACGTATCTGTGTATTGGGAACTGTTTGGAAATAACTTAAGTTGATGCCTTTCGTAGTTTGTGCAGTACTGTGTTTTGAAATAAAGAGAACAATAATTCCAAGAGAAATTGATGTTATTGTTTTAACGTTATGAATTAATGATTTAGAAATTGTCATTGCTAATTTTTGCGTTAATAAATTAATCAGAATAAGATGTTTCGAAAATTAGTGTTTAAGAATTTTTACACTAGGCATTAAGAAACTTTTAACACTGCCATCAATTAATTTATAGGCAATGGTAAGGTTATGAACTGAGTTTGCTTTTGGTGTACGCATAAAATTTAGAAAGGCTAAACTACCTTGTACATTTTTTTCAGAATCATTTTCAACAAGCGTGTTTCCTCTAAAACCCATTATATCTCTGAGATTAGTGCCCGATGGATGTTGTGCATCATAATCTGCATCAGAATAAATAAACAAACTATCTATGCCTTTAAATTCATAAACAGGTTCGCAAGCGTAAGCTTTATTAATTAACCGAAAGCTGAAATTATTCGAGAAAGATTGAATTTCATTTGATATAAGAATTCCTACACTATCAAAATAAATTCCATTTGTATCTAGCACAATGTTTTTAAAATCAAAATAATTATAATTATCACTGCCTTTTGTAATCCCTGTAATTTTTACAAATTCGGCATCTATGGAATTTATTTTTAAGCGGGTAGCTCCCGTTTCGCATTCATCACATGAAATAAAAAAGACGCTGCTAAAAAGTACTAGAACTACTGTTTTAAAATTTAACATTTTGTTTTTCATCGGAATATATATTATTACTTTAGACTCAAAATATCATCGATTAATAATTTCATTTCCAACTCAAGTGTTCCGTTGTAAATGCCTCTAATTCGCTTGTTTTTATCCACCAAAATAAAATGCTCGGTATGTAAAAATTCGGAACTATCTTTATTAAATCCGATGTCTTCTTCTGCAAAATAAGACTTTCTGGCTAAAGTGTATATATCATTTTTATTACCCGTGAGGAATTGCCAATTGGGATTCTTTATGTCGTTTAATTTTAGGTATTCTTTTAACACACTCGGTTTATCTATCCAAGGTGTAACAGAAAAAGATAGAAAAACTATGTCTTTTCTATTTGATAAACTATCTGCAACCATTTTCAAATTACTCGTCATATTAGGGCAAATACTTCCACAACTGGTAAAAATAAAATTGGCAACATGTATTTTATCATCAATATATGTTTGATTAATGAGGATGCTATCTTGATTTAAAAAACTGAAAGGAGCAATGGTATGGGTAATTTTTTTTGAAAGGTCTTGATTGTTTTGGATAAAAATAGGGCTGAAGCTAGGTTCATTATAAAAGGGGAGTGCAAAATTTTTGTCGGATGTAGGGGTACACTGAAATAGTAAAATGCTACTTAACAACAAAAATACTATCCGAAACATTTTTGCAATTTTTAGTTCCCAATAAACCATACCTTTTTCCATTTTTTATAACATAATTAGCACGTATTTTTCCATTGTCGTACCATAATTTTTGAGGACCTTCTTCTTGCCCTTTTACATAAGTACCTAAATGGATAAGGTTACCATCATTGCTCCACTCTTTTAGTTCACCTTCATACATATCATTTATGGCTACAAACTCAAAGCGTTTATTTCCATTTTCCCAATAAGCAATTTGAGGCCCATTTTTCCAACCATTGCTATAGTACCGCTCTTCTTTTATTTTACGTTTAAGGTACCATTTTTTCTGCAGCCCTTCTTGCCTTCCCTCCACATAACCTTCTAATAAAAGCGTGTCTTTATAAATTAAATTTAATTGATAAATGTATCCAGAGAATTTTTTTCCATTAAAATATAATACGTCGTTTTGAATAGTTAAATAGACATTGCTTTTATCAACATATATAAAAGGAATTTTTTTATACTTTATAATTGATGATGTCTCTTTTATTTCATTTTTACAAGAAATAATCAGACACATCATCAATATATAAATGCTTGTTTTCATTATTGGGTAATAGTACCTGGAGTTCCAAAGAATCCGTTTCCATTTAAATAAGGAGCTTCTGTTGTAAAATGGTAATGATAGGTTCCATTCGGATAATCAATGGTAGCATGCGTATGCCCATGATAAACATCTAAGTCTGCATTTGTAACTGTGTTTCCATTTTCTTCTTGCGGTCCATAAACAGGGAACCCATCTAACAAAAATCCCATTAAGCCAGATTTTGTAGATTTTACAGTAGTAAGATAAATTGGTTCAACATGGTAATGGTATACACCGTTTTGTTGTGGGTGGCCATAATATTTATCAAAGCTCACAATTTCGCTAGTAAGGGCTTGGTTGTTTGGTCCAGCATATTGATTAAAAAATGGAATTCCATTTAATGCGATGCCCATTGCACCAAGAGGTGTAGCGGAATGAGTGCTTGCCTCTGCAGGGTTCATTGGAATTTTTACTGTAGCATTTTGTTCTATTATAGAATTCGGATTTTTATTAAATGTAAATCCTCCAAAAGTAGTGCCTACGTAGTTTTCATACAAGGGGTCGGTAGTTGGGTAATAAGAACTAGTGTGGTCTGGTAATGCTTTTGTTTTAAAATAAATAAAAGTACCATCTGTGGTAATACTAGTAGCCCCGTATACTTTTAAATACACTGCGGGGATTTCAGAATTATTAGTTGGGTTAGAAGTGCTTTCATCTTCTTTGCAACTTACTATTGCAATACTTAAGAGAAATAAAAGGCTGATTTTTTGAATAGGGTGTTTCATTGTCATGGTGTTTTTTAATCCTTAGACGATTGAATTTTCAGAATCCTTCGCATTAGGTATTACAATGTAAAATTTTATTTAATTAGATGGATATTTTAGTTTGATTTTTTATAAAAAAAAAGCCCCTTATTGCTAAGAGGCTTTTATGTAAATGATTTTTTTTACTTGTTGTTGTATGATTTCGAATAATTTAAAATCATTGCGATACTTTGTTCGCTCGGACTTTCAATCAACTTATTTAATTCTTGCTTTAATACGCTCAAATTTTCGAAGTTGTTTTCAATTTCTACATTGTTTTCAAGTTGAGTTTCTAACTCAGCCATTCCGTCTGAAGATAATTCGTGGTAAATGGCTTTAATCATTTCGTTTTGTGTAAAGGTTTGCACCATAAGCTTGAGGTTGATTTTCAATATAAACGCACACTCAAGTAGCTTATTGTATAGGCCTTACAAATATTGTTTAAAACTTTGTTCACGCTCAATCATCATCCTGCGCAAGTTATTTAAGGCATATCTCATACGACCCAAGGCAGTATTAATGCTTACACCAGTTAAATCAGCAATTTCTTTAAAGCTTAAATCGGCGTAATGACGCATAATTAAAACTTCTTTTTGCTCTTCAGGTAGCAATTGGATAAGTGCTTTTAACTCGGTATGCGATTGATCACGCAATAATTTGTCTTCAGTACTTTCTTCCGAAACTCCAATTACATCAAAAATGTCGAAACCTTCTTGGTTAGTAATAGTTGGTGTCCTCTTTTCTTTACGGAAATGATCAATTACCAAGTTATGTGCAATACGCATTACCCAAGGCAAAAACTTACCTTCTTCGTTATATTTACCCGTTTTTAGGGTATTTATTACCTTAATGAAGGTGTCTTGGAAAATGTCTTCAGCCAAATAACGGTCTTTAACCAATAAATAAATAGAAGTATAGATCTTTGATTTGTGACGACTCAACAAGATTGCGAGTGCAGATTCATCGCCTGACACATAAAGATGAACAAGATCTTTGTCACTAATTAGGTTACGGTTCATAATTTTTTCCCTCCGTAGTTTTAAATAATTTAGTGTAAAGATTTATTCTATAATGGTTCCTCCTTTATGGTTTTTTTAGATTTCTATATTCGAATAAACAATAATTGTTCCAAAAATCCAAATTATTTGTTTTTAATGACAATTATGTTACAAAGAATATTGGATGAATTTGCGCAAATAAGCTCAAAATAAGAGATTGTCGGTTAATTTTCGCATTTTTGCACTACAAAATTTGCACATTTTACATAATGAAATTGAAGAATTTAGGCAATTACGACGCGAAAGAATATATAGTAATTAAAGGAGCGAAGGTACATAACCTCAAAAATATAGATTTAGCCATTCCTAAAAACAAATTTGTAGTAATTACTGGACTATCCGGTTCTGGGAAATCATCTTTAGCTTTCGACACTATTTTTGCCGAAGGTCAACGGAGGTATGTAGAAAGTTTATCTTCTTATGCCCGTCAGTTTTTAGGAAGAATGAACAAACCAGAGGTCGACTATATAAAAGGTATTGCACCAGCCATTGCTATTGAGCAAAAAGTTACGGCTACTAATCCGAGGTCTACAGTTGGTACCAGCACCGAAATTTACGATTACTTAAAGTTATTATTTGCTCGTATTGGTAAAACATATTCGCCCGTTTCTAATAAAGAGGTGAAGCGTGATACGGTTGACAGTGTAACGGAAAAGATTTTGGCTTTGCCAAATGAAACCGTGATTACAATTTATGCACCATTACAACCTATTAAAGGCAGAAACATTAAAGAAGAATTAGCTATACTTTTACAAAAAGGCTTTAAGCGTGCAAAGTTTAAAGAGAGTTTGTTAAAGATTGAAGACATGGTGGAGGATAAAACTTTAAAAAATGTTCCACTTAAAAGCAACAAAGATTTATTAGTGCTTATAGATCGTATTGTGTTAAATAACACAGACGATGATTTGCAGGCACGTTTAGCGGATTCTGTACAAACTGCATTTTTCGAAGGACATGGAGACTGTATTATTGATGATAATTCTTCTGATTCAGAAAAAATAAAATCAACTTTATATTGCGATAGATTTGAGGCCGATGGAATTGTTTTTGAAGAACCATCAGTGCATTTCTTCAGTTTTAACAATCCCTTTGGTGCATGTAAAACTTGCGAAGGATATGGAAGAGTAATTGGAATTGATCCGGATTTAGTAGTTCCCGACAAAAGTAAATCTGTTTACGAAGGTGCCATAGCACCTTGGCGCGGTGAGAAAATGAAAGAATGGGTAGATGTATTAATTAAACATGCTGCAAAATTTGATTTTCCGATTCACAAGCCTTTCCATCAATTAACTAAAAAAAATCAAGAGTTAATATGGACAGGTAATAAGTATTTCCAAGGCCTGAATGATTTTTTTAAATATTTAGAAGAGCAAACTTATAAAATACAATACCGAGTAATTTTATCAAGATATAGAGGTAAAACAAATTGCCCTGATTGTAAAGGTTCGCGTTTGCGTAAAGATGCATCGTATGTTTTAATTGATGGTAAATCGATTACCGATGTTGTGTTAATGCCAGTAGAAGAGGTAATGAGTTTTTTTGCTACCATCAAACTAAATAAACATGATGAGCAAGTTGCGAAAAGAATTTTATCGGAAATAAATAATCGTTTAAAATATTTATGTGATGTTGGCTTAGGGTATTTAACCTTAAACCGATTGTCGAACTCTCTATCGGGTGGCGAATCTCAACGCATCAATTTATCTACTTCTTTAGGAAGTAGTTTAGTGGGGTCTTTATATATTTTAGATGAACCCTCTATTGGCCTACATTCTAGAGATACACAACGATTAATAACTGTACTAAAATCGTTAAGAGATGCAGGCAATACGGTAATTGTAGTGGAACATGACGAGGAGGTTATGGAAGCTGCAGATTATATTATAGATATTGGTCCGGATGCGGGTGCAAACGGCGGAAATGTAATGTTTGAAGGAACTTACAACGAAATACTTAAAGCAAAAAACACATGGACGAGTAAGTATTTAAGTGGAGCAGAGCAAATAGAATTACCAAAGGGTAGAAGAAAATGGAACAACTCTATTACTGTTAAAGGGGCAAGAGAAAATAATTTGAAAAATATTGATGTGCAATTTCCTTTACATACATTAACTGCAGTTTCGGGAGTAAGTGGTTCTGGAAAAACATCTTTAGTAAAAAGAATTTTAATTCCGGCATTACAAAAATTGTTGGGTAATTATACTGGAGAACAAACAGGTGCTTTTGATGGATTAGAAGGTGATATGAAAACCATTCAACAAGTGGAAATGGTAGATCAAAACCCTATTGGAAAATCATCGAGGTCTAACCCTGTAACGTATGTAAAAGCGTATGATGAAATTAGAAATTTATATTCGTCGCAATCATCAGCAAAAGCTCAAGGATTAAAGCCATCTCATTTTTCTTTTAACGTAGATGGTGGTAGATGCGAAGTTTGCCAAGGAGAAGGGGAAGTAAAAGTAGAGATGCAATTTATGGCCGATATCTTTTTGCCTTGCGAAAGTTGTGGAGGACGAAGATTTAAGCAGGAAGTTTTAGATGTGCAATACAAAGGGAAAAATATTTCGGATGTATTGGATTTAACGATAGATGAAGCATTGGTATTTTTTGCCGATGAAAAGAAAATAATTAGCAGAATACAACCGCTAGCCGATGTAGGATTAGGGTATGTGCACTTAGGCCAATCGTCTAACACCTTATCTGGCGGGGAAGCACAGCGTATTAAATTGGCTTCCTTTTTAGTAAAAGGGAATGCTACACAACATACCTTGTTTGTATTTGATGAGCCAACTACTGGTTTGCATTTCCACGACATAAAAAAACTCTTGAAATCTTTCGAGGCATTAATGGCGCAAGGAAATTCGATTATTGTAATAGAGCATAATATGGATGTAATTAAATGCGCCGATTGGGTAATTGATATTGGCCCAGAAGGTGGAGAGAAGGGCGGAAGCCTAGTATTTGCAGGCACTCCAGAGGATCTGTTGAAGAATAAGAGCTCGTATACTGCAAAGTATTTGAAAACTAAAATATAAATAGTACACTGTACGTTGTACAATGTACAACTTACAGTGTACAAAATTTAAAATACAATGTCCATTAACAAAAAACACATATCCATTCGTTGGTCGGACCTCGACCCGAATTTCCACATGCGCCACAGCGTGTTTTACGACTTCTGTGCACAGCAAAGAATAGAAATACTCGGAAGCTTAGGTTTAACCATGGAGAAGTTTAAAGAGCTTAAAATGGGGCCGGTTATTTTTAGAGAGGAAGCCGTGTTTAGAAGAGAGATAAAACTTGGAGATCAGATTACCTTAGAAGTATACTTATCAAAGATGAAAGCCGATGCGAGTAAATGGTCATTCGAGCATCGTTTTGTAAACGAGCTTGGTAAATTAATGGCTACCGTTACGGTTGATGGTTCTTGGTTAGATGTGGTGGAACGAAAATTAGCAAGAGAAATTCCAGAAGTATTACTAACAGCATTTGTAGATTTTCCTAAAACGGAGGGATTTGAGTTGATGTAAAAGTACGATGTACATTGTACATCGTACTTTTATTTTTTTACAAATTTTGCATTGTAATACCTGCTATTACTGTATATCTTACAGAAATAAATTCCAGATGATAAGTTGGAGATGTTTACAAACTTTGATCTTAAGTTTTCTTCTGTTGTTACAAGTGTTAGTCTACTATCAAAAATTTCCAGTTTATCTATTTTGCCATTAATTGTAAATTTGATAATATTTTCGGCAGGGTTTGGGTACAGTTTTATGGGTATTTGTTTATCGTCATCTATTCCTACTTTGAATCTAAATTTTGTAAAGTTGCAACTGTCGGCTTCCTGAATCAACGGTACTGAACTTATTATCCAATAGACTATACTATATACTCTATCTTCAGAAAAATTTATACAATCTAGATTTAAGAATACGTATTCCCATGGTTGATAAACATCTTGAGAATAAATACCATTAGTAAAACCAATGCCTTCAATCAAACTAGGGTGTGGTTCGCCGTCTGGTCGCAATGTATCATCTATAGATGCACTAAATTTAAAACACCTTCTACTAATTCCGTTTGGGTCTTTCACACTATCAACTTTAATAACATAATGATCACCAAAAACAAATCCTGGAAAATAATTCATGGCAACCCTCTGCTTGTATTTCAAGCCAAAATCGAATAATACTAGTTCTTCTTCCGTATCTGGATACATAAAGTAAACTTTTTTGTTCTTCTTGTCATTTCGTAAGAGTCCAAAAAGTTCGTGACTATTAATGATTTCTACAATATAAGGAGAGTTAGGCCATGTGCTCATCCAATCAAAGTCTGTGTAAACTTTAATTATGTTTAGTTTTCTGTAGTGACGATTGTTTACAATTGTATCACCCCCATCATAATAAGTAATTCTGTTTGTGAAATAGGTATTGAATTCATAAGAAATTTCATCATAAGTTTCGTTCCAACTAAAATTTGAATCGGGGAACGCACGAGGGTCATCCTGTATCTGAGCAGAAGCATTACTGCCTATACAAAACAAAATTAGCAGAAAAAAGTAGATGTGTTTTTTCATGGTAATTGAATGTACAAAAAGAATTTGAAAGCTGCAATTTTGGTGCCACGACTTAAGTAGTGCCACCACTTAAGTGGTGCCACCAAAATTCAAAGAATATTTTATTTATTGCCTTTTTTACTAAAGTATTCCAAACAGGCGAGTTTATCCTCAGAAAGCGCTGTTTTTAGCTCCTCTAGGCCATTTAGTTTTTTATCGCCGCGGATGTATTGGTGGAAGCACACTTTTATATTTTTATCGTAAATATCTTCGTTGAAATCGAAAATGTTAACTTCTATCACTTTGCTCAAACCGTTTACAGTTGGGCGATTGCCAATGTATAGCATCCCTTGGTATTTCTTTTCATCTATAAAAATGCTCGAAGCATAGATGCCATCGCCAGGAATAAGTTTGTATTGCTCTGGTACTTTTATATTCGCGGTGGGGTAGCCGATGGTCCGACCAATTTGATCGCCTTTTGTAACTATTCCACTCAAATTAAAATCATATCCTAAATAGGAATTTGCTTTTTCTACATCACCTTGTAAAATGGCATTTCTAATTTTTGTTGAGCTTACAGCTACATCGTTTATGTCTTGTTCTGGAATTTCTTCTACTTGGAATCCGTATTCTGGGGCGTACTCTTTTAAATGTTCGAAGCTGCCTTCTCTATTTTTGCCGAAATGATGATCGTAACCAATTACCAACCTTTTAGTGCCGATTCGATTCACTAATATTTCTTGCACAAATTCTAATGAACTCAATCTAGAAAATTCTTTGGTAAATGGAATAATAATTAAATGATCTATACCGGCTTCACGCAGTAATTCAATTTTTTCGTCGAGGGTATTAATGAGTTTTAAATCGTTGTCTTCCGGAAAAAGCACTAAACGTGGGTGAGGGAAGAAGGTGATGATAACCGTTTCTCCATTTACTTGTTGAGCAACTTCTTTTAAGCGTGCAAGTATTTTTTGGTGACCGAAATGAACACCGTCAAAAGTGCCCGTAGTTACAATGGCATTTTGTTTGTTTTCAAATTCGTCTATACTTCTATATACTTTCACTTCTTATATAATTGTAAAAATTAAGAATTGTTTTCTAATTTTTCTTTTTCGAATCGCTCTGTTTTAATTTTTTCAATAAGTGCTTCTAAATTCCAAGCATCTTCAATTTTAAAATTACCACTTCTGGTTCTTCTAAGAGAAGATAAATGCGAACCCGATTGTAAAATTTTACCAATGTCGTTTGCGATGGAACGGATGTATGTTCCTTTGCTACATACTATTCTGAAATGAATGAGGGGCATTTCGATTCTGGTAATTTCAAATGCTTCGATTCGAACTTTGCGAGCTTTCATTTTTACATCTTCGCCGCGCCGTGCTTTGTGGTAGGCTCTTTCACCGTCTATCCTTAAGGCAGAGTATAAAGGCGACACTTGCTCTATTTCTCCCTCAAAACTTTTTGCAGCCTCCATAATCATCTTCTCGGTGATGTGTTCGGTAGGGTAGGTATGGTTTATTTCTGTTTCTAAATCGTAGGATGGAGTGCTTGCACCCAACGTAATAGTGCCAGTATATTCTTTTTCTTCGGCTAAAAATTCGTCGACTTTTTTGGTGAGTTTACCTGTGCAGATAATTAACAAACCTGTAGCCAATGGATCTAAAGTGCCTGCATGCCCCACTTTAATTTTTTTAATACGTGTTGAATTTCTGATTTTACCAACCACATCAAAAGAAGTCCAGCTTAATGGCTTATCTACAAGAATTAATTCTCCATTTTCAAAATCGAAAGCAGACATAGATGGGAAATTAATATTAAATGATGGTGAGTTCGATGCCCATAAAGTAAAGGATTAAGATGGCTGCACCGACAATAATTCTATAATATCCGAATACTTTAAATCCGTTTTTTGTTATAAAGTTGATGAAAGATTTAATGGCAATAATAGCCACAATAAAGCCTACTAAATTTCCAATAGCTAACAGTTTCCATTCTTCGGCACCAAAAGTAATTCCAGATTGGTAATAGTCGAGCATCTTTTTACAAGTAGCGGCGAACATGGTAGGTACCGCTAAAAAGAAGGAGAACTCTGCTGCTTGTTTTTTACTCAAACCTTGTGTTACTCCACCAATAATGGTAGCTGCCGATCTGGAAACACCCGGTATCATTGCGATACATTGGAACAAGCCAATTTTAAAAACTTTCGGATAACTTAGTTCTTCTTCGGTTTTATGTTCTGATTTGCTAAGCCATTTATCTATCAATATAAAAACAATACCGCCCAATAAAAGCATGATGGCCACTACTATTACATTTTCTAATAATGAATCGATCCAATCGGATAATAAGATACCAAAAACAGCTGCAGGAATAAAGCCTACAAAAAGTTTTAGGTAGAAATTAATGCTTTGAAAAAATTTCTTCCAGTACAAAACAAGTACCGAAAGAATGGTACCAAATTGAATGGCAATGGTAAATAGTTTTGTGAATTCAGCATGGCTGATTCCCATGATGGAAGTAGTTATAATCATATGCCCTGTAGAAGAAACAGGTAAAAATTCTGTAATACCTTCTACAATCGCAATAATGATGGCCTGAAAAACGGTCATTAGTCTCTTGGTTTTTTAAGAATTGCAAAGGTAACGGTTCCGAAACCTGCTAACACAACAATAGGTGCTAAAGTTATTTTTCTAAAGTCTAAGATATCTTCGGTACCCGACATTAATATAAAGCCCAATACTATCATGGCCATACCAATGAATAACCATTTGTAATTATCTTTTGAAAAAACGAAATCAACTTTTTTAGCTGTTACGTTTTCTTCTTTTTTTGTTTCTTTCTTGTTCATATTATTTTCTATATAAATCGTCGATATGTTGGTTTAAGTATTTATTTACTGCAAAAAACGTACTTAAGAATGATATAAGTATTCCCATGGAAATAATGCCTACAAAAAGGATGGCAAATTCGGTGAAATCTTGTAAAATAATTAAGTCGGGAACCTCGTTACGTGCTAAAAATAAGGCAGCTATAAGCAAAGCAATGGCAATTAATGCGCCAACTAAACCGTGTAAAATTCCTGTGATTATAAATGGTTTGCGAATAAATCCTCTGGTTGCACCCACTAATTGCATACTTCTAATGATGAAACGTTGAGAATACATGGCTAAGCGGATAGTGTTATTAATAAGTGCTACTGCAATTAAAAGCAGCGTTGCTCCAAATACAATAATAATAATGCTTATAGAGCGAAGGTTTTGATTTACTAAATCAACCAAGGATTCTTGGTAAACCACTTCTTTCACAAACTCTTTACTTTTTAATTTATTACTGAATTTTTTAATTTCTGCTTTAGTAGCAAAATCAGCTTTTAAATACACATCTATGGAGGCAGAAAGTGGATTATAGCCTAAGAACTTAACAAAATCTTCGCCTAAGTCTTTAGAAAGGTTACGAGCGGCTAATTCTTTACTGATGTATTCGGTAGATTTAATGGCATCATTCTTCTCAATTTCCTTTTGGAGCTTAAAAATATCCGCATCGCGGGCTTCTTCATCCAAAATTATATTTAAAACAATATTTTCTTTTACGAAATTACTTAGGTTTTTACCGTGTAAAACGATAAGCCCTAATAGCCCAACCATCAACAAAACCAAGGAGATGCTGAAGATGGTAGAGATGTAAAATGTTTTAATTCCTTTTTTAGGAGCTTGTTCTGAATTCTTACTCATATCAATTCGCTAACGTGCGAAGATAAAAAATTTAATAAATTCGCAGGCAATTAAAGCGTATGGATTATCAATTTAGAAAAATCGAACAAGATTGGCAGCGTTATTGGGCTGAAAAAAAGGTATTTAAGGCTGAAAACAATTCAGTAAAGCCTAAATATTATGTGTTAGACATGTTTCCGTACCCATCGGGTGCTGGTTTACACGTTGGTCACCCGCTCGGATACATCGCCACAGATATCTTTTCGAGGTATAAACGATTGAAAGGTTACAATGTATTGCACCCAATGGGTTACGATTCCTTTGGACTGCCTGCGGAGCAATATGCCATACAAACGGGTCAGCACCCCGCCATTACTACCGCACAAAACGTAGCTCGTTACCGCGAGCAGTTGGATAGGATAGGCTTTTCATACGATTGGGATAGAGAGGTAATGACGAGCGATCCGGCTTATTATCGTTGGACGCAGTGGATTTTTAAAGAGTTGTTTAATTCTTGGTATAATAATGATACAGATAAGGCGGAAGATATTTCTAGCCTAATTTCCCTATTTGAGAAGGATGGAAATGCCAAGGTAAATGCGAATCAGCACGAGCAAGAAATTTTTACTTCTGAGGAATGGAAAAGTTTTTCTGAAGAGAAGCAACAAAATATTTTATTGAACTACCGATTGGCGTATTTGGCGGATAGTTGGGTGAATTGGTGCTCAGCATTAGGAACGGTTTTGGCCAACGACGAGGTGAAAGATGGATTTTCTGAACGCGGTGGTTACCCAGTGGAGCAAAAATTAATGCGCCAATGGTCGATGCGAATAACCGCTTATGCAGAGCGCTTGTTAACAGGCCTTGATACTATTGATTGGCCAGATGCAGTGAAAGAAATGCAACGCAATTGGATAGGTAAGAGTAAGGGATCAAGTTTGAGGTTTGAGAACATCGAAGTGTTTACCACTCGCCCAGATACTGTTTTTGGCGTATCCTTTTTAGTGCTTGCTCCCGAACATGAATTAGTAGATCAAATTACTACTGTTGATTGTAAAGAAGCCGTAGAAGCTTATAAGAAGGCCTCAGCGATTAAAACGGAGCGTGATCGTATGAGTGATGTAAAAACCATTACAGGAGTTTTTACAGGCGCATATGTGAAACATCCTTTTACCAATGAAGATATTCCGGTATGGATTGGCGATTATGTATTGGCAAGTTATGGAACTGGGGCTGTAATGGCCGTGCCAGCACACGATACAAGAGATTATGCATTTGCAAAACATTTCAATTTGCCAATAAAGCAAGTAGTGGAAGGTGGCGACATCAGTTTAGAAGCATACGATGCAAAAGAAGGCAATGTAATTAATTCTGATTTTTTGAATGGCTTAGACGTAAAAGAGGCCATGCAAAAAATGATTGAAGAAATTGAAAAAAGAAATTTAGGTAAAGGAAAAATAAATTATCGTTTGCGCGATGCAGTATTTGGTCGCCAACGTTATTGGGGCGAACCCATTCCGGTATATTATAAAAACGGTATGCCTTATTTAGTTGATGATGCTAATTTACCTTTGGAATTGCCAGCGGTAGATAAGTTTTTACCTACCGAAAGTGGTGAGCCGCCATTGGCGAGGGCAACGGATTGGAAATACGAAAACCAACACGAATATGAATTAACTACCATGCCAGGTTGGGCAGGATCATCGTGGTATTTCTTACGTTACATGGATCCGAAAAATACGAATGTATTTGCTAGTAAAGAAGCATTGGAATATTGGAACCAAGTAGATTTATACATTGGAGGTTCGGAGCATGCAACGGGGCATTTATTGTACTCTAGGTTTTGGAATAAATTTTTGAAAGATAAAGGATACCTTTCTTTTGAAGAACCTTTCAAGAAGTTAATAAACCAAGGGATGATACAGGGGATATCCGCTAAGGTATTTAGATTACAAGCAAAAGGTGGGAAAGTGAAATTTAATTCAATAAACCCAGAATTTATAGAAAAATATTATTCTGAAATTCCAGATGGAAAAGTTTATTGGCCTTTAGTATTAATTTCTGCTAATAAATTAAAGTCTATTTCTGATTCAGAAAAGACATCAATAAAAAACAAAATAATTGATTTAATAAAATTAAAGTTTGAAAACACTGAGTTTACTCCAGAATTTGAAATAGATTTTGAAAATCCAAGCGTATTAAATCTTGATATCAAATATGTAGATTTTTTACAAAACAAAAATTTAGGATTAGTAAATATGGAAAGTGCAATTGGATGGATATTAACCATGGCACAAAGCTCAAACTTTGAAATTATTACTGAAGAAAACAACGAATTTTATGCAATTTCCGAAGTCGAAAAAATGTCGAAGTCGAAATTCAACGTTGTAAATCCTGATGATATTATAGAACGTTATGGCGCCGACACCTTGCGTATGTATGAAATGTTTTTAGGCCCACTAGAACAAAGCAAACCTTGGAATACCAATGGTATTGAAGGCGTGTTTAAGTTCTTGCGTAAGTTTTGGAAATTGTTTCATAACGATGCTTTTGAATTTGTAGTAAGCGATGAAAAACCTACGAAAGAAGAATATAAAGCATTACATAAAATTATAAAGAAAGTAGAAGAAGATGTAGAACGTTTTTCATTCAATACCTCTGTAAGTAGTTTTATGATTTGTGTAAATGAGCTTACGGATTTGAAATGTAATAAGCGAGAAATATTAAGAGAGCTTACCATTGTATTATCGCCATACGCACCACACATTACCGAAGAGTGTTGGAAATTATTAGGCGAAACAGATTCGATTACATTTGCAGAATATCCTGTTTTTAAAGAAGAATATTTAGTAGAATCTGAATTTGCATATCCTGTTTCCTTTAACGGAAAAACAAAATTGAATATTTTGATGCCAATAGATATTTCTGAAGCCGATGCAAAAGAACTCGTGTTAGCCAATGCAGATTTACAAAAACAAATGGAAGGTAAAGAGTTGAGGAAGTTTATTTTTGTAAAAGGCAAAATTGTGAATATAGTGTGCTAATTGGTACTAGTGGGTTAGTTTGCCTTATTAGCACACTATCACATTAGCATACTAGCACACTTACTTATTTCACTTCGAAGCAATACCAATTATTATTTTTGATTAACTTTTCAATATCATTAATCGGCATTGGTTCAGGTCTCCAGCCTAGAAATTGATGTATTCTAGCTGTTTTTTCCATTTTTAAATCGACATTTATATCCCAGTATTGGCTATTTATGTCTTCTATACTAATCATTCCACTCACAAGAAAAATGAAATACTTACCTTTTTTCTTTGGGGTAAAATAACAAATAAAATTCCTTGTACTTAGGTCCCATTTCCTTTGTCCAGAACTGCTAAGTTGCGGTAAAAATGACTGTGGGTAAAGCTCAAAGTAGTTTAGAAAATTTCCATTAACGCCAGGTAAAATTGAATCTCCACCACCGGAATTTATTCCAAAATAGTTCTCATCATATAAATGTTGAATTACAATTTCACCATAATTAGTTTGTAATGTATCAGGAATCCTTACTTGGAGCCATATGGTATCGCCAATGTTTATGATGCTGTCTAATTTTCCACTTAACTTAGCCTCAATTGTTACGTTTACATCTGAGTACAGACAATTTGGTTGATTGCATTCTTCCTCATCGCATTGAAAAGAAAAAGAAACGATTACAAATACAATCAATGTTTTATAAAACAATTTCATCAATTTATTTTTTCTCAAATAATGCAAAAAAACAGGAATAAGCTAATTGCCCAGGAATTACTTATGAAAAATAGATTTTTTTGACAAATAAATGATTGACATTGCATCAAATTTATCACAAACCCCAATCCTGCATTTTCGCTGCTTACACTAGCACACTAGCAAATTAGCATACTATCACACTATCCAATGATTCTATCTCAAAATTTTCAATAAGTGTTTTAAATTATCTGATTCGATAATATCAGCATTTTTATTTATTGCTTCAATGTTTTTTTTGTTAGAATGAACATTGTAAACGGTAACCATTAATCCACTTTTATGTGCCTCTGAGATTTGTTCTTTCGTAATCTTATCAAGAGATACCACAATACCTTGAAGTTGATGCTTTTTTGCGATACGAAGCCCATTATAAAAATCAGAATAAACAAATATTTTTAGTTCGGGTCTTAGCATTTTCATTGTCATTATCATATCTTCTCGTTTTAATTCTAAGAATACATTGTTTTGGATATTGTATGTATCAATTATTTTTAGAATTGCATTGCAATAAGTTAATCGATAATTTATGGAGGTATCTTGATTGAAATTTTTACAATCTAATGCAAATATTTTTTTACGATTATCACCTATGTTAGAAAACAACGTTTCTAAATTGATAATTTTATAACCGGTATAAATTGGATCTTTATAAATTGCATTGCTTATCTCATTCCAGGTTTTGTTATAGATGTTTCCAGACAGATTAGTTTTATCTGAAAGTTCATAATCATGAAATGCTACCAAAACACTATCCTTTGTCATTTCAATATCTATTTCGGTACCGTCTGCGCCTAAATTCAAAGAGTATGCAATAGACTCAAAACTATTCATCGGGTAGGTGCTTGCAATGCCCATACCACCATGACCTAAAACAGTTATTCTATTCTCATTAAGATTTATAATATTGAATTCTTCTTTTTTACATGCTACTGTTATCACAATTAAAAAATAAACTAAAAATAATTTTCTCATCTTCTTTTTTAATTAAAAGGAGTAACCAAAAGAAATTCCAAGCCAATGCCTTAAATACTTATTAAACTCTAAAATTGGTGTATAAGCGCAACGATATACTACTCCTCCAGTATTTTTTTGAAATCGATATCCAAAAGAAAATACAGTATTGAAATCTACTATTCGTGATGGTTTCATATCGGGTAAACTTGCACGTACAATAGTTGAAAAAGTATTTCCAATACCTAATTCTATTTTATGATTCTGCCCGTATAAGGCATTAATTGTAATTGGTAAAATAGCATCAGGATTAAATTTATTTGTAAAATCTATCACGCGATAAGTGCTAATTCCAACTCTTATTGTAGACATTAATTGATTTTTATGCAGTATAACTTTTTCATAATTTAAAGACCCATACCCACCTAATCCGCCAATTTCTAGGAAAATAATGTTCTTGCGGATTTTATATGATTTAATTTGTGAAAACGTTTGGAGGCTTATGAATGTGGTAAGTAAAAATATAAATAATGCGAATTTCATGAATCAATTTTTAATGCAAAAACAAATGCAAGAAAAATTTCAGTAATAAGTTAATCGTCTACGAATCGCTCATGAATAGCAGCAGTATTTTACAAAAAAATGACTAAAGTTCATTAGTTCGTATGCTAATATGCTCGTGTGCTCATGGGTGCTAGTGTGTTAACTTGCCTTATGAGCAAATGAGCATACGAGCACACGATCTAACGAATAATATTCTGTCTGTTCGAGTCCAATTTTATTAGTATAAATAATAAAATGGTAAAGCTCCAAAGCGAAGAACCGCCGTAGCTTACGAAGGGTAGGGGAATACCAATTACGGGAACCAAACCAATGGTCATGCCGATGTTAATGGTGAGATGCATAAATAAAATGCTGGCTACCCCATAGGCATAAATTCTGCTGAATGCAGAGCGTTGCCTTTCGGCAATAAATATTATTCGTAATAAAAGCGCAGTAAATAATCCGATTAATACAATGCTACCTACAAAGCCAAACTCTTCGCCAACTGTGCAAAAAATAAAGTCGGTACTTTGTTCCGGAACGAAATCGTATTTGGTTTGAGTGCCGTTTAAATAGCCTTTACCCGTTACTCCTCCAGAGCCAATAGCTATTTTGCTTTGGTTCACATTATAACCTGCTCCTTTTAAATCTACTTCTTTACCCACTAAATTATTTAATCGATCGCGGTGATGTGTTTTTAATACATTGTTAAACACATAGTCGAAACCCGCTACCGTACCAACAGATAATATAACCGCAGCAATAACGATTACAATTGCTTGGCGTTTTTTTCTGAAATAATATAACATGGCAATTCCTACTAATCCAATACCAATGTATATAAACAAAGGAGGGAAGAGCAAAGCAAGAATAAAAATGAGTGCTAATAATACTCCAATTACTAATACATAACCAGTTAATCCTTCGCGGTACAATACAAAAATAAAGGCAACATACGTAACCGCAGAGCCCACATCACCTTGTAATAAAATAAGGGCCATTGGGAATAATAACAAACCTAAACTTGCTGCAATGGTTTTTATATCACTTAGTTTTTTATTAGTAGTACTTATGTATTTTGCGATTACTAAGGCTGTTGCAAACTTAGCAAACTCGGCAGGTTGCAACCTAAACGAACCAATCTCAAACCATGAGCGCGAACCGTTTACATACTTACCAAAAAACAATACGGATACTAAGAGTGCGAGTGTTACTGCATAAATTCCATAGGAGAAAACGGAATAGAATTTCGACTCAATCATTACAATCATAAAGGCAATAAAAAATGCCGATACAATCCATATTAATTGTTTGCCATAATTACGTTCAATGTCGAATATAGAACTATGACTCTCGTCGTACACCGCTGAGTAAATACTAAGCCAGCCTATTATAACCAATGCGAGGTACAATAGAATTGTAACAGTATCTATGTTTTTCCAAAACTTATTTTGTCTTAGCTCACTCATGTTAGTTTTTTTTCTTCTCCTCTGTTTTTACAATTGGAGGATGAATTAAATCGGCATTCAATAATCGGTCTATATAATATTTAGGTTTAGAAACCGTATCTGTTAAATACTTTTCTACTAATATACTTGCAATAGGCGCAGCCCAAATAGAACCAAAGCCTGCATTTTCTACCACCACAGCAATGGCAATTTTCGGGTTGTCTCTAGGCGCAAATGCAAAAAATACAGAGTGATCTTTTCCATGTGGATTTTGTGCAGTACCTGTTTTGCCACACATGGTAATTCCATTTATGCGAGCATAGGTTGCAGTACCACGTTCTACCACATCTTGCATTCCATCAATAACAATATTGAAATAACTCGAATCAATACCTACATAATTTTTTGTGGTAAATTCTTTACGTTGATAATTTTTATCGCCAATTGCTTTTACCAAATGAGGGCTATAGTACCAACCTTTATTGGCAATAGCAGCAGTAACGTTTGCCATTTGTAAAGGGGTAACGCCTAGTTCACCTTGGCCAATAGCAAGGGAAATTATGGTAGATGATTTCCATCTGCCAGATCCGTAATATTTATCGTAGAAGGCAACGGTGGGTAGCAAACCACTTAACTCATTCGGCAAATCGATGCCTGTTTTTTTACCAATACCGAATTTGTTTACATACTCTCGCCACTTCAAAAAATTCTTTTCTACAGTTTCGTAATTTCCTTGGTCTATTAATTTTTTGAAGGTCCAGCAGTAATAAGCGTTACATGATTGTGCAATACTCTCTCTTAAATCTAAGGGCGAGTGTACGTGCATACATTTTACCGTTCTGCTACCAATAGAATAACCACCGCCACAAGGGAACCGAGTTTCTGGAAAAATTAAACTTTCTTGCTGTGCAATTAATGCTTCAACAGCTTTGAAGATGGAGCCTGGTGGATATTGAGCCATCAAGGGGCGCATAAACAAAGGCTTCTGTGTATCTTTTAATAGTTTAATGTAATTATTTCCACGTTCTCTGCCCACTAACAAATTTGGGTCGTAGCCTGGAGAGCTAATAAAACAAAGTATTTCGCCTGTACTTGGTTCAATGGCAACAATACTTCCTTTTTTATTTTTCATTAATTGTTCACCCAGTTTTTGAATGTCGAAATCTAAAGAAGAAATAAGTTTTTCACCGGCAATGGCAACAGTATCATAGGCACCATTTTCGTAGGAACCTTGCTCGCGGTTGAGCACATCTACCATTATTACTTTTGTACCACGTTGCCCGCGCAAAACATCTTCGTATGCACTTTCTATTCCGCTAATACCAATGTAATCCCCTATTTGATAATAGTTGTTTGTTTTAGCGATCATGCGATCGTCTACCTCGCCAATATACCCTAATACATGGGCAGCCAATGAATCCGGATATTTTCTAACCGTTCTGTTTTGTACAAAGAAACCAGGGAATTCATATAGTTGTTCTTGAAAAGAAGCATATACTCTTGCCGATAATTGCTTTTCAAAAATGGATGCTTTAAACGGAGAATATTTTCTTGCTTTTTTTATTTTTTCGATGAATTGCTCTTTGGTAATTCCAACAAGTTTGCAAAAATTGGTGGTATCTAATTCTTTGGTTTGTTTGGGAACCACCATTAAATCATATACTGGTTCATTCTGAACTAAAATATGTCCTTTGCGATCGTAAATAATACCACGAGCTGGGTAAATATTTATTTTTCTTAATACGTTGTTATTTGCTGATAAAAAGTAGCTATCGTCTATTACTTGAATGTAGAATAAACGAGTTAATAATATAATTGCAACCAGAACAATTAAGCCTTGTATAACTAGCTTTCTTTCGAAGAAAATGTTCATGTTCTTTTTTGCGGACTACCTGTTAAATATTGAGAGATAAAAATTAATACTAATGTAAATAAAGTGCTGAATATAGAACGAGTAAAGGTAATTAGAAACTCGTTTATTCTAAATACTTCCAGCTGAAATAATAACAAGTGGTGCACTAACACTAAAATGGTAGAGTAGGTTAGGAACCATTGTATACCCATGTTTCGTAGGCTCGGCACTGGTTGATGTTCGTAGCCACCTCTTGGGGTAATAATCAATAGAATTAAAGGACGTACAAAGGCCATTAAAGTACAAGCTGCTGCATGCATGCCGCCGGTGTTCGAAAAAATATCGATGCTTAAACCCATCATAAACGATAAGCCTAGCAATAAATACAAGGGGGTTTCTAAAGGTAATAATAACACGAATAGTACGTATACATAAGGGTTTACCATATTATACAAACCAATGTTATTAAATATAATTACTTGCAAAATTAACAACACGAAAAACCGAAGGCTATTACTTAATAAAAGCTTAATCATTTTCCACCTCCTTCACTTCTAATTTTTTTAATTCTTCTGCAAAATTATCTTCTACTATATAAACATATCTTAGGGTTGGGAAATTGGTAGACAGTGCAACTTCAATATTATAAAAATTATCACCACTGTTTAAATCACATTTTATTACTCTACCAATAAATACTTCTTTCGGAAACTTTTGTGAGAAGCCAGTGGTACTTACAGAATCTCCAATCTTCACTTTTACGTGTGTAGGAATATCTTTAAGCGAAGCAAACTTTGGGTTTCGGCCTTCCCATACCAAAGAGCCATATTCTTTTGATGAATTTAATTGAGCAGAGATCTTCGAATCTTTATGTAAAAACGAAATCACAGTGCAAAAATGTTCTGATACATCTTTCACTGTTCCAACAATTCCATCCCCACAAATAACACCCATTTTTTCGCGAATACCGTGTAATGAGCCTCTATCTAAAGTAATGTAATTATTCCTTTTATTTACACTGTTGTTAATTACTTTGGCTTCTATATACGTGTATCTGCGCATAGTGGAATCGCCAACATATACTCGGTTTACTTTATTAGAGTAGGGTGATGAGAGCAAAAGGTTTCTTAATCGTGCATTTTCTTTTGATAAACTATCGTTCAAACTTTGAAGGTTCACAAACGAGCGAGCATTTGAAACGTATTCGAAAACTCTTGCACTAATGTTATTCGAAGAATTGAAATAAGAAGCACCATGGTAGCTATTATTATTTACCATTAACACAATGGCAAAAGCTTCAAGCGCTAAGAATAAAAAGAAAGCATAGTACCTAAGAAAGAATAGCCAAAGATTACGCATTTACAATTGTGCTTTCAAAAATTAGGTCATTAAGAATTTAAAGTTTCCGATATTTTTCAAGGCGATACCTGTACCTCTTACTACTGCACGTAAAGGATCTTCGGCAATGTGTACTGGTAATTTTGTTTTGCTCGAAATACGTTTATCTAAACCTCTTAGCAATGCACCGCCACCTGTTAAATAAATACCTGTTTGGTAAATATCTGCTGATAATTCTGGTGGAGTAATTTCTAGTGCTTTTAAAATAGCTTCTTCAATTTTAGAAATAGATTTATCTAAACAATGTGCAATTTCTGTGTACGATACTTTAATTTGTTTTGGTACCCCAGTCATTAGATCTCTTCCTTGCACTGCGAAATCTGCAGGTGGTTCATCTAGTTCTGTTAAGGCAGCACCCACTTCAATTTTAATTTTTTCGGCAGTACGATCTCCAATTAATATGTTGTGTTCTCTACGCATGTATTGAACAATATCACTGTCAAAATTATCACCCGCAACACGTATCGATTGGTCGCATACAATACCCGATAAAGCAATAACTGCAATTTCGGTAGTACCACCCCCAATATCAATAATCATATTACCCATTGGTTCTTCCACATCAATACCAATACCAATTGCTGCTGCCATTGGTTCGTGTATCATGTAAACTTCTTTAGCGCCTGCAATTTCTGCAGAGTCACGTACCGCTCTTTTTTCTACTTCGGTAATACCAGAAGGGATGCAAATTACCATACGTAATGAAGGTAAAAACCAACCTCTGCCTGGGTTAATCATTTTAATCATCCCACGTATCATGTGTTCTGCCGCATCAAAGTCTGCAATAACTCCGTCTTTTAAGGGGCGTATGGTTTTAATCCCGTCGTGTGCCTTACCATCCATTTGCATGGCTTGTTTACCCACTGCAATAACCTTACTCGTTTTACGGTCTATGGCTACAATAGAGGGCTCGTCTACCACTACTTTATCGTTATGTATAATTAATGTATTTGCTGTGCCTAGGTCAATCGCAATTTCTTGCGTAAAAAAGTTAAATAATCCCATTATTTCTTAATTCTTTATAAGTATTCTAATAAAAATGATTGTCAATTTATGAATAATAATCCAATAATGTCAAATCTTAGTGTTTAAAGTGTCTCACACCTGTCATTACCATTGCTAAACCATTTTCATTGCAATAGTTAATAGAATCTTGATCCTTTATAGAACCGCCTGGTTGTACAACGGCTGTAATGCCTGCTTTTCCAGCTATCTCCACACAATCTGGGAAGGGGAAAAATGCATCCGATGCCATTACTGCACCATTTAAATCAAATCCAAAGGCTTCGGCTTTAATAATTGCTTGTTTCAAAGCATCTACTCTGGAAGTTTGACCCACGCCACTGGCTAATAGTTGCTCACCTTTTGCTAATATTATAGTGTTCGATTTGGTATGCTTTACCAATTTATTGGCAAAGGCTAAATCTTTGTATTCTTGTTCTGTGGGTAGTTTAGTAGTTACCGAGCGCATTTCTGCTATGCCTTCCATCGACAAGTCTTTGTCTTGCTCAATTACACCATTCAATAATGTTTTAATTTGTTTTGTTGGCAAGGCAACATTTTTTTGCACCAATAAAATTCTGTTTTTCTTTTCTGATAGTAAAGAAACAGCTTCTGGCTCAAAGCCCGGTGCAATTAACACTTCACAGAATAGGGAGTGTATTTCTTTTGCAGTAGCGGCATCAATTACTCTATTGGTAATAATAACTCCTCCAAATGCAGAAACAGGGTCGCCTGCTAAAGCATCGATCCATGCTTGGGTTAAGCTTGCTCTACTTGCTAATCCGCAGGCATTGGTATGTTTTAAGATAGCAAAAGTAGGTTCATCAAATTCTTTAATCAACTCCACCGCTGCATCAACGTCTACGAGGTTATTGTAAGAAAGTTCCTTGCCATTCAATTTTTCGAACATGGCATTTAAATCTCCGTAAAATACTCCTTGTTGGTGAGGGTTTTCTCCATATCGTAAGGTTTGCGATTCTTGCAAACTTTGCTTAAAAACTGGTAATGGATTTTCTTGGTTAAAATAATTAAAGATGGCTGTATCGTAATGGGAGCTGGTGTTAAACGCTCTTTTTGCAAATTCTTTACGATCTTCTAAGTTCGAAGATCCCTCTTGTTTTTCTAAAACCTCTTGTAATAAAGGGTAATCGTTTTTAGAAGATACAATAATTACATCCTTAAAGTTTTTAGCGGCAGCACGAATCAATGAGATCCCACCGATGTCTATTTTTTCAATAATGTCTTGCTCGGAAGCTCCAGAAGCAAGGGTTTCTTCAAAAGGATATAGATCTACAATAACCAAATCAATTTCAGGAATTTCATATTGTTCCAATTGAGCCAAATCAGTGTCTAATTCTCTGCGAGCTAAAATTCCACCAAACACTTTTGGGTGCAAGGTTTTTACTCTTCCGCCTAAAATTGAGGGGTAAGAAGTCAGCTCTTCTACCGGAATTACAGGAACACCTAAGTCTTTAATAAAACTCTCGGTTCCTCCGGTTGAATAAATATTCACTCCATGTTTGTGGAGTAAATGAATTATAGGTTCTAGGTTATCTTTGTAATAGACTGATATTAAGGCGTTTTTAACCTTTTTTGATGCGCTCATGAAGAAATTGTTTGGAAGCGCAAGTTTATGAAAAATTAATGAGTTCCGGGGTATACTTTTTTATCCAATTTTTTTAATAAATCTTCAATAATTTTTGGATAATGTAGATGTTCGAGTTGATGAACTTTGTAAGCTAATTTTTCGGCGTCGTCATTACTGTCGATTAAGCAACGAGATTGGTAAATAATTTCACCCTCATCAAAAAGTTCGTTTACATAATGTATACTGATACCTGTTTCGGCATCACCAGATTCGAGCACAGCCTCGTGTACTTTTCTTCCATACATGCCTTCTCCGCCAAATTTTGGTAACAGAGCAGGGTGAATGTTTACAATGCGTTTAGGGTATGCTTGTATGAGTCGCTCAGGAATTAGCCACATAAAACCGGCTAATACAATTAGGTCGATTTCTAAATTCTTCATCAAATTATCGATGGAATTGGTGTGGTATAATTCTTCTTTATTAAAAACATGAGTAGGCACTTCAAAATTATCAGCACGTTGCAACACATAGGCATCTGGTTTATTACACAAAACCAAGGCCACTTCCATTTCTTTGTTACGTTTAAAATGCTCCATTATACGCTGAGCGTTTGAGCCCGAGCCCGAAGCAAAAATTGCGATTCTTTTCAATGCTTGTTATTAATTCCTCCAAAAATAATAAAAAATTCTATAAATGCTTATTTGTGCTAATTAAAGCGAAGGTTAGACTAGCTATTTATAACAATCCGTAAAAAGTATACTAACATCCCGAATTTGTATCATCAGTATTCTTTGAATTAGCCTCAGTTTTGTATCACAAAATTAAATTCAAAAAAAATGAACAATACAATTTTAATTACGGGTGCAAGCAGTGGCATAGGAAAAGAGACTGCAAAGTTGTTTCAATCGAAAGGATGGAATGTTATAGCTACCATGAGAAACCCTGAAAAGGAAAGGGAGCTGAATCTATTAGAAAATGTGTTAGTAGCCAAACTGGATGTAATAGACTTGAATTCTATTCATGCTGCAATAGAGTTAGGGCTTCAGAAATTTGGTGGAATAGATGTATTACTCAACAACGCAGGTTATGGTGCCTACGGACCATTAGAGGCATTTAGTAGAGAAAAAATTGTAAGACAATTCAATACAAATGTTATCGGACTTTTGGATGTTACTAAAACAGTTCTTCCATATTTTAGACAAAATAAAAAAGGAATTATTATTAATATATCGTCAATTGGTGGTAAAATAACCTTTCCATTAGGTTCATTGTACCATGGAACAAAATTTGCAGTGGAAGGAATTTCAGAATCGCTTAACTACGAAGTGGAGCAATTTGGTGGACAAGTGAAAATAGTGGAACCAGGGTTGATTGCAACTGATTTTGCAGGACGATCATTTGATTTCTGTAATGATGAAAAATTGTTGGAATACCAAAGCATAGTTGGTGCTTTAATAACTGCGATGCCTACAATGGCCCAAAATGCTTCACCTGCTAATGTTGTTGCAGAAGTAATATTTGAAGCTGCTACAGATGGTAAAAAACAATTACGATATACTGCAGGAGATGATGCAAAAATGCTTATTGCAAATCGTCAACAATACGACGATGCAACATTTATAGGCGGAATTAAATCGCAATTTGGACTTTAATAAACAGAAAATATGAATCAAGTTGTAAAATATTTTAATGGAGAAAAAGCGGAAAGTTATATTTTTATTCTAATAGGAGTTGTTACATTAGTATTGGCTCTTTATTTCTTTTTTGGTTTGAAATCTTCTTTTTGGAGAGGAGTGGCTATTCCCTTTGTACTTGTAGCCTTGCTTGAATTTTTAGTTGGTTATACGATTGTTACTAGAAGTCCCGTGGACATCGCACGTGTCGAATCATTTATTAATAATGAACCGCAAAATATTAAAACGATTGAAGTACCGAGAATGGAAAAGGTTTTGAGCAATTTTGTTATTTTCAGATACGCAGAAATAGCATTAATTATTTTGGGCATTATTTTAATGTATAGTTCAATGAATGATACATTTTGGAGGGGTATTGGACTCGGTTTATTTATACAAGCCAGTATAGTGTTGTCCTTAGATTTTTTTGCAGAAAGGCGAGGACATGTTTATTTAGAATATTTAACTCAAATTAGTAATGTTAACTAAAGATCTTCCCTTTAAAGCTATTGTTCAGTTTTCAATTGTACCCATAATAATTGGTGGTATTTGGTCTCTTTTGGTTGTATGGGGCTATGTTTTATTAGACCTTAAATGGTTAGCGATTCCATTTTTACCAATTTCATTATTGGGTATTGCTGTTTCTTTTTATGTGGGATTTAAAAACAATGCTGCAAACGAAAGGCAAAATGAAGCGCGCAAAAATTGGGGCGGAATTACTAATGACACACGTTCTTTCATTGCCATGCTTAACACTTACTTGCCCGAAAGTGATAGGGGAATGAAAGCCAATATATTAAAAAGACATATTGCATGGCTTTATGCTCATAAAAATTTCTTGAGGCATAAAAGAATGGATTGGGAACATAAGTTAAAATTGAATGAAATATATAGAGAGCAATTTCGTCAGGATTTTAACATCAATACTGAGTTTGAACGCGATGTATCAAATTATATTTCTAAGGATGAATTGAAAGAAGTGGAATCCAGTCCAAATATGGCTTCAAAAATTCTGCTAAACCAATCAAACGTTCTAAAAAAACTTCTGAATGAAAATATGATAGATGATTTTAGATTGTTCGAACTTCAAAATCATATTACCAAATTATATGAGCACCAAGGGAAAAACGAACGAATAAAAACATTTCCATTTCCAAGGCAATTTGCGAACTACGCATCTCTCTTCATTATGGTGTTTGCATTTTTAGTGCCCCTAGGGCTATTAAATGAAACGCAAAAAATGAATGTGTGGTTAACTATTCCATTTTCCATGCTAGTTACTTGGGTTTTTCATCAAATGGATTTAGTTGGACAATACACAGAGCATCCATTCGAAGGCCTCATAGGAGACACTCCAATGACAGCAATTACTAGGAATTTAGAGATCGAAATCTTACATTCACTTGGCGAGACAAATTTACCAAAACCTATTATTGCTAAAGATGGCATTTTAATGTAAAATAGTATACTAGAAAATGAATCAAATAATACATTTACAATCCATATCAGAACTTTCAAAATTATTTAATTTAGGGCACAATCAACATCCATTAATAACCGTATTAAATTTCAGTGAAGTTAGCGAGCAAGTTCAACAAAGTTCTAAAATTTCGACAGATTTTTATTCGATAATGTTTAAGAACTATTGTAAGAATACTATTAAATATGGAAGAAAGACAATCGATTTTCAAGATGGTAACTTAATCTGTATAGCTCCTAATCAAGTAATAGAAATAGACAATGAAGAGGAAGTAAGGGAAAATAAAATGGGTTGGGGATTATTTTTTCACCCCGATTTAATTCGTTCTACGACTCTAAACGAAAAAATAAAGAGCTACAGCTTTTTTCAGTATGATGTTTCAGAAGCACTTCATCTTTCAGATAAAGAAAAAAATATTTTATTTGAATGTGTACTTAAAATACAACATGAACTTCAAGAAAACATTGATGTACATAGCGAGCAAATTATTGTATCAACAATTGAATTGTTATTGAGTTACTGCTTACGCTTTTACGGTAGGCAATTAATAACAAGAAGCCAGAACAACAAATCGATAGTTTCACAAATAGAAAACTTGTTAAACTTATATTTTGCTAATAACAAGATAAATGAACAAGGTTTGCCTTCCGTAAAATATTTGGCAGATAAGGTTCACTTATCACCAAGTTATTTGAGTGATTTGTTAAAAAAGGAAACAGGAAAAAATGCACAAGAGCATATTCATTTTTATCTTATTGAAGAAGCAAAGAATTTGCTATTAAATTCAGAAATGAATATTAACGAAATTGCCTACGGTTTAGGATTTGAATATCCTCAATATTTCAATAAGCTTTTTAAGAAAAAGACAGGTAAAACACCAATGGAATACAGAAATTTGAATTAAATCCCTTTTCTAATTAATTCATACTATTGATAATAGATAGTATTGTACCTTTAAGAATAAGTGCAATAAATCTTTATAATTAGTTATAGGTTTAAGATGATTATCCAATTTATACCAAAGATAAAAATGAGTTATTTTTTCGTCATTTCTTTTCTAAAATAAATACCCCATTTTAAGACCTCTTCTAAAAGAGGCTTCATCGACTCTCCTAAAGGTGTTAATGCGTATTCGACGGTAACTGGCATACTATCATAGAGTGTGCGACTTATTATCTTATTGTTTTCAAGGGCTTTTAATTCTTGCGATAGAATTTTAGGTGAAATATCCGTAATGTCTTTTTTTATTTCGCCAAATCTTTTATTACCATATGTTAGCGAAATAATTATAGGGATTCTCCATTTCCCTTGAATAATTTCTAGTGCATCTCTCGAGGCCATTAGTTTATATGGGCAGCTAGCATTTTTTTTTAGTTTTATCATCTTTTGAATGTTTAAGTTACTTGTAGGTAACTAATTACCTGTAGGTAACAACTATCTTTTTGAAATCAAATGTATGTAAATTTGCATCATTAATTTATAAACAAATATAATAATACAATGATGAAAAATTTTAAGTTGATTTTATTGGTTATAGTTGCTTCAACAGTAGCAATTACAAGCATTTCTTTTAGGTTTAAAGAGAAAACAAACATTAATCATGAAGGAATAAAAAACGAACAGTTCACACCACAAAATGCTGCAATTATTCTAGTGGATCATCAAAAATCAACTATGGATTGGATTTACAGTCAAGACCGCAAATTAGTTGAGAATAATTTAGTAATGTTGGCAAGATTAGGCAACGATTTAAATACTCCACTATTAATTACAACCACAATGGAAGAGTATGTAGGTCCTACTTTTCAAGGCATTCAAAAAGTCGCTCCAAATCAATACGCTAAGAGAGTAAAAAGAGGTGGTACTATTAACTGTTTTCTTGACCCGAATTTCAATAAAGCTGTAAAAGAATTAGGTCGAAAGAAATTATTTATCGCGGGACTTACAACAGACATTTGTTTGTTACAAACCGTTAAAGGTGCAGTGGCGGAAGGATATGAAGTAATTGTTGTATCAGATGCCTCGGGTAGTATGACAAAAATGGCAGATGATGTTAGTTTCGATTTTTTCAGACAAATTGGTGTAAAAGTTTATTCATCAAATGCAGTATTAGCAGAGTTATATCCAGACTTCGGAACTAAGGATGGACAGAAAGCGATGCAGATAAGCATTGATGAGGTGGTTTCGAAATTAGGAAAGTAATACGAGAGTGGTTCGGCAAAGTCGAACCACTTTTATTATAATTACACTATATTACAGGCTGTAAGTAAATAATTGAATAAGTATCAATTTAACGAATAAAAGAAATCTAATTCATTAATCTATTACCACAAAGGGTGTATTGTGTAATTTTTGTTTTAATGCTGATGGTTCGTATTTGCAGAACAACCAATTGTAATAGGGCGAAACATAGGTATACTCTCCGGCTCTCGAATATTCTAAACTAAAATTATTGATGTAATATGCATGGAATTGATATTTCTGAATCATCATTTGAGGAAAACGGTGATCAATAGAATCTTGTAATAATTCGATGATTAAATAATCGATTTTTTCAATTTGCTTTTTCGCACCTTCTATGAATTCAAATTCTGCTCCCTCCACATCAACCTTAATTAATAATTTTTGTTCCACCATAGAACTAGCAAAAGTGTCGAAACTAGTAGAATCGATAGTTACAGCCTCAAGTTTGTGTTTGTTCTCAAATGTATTTTTGATACTCCCAGAACTATCGTCTGTTAAATTTCGATAAAATGTAATGGGTTCATTGGTATTTGAAATTGCTAATTTATGTGCAATAAAATTCTTGTTATTTCTTTGCTGATTTTTTTGTAATTGCTCGAACAGAACTGGATCTGGTTCGAAGAAATGGATTGGCTTGTTCGATGGGTTGTGTTCATCAATATAAAAACAAAAATAACCCAAATTGGCACCAATGTCTATAAAAGCATCGCTGTGTTTCAGTAATTCTTTTAATAGATGCAGTGTCGCATATTCTTGAGTATACAATTTCGGAGTTCCAAATGCTGCAATAGGGTGCGAAATGCTAACATTGATGCTGTATGTAGCATTGATACCCAAATTGCTTTTTATAACCAATGACTGATCGCAATAGGTTGCCATATTGGAAACGATTCTGAAAAATATACTTGTTTTGTAATGTGCAGGTAAACGAGCAGCTAATTTGATTAGTTGCAATTTGAATGGTAATATTCGAACGATGAAATGGTAGATTTTCAAGAGCATATACGAATATAAAAAAAGGAGGTTATAAACCTCCTTTTTATTAAGAATATAAACTTGAATTATAAGTTACCTCTTAGTTCTTGTTCGCGCTCAATCGATTCGAACAATGCTTTAAAATTGCCTTTCCCAAAGGATGTAGCACCGCGACGTTGAATAATTTCATAGAATACTGTTGGGCGATCTTCTACTGGTTTTGTAAATATTTGTAATAAATAACCCTCAGGATCTCTATCCACCAAAATATTTAATTTTTTCAATTCTTCTACTGGCTCGTCTATTTTACCTACGCGCTCAAATAAATCGTCGTAATAAGTTTCCGGTACATATAAAAACTCAATACCTCTTCTGCGCATTTCTGCAACGGTTTCAATAATATTATCGGTTGCAATGGCAATGTGTTGTACTCCGGCACCATAATAAAAATCGATGTATTCTTCTATTTGCGATTTTTTCTTTCCTTCTGCAGGTTCGTTAATTGGGAATTTCACATAGCCAGTTCCGTTGGAAACTACTTTCGACATTAACGATGAATATTCGGTTGAGATGTCTGTATCATCGAATGTAATCAATAGTTTGAAGCCCATTACATCTTCGTAGTATTTTACCCATTTGTTCATTTCGCCCCAGCCTACATTGCCTACACAATGGTCTACAAATTTTAATCCGATTGGTTTTGCAATTGGATCTTTTGGCATAGCTTTAAAACCAGGCATGAAAGCACCTTTGTAGTTTTTACGTTCTACAAATGTATGTACAGTGTCGCCGTAAGTTTTAATAGTGGCAATTTTCACTTCACCGTGTTCGTCTGTTAATGTTTGAGGTTCCGAAACCGTAATAGCTCCGCGTTTCATTACCTCGGCATACGAATATTCTACATCATCTACCCAGATGGCTAATACTTTTACTCCATCACCGTGTAATTTTACATGTTCAGAAATTTCTGATTTAGGGTCGAAAGATGTAGTAAGAACTAATCTTATTTTATCTTGCTGTAAAACATATGAAGCTTTACCTCTTACACCCGTTTCAGGCCCTGCATAGGCAACTAATTCGAAGCCAAATGCACTTCTGTAAAAGTAGGCGGCTTGTTTTGCATTACCTACATAAAATTCTATATAGTCTGTACCTAATAAAGGCAAGAAGTCTTCAGCAGGATTATGGTCCTTGTGTAATTCTGCTAATTGATTTGATTTATCTATTGTTTCCATCTTTCTTAATTGTAAATTGTAAATTGTTAATTGTGAATTATTAGCACACTAGCATACTAGCATACTACCACACTATCACACTAACTCACATCCTCCTGCCAGCTGCTAAAGTATCCTGGATCTTCAATGGCTACGGCATCTTCGGTAAGCATTAATGGGCGAAAAGGATCTACCATTACTGCTAATTCTTCAGTACTTTCTTTGCCAATTGATTTTTCAACTGTACCTGGATGTGGTCCGTGCGGAATTCCTCCTGGGTGTAAAGTAATCTGACCTTTCTCCACACTTTTACGGCTCATAAAATCACCATCTACATAATACAACACCTCATCTGAATCTACATTACTATGGTTATATGGAGCAGGAATTGCTTGAGGATGATAATCGTATTTACGAGGCACAAAAGAGCAAACCACAAAATTATGTGCTTCGAACATTTGATGTACTGGAGGTGGTTGATGTACGCGACCTGTTATTGGTTCGAAATCATGAATAGAGATAGCCCAAGGGAAATGAAATCCGTCCCAACCAACAAAATCGAAAGGATGAGTACCGTAAGTATATGGATAAATTAAGCCTTGTTTTTTAATCAATACTTTAAAATCACCTTCTTGGTCGAATGTTTCTAAGTCTTGTGGCATTTTCATATCGCGTTCGCAAAATGGCGAATGCTCTAATAATTGCCCTACTTTATTTCTGTATCGGTGTGGTGTGGTAATAGGGGTAAAGGATTCAAGAATAAACAAACGGTTGTTCTCGTCGTTAAATTCTAATTGATAAATGGTTCCTCTAGGAATAATTAGGTAATCGCCGTATTCGAATTTAATTTTACCGTAGCCTGTTTTTAAGGTTCCAGAGCCAACGTGTATAAAAATCATTTCATCTGCCTGCGAATTTTTAAAGAAATAATCGGTCATTGATTTCTTTGGAGCGGCTAATGAAATATGTAAATCTGAATTTACCAACACTGGTTTACGCGATTTTAAATAATCGTCTTCTGCCTTTATTTTAAAGCCTTTTAAACTGGTATGCTTTAGGTGTTTTTCACGCGCTATTTTTGGTTCCACCGAATAGGGTTCACCTAATTCTTTAACGATGGTTGGTGGGTGACAATGGTAGATTAACGAATAAACGTTTGAAAAGCCTTCTGTAGAAACGAGTTCTTCGGCATATAACTTTCCGTTTGGCTTTCTAAAGATAGTATGACGTTTAGGGGGAATTTGCCCCAATTTATGGTAAATAGGCATATTATTGAATTATAATTTAACAACTGAAAATTAGTAAAAAATATCGAAAAAAGCAGGAATAGCGTGATTCCTAATGGTATTAAAGAGAATATTGAGCCAAAACAATTTTAGAAATCATTCTTTGCATAAAAACATGCTCAGTTTCAGAGGCATGCCAATTAAAAGAATGTGTTAATTGTGCGTTCATTTCAATGGCTAAGATAGGCCTTATTTTTATTTAATCAAATCTCTTAAATCGATAAACATTATTTTATTAGTTTTGGGGAAATTCAAATACGATGAAATTAGTTTCTTATAAAACCGAAAACCTTGAAAAACTAGGTGTATTTATTAATGGACATATTTACAATTTACATTCTGTAGATAAATTAATCCCACATACCATGAACGAGTTTTTATGGGGAGGTGAAGAATTAATGGAGCGTGCGCACAAAGTAAACAATGGAATTAAAGATGGTTCTATTGAAGGTCGCGAAGAAGTGTTTTTTGAAATCTTAGCACCTGTTCCACACCCTACTTCTTGCAGAGATGGTTATGCATTCCGCCAGCATGTAGCGGCAGCGCGTAGAAACAGAGGAGTGGAAATGATTAAAGAATTTGATTCGTATCCAATTTTTTATTTTACAAATCATAATGCAGTTCAAGGACCTGGTGAGGTAGAATGTATGCCAGATCATTTCGAGAAATTAGATTTCGAATTAGAAGTGGCTGCGGTAATTGGTAAAAAAGGAAGAAACATACGTGCTTCGGAAGCCGATGAATACATTGCAGGTTATTGCATCATGAATGATATGAGCGCACGTACTTTACAGATGGAAGAAATGCTCTTAAACTTAGGCCCTGCAAAAGGAAAAGATTTTTCTACCGTTATTGGTCCATGGTTAGTAACGCCAGATGAATTAACGGAATACTTAGTGGCGGCTAAAGCAAACCACATCGGTAATTCTTATAATTTACAAATGAAATGTTGGGTAAATGGGGTAGAAGTATCATCAGGAAATGTTGCCGATATGGATTGGACCTTTGCAGAAATTATAGAAAGATGTGCTTACGGTGTCGATATTTTACCAGGTGATGTAATTGGATCTGGAACCGTTGGTACTGGTTGCTTTTTAGAATTAAATGGAACCGGTTTATTAAATGATAAAAATTTTAAACCACAATGGTTGCAAGACGGTGATGTAGTGGAAATGGAAATTACTGGTTTAGGCATATTAAGCAACACCATTAGAAAAGTGGACACTGATTTTTCTTTGTTGAAAATGAAGAAATAGTAGTGAGTATAGAGTAGTGAGTATCGACTACTCACTACTCATACTCATACTCGCTACCCGCTACCCGCTACTCGTTACTCAATACTAAATATGAAATCTCTCCTCATAAAAGACCTTAGCCCACAGCAAACACAAATGTTTTTGCAATATGCTGTTGCGCCCAGACCTATAGCATTTGTTAGTACAATTGATGAAGAAGGAAATGTGAATTTAAGTCCATTTTCATTTTTTAATTTATTTAGTTCTAATCCTCCAATTTTAGTTTTTTCTCCAGCTCGAAGAGTAAGAGATAATACTACAAAGCATACACTTGATAATGTATTGAAGATAAAAGAATGCACCATCAACATTGTTAATTATGATATGGTGCAACAAACAAGTTTATCTAGCACCGAATATCCACGAGGTGTAAACGAATTTGTAAAAGCTGGTTTTACAGAATTAAAATCGGAGCATGTTCGTCCGCCAAGAGTGAAAGAAGCACCTGTACAATTTGAATGTATTGTGCGCGATGTTATTGCATTGGCTGAAACACCAGGTGCAGGAAACCTAGTGCTGGCGGAGGTTATAGCGATGCACATTTCTGAAGATGTATTAGGGGAAGACGGGAAAATTGATCAATTAAAAATGGATCATGTAGCACGTTTGGGTGGCGATTGGTATTCGAGAGTTACCAAAGAAAGTTTATTTCAAGTAGCAAAACCCTTAACTACTATGGGTATTGGCGTTGACGCATTGCCCGAAAAAATTAGAAATTCGAAAATACTTACCGGAAACAATTTAGGTCAGTTAGGAAACGTCGAACAAATACCAAACATCAACGAAAATGAAAAAGCAGAATTACTAAACTTATACTCTAAACTCAGCGAAAATCAAATCCATTTAATTGCAAAAGAATTCTTAGACAACGGGAATGTTGTGGATGCCTGGAAAATCTTGCAAATTTGAAAATGTGCAAATTTGCAAATCCCGAAAAATCGGGACAAGTTATGCAAATGGGTGGCTCATGAGCATACGAGCATACGAACAAACTAGCATATGAAAAAGCATCACTATAAATTAAAAGTAACCTGGACAGGCAATTTAGGTACAGGTACAAGTAAATATGATGAGTATAGTAGAGACCATATAGTTTCTGCAATTGGTAAGGTTGATTTAATGGGTTCGGCAGATCCTGCATTTAGGGGAGATGCTAGTAAATACAACCCAGAGGAGATGTTGTTATCTGCTCTTTCTACTTGCCATATGTTATGGTATTTTCATTTTTGTGCTGATAATGGAATTGTGGTTACCGATTACGTAGATGAGCCAGAAGGCTTGATGGAAGAGGCTAGTACAGGTGGAGGAAAATTTCTAGAAGTAACATTAAAACCTACTATTACCATTACCGATGCGAGTAAAGCTGCTTTGGCTATTGAGCTGCATGAAAAAGCGAACAGCAAATGTTTTATTGCAAATTCTGTAAACTTCCCTGTACATCATTTGCCAACCATTCAAATTCTATAAGCTAAACCTATTCTTAAATTATAGTTCATTGGGAGCATGTTGAAATTTGTGCTGTAGGTGTTTCTTTGCGATTTACTTTTTGTTGGATCCTCTATTTCTGTTGTTGTAAAATTGAAATCAATTAAGTTAAAAGGAAGGTTAACATCAAAAAATAATTTTTCAGATAATTGATAAATAAATCGTGGGGCTATATAGCCCGAAGCACCAATCTGTGTATACGATTCCGGAAAATTTGTGGTAATTAAAGGGATTGTTTTTTTATTGTATATAAAAGGTTGTACACCATAACTTACACTAAACACTCCTTTCTTATTTAGTCTGCTTTTTTTGGTTGCTGGGGTATACTCGTATCTGAATGACAAATTGAAATTGGAGATTTCTTGCCCGCCAATAATATTAGAATTTATGGTATCCAATAATTCCTCCTTCTCACTATTGAAACTCAAATCGAATCTGTTGAGTTCTAATTCGTGTGTATTTCCATTTTTAGCAGTATAAGCAATAGCAAATGTGGGCGATAAAACATTAATTTCCTTCTCCGTTTTTAAGTAATATTTGCTAGCTGCGCTGTAATTGCTTTCGTTTTTTACAAAAGAACTCTGGTTGTATAGTTTAATTTTGATTGTACTTGTGTTTTGCTGTGCATAAGCACCGAAACTCAATAAATACAATATGAAAAGTGATTTGATGATTTTCATCTGGGTGAAATTTTATACCAAACGCATAAAATTTGTGGATATTATTATTTAATACCTAAATACTAATATCTAAATTCTAAAACCTAATTGCAATTCGTTGCTCCCTGCTCCCTGCTCCCTGCTCTGCGCTCTCAGCTCATTGCTATGCACTCAAAAGTGCCACCGGCAAAATCTTCCCATTAAAAAACTTATGTCCAGTAAGTGCAAAATCAGCCACATATTTTCCCATTTCAAAAGCCATAATAGGCGACTGATATCCAGGCAACGATTTTTCGAGCATTTCTGTTTGTGCAGAACCTAATGCAAGACAATTACAAGCAATTTTTTTATCTAATAATTCAACGGCTATTACTTCGGTTAAAGTGCACAATGCAGCTTTACTTGCAGAGTAAGAACTGAGCCCAGGGAATTTTGCAGATCCTTGGAAAGCCCCCATGGTGCTAATGTTCAAGATATGTGAAGCTTCGTTCATCAAATGAACTAAATTACGAATCATGCGAACATGACCCATTACATTACTATCCAACATTTGATACCAATCGGCATCAGTTTGTTCTAAAAATGGAGTATTTATTAATTCACCAGCGTTATTCACTAGCACATCTATTTTACCACTCAATTTTAAATTCAAAAAAGGGAGTAATCCTTGCTCATAATCGCCATTCACAATATCAAACTGAACAGGAATTAAATTGCATTCTGGATTTAAATCTTTTGCAATTTGATGCAGTCTTTTTAACTTATCAATATTCCGTGCAATAGCCACCACTGTATGGTTAGAATCTCTTATCCATTCCAATGCTGCTTCGAAACCTATGCCACTACTGGCGCCTGTGATGAGGATGTTCATTTGAGTTGTGAGTTGTGAATTGTGAGTTGTGGAAGTTGCCAATTTGGTTATTGAGTTATTAAGTTATTAGGCAACTTAGTAGCGTTACCAGTCACTAGTCACCAGTCACTATTCACTAAACGTCATAATCTACCACCACCACCGCTGTTAACGGGTGTGCTTGGCAGGTAAGTATAAATCCTTCTGCTACTTCTTCCTCGGTTAGAGCATAGTTTGCTTTCATATGCACTTTACCTTCTAATACTTTGGCTCTGCATGTGCAACATACTGCTCCTTTACAAGAAAATGGTACATCTACATCTTGTTCCATTGCAGCATCTAAAATATTTTTACCATCAGAGGCTAATTCAAACGAAGTTTCATCTCCATCCAAAATTACAGTTATTTGAGAAATAATTTTCTCACCTGAATCAGGCTTTGCAGGTTCTGCAGAATTGTTTGTTTCTAAACTTGCAGTAAAATATTCGAGGTGTATGTTTTCTTTTTTTATTTGCAAAGATTGTAAACTTTCCTCCACATTTTTCATCATCGGAGTTGGTCCACAAATAAAAAACTCATTATCTAAATTTAAGCCTACATGATTTTCTACCAGGGCCAATACTTTTTCTTTTGTTATTAAACCAGTATATAATAATGGGTGATTAGCGGGTGCTTCATCAAAAATATAAATCAGTTTAAATTTAGCAGGGTTAGCGGAAGCAATTTCATCTAATTCATTTTTAAATATGGTACTGGCTTCATTTTGATTACCATAAAACAAGGTAAGGTTGCAAGATGGATCTTCTTTTAAAATGGTTTTGATGATAGATAACATCGGAGTGATGCCACTGCCTCCAGCAAAAAGAACTATGTTTTTATTTGTAGTGTTTTTGATGTTGTAGAAATTCCCCATTGGTGTCATTACCTCTAATACATCACCAACTTTAATAGAATCATTCAATGCAACCGACATTCTTCCGTCTTTTACTTTTTTGGCTGCAATTCTAAAGTCTGAATCTGCAAGAGGGCTACTACATAATGAATAAGAGCGACGAATTTCTTCGCCATTAATGTCCATTTTTATGGTTACGTACTGACCTTGAGTATATTGGTATTCATTTTGGAATGCCGATGGTATTTCGAACGCTACACTTACACTATCTGCTGTTTCTCTTCGAATATCAGCTACTTTTAAAGGGTGGAATTTTGCCATTACTTAGAATTTGGGTGTAAAAATAAAAAATAGATTCGTTTTGGAACAAAGCGAGTGAATATTTGTTTTTTTGATTCATTCCGAATAAGCTTAAATAGTTTCGGGATAGCAATATTTTTATAAATTTGTCACAAGCAATTAACACTATGTCTGCAAAAAACGAACACGAGTTAGAAGCATGGTTTGAGAACAAACTAGCTAAAAATGAGATGATTGAACCTAAAGATTGGATGCCAGAGCAATACAGAAAGCATCTTATCCGTCAGATTTCACAACATGCACATTCAGAAATTATCGGAATGTTACCAGAAGGAAACTGGATTACACGTGCTCCAAGCCTTCGTCGCAAGATGGTTTTATTAGCCAAAGTACAAGATGAAGCAGGCCATGGTTTGTATTTATACAGTGCCGCTGAGTCCATGGGCATCACCAGAGAAGAACTATTAGATCAATTACACACCGGTAAAGCAAAATACTCGTCGATATTCAATTATCCAACCTTAACATGGGCAGATATTGGAGCTATTGGTTGGTTAGTAGACGGCGCTGCCATTATGAACCAAGTAATGTTGCAACGTACTTCTTACGGACCGTATGCAAGAGCAATGGTGCGTATTTGTAAAGAAGAATCATTTCACCAACGCCAAGGGTATGAAATTATGTGTGTACTTGCTAAAGGTACTCCAGAGCAAAAGGCCATGGCTCAAGATGCAATCAATAGATGGTGGTGGCCGAGTTTAATGATGTTTGGTCCGAAAGACGAAGAATCGCCAAACACAGCTAATGCAGTAAAATGGAAAATAAAACGCGAAACAAACGATCAATTACGTCAGCGTTTCGTAAACCAAACTACTCCACAAGCAGAAATGATTGGCTTAACCATTCCGGATGTAGATTTGAAATGGAACGAAGAGAAAAAAGGATACGACTTTGGTAAAATAGACTGGGAAGAATTTTGGAATGTGGTAAAAGGAAATGGTCCGTGTAACAAAGAAAGATTAGCAGCAAAAAACAAAGCACATAATGATGGGGCTTGGGTTCGCGAAGCAGCTAATGCCTATGCCGAAAAACAAAAGAAACAAAACACTAACGCAGCATAATAATTATGAGTGATTCACAAGGAATACTATGGGAAGTATTTGTGCAAAGTAAACCCGGCCAACCACACAAACACAGTGGTTCGGTTCATGCACACGACAAAGAAATGGCATTGCAAAATGCACGCGATTTGTATTGCAGAAGAAGCGAAGGAACCAATATTTGGGTAGTGCCAGCATCAGAAATTGTTGCTTCATCACCAGAAGATATATCGTCTTTCTTCGAACCTTCTAATGACAAGGTTTATCGTCACCCTACATTTTACACCGTTCCCGAAGGAATTACACACATGTAAACCATGACAAAACAAGAAGCATTATTTAATTATTTACTTCGCCTCGGCGATCAGCATTTAATATTAGGACATCGTTTATCTGAGCAAAGTAGTAAAGGCCCGTTTTTAGAGGAAGATATTGCATGTTCGAATATTGCCTTAGATTTAATCGGAAATGCAAATCATTTATTACAATACGCAGCCGAAGTAGAAGATAAAAATAGAACTGCTGATGATTTAGCATTTCTACGTTCTGAAAGAGAATTCTATAATACACTTTTAGCGGAGCAGCCTAATGGCGATTTCGCAAATGTAATGACGCGTCATTTTTTTGCTGATGTTTTCGATTTCTATTTATATACCGAATTGCAAAATTCAAGCGACGAAACACTAGCCTCTATTGCAGCTAAGGCATTAAAAGAAATTACTTATCATTTACGCCATACCTCAAAATGGATAATTCGTTTAGGTGATGGTACCGATGAAAGTAAAATGAGAGTGCAAAATGCAATTAATGAATTGTACCGTTTTACTGGAGAACTTTTTGAAATGAATGAAGTAGATGAAATCCTAATGAAGGAAAAAATTACTGTAGATTTATCGAGCATTAAGAACTCATGGTTTGCAAAAGTAAATGAAGTGTTAGCAGAAGCAGGATTAACTTTACCAGTAGATGTGTATATGCAATCAGGATCACGCAAAGCTCAACATTCAGAACATTTAGGATTTTTATTAGCAGAAATGCAACACTTACATCGCGCCTTCCCAGGTGCTCAATGGTAAGCATATGAAATCGATAAACGAGATTTGGAAAATTCTGGAACGTATTCCTGATCCTGAAATTCCAGTGATCAGCGTTGTCGAATTAGGTATTATTCGCGCCCTTCGATACGAAGGGCCAAAACTCATCATCACCATTACACCAACTTATTCTGGTTGCCCTGCAATGTCGGCCATTAGCATTGATATTAATAATCATATGCGCGAAAATGGTATCGACGATTTTCAAATTGAAACCGTTTACCAACCTGCATGGACTACCGATTGGATGAGTAAAGAAGCGAAGGAGAAATTACGAGTATACGGAATTGCTCCTCCAAATGAACAAATAAAACATAAATTAAATGTATTAACTGGCGACCATGATGAGGAAGTAAATTGCCCTCATTGCGGTTCGAGTAATACAATATTAACAAGTCAGTTTGGTTCTACCGCATGCAAAGCATTGTACAAATGCAAGGAGTGCTTGGAACCATTTGATTATTTTAAATGCATTTAAAGTACACTTTAGGTTGTACTAAGTACAAAGTACAACGTACCGTGTACATAATACATAAAAATGGAAACAATAAAATTCGAAAAACGCGAACACCTAGCAATCATCACCCTCAACAGGCCCGATGTATTGAATAGTTTTAACAGAGAGATGGCATTGGCGATGCAGGCAAGTTTAGATGAATGTGAGAAGGATGAGAGCGTAAGAGCTATTTTAATTACAGGCGAAGGCAGGGCGTTTTGTGCTGGGCAAGATTTGGCGGAAGCCATTGCAGAAGATGCACCTACTATTGATACCATTGTGAGAGAACATTACAATCCGATAGTATTAAAAATTAGAAATATTGAAAAGCCAATTGTTTGCGCTGTAAATGGTGTAGCGGCTGGTGCAGGTGCAAACATTGCCTTGTGCTGCGATATTGTGTTGGCAAGCGATAAAGCATCTTTTATACAATCGTTTTCGAACATAGGTTTAATACCAGATAGTGGAGGTACTTTTTTCTTACCACGATTGGTGGGTTTGCAAAGAGCAACTGCTATGATGTTTTTGGCGGATAAAGTAAGTGCCGAACAAGCATTGCAATTTGGTATGATTTATAAAATGGTAGAGGCAGAAAATTTAATGATAGAAGCATTAGCCATTACCAGAAAATTATCAGAAATGCCTACTAAAGGATTTGGTTTAACAAAACGAGCATTAAACGAATCGATGTTTAATACCTTAGAAGAACAATTAGAAGTGGAAGAAGAATTGCAAGCCAAGGCTGCAAGTACTTATGATAACCAAGAAGGAATAAATGCATTCTTAGAAAAAAGAAAACCTGAATTTAAAGGGAAATAATAATGGAATTAATTAAAGTTGGTATTATTGGATCTGGTGCAATGGGTAGTGGGATTGCGCAAGTGGCTGCTATGGCAGGTCACGAAGTACATGTGTATGATGCAAATCCTGTTGCTGCACAATCTGCTGCAAATAATCTAAAAATCTCCATACATAAATTAGTAGAGAAAGGAAAGTGTACTGCAGAAAAATCGGAACAAGTATTGGCTAATATTTTTTTTCAATCGAGTATCGATCAATTAAAATCTTGCAAATTAATTATTGAAGCAATTGTTGAAGACATCAATGTTAAAAAAGATGTTTTTTCGGCATTGGAAAGTATTGTAAGTGATGATTGTATTTTAGCTACAAACACCTCTTCACTTTCTATAACCTCCATAGCATCTGCATGTAGTAAACCCGAACGTTTTATTGGAATTCATTTTTTTAATCCAGCACAAATTATGCCGCTGGTAGAAATTATTCCTGCTATACAAACCATTGAAAGTGTACTTAACAGCAGCATCAACCTAATAAAAACTTGGGGTAAAACGATTGTGGTTTGTAAAGATACTCCTGGGTTTATTGTAAACAGAGTGGCTCGTTCTTTTTATGGCGAAGCCATTAGGATTTACGAAGAAGGGATTGCAGATATTGCAACAATTGATTGGGCAATGAAAGAATTTGGTGGTTTTAAAATGGGCCCTTTTGAACTAATGGATTTTATTGGTCATGATGTAAATTATAAAGTGACGGAAACCGTGTGGGAGCAATTGTTTTACGACCCACGATTTAAACCATCATTAACTCAAAAGAGATTATACGAAGCCAAAAGATTTGGAAGAAAATCTGGAATTGGTTTTTATGATTATAGAGAAGGTGCAACACAAATAACACCTACAACTGATGCAGAACTAGGGAATTATATTTTCAACAGAATAATTGCAATGTTAATTAACGAAGCAGTTGATACTTTGTATTTAGGCATTGCAAGTAAAGAAGATATAGATTTAGCCATGACCAAAGGAGTTAATTATCCGAAAGGATTATTAGCTTGGGCAGATGAAATCGGATTAGGTATTGTGTTAGAAGAATTAGAAAGATTAATTTCAACTTACGAAGAAGATAGATATAGACCTTCTGTATTGTTGAAACACATGGTTAGGGAGAAGAAACATTTTACTTTTTGAGTTAAGGAGTTATTAAGTTAATGAGTTATTAGGTTATTGGGTAATTAAGTTATTGAGTCAATTTGTAATTTAGTGTGTTCATTGCGTAATAACTCAATAACCTAATAACCCAATAACTACTAAACAAAATTAAACACATGGATGCTACACAAATAGTCCACAAAATGTTCGACAATGATGCTTTTAGCAAGTGGTTGGGTATTGAGTTAATTGAAATAGGTGAAGGGATTTCTGTATTGAGAATGAAAGTGAGAAAAGAAATGCTAAACGGTTTTGATGTATTGCACGGTGGTATTACATACTCATTAGCGGATAGCTCTTTGGCATTTGCAAGTAATTCTTATGGTAGAAAAAGTATGTCGATAGAAACATCAATATCTCATACCTTACCATGTAAAGAAGGCGATGTATTAACTACTAAAACAGTGGAGCGATCGCTTACAAATCGCATTGGAGTGTATGATATTTCGGTAATAAATCAAGACAATAAAGTAGTAGCCTTATTTAAAGGTACAGTGTATAGAAGTGATAAAGAATGGTAAATATGAAAAATGCATACTTGGTTGGCGGAGTAAGAACACCAATAGGTAGTTTTACTGGAACATTGTCAACAGTTAGAGCTGATGATTTAGCGGCACATGTTTTAAAATCGTTAATGGTAAAATATCCAGAAGTAGATTTTAAAGAAGTAGCAGATGTAATACTGGGTTGTGCAAACCAAGCTGGCGAGGACAATAGAAATGTAGCGCGTATGGCTACTTTATTAGCAGGATTACCACAAGAGATTCCAGGTGTTACCATAAACAGATTATGTGCATCAGGTTTATCAGCCTCAATGGATGCTGCAAGAAATATTATGGTTGGCGATGCTGATTTAATGATTGCAGGTGGTATAGAACATATGACACGCGGCCCATGGGTAATGTCTAAAGCTAGCACTCCTTTTGGTAAAGATGTAGAGATGCATGATACAAGTTTTGGATGGAGATTTATTAATCCGAAAATGAAAGAAATGTATGGGGTGGATGCAATGGGAGAAACTGCAGAAAATTTAGCCGATTTACACAAAATTTCTCGCGAAGATCAAGATGCTTTTGCATTACGATCGCAACAAAAAGCTACAGCTGCAAGGGAACGTGGACGATTTGCAAAAGAAATATCGGCAGTATCTATTCCGAAGAAAAAAGGAGATTCAATTGTATTTGCCGACGATGAATTTATAAAACCAACTACCACTGCAGAAGTGTTATCAAAACTTCGCCCAGCATTTAGAAAAGATGGAACAGTTACTGCGGGTAATGCTTCAGGTTTAAATGATGGTGCTGCGGCATTGCTATTTGCATCTGACGAAGCATTGAAAAAATATTCATTGAAACCATTGGCTCGTATAGTGTCTATGGGCGCTGCAGGTGTAGCTCCTAGAATAATGGGCATTGGTCCTGTAGAAGCTGCTAACAAAGCCTTAGCAAAAGCTGGCTTAACAATGAACGATATGGATGTGATAGAATTGAACGAAGCATTTGCTGCACAGAGTTTAGCATGCATTCGTTCTTGGGGCTTAAAAGACGACGATGCGCGCATCAACCCTAATGGCGGAGCAATAGCTTTAGGTCATCCATTAGGAATGTCGGGGGCACGAATTTTATTATCGGCAGCAATTGAACTACACGAACAAAATAAAAAATATGCATTGGTAACCATGTGTATCGGCGTTGGTCAAGGCTATGCAGTAATTATTGAAAGAGCATGATTTACGAGTTCAACGGATATAAACCAGTAATACACGAAAGTGCATTTGTGCATCCACAAGCAGCTGTAACGGGAAATGTAATTATTGGTAAAAATGTGTACATCGGTCCAGGTGCTGCTATACGTGGAGATTGGGGACAAATAATTATTGAAGACGGTTGTAATGTGCAAGAAAATTGTACCATACATATGTTCCCTGGGACAACCGTACATTTAAAAGAATCGGCACATATTGGCCACGGTGCAATTATACATGGAGCCATTATCGGCAAAAATTCATTAATAGGAATGAATGCAGTTTTAATGGACGATGTTGTAATTGGTGATGAATGTATAGTAGGAGCCTTAACGTTTGTTCCTGCAGAAACCGTTATACCGAATAGAAAAATTGTGGTAGGTAATCCTGCTAAAATTATTAAAGAAGTGAGTGATGAGATGATAGAATGGAAAACAAAAGGCACTGCATTATATCAGCAATTACCAGCAGATTGTTATGCGAGTTTAAAGCCTTGCGAACCACTCCGCGAAATTGAAAATTATAGACCCAAACAACAGGATATATATTTAACTTGGAAAAAAAATAAATAATATGAAACGCATAATCCTTTTAATTTTTGTGCTTGCAACATTGGTGCTTAATACAAATGCCCAAAGCAAGAAAATGGCGACTCCTCAAAAACCAATAATTGAAAATGGTGGTGAAATGAAAACCTATGTATTGGTTTTCTTAAAATCTGGACCCAACAGAGATCAACCAGAAGAAATGATTGCGGAAATACAAAAATCGCATTTAGAATATTTAGCACGCCTTTCTGAAGAAGGTTTTTTAGTAATGGCTGGGCCATTAAAAAACGATCAAGAAATTAGAGGAATTTTAGTATTAAATACATCTGAAGTTGATGACGCTAGAGTTAGAGTTGAAGAAGATCCTGCAATTAAAGCAGGTCGTTTAATTGCAGAGTACCATCAGTGGTATACAAAAAGCGGAACCATTACATTACCATAATTATCAATATAAATTAGTATGCAAAAATTACAAAACTACGCCGCAGGCAAATGGGTAGAGGGTAGTGGCAATGCAACCACCTTATACAATTCTATTACAGGCGAAGCAATATATGAAGCAGATAGTTCGGGATTAGATTTTACGATTATGTTAGATTACGCACGTAAAGTTGGCGGACCTGCATTACGTAAAATGACTTTTCATGAACGTGGTAGAATGTTGAAAGCATTAGCCATGCATTTAAATTCGAAGAAAGAAGATTTTTATAAAATTAGTTGGGCAACTGGTGCAACTAGAATTGATAGTTGGATTGATATTGAAGGTGGTATTGGTAATTTATTTGCATACGCAAGTTTACGTCGCCAATTCCCAGATGAAACTTATTATGTGGATGGTGAAGCTGCCAAACTTTCTAAAAATGGAACTTTTATCGGTCACCATATTTGCGTACCCAAAGAAGGGGTGGCTATACACATTAACGCATACAATTTCCCAGTTTGGGGGATGTTAGAAAAAATTGCAGTTAATTTATTAGCAGGTGTTCCGGCTGTTGTAAAACCAGCAACAGTTACTTCTTTTTTAACAGAAGTAGTAGTAAAAGAAATTGTAAAATCGAATATATTACCAGAAGGTGCTTTGCAATTAATTTGTGGCTCCGCAAATGGAATTTTAGAATCGGTAACCAACCAAGATGTAGTAACCTTTACAGGTTCTGCAAGTACAGGTATGAAATTAAAAGCACATCCACGCATTATTTCAGAATCGGTTCCATTTAATTTAGAAGCCGACTCTTTAAATGCAAGTGTGCTAGGACCCGATGCAAAACCGGGTACTCCAGAGTTCGAACTTTTTGTGAAAGAAGTAACAAAAGAAATTACCATTAAAGCGGGTCAGAAATGTACAGCAGTTCGTAGAATTATTGTACCATCAGCATTTGTAGAAGATGTACAAATTGAAGTAGGAAAACGATTAGCCAAAACATCTATTGGCGATCCGAATGTGGAAGGTGTACGCATGGGGGCATTAGCAGGTAAAGATCAGCTGAATGATGTTATTGAAAATGTGAAATTACTAATGAAAACACAAGAAATTGTGTTTGGAAATTTAGATAAAGTGGAAGTGATGGGTGCCGATGTAAATAAAGGATCGTTTATGTCGCCTATTTTATTTTTAAATAAAGAGCCATTTAAAAATTTAGATTGCCACAACATCGAAGCCTTTGGTCCGGTAAGTACGATTTTACCATACGATACTTTAGAAGAAGCAATTGAATTAACAAAGCTTGGTAAAGGTTCATTGGTATGTTCTATAGTAACTGCCGACAATAAAGTGGCGAGAGATTTTGTGATAGGAGCAGCTTCACACCACGGAAGAATTTTAGTGTTAAATGCAGATTGTGCAAAAGAAAGTACAGGCCATGGTTCGCCAATGCCATTGCTTACTCACGGAGGTCCAGGCAGAGCAGGAGGTGGAGAAGAAATGGGTGGCAAGCGAGGTGTATTGCACTATATGCAACGCACGGCTGTTCAAGGTTCACCAACAACATTAACAGCCGTAACCAATCAATATCAATACGGATCTGAATATTTAGAAAAAGATGTACATGTGTTCCGTAAATATTTTGAAGACATTGAAGTAGGCGAAACAGTAATTACTGCAAAACGAACAGTTACCGAAGCCGACATCGTAAATTTTTCGAATGTAAGTTGGGATCATTTTTATGCACATACAGATGCAACTTCTTTAGATGGAACTATTTTCGAAGGAAGAGTAGCACATGGTTACTTTATTTTATCGGCAGCAGCAGGCTTGTTTGTGGATGCTAAAAAAGGTCCGGTATTATTAAACTACGGATTAGAAGAATGTAGGTTTACTAAACCAGTTTACCCAGGCGCAACGATTGGAGTGCGTTTATCTGTAAAAGAAAAAGTGGATCAAGAAAAACGATCGGAAGAAGATGTGGCAAAAGGCATTGTTAAGTTTTTAGTGGATGTATACGATGAAACCGGCGAAACGGTTGCTATTGCTACAATTCTGACGATGGTTAAGAAACGGAACCAGGAATAGTACACTGTAAGTTGTACAATGTACATTGTACTGCGTACAACTTACAATACAGTATATGAATAAAATTTCAAGATCAAAAAACAGCCCAAATGCAATTCTCTCAAGTAAGAAAGTTCTACGAAAAATTCATCCCGCTTAGCAACGAGGAATGGGATTTACTTGAGCCGAATCTTCGTTTTATGAAATTGATGAAGGGGGATAAATTGCATTCTGAAGGGGAGGTATGTAACGATGTAACCTTTGTAAATAAAGGCTTGATGAAGTGTTATCATTTTATAGACGGCAAGGAATATATTGAAGCTTTTTTTTCTCAGGATGAATATTGTGCAGATTATAGCAGCTTTTTATTAAGAGAGCCAGGTAAGTTATACATAGAAGCACTTGAAGATTGTGAATTAGTATTGTTAGATTATAATACAGTACAAATGTTGTATGATAAGGTGAAGAATTTTCAGAAATTCGGCCGCTTAATGGCCGAATTTCTGTTTACACAAATATCATTAAGAAATAATGCATTGTTGTTCGAAACGCCAGAACAGCGTTATATAAAGTTTTCAAAAAACAGACCAGATTTATTACAACGTGTACCTCAATACATGATTGCTTCGTATTTAGGTGTAACACCCGAAGCCTTAAGTAGAATTCGCAAACGCTTATTAAGTTCATCTTGATCCAAATCAAGAAATAGATTTGTTACGTTAATATTGATTCAAATCAATGAAAATTGTTTTTATTGAACCCATCTTTGTTTCGTAAACAAAAAAATATGAGAACTAAAATTTTAACTTTTATATTGATGTTGCTCTATACCGCAACCTCTGCACAATCAACACAAACAGTTAAGGGAAGAATTACCGACGATGCATCTAAAAGTCCATTGCCAGGTGTTAATATTATTTTACTAAACGCTACCACAGTTGTTGGTACAGTTTCAGACGCCAATGGTTATTTCAGATTAACCCAAATACCATTAGGTAGGCAGTCATTTAAAATTTCGTATTTAGGTTACGAAGATCAAGTAATAAGCAATATTTTGGTTACAACAGGTAAAGAAGTTGAGCTAAACGTAAATTTGGTGGAGAAGGTAAATAAGATAAATGAAGTTGAAATTGTTTATAAAAAATCTTCGGATAAGATAAGCACGAATAATGAAATGAGTACCGTAAGTTCTCGTTCATTTAATCTTGAAGATACCAAAAAATATGCGGGAGCTTTAGGCGACCCTTCTAGAATGGCGGCGAATTTTGCAGGCGTAAGTGGAGCAAATGATTCTCGTAATGATATTGTAGTGAGAGGAAATTCGCCCGAAGGTATGCTGTGGCAAATGGAAGGACTAAACATTCCGAACCCTAATCATTTCGGTGCACTCTCTAGCACTGGTGGCCCTGTAAGCATGTTAAATAATAATAATTTAGATAAAAGTGATTTCATGACGGGAGCATTTCCTGCACAATATGGTAATGCAACTGCAGGAGTTTTCGACTTAAAATTAAGAAATGGGAATACTGATAAATCTGAATTTGTTGGACAGATTGGCTTCAATGGTTTTGAGTTTGGTGCCGAGGGCCCTTTTTCAAAAAAATCGAAAGCATCGTATTTAGTAAATTACCGCTACTCAACATTAGGAGTGTTTAAAGCAATGGGAATTAATTTTGGTACAGGTTCTGCAGTTCCCGATTACCAAGATGTAAACTATAAAGTTTTTATTCCTTTAAATGCTAAATCTAAACTTAGCATTTTCGGAATTGCTGGAAACAGTAAAGTAAATTTTTTAGGAAACGAGGTAGACACTACTCAAACCGATTTATATGGATCTGAAAATACAAATACAAAAGTAAAATATGCTACAAGTATTACGGGTGTTACGTTTGATCATCAACTTAATTCAAAAATAAATGTAAAAATTACTGCAGGTTTAACCACAACTGCAGAGCAATTTAATGGTGATTCTATAAGTTACATTACCCGCGAAGAATTTCCAAGTGGCGAATCTAAATTAACTACAAATAAGTGGAGCGCTAATGCGATTGTTTCTTATAAAATAAACGCTAAAAACACATTACAATTTGGGATGATGAATGATTTGTTGCAATTTGATTTATACAACGCGCGAATTATAAATGGCAATATAAAAAATGTAAGAGTAGATATTGAAGATGAAAATTATTTAATGCAAACCTATGCACAATGGAAACATAGGTTTACCCAAAAACTTTCCATAAACACAGGTGTTCACAGTCAGTACCATTCTTTATCGAAAGCAAGCTCTGTTGAACCTCGTGTTGGTTTAAAATATTTAGTTGATGCTCGCTCTTCGCTATCATTAGCGTATGGTTTACATGCACAAGCACAAAACATTTATTCATATTACGTAATTACTCCTACTCCAAATGGTATTGTGTATACAAATAAAGAGTTAGATTTTACATACAGTAACCATTATGTATTGGCATACGATTTATCGATTACAGAATTTACCCGTATAAAAGTAGAAACCTATTATCAATCATTATACAACATACCCGTAACGCAAAATACAAGTTCGTTTTCTGCAGCAAACATTGGATCCGATTTTGCACCTTCTAATGTGGATAGTTTAGTAAATAATGGTAAGGCTACAAACATTGGAGTGGAGCTAACTTTGGAAAGATTTTTCAACAAAGGTTTTTATTATTTATTAACTACCTCTGTTTTCGATTCTAAGTACAAAGGAAGTGATGGTATAGAGCGTAATACTGCCTTTAATACAAATTATGTAGTAAATGCATTGTTAGGTAAAGAATTTAAATTAGGTACAAAAGGAGATGTATTAACCTTGAATTTAAAAGTCACTCAATCTGGTGGTAGGTATTTAACTCCTATTGATTTTGCGGCTTCTTCAATTGCAAAGGAGGCAGTGTATGATACTGATAGAGCGTATTCTGAACGACAAGATCCTTACTTCCGCACCGATTTCAAATTTTCTTATCGCAAGGAAATGAAAAAAAGCACGATGGAGTTTGCGGTAGATTTTCAAAACTTAACGAATAATAAAAACGTATTCCGCCAAAGCTATAACCCCGAATCAAATAGTATTGTAACCGAATACCAACAAGGGTTTTTCCCGGTACCAATGTTTAGAATGACGTTTTAAATTACGAATTACGAATTACGAATTACGCATGTTATTTTTACTATATTTGCCTCATTCATAATTCATAATTCATAATTCATAATTCGTAATTCAAATGGAGCCCTTCGTAAAATCTAACATAAACAACGGTATTGCAACCATTACTTTCTTTCATCCACAGAGTAATTCTTTACCTGGAGAAATATTAAGAAAATTAGCTTCAGAAATTGAATTGATGGGTGCGAATGCAGAGGCTAAAGTTATTGTGTTGCAAAGTGAAGGCGAGAAAGCATTCTGTGCAGGTGCGAGTTTCGATGAATTAATTTCAATAAAAGATTTAGAAACAGGCAAGAAATTCTTTTCTGGTTTTGCAGGTGTAATAAATGCGATGCGTAAAGCACCAAAATTTGTAATTGCAAGAGTGCAAGGCAAAGCAGTAGGAGGTGGGGTTGGACTAGCATCTGCAGCAGATTATACATTAGCATCCACATCAGCATCTGTTAAACTCAGCGAATTGGCAGTAGGCATTGGTCCTTTTGTAGTAGGCCCAGCCGTAGAACGTAAAGTTGGTTCTTCTGCATTTTGCCAATTAGCCATAAATGCAAGCGAATGGCAAACCGCAACTTGGGCAAAAGAAAAAGGGTTATTTGCTGAAATATTTGAAGATGTTCATGAATTAGATAAAGTAGTGAATGAATTAGCACACAAGTTATCAACTTCAAACCCAGAAGCCATGATGTTACTCAAAAGAGCCGCATGGCAAGGCACCGACCATTGGGATACTCTACTAATTGAAAGAGCTGAAATGAGCGGAAAACTTGTATTGTCTGACTTTACAGTAAATGCAATTAATAAGTTTAAAGCTAAGTAGTATTGGGTATATAGTATTGTGTATCGAGTAAAGCCAAGGATGTGCTTGCTGCTCTCAGCTCCCCGCTCATAGCTCCCCGCTATTAAAATACTTTTCTTATATTTGAGACTTTTGTAAAATATGCTTGGAGTAAACAAAAAGAAAGGTGAACCAGTAGCTGTTGTTAAGCCTGAAAGCCATATTTCTGAAGATATCTTATTAAAAGCTTGGGAGTTGATGTGTACCGCAAAAGCACTCACAGAGCTTTATGAAGCGAATAAAGAAGTAACTGCAAAGTACGTACATGCCACTTCTAGAGGGCATGAGGCCATTCAGTTGGCAATGGGTTTGCAACTAAAACCACAAGATTATTTATCGGCCTATTACCGCGACGATTCTATGTTATTGGCCATTGGGATGAAACCATATGAGCTAATGTTGCAGTTATTGGCAAAACGCGACGATCCTTTTTCTGGGGGTAGAACGTATTATGCTCACCCTAGTTTGAATCGCCCCGACATGCCCAAAATTCCGCATCAATCGTCGGCAACAGGCATGCAAGCTATACCTACAACTGGTGTGGCCATGGGTATACAATACAAAGAAAATACTGGCATGTTAGCCGTCGATGAGCATTCGCCTATTGTGGTTTGTTCTTTAGGCGATGCATGTATTACAGAAGGTGAAGTAGCAGAAGCATTTCAAATGGCCGTGCTAAAAAAATTGCCAATTATATATTTAGTGCAAGATAATGAATGGGATATTTCTGCAAATGCTAAAGAAATTCGTGCAATGGATGCGAACGAATACGCAGCAGGATTTAAAGGTTTAGAAGTAAGATCTATTGATGGAACCGATTTTTACGAATCGTATAAAACCATTGAAGAGGTAATAAAAACAGTACGTACAGAGCGTCGCCCATTTTTAATACATGCAAAAGTACCTTTGTTAAATCACCATACCTCTGGTGTGCGAAAAGAATGGTACCGCGACGATTTAGAGGAAGCTGCTTTACGTGATCCTTTTCCAAAATTCAAAAAACAACTTATAGAATCGGGAATTGAAGAGTTAATTTTAGATGCTCTTGATGCAAAAGTTCGTAAAGATGTGCAATTGCAATATGACCGTGCTTTATTAGCCGACGATCCTCGCCCGGAAGATTTATTTACGCATGATTTTGCGCCAACACCCGTAACAAAAGAAGAAGGAGAGCGCGAACCACAAGGTAAAGAAGCCACTGTAATGGTTGATTCTGCTTTGTTTGCAGTAAAGGAATTAATGGAGAAACATCCGGAATGTTTATTATATGGGCAAGATGTAGGAGCAAGGTTAGGTGGTGTGTTTAGAGAAGCAGCAACACTTGCAAATAAATTTGGAAGCAACAGAGTTTTTAATACACCTATACAAGAAGCATTTATAATCGGAAGCACTGTGGGCATGTCGGCAGTTGGGCTTAAACCAATTGTCGAAGTTCAATTTGCAGATTACATTTGGCCAGGCTTAAATCAATTATTTACAGAAGTTTCGCGCTCTTGTTATTTATCAAACGGTAAATGGCCAGTGAGTGCAATTATACGTGTACCAATTGGTGCATATGGAAGTGGTGGTCCATATCACTCTTCATCTGTTGAATCTGTATTAGCAAATATTCGTGGAATTAAAATTTGCTACCCTTCTACAGGAGCCGATTTAAAAGGATTGATGAAGGCAGCATACTACGACCCAAATCCGGTAGTGATGTTAGAACATAAAGGTTTGTATTGGTCGAAAATTAAAGGCACCGAAGATGCAAAAACAATAGAGCCCGATGAAGATTACATTATACCAATTGGAAAAGGTAGAATAGTACAAGAATCGAATACCGATGAACACACGCAAACCATTACTATAATTACTTACGGAATGGGAGTGTACTGGGCTAAAAATGCATCGAGGCAATTAAAATCTCAAGTAGAAATTATTGATTTACGTAGTATACATCCGGTAGATACTGAAATGGTTTTTGCATCAGTACAAAAAAATGGAAGATGTTTAGTGTTAACTGAAGAACCGGTAAATAACTCATTTGCACAAGCATTGGCAGGAAGAATTTCATCAGCATGTTTTCAATATTTAGATGCGCCTGTTAAAGTAGTAGGTTCAGAATCACTACCAGCCATTCCATTAAATTCAACGTTAGAAAAAACAATGATTCCAAATGCCGACAAAGTAAATGTTGCCATCAACGAATTATTATCTTATTAATAGAAATGAAAAAACTACTATCCATTTTATTTTTAGTTACTATGGTGTTTTTGTATGCTGATGTTACAGCACAAGTACCAAACAGACAAAGAAAAAAAGCGCCTAAAAAAGTAGCGCCTAAACCCTTGCCACCACCTCCACCTCCAGCAGAGGTTGTAAAAGAACCCACGTTAGAAGAAACTAAAACTTGGATACTCGAAAAAATATTGAAGTTTAAACCATTAGTATATTTTTCATCGAGCATACCTGCTAAAAATAATTGTTCTTACCAAGTTACGGCAGCAGCATTTGATCTAAACGATCATTTAATTTTGCATTTAAAATCGGAACCTACTTCAGCTTGTTTTAAAGACCAGTTGCAAACCATTACCATCGATTTTACTTTAATTGATGTAAAAAGAACAAACACAGTAGAAACCACCAGAAGAATATTGTTATTCCCACTTACCCTCGAAAAACCTTTTAATCTAATTTACGCACCGGAGAGTGCAATGAAAAAGCAATCGATAATTCAGTACAATACAATTATTGCATTCGATAAAAGTGCTACTTATGAAACAAATTTGGCTACAAGAATGGGCAAAGCTTTAATAAAAATGAACGAATTTAAAAAAGACAGTACCAATACAAAGGAGAGTTACTAGAATATATTTCTACAAATTCGATATTTTTCAAAATAATTATTTAAAGAATAGCCCTAATTTAAGGGCTATTCTTTTTTGACACGATTATTGCTTGTAGACACTAAAAATCATATATATTAGCAAATCTAAAAAACTAAAAATGTTAACAAAATTCATTAAAAGTACCACCCTATTAGGTGTAATCATTATTACAATGGTTACTCAAGCTAAGGCAAATAAATCATTTTGGTCTGATGTTCCTGCTAATACATTAAATCGTATTACAGATGGCACAAAAGTGTATCCAGATAAATACAGATCATTATCATTGAATTATGAAGGGCTGAAGACATTATTACAAACTGCACCATCTGCGGCAATCGAAAATTTTAATAGAGTGAAACCTGTTATAATAGAATTGCCAATGCCATACGGTTCTACAGAAACTTTTCGAATTGTAGAAACACCTATGATGGAACCAGGGCTTGCAAATAAATATGCTGAAATAAAAACATACTCTGGTGTGAGTATAGAAAACCCTAGAAACACAGTAAAGATGGATATTGGTCCGTTTGGATTTCATGCTATGGTTTTAGCTGATGAAGGCCGTTACTTTATCGACCCAATATCTAATTATACTACTACCCAATACATGAGTTTTTACAGAAAAGATGTACCCACTTGGGCGAATACATTTACCTGTTCTACTGTAGCTGATGAACAGTTTATGGAAGAAACAAAAACTCGCTTAGAAAATTATTACAATCGTAATTCAAGTGCTGCCGAAATACAAATGCGTAATTACAGATTAGCATTAGCTTGTACAGTAGAATACTCTGCAGCTGCAACTGGTTTAACAAATCCAACCAAGGCACAAGTTTTAGCAAAAATGGTTACTTCCATGAACCGAGTTAACGGTGTGTACGAGAAAGATGTGGCGGTACACATGAACATAATTGAGAATAATGATACTTTAATTTATTTACCAGGAGCAGCAGACCCTTATTCGAATAATAATGGTGGAACAATGTTAACGGAAAATGTTACCACTATAAATGCAAGAATAGGTTTAGCAAATTACGACATTGGCCATGTGTTTAGTACTGGCGGTGGAGGTATTGCGGGCTTAGGAGTAATTTGTACCTCATCAAAAGCAAGAGGTGTTACGGGTTCTCCATCACCTGTAGGCGATGCATTCGACATTGATTATGTTGCTCATGAAATGGGACATCAATTTGCCGGAAACCACACGTTTAATTCAACTACGGGAGCATGTGCTGGCGGTAATAGAAATGGAAATACTGCTTGGGAACCAGGAAGTGGAACCACTATTATGGCATATGCTGGTATTTGTGGTGCCGATGATATTCAACCAAACTCCGATCCTTATTTCCATACAGGAAGTTTAGATGAAATAAATGCATTTATAACAGTAGGTTCAGGTAATACATGTCCAGCAAAAGTGCTTTCTGGTAATAATCCACCTGTAGTAGATGCAGGTTTAAATTATACCATTCCAATTAGTACACCTTTTATGCTTACAGGAAGTGGAACAGATCCTGATGGCGATGTTTTAAGTTATAGTTGGGAACAAATGGACATCGGTCCGGGCGGTGCCCCAGCTTCTACAACTGGAAACTCTCCAATGTTTAGGTTTTTCAATCCAAAAGCAGATCCAATAAGGTCCTTCCCTAAATTGAATGATATTTTAACAAACGTTGCTGTAAAAGGCGAACGTTTACCAAACTACGCTCGTTCTATGAAATTCCGCTTAACAGCAAGAGATAATAAATTAGTAGGTGGTGGAACGGGTAAGGATGAAATGACAGTTACTGTTTCTGCAGCAGCTGGTCCTTTTAATATTTCGAGTTCTAATACAATTGATACGATGTTTGTGGGCAGCGAAGAGTTAATTACTTGGAATGTTGCTAATACAAATGCAACGCCAATTAACTGTTCTCTTGTAAGAATACTTTTATCGACAGATGCTGGCCAAACATTTTCCATCATTTTAAAAGATAGTACTGCAAATGATGGTTCAGAAACGATCACTGTACCTAACAATGTAAGTAACACATGCCGTATAAAAGTAGAGGCGATTGGAAATATATTCTTTGATATAAATAATGCTGCAATAAGAGTTATAGCGCCTTCTGCTCCTAGTTTTAACATTGCAGCGGTAAATAATATTCCAGCAGGTGTTTGTGCTCCAGATTCTGCAAGTTTTAATGTAAGCTTTAGTGCAATTTTAGGATTTAACAACTTGATTACCTTATCTGCTTCAAACGTGCCTTCTGGTGCAAATGTAGTGTTTAGTAGTGCTACAGCTTTACCAGGCGAAACAGTTGTAATGAAAGTTAGCACACAAGGCTTATCAGCAGGTGTAAAAAACATAACTGTGGTTGGTACCTCAGGTAATATTGTAAAAAATGCAGCATTAAGTTTTTCTGTAATAACAGCCTTAACCACCGGTTCTACTTTTTCTGCACCAGCAAATGGGCAATTAAATGTAAATCCAAACACCCCTTTTACATGGTCTACAGTATCGGGCGCAAGTGGTTACCGTTTGCAAATTGCAACAGATACTAACTTTAACAACCATGTTTTAGATACAAATATTGTTGGTGCTGGTAGTACTAATTATATTCCTAGTGGATTACCATCTGCAACAAAATTATATGCGAAAATAAATGCATTTAATGCTTGTGGAAATGGACCTATAAGTTCTTTCATTAATTTTACTACGGGTAGTAAACCAAATGCACCAAGCACGCTTATTTTATTATCGCAAGCAGCTACAAGTGCTACTATTAAATGGACAGATAATTCTACCAATGAATCTGGTTATAGAGTAGAGCAGTCTGTAAATAACGATACCACTTTCTTAGAGGTGGCTTCTAATTTAGGCGCAAATACTACTATTTACATCTCACCTAACTTAGTAACTGGTACTACCTATTACTACAGAGTTCGTGCTATTAACGGATTAGGATTTTCGGATTATTCGAATGTATTAATGGTGCCATTTGGTGTAGGTATTAACACTAAAAATTCTTTTGCTGAATTAAATGTTTACCCAAATCCATCAGAAAATATAGTAAAAATTAATATTGTTGATGCATATAGAGGCCTCACAAACATTGCTATTTACGATGAATTAGGTAGATTAATATCTTCAGAAAAAATAAATAAAACAGATGAACAATTTACAACAAGTATAGACCTTACGAACTACTCGAACGGCGTATACATGTTGCAAATTACATCCGATGAAAAATCGAGTTCGCAAAGAATTGTAAAGCTGAAGTAGAAATATAAAAAGAAAATAGAAAAGTGTAAAGACTTTCTAGAATTACTAATTGCTTAGTAATTCCAGAAAGTCTTTTTTTATTTTATCATGTGGAGCCTTTTCGAAAGGGTGACCCGTTTCTGGATATACAGCAAGTTTTGCGTTCGGTATAGATTTATAGGTTTTAATGCTTTCTTCAATACTAACTATTGCATCTCTATCGCCAACTGTAATTAAGCATTTAGCTTGTATGTCTTTCAAATTATCTGAATCTAATAGAGGCTGGTCGCCTAATTGTTTTAACAAGGCATGCGTTTGCGTTAATACTTTAGGCCATTTTTCGCCATGGCTTTTATGTAAATGATCTGCAAATACAGGAACTTTTTCTGCTATTTTAACCGGATTAATCATGGCAATTTGTTTCTGTGCTTGTTCCGGATGCCAATCGAATATCGTTCCGAATGTCATTACAGCCTTTACACGTTCTTTAAATGCAAGAGCCAATCGTAAGGCAACATAGCCACCTAAACTATAACCTAAAATGGCTATATCACCTTTAATATTATTTATTTCTTTAGAAATCCAATTTTCGAAAACTTCAATGCTAAAATCTTGTTCAAATGCTGGATGCTCTCCATGCCCTGGGAAATCAAAAGAGTAAACGTTGTGTTCTGAGTTAAACTCATTATTTAAACCACTCATTTGAAGCTTAGTGCCTATTGCACCGTGTAATAATAATATGTTCATTTTTCTATAAGGTTTTTTCAAATATCGGCATTAACAATTAGATTTCTTAACTTCGCAACCCATGGGAACAAATGTAAAACCATATAATCAACAAGACTCTAAGAAAGAGCAAGTGGCTACAATGTTTAATAACATTGCAAAAACATACGATTTCTTAAATCATTTTCTATCCTTAGGTATTGATATAATTTGGCGTAAAAAAGCGATTGCTGAGCTTAAAGAAGTAAATCCTAAGTTAATTTTAGATGTAGCAACCGGAACAGGCGATTTTGCTTTTGAAGCGCTTTCCTTAAATCCAGATAAAATTATTGGAGTAGATATTTCGCAAGGGATGTTAGACATTGCGCAACAAAAAATTACGAAACGTAAGGAGAGCAAGCGTTTTGAAGTACGTTTAGGTGACTCTGAAAGGCTTTTGTTCGATGATAATGTATTCGATGCAATTACCGTGAGTTTTGGCGTACGTAATTTCGAAAACCTTGATAAAGGACTGCAAGACATGCATCGTGTGCTCAGAATTGGCGGTAAAGTGGTGATTTTGGAGTTTTCGAACCCTAAAAAATTCCCCATTAAACAATTTTATAACTTTTATTCGTTTAAACTATTGCCAACTTTTGGTAAATTGTTTTCAAACGATGCAAGGGCTTATACTTATCTGCCCGAATCAGTGAAAGCATTTCCAGATGGAAACGATTTTTTAAGTAGGTTAACAGAAGCAGGATTTAAACAAACTAAATGCAAAGTATTAGGATTCGGCATTTGTAGTATTTATACAGGTATTAAATAGTGAAAAAATTAATATTCCTTTTCTTACTTCTATCTATCATTTACACCGATGTAAATGCGCAAATTAATTTGCCATCCTACGATCGACAGAAATTGCGATTTGGTTTTTTAATTGGTTTCAACAATAGCAATCTTAAAGTATTTGAAAAACCTCAATTTTATCAAACAGACACACTCTTAAGTGCGATACCTGTTGGTGGCCCCGGTTTTAACATAGGCATTGTTTCCAATGTTTTATTGTGGAGATATGTTGATTTACGCTTTACTCCAAACTTATCATTTATAGATCGTCAGATTCAATATACTTTTGCAGATGCTACTAAAAACACCACGCGTAGCATAGAATCTACCAATGTTGAATTTCCATTAGGGTTAAAAATTCGTAGTGTACGCCATCGTAACGTAGGCTTTTATGTTTTAGGTGGAATGAAATTTTCTTATGATGTAATTTCTCAGAAAAAAGTTGAAAAAGGAGAAGACCCGTTTGATGAATCAACACGTAAAGTGAAATTGCAGAACTACGATATAGCCTATGAATGGGGCTTTGGATGGGATTTGTATTATCAATATTTTAAATTTACCCCGGAGTTTAAATTCTCATACGGTACAAGAGATATACTTAAAAAAGAAGGCCATTTATATTCACGTCCTCTTGATCAATTGTTTTCGAGAGTAGTTTGTCTTACCTTATATTTCGAATAAATAAATGAAAAAAACAGTATTAATTACAGGGGCAAGTGCTGGAATAGGGGAGGCTTGTGCGCATTTATTTGCAAAAGAAAATTACAGAATAATAATTACTGCACGCAGAAAAGAAAAGCTTGAAGAAGTTCGCAAATTCTTAGTTTCCGAATACAAAGCCGAAGTATTGTGTTTAAATTTCGACGTTCAAAATAAAATAGAAGTTGAACAAGCACTAAACTCACTACCTGCCGAATGGAATACCATTGATGTGTTAATAAACAACGCAGGACTATCTCTCGGACTCGAACCATTTTTTGATGGCGACACAAATGATTGGGAAACAATGATAGATACGAATGTAAAAGGGTTACTTTATGTTTCGAAAAACATTGCGAATAAAATGATTGCGCAAAAATTTGGTCACATTGTAAACATCGGTTCTATTGCCGGTAAAGAAAGTTACCCTAATGGAAATGTTTATTGTTCTACAAAAGCAGCTGTAGATTCATTAACAAAATCTATGCGAATGGATTTAGTACCACAAGGAATAAAAGTTACGGCTATACATCCTGGTGCAGTAGAAACAGAATTTTCTATCGTACGTTTCAAAGGGGATGAACAAAGAGCAAAAAATGTGTACAACGGCTTCGAACCCTTAGACCCCGAGGACATTGCAGATGTTATACATTTTGCTGTTACACGTCCAGCCCATGTAAACATAAACGATTTACTAGTAATGCCCACTGCCCAAGCCAGCGCCACCATCATCCATCGTAATTCATAATTCATCATTCATAATTCAAAACATGTCTTTAATCACAAAAATAGATTCAGAAATTAAAGCAGCAATGCTTTCTAAACAAGAGGCTCGCTTACGCGGATTACGTGCTATAAAAGCAGCATTGTTATTAGCAAAATCAGAAAAAGGTGCTGCTGATGAATTAACAGAAGAAGCAGAACTAAAAGCAGTTCAAAAGCAAATTAAACAACGTAAAGATTCGATCGAAATTTACAAACAACAAAACCGAGAAGATCTTGCAAAAATTGAAGAGGAGGAGCTTGCCGTAATGGAAGAATTCATGCCTAAGCAATTATCTGCCGAAGAACTCTCATCAGCAATAGAAAAAATAGTAGCAGATTTAGGAGTTACAGACCCTAAAGAAATGGGTAAAGTAATTGGCGCCGCTAATAAAATTTTACAAGGCAAAGCAGATGGAAAAGCCATTGCCGAAATGGTAAAACAAGTACTCAATAAATAGTGATACTACTCTTAGATAATTACGATTCGTTTACGTATAACTTAGTCGACTTGTTTTTAATAAACAATGCGGAGTTAAAAGTTATACGTAATGATGAATTAACATTATCAGAAATTATAAACTTAGATCCTACAGCCATTATAATCTCCCCAGGCCCCGGAAGGCCAGAAAATGCTGGGATTTTAATGGAATTAATAAATGAGTACGCGCACAAATTACCGATATTAGGAATATGCCTTGGACACCAAGCATTGTGTTTACATTTTGGCGCAAATTTAGTGCACGCACAAAAATGCATGCACGGAAAAGTATCACCTTTAAAACACAACGCTAGCACCATGTTTAACGCGGTGCCACAATACAGCGAAATGATGCGTTACCATTCGCTTATAATTGAAGATTTACCTGCATGTTTAGAAGAAACAGCACATACAGAACTTGGAGAACTGATGGCTGTTGCACACAAAGACTTGCCAATATGGGGATTACAATTTCATCCCGAATCGGTTTTAAGTACAAATGGTCCTCAAATAATACGAAATTGGCTTACTCATTTTCAGTTAATTAAAGAAATTGATGCTTTTTGTTGAAAAAAAATTACTTTTATAAGGCTTAAAAAGCAATTCTGCATACTAAATTTTATATTTTAGCAAAAATAAGAATCAAATCATGGGTTTGACAGTAAAGAAAGATAGTGGTTTTAGCTTTGTTGAAGAAGGAGAAGGTCCCGTATTACTATTGTTGCACGGTCTGTTTGGAGCGTTGAGCAACTGGGAATATGTGTGCGCTAAATTCTCTTCCAAATACAAAGTTGTAATACCCTTAATGCCAATTTACGACTTACCACTTTTGGGTGCCAATGTAGAAGCCTTGGCAAAATTCATTCATAAATTTGTTGAATATAAAAAGTTCGATAAAGTAACCTTACTTGGTAACTCATTAGGCGGACACGTAGCCTTGGTATATACTCTTGCCCACCCTGAACATGTACATTCTATGATGTTAACCGGTAGTTCTGGTTTATATGAAGAAGGAATGGGAGGCACTTACCCTCGTAGAGAAGATTACAATTACATAAAAGAAAGAGTAGAATACACCTTTTTTGATCCCAAAACTGCTAGTAAAGAATTAGTAGACGAGGTGTATGAAATAGTAAACAACAGGAGTAAAATATTAAGAATTTTATCGATGGCAAAATCGGCCATGCGACATAATTTGAGAAAAGAAATTCCGAAAATTACGGTGCCAGTTTCTTTAATTTGGGGGAAAAATGATACCATAACACCACCAGAAGCTGCAGAAGAATTCCATAGTTTATTTCCAAACTCAGAATTAACCTACATCGATAATTGTGGCCATGCCGCTATGATGGAGAGACCCGAGGAGTTTAATGTGATACTCGACAATTTCTTAAACAAACTTTATCAATCATAATGTTGTTTTAATTTAAACAACAAAAATATGTTAAGCGCAGAACTCATTAATGATTTAATTCCACCCTTGAAAACGTCGGACACAGGGGAGAGGGCATTAGCATTGATGAACGATTTTAAGGTTTCGCATTTACCCATTGTAAACGAAACTCAATTTCTTGGATTAATTTCTGAAGATGAAATTATTGAAATGGAAGATACACTTGAGCCAGTAGGCAGTGTAGCCTTACATTTAGCACACTCTTATGTACATGCTTGGCAACACATTTATGATGTGATGAAATTAATGTCGGCACAAAAATTAAGCATAGTTCCTGTACTAGATAATAAAGAAAATTATGTGGGCATGATTTCCATCAATGCTATGTTAAATTATTTTGCAGAAATTACTTCATTGGCTAGCCCAGGTGCCATTATTATTTTAGAAATCGGTCAACGTAATTATTCTTTATCAGAAATAGCCAGAATTGTTGAATCTAACGATGCTCACATTTTAAGCTCATACATCAATTCAAATACCGATTCTACAAAAATTGAGGTAACTCTAAAAGTCGATAAAGAAGACATCAACGGTATTATTCAAACCTTCGAACGTTTTAATTATACGGTACATAGTTTTTACAAACAAAAAATGGATATTGATGATACAATGGATCGCTTTGATTCATTTATGAAATATCTAAATATATAAACAATGAAAATAGCCATCTACGGTCGTAAGTACAATGATTCTGCTACTGTTTACATGCAGCAACTGATAGATTGCTTAGTAGAAAATCAAGTAGAAATTGTTATATACAGTGCTTTTCAAGCTTTTTTAGGACCTAGAGTAAACCTTCCCAAAAACATCGAAGTTTTTAATAGTTACGATGAGTTGAAAGAGGTAAAATACTTGATTAGTGTAGGTGGTGATGGTACTTTATTAGATACCGTAACATTTGTTCGCGATTCTGGAATTCCGATTATTGGGATAAACATGGGCCGACTGGGTTTTTTAGCCAGCATTGCTAAGCAAGAAATTAAAACAGCGGTAGAAAGTTTAATGAAAGGACATTTTACCATCGAAAAACGATCGCTTATACGTGTAGAATCCAACATCCCCTTGTTTAATGGAGTAAATTATGGATTAAATGAAGTAACCATCCATAAAAAAGATACCTCATCCATGATTATAGTGCATGCTTATTTAAATGGAGAGTTTTTAAATTCATATTGGGCTGATGGATTAATTTTAGCAACTCCAACAGGCTCTACCGGCTATTCATTAAGTTGCGGTGGCCCGATTATCTTCCCAAACTCCGAGAATTTTGTAATTACTCCCATATCGCCACATAATTTAAATGTGCGACCGATAATAATTTCAGATAACCAAGTTATTACATTCGAAGTGGAGGGCAGGAGTGCACATTATCTAGCAACCCTCGATTCGCGCACAGAAACGCTAGAAACCACGGTTCAATTGGCTGTAAGGAAAGAATCTTTCGAATTAAATTTGATAAGATTAAGTACTGAAAACTATTTAGGAACGTTAAGAAACAAGCTAATGTGGGGCTTAGATACCAGAAATTAATCTATTTCCTTATTTTAGCGCTTCTTAAAACGAACCACATGCGATTAGGTAAACTTTTTGTATTATGTATGTTGTTGATTTCTAATGCCGTTCTTGCTCAAGAATGGGAAGTAGGAACCAATGTGGGCATGATGGGCTATATAGGCGACCTTAACAGAAATAACCCAGTTAAATTTACCAATGCAGCGGCTAGTATACACGTACGCTATGCATTTACACCTTTCCATGGGTTTAAATTAGGATTTACACAAGGTGGTGTACAAGCAAACGATAAGGATTCGAAAATCGATTTTGAAAAAGCTAGAAACTTAAGTTTCAAAAGTAACATTACAGAGCTTGCCTTAAACTACGAATTTTACTTTCACCCTTTTCAGCCAGGAAGTGGGAAGAACAGATTTACAGTTTATTCATTTATCGGAATTGCAGGCTTTAGGTTTGAGCCTTTAGCAGAATATAATGGTACAACTTATAAATTACGAGAGTTAGGTACAGAAGGCCAAGGCACAAGTTTTAATAACTCAGCTAAATATGATAATTTAGCACTCGCAATTCCTTTTGGTGTTGGGTTTAAATATAATATAGTTGATAATTTTAATTTAGGTGTTGAACTCGGTTATCGGAATACATACACTGATTATTTAGATGATGTAAGTAAGACATATGCTGATAAAGACATACTTACCAATTCAAATGGATTAATTTCGGCTTTATTATCCGATCGCTCTGGTGAAATTAATAATGGAATTTACACCGGCGAAACTTATACAGAAAGAGGTGATGCTAGCCGAAGAGATTTTTATATGTTTGCAGGAATTACAATATCATATACGTTTACCCCAATAAAATGCCCAAATCTTAGTATTTACAAATGAGTGAGCAGTTGAACATTAACAAAGATAAATTACCGCAGCACATTGCCATTATTATGGATGGTAACGGCCGTTGGGCGAAAGAAAAAGGCAAACTTAGAGTTTTTGGTCACCAAAATGGAGTAAAAGCAGTTCGTGATACGGTAGAGTCTGCGGCAGAAATAGGCATTAAACATTTAACCCTTTATGCATTTTCAACCGAAAATTGGAACAGACCAAAATTTGAAGTGAACGCCTTGATGGAGCTCCTAGTTTCTACCATCAATAAAGAAACAAAAACATTGATGGAGAATAACATTCGCTTAAATGCGATTGGCGATTTAAAATCACTGCCCTCTAGTTGTTACCGCGAATTACAAGAAGCGATAAAGAAAACAGAGAACAATACACGAATGACCTTGCATTTAGCGTTAAGCTACTCGTCGCGCTGGGAAATAACCAATGCACTGAAACAAATTGCTGAAAAAGTGAAAAATGAAGAACTAAGTATTGATCAAATTAACGATGCGACTATCGACGAGTACCTAACAACAAAAGGCATTCCGGACCCAGAATTGTTAATTCGTACTAGTGGAGAACATCGTATAAGCAATTTCCTATTATGGCAAATTGCTTATTCAGAATTATATTTTACCGATAAATTATGGCCTGATTTCAGGAAGGAAGATTTATATGAAGCGATTATCGATTTCCAATCGAGAGAACGTAGATTCGGAAAAACGAGTGAACAAGTTAAGGCCTAAACCAAGTATGAAGAAATTATTTTTTGCAATTATTATATTATTAAATTTCAATACAAATGCCTTCAGCCAAATTGTAGTTGGTAATGAAAGTGATGAAATTGATTTTTTACTCGATTATAACAAACCCAGAGAATTTGAAATTGGTGGTATAACCATTTCTGGAGTGAAGTTTTTAGATAGTTATGCGCTTATTAAACTTACAGGTTTAGAAGTAGGGGATAAAATCCAAATTCCTAGTGATAAAATTTCGGGAGCAATTAAGAAACTATGGGTGCAAGGTTTGTTTGAAGACATTCAAATCTCCATAACTAAAATAGATGGTAACTTAGCCTTCTTCGATATTAAATTAACAGAACGCCCCCGATTATCTAGATTCAGTTTTGCAGGGATTAAAAAATCGGAAGCAGACGATATTCGTGAACGTATAAAATTAGTTTCAGGAAAAGTAGTGAACGACAATTTAATTAATAACACCAAGCAATCCATCACTAAATATTACACTGAGAAAGGATACTTAAACGCTAAAATAGACATTGTGGAAACACGCGATTCTATTATGCAAAATTCGGTGATGTTAAAAATTAACATCGATAAAAATCAAAAAGTCAAAATCGACCAAATTGTAATTACAGGGAATAAAGATCTTTCAACAAAAAAAATAAAAAAATTGATGAAAGAAACGAAGGAGAGAGGATGGTACAAAATTTTCAACTCATCTAAATACCAAGAGAAAGAATTTGTAAACGACAAGGCTAGCATTATTGAGAAATATAATGAATTAGGCTATAGAGATGCTAAAATTCTGCGCGATACAGTATACGATTTAAATAAAAAAGCATTACGCATTGAATTAGATATCTACGAAGGGCCGAAGTATTATTTTGGTAACATAAACATTTATGGCAATACAAAATACAGTACCGAAACTTTACAAGGAATTTTAGCCATAAAAAAAGGCGAAACTTACAGTAAAAAAACTTTGCAAACTCGTTTAGAAATGAATCCGAATGGCAGAGATATTTCTTCTTTATATTTAGACGATGGTTATTTATTTTTCAATGTAGACCAACAAGAAAAATTGGTGTATAATGATACCATCGACATGGATTTAATTATACGCGAAGGTCCGCAAGCAACCATCGATAGAATTATTGTAAGAGGAAACGAGAAAACGAATGATAAGGTAATTTTAAGAGAGATACGTACGAAGCCAGGTCAAAAATTTTCGCGATCAGAAATTATCAGAACAAATAGAGAGCTTTCTCAATTAGGATATTTTGATCCAGAAAAAATTGGTGTAAATCCTAAACCCGACCCAATAAAAGGAACGGTTGACATTGAATATACTGTAATGGAGCGCCCATCTGACCAGATAGAGCTTTCTGGTGGATTTGGAGGCGGTAGAGCCGTAGGAACTTTAGGTTTGAGTTTAACAAACTTATCGATGAAGAATGCTTTTGCAGGTAAGTTCGACCCATTGCCAACCGGAGACGGACAAAAATTGAGCATTAGAGCACAAACCAACGGATTGTTTTATCAATCGTATAGCTTATCGTTTTCGGAGCCATGGTTAGGTGGTAAAAAGCCGAATTTCTTTACGGCATCTGTTTTCAGAACTACCCAATCTAACGGATTTAAAAAAGGAGATGCATCTCGTCAGGCGATAGAAATTAATGGGGTTTCGGTGAGTTTGGGTAAACGATTAAAAAAACCCGACGACTTTTTCTTGATCAATAATTCTGTAAGTTACCAAGTATATAATTTAAGTAATTACGCAGGATTTTTATTTGCGAATGGTAAATCTAAAAACATTAGTTTAACCAATGTGCTTTCTAGAAATTCTACCGACCAACCAATTTATCCACGTTCGGGTTCGAACATTTCCTTGAGCTTACAAATTACTCCGCCGTTCTCATTGTTTACGGGCATTGATTATGCAACTGCTGCAAGTAATGTAAAGTATGAATACATCGAATACCATAAATGGAAATTCGATGCATCATTTTTCACAAGGCTAGTTGGAGATTTAGTATTAAACTCTAAAGCAAACTTTGGTTTCTTAGGTTATTATAATGATGATATTGGAGTATCGCCATTTGAGCGATTTAAATTAGGCGGTGATGGATTGGCAGGATTCGATTTCTTGAGAGGCTCGGAAATTATAGGCTTAAGAGGATATCAGAATAATTCGATTGTACCGAATCAAAACTTTGGAAGCATTGGGGCGCCTATTTATAACAAATTCACCTTAGAGCTTCGTCACCCAATTACTATGAACCAATCGGCTACCATCTTCGGATTGGTATTCGCTGAGGCAGGTAATACTTATGCAACCTTCAGAAACTTTAACCCTTATAATAACATGAAAAGATCTGTGGGAGCGGGTGTGCGTATATTCTTACCAATATTCGGATTGTTAGGATTGGATTATGGATATGGATTTGATGAGATTCCAGGCGATCCAGGAGCGGGTGGTGGTCAGTTCCACTTCTCAATTGGTCAACAATTTTAATACTAGAGCAACTAAGCATACGTTGTATGCATAGAAGTTGAAACAAATTTTCGAAATACCATTATGAAAAAGTTATTTATATCATTAGCATTTGTTTTTATAGGCTTAATTGCAAATGCACAAACAAAATTCTGTTTTGTTGATACAGAGTATATTTTAAAGCACATACCTGAGTATAAGTCTGCGCAAACACAATTAGACGATTTATCGGCAGATTGGCAAAAAGAAATTGATGCACGTTATGCTGCCATCGAAAAAATGTATAAATCATACCAAGCGGAGCAAGTACTTTTATCAGACGAAATGCGATCTAAAAGAGAGCAGGAGATTGTAGATAAAGAGAAGCAGGTGAAAGAGTACCAAAAACAAAAATTTGGTTTCCAAGGTGAGTTATACAAAAAAAGAGAAGAATTGGTAAAGCCTATACAAGATAAAGTGTTTGAAGCCATTAATAAATATGCCGACCAGTACTCTTATGGGGTAATATTCGATAAATCTGGAGATGCTACGATGTTATATACCAGCAGTAAATTAGATAAAAGCAATGATATTATTTCGGCTTTAGGGTATAAACCAGGCGATTATTCGGGAGCAAAAACTGGCTCTAAATCAGCTGATAAAGGTGAAAAAACAACAAAACCTACGCCCCAGAAAAAATAAATAGTATATTGCCTCAAAATTTTTATAAATGAAAAAGACTTACAAGTTTACAATCTTATTATTAGTATCCCTGTTTACAGTGGTGGGTGTGAATGCACAAGGTGCAAAATTCGGACATATTAACTCGGCAGAATTATTAGCTTCGTTACCAGAAGTAAAAGAAGCAGATAAAAAATTGCAAGAATTTGCGGCAAGTTTAGAGAATCAATTAAAATTGATGACGAACGAATATCAACAAAAAGTACAATCGTACCAATCGCAAGCAGCAAACATGGCCGATCCAATTAAGGATGCTAAAGTGAAAGAAATTTCTGATTTAGAAGGACGTATACAAGAGTTTCAACAAACAGCTCAAGAGTCTGTTGGAAAGAAAAAAGAAGAATTGTATTCACCAATTTTAAAGAAAACAGAAGATGTGATTGTAGAAATTGCGAAAGAAAAAGGCTATGCATATGTATTTGATACAAGCGCAGGAAGTGTAATTTACGGACAACCATCTGATGATATGATGGAAACAGTTAAGAAAAAATTAGCTAGCATGCCAGCTGGTGCAACAGCGCCTGCAACACCTGCAGCAGCTCCAACAACTAAACCTGCTGGTCCGAAAAAATAATCGAATAGAATTCAATAATTCTTTATATTTAAGTCGCCTTACAAGGCGACTTTTTTTATGAGCAGCAAAGAACAAGCAATTGGTATTTTCGATTCTGGAATTGGAGGCTTAACAGTAGCTAATGCAATTAGTACTTTACTTCCGCAAGAACAAATTATTTATTTTGGCGATACGGCTCACATGCCATATGGCGATAAATCGCCGGAAGCCATTAAATATTATTCATTAAAAATAGGGCAATTTCTGATGGAGCAAAATTGCAAGGCCATTGTAATTGCCTGCAATACCGCCTCTTCTTTAGGCTTTGATGATTTGAATAGTTTGATCAAAGGAAAAATTCCCATCATCAATGTAATCGACCCAACGGTTGATTACATCATCTCTCATAAAAAGTTAAAAAACATTGGAGTAATTGGTACCAAAGCAACCATTAAATCGAATGTATACGCCCGGAAAATAAAAGAAAAGAAAGAGGAGTTAGAAGTGAATTCATTGGCCACACCCTTGTTGGCACCAATGATAGAGGAGGGGTTTTTTAATAATAATATTTCCAAAACTATCATCAATTCTTACCTCTCTAAACCTAAAATTAAGAAGGTGGATGCATTAGTATTAGCTTGTACACATTACCCCTTAATTAAAAAAGAAATTTCAGAATTCTACGAACGCGACATTACCATTTTAGATTCGGCAGAAATTGTAGCGGAATATGTAAAAAAGGTATTGAGTAAGAAAAAATTGTTGGCCACCAAACGCACGGCACAACATAAATTCTATGTATCCGATTTTACTTCTTCATTTGAAAAGAGCACGAAATTGTTTTTTAAAGAGAAGATACATTTGGAGTTGATGAATTTGTGGAAATAGGGTTTCGAATGGTCGAATAGTCGAAATATCGAATTTCCGAAAACCTTATCACTTTAATTTTGTCATAAATCTTATAAAACGCCCCTTATTAAGTATTTTTAGTACTTTTGAATGTAATCCTAAGGAATGACTTTCTACATAATTTCAATTTCATTGTTAGCTTTTGTAGCGGTATACGCATTAATGGGTGTTTGGGCAGAGCGTAAGATTTCAGCTTTAATACAAGACCGTGTAGGGCCTGTAGAAGTAGGCAAATTCGGATTAATACAAACCTTTGCCGATATTCTTAAATTACTTCAGAAAGAAGACATAATTCCCACTCGTGCTAATAAGTTTCTGTTTGGTTTGGCTCCCTTGCTTGTATTTACCTCTGTGTTTATGGGTTTTGCCGTCATGCCTTTTTCACCAGATTATATAAGCTCCAACATCAATATTGGGCTTTTTTATTTTATGGCCATCGTTTCCATCGAAGTGGTAGGCATACTCATGGCTGGCTGGGCTTCTAATAATAAATATGCATTTTTTGGTTCTATAAGATCTATTGCCCAAATTATTGCATATGAAATACCCGCAGGCATTTCCATTTTGGCTGCAGTAATGATGTACCAAAGTCTGAACCTACAAAACATTGCTTATTTACAAGGTATTTACGCCAAAGAGCCTATCTATTTTATGGGCTTCTGGGAAGTATCAAAAATTGGTGGAATTTTTTCATGGGGAATTTTTCAAGCTCCTCATTTATTTATAGCTGCCATAATTTATTTCATCGCCTCCCTTGCAGAATCTAACCGCACCCCTTTTGATATTCCAGAAGCAGAATCGGAATTAGTAGCCGGCTTCCACGTGGAGTATACAGGGTTTAAATTTGGTGCTCTATTCTTAGCAGAATATGCCATGATGTTTTTAACATCCATGGTACTCGTTATATTATTTTTAGGCGCATGGTACAGCCCATTGCCAAACATTGGTTCCTTTGCATTAGCCGATTATACCAATGGTACATTTTGGGGTTTGGCTTGGATTCTATTGAAAACATTGCTTTTGGTGGTGGTTCAAATGTGGATACGCTGGACCTTGCCTCGTTTTAGAGCCGATCAGTTAATGAATTTTTGTTGGAAGGTGTTAATTCCCCTTTCATTTGTATGTTTATTCTTATCAGCATTTTGGAAATTAATAGTTTTGTAAATTGACTAAAGTATCAGACCTTATAAAAAGTATTGCAGGTATTGTTAAGGGTTTCACACTTACTTGGAAACACTTATTCAGAACGTCCAAAACCGTAAAAGAAAATATACAATCGGATGTTTACTTCAAAGAAAGAACCGATAATACAAGTACCTTAAGGTACCCACACATAAAATTACCCTTGCCAGATAATTCGCGCAATCAGTTACACGTAGAAATAGACGATTGTATAGTTTGCGATTTATGTGCTAAAATTTGCCCTGTTGATTGCATCGAAATTGAAGCGATTAAAGCAGTAGAAGACATCGGTAAAACTTCTGATGGTACTACCAAACGTTTGCATGCTGCCAAGTTTGATATTGATATGGCTAAATGCATGTTCTGCGGATTGTGTACCATTGTTTGCCCAACGGAGTGTATAATCATGACAGATGAGTACGATGTTTCACTCGATAATGTGGCGGCAATGAACTATCATTTTTCTACCATGAGTAAAGAAGAAGCAGATGAAAACAAAATAAAATTAGCTGCATTTGAAGCGGAGAAAAAAGCCGCTAAAGAAGCAGCACTTAAAGCTTCTCAAGAAAAAAAGGAGGAAGGAAATGTTTAACCTTGCTCTTTATTTTTTCATTGCATTTGGGGTATTCGCTGCATTATATGCTGTAAATGTAAAATCAATTGTAAAAGCGGTGTTCGCTATGTTTGGAGCCTTCTTCAGCGTATCGGCCATGCTCATACTTGCACAAGCAGAGTTCTTAGCCATTGCACATTTAATGGTGTACATCGGTGGAATTATTGTACTCATGATTTTTGCTATTATGCTTTCTTCTAAAAGTATTATTGATGATAACATTGAACTCAATAAAGAAAGCACCGCCTTCAGATTTACAAAATTAATTAGCGGCATTGCATGTATCTTTTTATTTCTCATATTGGCTAAGATCATTTTATCAGAAAAAGTAAATCATGCAATACAAGGTGCAAAAATTAATAACATCGAAAATTTCGGAATAGAACTTTTAAGCACCTATGCAATGCCTTTAGAAATAATATCATTGGTGCTATTAGTAGCCTTAATGGCCGCGTCTATTATTAGCAGAAAGGAGAAATCTAATGCCTGAAATTCTTAATTCGCAATTAATGCAATTATTTTCCGCAGCACTTTTTTGCATCGGATTTTTTGCAGTGCTCACTAAAAAGAATTTAATTTTAGTGTTAGTTGGCATAGAGCTCATGGTAAATGCATCACTTTTAAATTTGAGTGTACTCGATAAAATGTTTAATAAACTAGATGGGCAAATGCTTGCATTGTTTGCCATGGTGCTCTCTGCAGCCTCAATTGCAGTAGCTTTAGCAATTATTATTAAAGCTTATCAATATTTTAAAAACATAGATCCCGATAAAATTAATCAACTTAAAAATTAGTGGAAAATTTACAAACCATATTCAATTTTGTAACCAACTCTAGTACGGGTTTGGCATTGTTTGTATATGTATTTCCATTGCTTTCTTTTTTTATGTTGATGCTTATAAAATCAACTAAACTGGCGCATAGCATTGCAATGGCTAGTTTGTTATTTTGCTTTGTTGCGTCGTTAAGCTTATTATACAGAACTTATACTACATGCGGCTTTGCGGGCCATTTGCCTTGGTTAGAAATAGGTAGTCTACAGTTTAACGTTAGTTTAAGTGTAGATAAAATTGCAGCCTTAATGTTGAGTATGGTTTCCTTAATTACTTTCTTAGTAATGTGGTACTCTACCGAATACATGCGCGGTGAAAAAAGATACAATTACTTTTTTGCCTATATCAGTTTATTTGCCTTCGCTATGTTTGGCTTAATACTAAGCAGGAACTTATTGTTTACTTATATATTTTGGGAGATGGTGGGTTTTTGTTCTTATCTGCTCATCGGATTTTACACTCAAAAAAACAGCGCTATACTCGCTAATAAAAAAGCATTCATTATTAATAGAATTGGCGATTTAGGATTCTTGGCAGGCATCATGATTTTATTGTCGGTGTTCAGAACCCTTGATTTATCAGCCATCTACACGCATATACAAGAACGTGGTTCATTTATTTCAGCAAGCGATGTGTTATTATTACATTACGCAGGCTATGCATTTTTTATTGCCGTAATTGCAAAGTCGGCACAATTCCCATTACACGTTTGGTTACCCGATGCCATGGAAGGACCTACACCTGTATCCGCGCTTATACACGCAGCTACGATGGTAATTTCTGGTGTGTATTTACTCATTCGTATTTTCTTTTTATTAGATGCCGAAGTGTTAAATTTCATTGTACTCATTGGTTCCTTTACCGCATTTATGGGGGCATTTATAGCTGGCAGGCAATTTGATATTAAAAAGATATTAGCATATTCAACCATATCACAATTGGGCTACATGGTAATGGCTGTTGGGCTTTCGGCGCCTATGGCTGCATTTTACCATTTATATACACATGCCTTTTTTAAAGCAGCTTTATTTTTGGGTGCTGGTAGCATCATTCATTTTTTGCATCATCAATATAAATTAAAAAATATAAACTTAGATGCACAAGACATTCGTAACATGGGAGGTTTAAGAAAACAATTACCTTTTACCTTTTATGTTTATACACTTGGATCTGCCGCCTTGGTAGGTATTCCTTTCTTAAGTGGTTTCTTTTCTAAAGAAGCCATACTTACCGAAACATGGGTTTGGGCAAACAATCATGGCTCTATTTATTTAATTGTTCCGGTATTTGCTTTTGGCTCGGTACTCATGACCGCCTTTTACGTTTTCCGCCATTATACCATGGTGTTTTTTGGAAAGTCGACCATAGAGTATTTACGAATTAAAGAAAGTATCGCTTTCATTGTTCCATTTATAATTTTAGGTATTGCATGTATTTACATGTATCCAATTTATACACCAAGTACTCACTTTGCATTATTACCTTACCTAACGGTAGTGCTTATATCTATTGGCTTTGCAGCCGCTTACTTAATTTGTTATCGAAGAATTATAAAACCATTTTCCGAAAATAATTTAATTTACAAATTGAGCTACAATGCTTTTTACCTCGACACTGTATATCAGTTTTTATTTACAAAACCAGCACATTTTTTATTGAATAAATTACAACCTGTAGATTTTAAATTTGATAATGATATGGTGCACGGAATGGGAAACGTGGTCATTCATTTTTCGCATTTTATAGCATGGATTGATAAAAATATTTTTGATGCCATGGTTAATTTTGTTGGTATAATTGGATTGCAATTATCTTATTTAGCTGCATGGATTGATAAAAATATTATCGACGGATTGGTATTACTACTAGCAAAATTATCGCGTAGGTCAGGCGATTTTATTAGAGCATTTCAAACAGGGAAGGTGCAATCTTATTTTGCATTATCGGCTGTATTATTAATAGTATTTATTTGGTTTTTTATGAAAGGAATTTAAATATGCACTTATTATCAATCTTAATATTTATCCCATTAGTTGGGATCTTATTAGTTGGGTTAATTCCCAGCAAATACCAAAAATCTTATAAGATTATAAGCGCAGCTATTGCCTTATTTCAAATGGTTTTGGCATTATACATGTATTCATCGCTCGAAAAAAATGCAATTTTTCAGTTTGTAGAAAAATACGATTGGATACAGTTGAGCCTAGGGAATTTAGGAAGTTTACAAATAGAATATTTTGTAGCGATGGATGGAATTTCGGCGGGATTAATTTTATTGAGTAGCATAGTGCTCTTTATTGCAAGCATTTCTTCTTTTGAAATTACAGCAAATTTAAAAGGTTACCATATGTTGTTTAACCTGTTAAACTTAGCCATTATGGGAGTGTTCCTCTCTTTAGATTTCTTCTTGTTTTATGTGTTTTATGAATTAATGCTTTTGCCTTTGTATTTCTTAATAGGCATGTGGGGCGGAGTAAACAGAGAGTATGCTTCTATAAAATTTTTCTTATACACATTATTTGGTTCGGTGTTTATGTTATTGGTGATGGTGGGTTTATACTTTTCTGTTACCGACCCAGAAACTGGTGCACATACATTTAACATGTTGCACATGATGGATCCAAAAAATTTCCAAGTGGATGGATTTTTTAGTCCAAGTGCAGGTAATTTATTGTTAGGAGTATCTGCAAGGTTTATCGCATTTATTGTTTTGTTTATTGGCTTCGCCATTAAAGTGCCCATGGTGCCCTTCCATACTTGGTTGCCAGATGCACACGTAGAAGCACCAACACCTATATCCATTATATTGGCGGGTGTATTATTAAAAGTAGGAGCGTACGGTATCATCAGAATTTGTTATGGTATATTTCCTGATGCTGCTATTCACTTTTCTTATTACGTTGCATTAATGGGTATGATATCCATAATCTATGGAGCGTTAAATGCGCTAAGTGCAAAAGATTTAAAACGATTAATTGCCTACTCATCCATTTCTCATATGGGCTTTGTATTAATTGGTGTAGCTTCTTTAACATCCGAAGGTTTAAATGGTGCGCTGTACCAATTATTCTCGCACGGAATATTATCGGCTATGTTGTTCTTCTTAGTAGGAGTGTTGTACAGTCGAGTGCACGATCGAGAGCTTGCAAATTTCAGAGGACTTTCTATTCAAATGCCTCGTTACACTGTATTTGTAGTTATTGCCTTTTTTGCTTCCTTAGGATTACCTGGTATGTCGGGTTTTATTGGTGAAGCCTTTAGTTTGTTCGGTGCATTTTTATCTGAGTCGAGCAATGGCTTAGTACCTCGTTGGATGGCTATTGTTTCTACACTCGGTATTTTATTGGGTGCTGCATATTTCTTATGGGCATTACAACGTATGTTCTTCGGACAAAAAAGTTTTAAACTGGCGAGTTGGGAAACAGACTTAACAGATTTAAACACTCGCGAATATTTGGTATTGGTACCATTAGCACTTATCACCATATTCTTGGGCGTATTGCCATCGTATTTATTCGACTATACCAATGCAAGTGTAAACCTTTTAATAAACGATACCTTGTTAAATGGATATTTATATTTACATGAATATTTCAAACTATAATTTTTAAATGAACACCATTAGCGCATTACAATCTATACAATCCTCTTTATCGCATTTCGCGAATGAGTGGGTATTGGTGTTTACATTTTTTATTGCTTTACTTTTCGATCTTTTTACGAAACGAAAAGAGATGCTGGTATATCTTACTTTTATCGGGATTGTATGCTCTGCTTATTTGTTGATACTACAATATAATAGCATTTCAGAGCCATTAAGTTTGTTTAATAATTTCTATCAATTATCTAAAACAACCATAACGTTTAAACTAATTATTAGCCTATCGGCAATTGTAGTATTATTACCATATTTGCTTAAAAGTTTTAAGTACAAAAATGCAGAGTTTTTCTATTTGTTTCCGCTTTTAATTCTGAGTGCAAATTTACTCAGCATGAGTAGCCATTTATTGAGTATTTTAATAGGAGTAGAGTTTTTATCCATACTGTCTTATTTATACATCGCCTTCGAAATAAAGAATAAACAAAATGCGGAGTCGTCTACAAAATATGTGGTGTACGGAGCATTTTCTTCGGCAATTATGTTGTATGGTATTTCATGGTTATATGCATTGAGTGGCACCTTATATTTAGATGCTAATTTTTTAGCAGAACTTTCTAAAGCAAGTACTTCTATGGTAGCCATGGCTATTTTAATTTTTAGTGCAGGCTTCTTGTTCAAAATATCTGCTACACCTTTTCATTACTACAGTCCGGATGTGTATGAAGGCAGCAGCCCAAGCACCTTAGCCTTTATAAGTACCATTCCAAAAATTGCAGGCTTTGCCGTTTTATTTGCATTTGTAAGTAGGTTTCATTTTAATTACCAAGGAATGATGTTGGCTTGGCCACATTTCCCTTGGGAGAAGGTACTTTCTATAATAGCAATTGCAAGTATGTTTGTAGGTAATTTATCAGCCTTATCTCAACAAAATTTAAAACGCATATTCGCTTATTCGAGCATCTCTCATACAGGTTTTATATTGATGGGATTAATTGTGTACAGTAATACAGGCTTAGAAGCTTTGGTGTATTATTTAGTAGTATATACCATCAGTAATTTTGCTGCATTTTTTATCCTACAAATTTGGGAAAGTAAATATGGAATTATAGAGCTGAAACAATTAATTGGATTAGGCAAAAAAGATAAACTAAGCGCAAGTTTAATGGTATTGTTATTAGCCTCCTTTACCGGTTTGCCACCATTAGCAGGTTTTGTTGCAAAGTTTTTTATTTTTAGTTCGGTGTTCGAACAATATCAAATTTCTTATGAGCCTTGGTTAATATATGTACTTATTGCAGGGGTATTAAATACGGTTATTGCACTGTTCTATTATTTTAACATTGCACGATATCTTTTCTTAAAATCTGGTGAATTTATTTCGCCAACAATTTCTGTTATAAAGAATGAAAAAATCCTTATGCTGTTAATTCTATTGCTTTCTATTGGTTTGATTTACTTGGGTTTAAATCCTTTTTCTCTAAATTGAATTTTAGTCTTTAGATATTAGAATTTAGTCTTTAGTCTTCGTACTAGTTTCCTCCATCTAACGACTAGAGACTATAGACTAACGACTAAAGACTAACGTCCATATTATGATACACCATATTCACATCATCGTCCTCGTCCATTTTATCAATTAATTTTTGGATTTCAGCTTCTTGCTCGGCGTTTACTTTCATATAGGTTAATGGGAAGCGTTCGAAACCAGAGCTAATAATGTGTGCGCCCTTTTCTTCTAATGCCTTTTGCATATTTCCGAAATCTTCGAATGCAGTGGTAATTAGTATTTCGTTTTCATCTTGTTCTACTTCTTCTGCACCAAAATCTATAAGTTCAAGTTCTAACTCTTCAACCACCATTCCTTCTGCATTAATTCTGAAAACAGCTTTTCTTTCGAAAACGAAGTTTAGCATTCCAGTAGTTCCTAAACTGCCACCAGATTTTGTAAAGTATGAGCGAACACTTGCAACTGTGCGGTTTATATTATCGGTAGAAGTTTCTACGAGTATAGCAACACCATGTGGAGCATAGCCTTCGTAAATCACTTCTTCATATGAACTTGTATCTTTATCAGCAGCTCTTTTTATGGCTGCATCTATACGATCTTTAGGCATGTTAATGCCTTTTGCATTTTGTATTACAACTCTCAGTTTAGAGTTGGTATCGGGGTTTGGTCCGCCAGTTTTAACGGCCATTACAATGTCTTTACCAATGCGAGTGAATGCTTTTGCCATTGCACCCCATCTTTTCATTTTCGATTGTTTTCGAGCTTCAAATGCGCGACCCATAAGAATAGTTATTTGTGTGAGGCAAATATAAAATAAAATACGCAGAGTTTTATACCCATTAAAGTATATAAAATCTCTGCGTAAGATATTTGAAATAGAGCCAGATAGCTCTATTTTGTTATGGTGTTTGTAAATATTCTTCGTAGGTTTTTAAAGCTACAGCGCTTCCTGCAAGCTTCTCCATTTTACTCAAATATTTATCTTTTATTTTGTTGAAATCTGCTTTACCTGTATTGAATTTACTTTCAATTGCATCCAAATTATCAAGCTCTGCTTTATTTGGTTTATGATAGCTTTGTGCAACTTTCGAATACAGTTCTAACAAATCTTCACGTAATTGATTTTCTGCTGCACCAACATAGTTATCGCCAGTGGTTACTACCAATGTTGATTTTAGTTTATCTAAATCAGTTGCAAATGCCTTGCTTGATTTCTTAAAATCGGCGTTAGTAGAACCTTGCTTTTCCATGAATTTTAAATACTCATCAATAGAGTATACCATGTAGGCAAGTTCTTGCGACATGTTGTATAATTTCATAGTAGTAGCTTCTTGTATTTTACGATCTGCTAAACTAATTTCAGATTTAGGATCGTACTGTATCACCAAATCACTAGTATACTTTTCTTTGCCTTTTGTAATTACTACTTTATAAGTACCAGCTGGAACTCTTGGTGAGGTGAAGCCGCCAAATGCAAAGGTTTTACCTTGAGCTACTTTTGGTGGTTTGCTATTGTAATACCATTCTACAATGTTAATACCTTTTGATTTACCAGGACCAATTTCCGAAACTTTTACACCATTGGCATCTTGTATTTCAAGTGTCATTTTTCCTAACACATGTTTTTTGTTTAGGTGATAAATAATACGCGCTGCAGTGCTAGGGTTTTCACCCACAAATTGCGTTTCGGTACTCGATCCACCGAAGCCATTAGACTCAACAATGGAAGTAGGTTTTGTATTGAAGAAGAACAAATCTTTGCTCATGTTCTCTTCAGTTAATTGACGTAAAATACTGATGTCGTCGATAATAATTACCCCGCGACCATGTGTAGCAATTACTAAGTCGTTTGTTTTTTTATGTAACTCTATATAGTGTACATTTACTGCCGGGAAATTGTTGGTAAATCTATACCAATTTGTACCACCGTTTAAGCTTATGTGCAAACCAAATTCTGTTCCTAAAAACAATAAGTTTTCATTCACATAATCTTCTTGTATGTTTCTTGCGAAGCCATATATTTCTGGTGTTACAATAGATTTCCAAGTTGCTCCGTAATCGTTAGTTTTATATACATAGGTATTCATATCACCAGTTGTATAACCATTAAATACAACGTAGGCCTTACCTGCACCAAACACACTCGCTTCTACATGGTATGCCCATGTATTTTTTGGTAAACCGGGTACATTTTTAATTACATTCGTCCAACTTTTACCACCGTCTTTAGTTACTTGTAAATTACCATCGTCTGCACCAACCCAAATCACATTTTCATCTACTGGCGATTCTGCAATTGTAAAAATGGTACAATGATTTTCTGCTCCCGAATTATCTTTAGATAATCCACCTGAGTTTTCTTGATTTTGTTTCTTCGGATCATTGGTGGTTAAGTCTGGCGAAATTTTCGTCCATGTTTCACCCATGTCTTCTGAGCGATGTACAAATTGACTTCCAATATATACTCTATCGGGTTTATTAGGGCTCGTTACTAAAGATGCATTCCAATTAAAACGCAAATCTGGCTCGCCCTTCATTTGCAATGGTTGTATTGTTTTCGCCTGGTCTTTTACAGGATCATAACGCCATACATTTTCTGCACCTTGCATTTCAGAATAAATTAAATTTTTTGTTGGATGTCTGTATACTCTATATCCATCTCCAACACCCACAACGCGCCAATCTCTAGCCTCTACACCTCCCGGTGAACGTGAGGGACCAAACCAGCAACCATTATCTTGTAAGCCTCCATATACATTGTAATCATCCTTATCATCTACACTCACATGATAGAATTGTGAAAGAGGTAAATTTTCTACCATTTCCATGGTAGTACCACCATCCCATGAGCGATACACTCCACCATCCGTAGCAGCATAGATTCTATCAGAATTCTTGATATCAAAAGCAATGTCGTGAATATCTGAATGCATAGGGCCTAGGTTCTTAAATGTTTTACCACCATCACGAGAGATGGAGCCCGAAAGGCCTGCTTTTACTACTATGTTAGGGTTACGAGGATCCACTACAATTCTCGAAAAATAAAATGGACGAACCACTAAGCCGAAGTCGTTATTCAACTGTTTCCAAGATGCACCTGCATCGTCACTTCTATACAAACCTTTGTCTTTATCTTGTTCAGACTCTACAACGGTATATAGAATTTTATTGTCTGATGGTGCAATAGCAATGGCCAATCGGCCTAACTTACCTTTCGGAAATCCGTTATGAATTTTATTCCATGTTTTACCTGCATCGGTACTTTTGTACAATGCACTTTTATCGCCACCAGAGCTAAAAGACCATGGCGATCTTCTGAACTCCCAAAAGGAAGCATATAAAACTGATGGATTCTCTGCATCCATTTGCAAATCGCTACATCCAGTTGTTAGGTCTACATATAAAAGCTTAGTCCAAGTTTTACCACCATCCGAAGTTTTATATAAACCTCTGCTTTCGCTATCGCTCCATAAAGGACCAAGTACACCCACATATACTTCTAATGAGTTCTTAGGGTTTACTTGTATGCAAGAAATTCTTTCGGAAGTTTCGAAGCCCATCTTTTCCCAACTAGATCCACCATCTTTACTTCTATATAAACCATCGCCAATAGAAACACTGTTACGTGTCCATACTTCGCCAGTTCCTACCCAAATTACATTATCAGGGTCGTTAGGATCTACTTCTACCGCTCCAATAGATTGGCAGTAGTCGTCGAAAATTGAATTAAAAGTTGCACCACCGTTATTCGTTTTCCAAACGCCTCCACCGGCTGTGCCGATGTATACGATGCGATCATTTTTCGGGTGTGTTTCTATATCGGTAACACGGCCACTCATGAGTGCCGGACCAATATGGCGAGCTTTCAAATCACCAAAAAGTTCTTTGCCCTTTTTAATGGCTTCTAGCTGTGCTGGTGTTTGTGCCATAGCAGTTGAGCACACACTCCATACGAGTATATATTTTAAGAAATTTTTCATAAAAATTTTATTCTCCTTCTGGATATTTGAATTCTGAATTATCGACTTTTGGGTTCACTTGTATAGCGCTAATTACTATTGGCTGACCACCCTGACCTTTTACCCCTTGAGTAATAGAGAAGGGGAACATTATGCCTTCTACTTCTTGGTAATCGCTTAATTTAATTTGTTGAATTTGTCCTTTACCTGGGCCTTCTTTAATTTCAGATTCTTGCATTACAGGCACATTACTTTCTACATCAAAAAAGTAGTAAGAAACATTCTCTGTTTCAACGCCGTCAACCTTTGTAGGGTTTTTTGTTAATTTTATTTTATATGCTTCTGCACCGTCAACACTTTCTTTACCCATTAGCTCAGCTTTCCAACCGCGACTTTTATAATTCAAAAATGGATCAGGGAAATCTCCAATATTTTTTTTGTAGTTTTCAGTTGCTTCTGCATCGCTTTTTTCAGCTTTCATGTTCATGAAATTATGAGACCACATAGTGGTTCCATCATATGCACCTTGTTTTATTACCTTGCCTTGAAAATTAATATTAGTGCACTGTTTACCATCTTTTAGTTGAATAATATCCAATGGAATTTCCATACCACCTTGATTAATTTTCGCAGAGATTTTCACACCATTTAGTGCCTCTAATTTTGCTTTACCTCCAATGGTTTCAAAATACTTGTTTAAAATATCGTCAACAGATTGGGCCATTACACTTGCCGACATAATTACCAATGTAAGTGCAAGTAAAAGTGATTTTTTTCTCATTTCTTCGTTTTTAAATTTGAATACAATTTAAAGCAATAAATTGAGGAGTACTAATAAAATGTTTGTTACAGAAAATCGAAAGGTCGAACTAGCGAACTAGCGAATTTGCGAGCACACGAGCAAATGAACACACGAGCACACGAGCACACGATTAAAACCCGGTGTTGTGTCTGAAAAGTTTTATGGCAATGGCCAACAGAATAATACCGAAAGCTTTACGAAGTATATTTAGCCCGGTTTTGCCAAGGAGTTTTTCTAAGCGCATGGTATTTTTAAGTACAAAATAAACGAATACCATGTTGAGTATAATACCGATTACGATGTTTTGAGTTTGATACTCGCTTTTTAAAGATAAGAGGGTAGTCATGGTTCCGGCACCTGCAATTATAGGAAATGCGAGAGGAACGATTGAAACAGAATCTGGAATTTCTTCTTTAAAAAAGTTAACACCTAATACCATTTCTAAGGCAATAAAAAAGATTACTAAGGAACCTGCAATGGCAAATGATTTTACATCAACACCAATTATTCCTAACAAGGATTCGCCAATATACAAAAAAGCAATCATCAAAATTAAAGCAACTATCGATGCTTTTTCAGATTGAATATGTCCTGCTTTATTGCGCAACTGTATAACTATTGGAATCGCTCCAACAATATCAATAATCGCAAAGAGGATCATTGTTACAGAAAGTATTTCTTTGATGTTGAAAAAATCCATGAGAATTACGAATTACGAATTATGAATTACGCATTACAAATTATGAATTACGAATTATGCATTGAATAATGATAGCGCTTAATTCGTAATTCGTAATTCATAATTTTACTTGTTTCTTATCACCGAATGCTTCTTACTATACACAAAGTAGATTACTAAACCTACTAGCATCCATAAAAATGCGCTCATTAATGTTTCTCCTGGTAAGGAAACAATCATAGCAGAACATACTACAATTCCTAAAATTGGTACAAAAGGTACCCAAGGTGTTCTAAACGGACGTTCGATATTTGGATCAGATTTTCTCATGATCATAATACCTGCGCAAACTAATACGAACGCAAACAAAGTACCAATACTGGTTAAATCGCCGGCTACCGAGCCTGGTATAAAACCACCGAATAAACCAACAAATACAAATAAGATGTAGTTTGATTTATAAGGAGTACTGTATTTTGGATGTAATTCTGAAAACACTTTTGGTATTAATCCGTCTTTAGACATTGAGTAAAATACACGCGATTGACCCATTAACATAACTAAAATTACAGAAGAGAAACCTGCAAGAATGGCAATGGTGATAGAAGTAGCCAACCAATCGTACCCGATCATGTATTTCTGAATTGCATAAGCAACAGAAGCTTCTTTTCCAGAAGTTTTAAATTCAGTCCAATTAGCTACACCAGTTAATACGTGAGCAAACAAGATGTATAGAATGGTACATACTACTAAAGAACCTAATATTCCAATTGGCATATCGCGTTTAGGGTTTTTAGCTTCTTGAGCTGCAGTAGATACGGCGTCAAAACCAATAAAGGCAAAGAACACAATACCTGCACCTTTTAATATTCCACCCCAACCGTGTGCGAAGAAACCTTCGTGGCCAGGAGTATTTTCTGGGATGATGTATGGAGTATGGTTTGCAGCGTTTATAAATTTCCAACCAATGGCAACGAATACTAATACAATGGCAACTTTTACCATTACAATAACGGCATTAAAGGCAGCCGATTCTTTAGAACCACGTATCAACACTAAAGTTATTAATCCTAAAATTAATAATGCTGGTGCGTTTACATAGCCAGAAATTCCACTTGCCGATGTTTCAAAAGGGGAGTGGCACCATTCGTAAGGAATTGCACCTCCGAGCAAGTTGTTTAAGTATTCCGACCATGCAATAGATACGGTAGCAGCACCAAGTGCATACTCAAGTATTAATGCCCAACCAATAATCCACGCAGTTACTTCGCCCATAGTAGCATATGCGTAGGTATATGCACTACCTGCAACGGGTATCATGGCTGCAAATTCTGCGTAGCATAAACCAGCTAAAGCACAACCAATGGCAGCTACAATAAAAGATAAGGTTACTGCCGGACCAGCTGCTTCTGCAGAGGCTGCGGCTGTACGTACAAATAATCCGGCACCAATAATGGCACCAATTCCAAGAGCAACTAGGTTCATTGCTCCTAAAGTTCTTTTCAACGAACCTTCGCCTGTTTTAGAGGCTTCGCTTAATAATAGGTCAAGAGGTTTCTTAAATCTCATAAATTAATAATTGGGGTTATAATCCAAACCTAATAAAAAAAATATTAATTAGCTAATATGCTAATGTGCTAATGTGATAATGAGCAAAAAAAAGAGGAAGATACTTTTCAGCACTTCCTCTCTTTTATAATTAGCTAATTAGTCAATTAGCTAATTATGGTGCTCCGCACATTTCTTCGCACACTCTTCCTCCGTCATTTTACCTTCTGAAATCATTTTAGCACATTCTTCTTTGCTCATTCCGCAAGCTTCAGTGCATTCTCCTGTTTCCATATGGCACTCTTTACCATTCATCATGATAACTGTATCCATGGTAACATTTCCTAAAGAATCAATATGTTTTTCAATTCTGATCTCTTTTTTCATCTCCATGCCTTCATGTTTATCATTACCAACCACAGAAATATAAGGTGCAATTACTAATGAAACAATCGACATTAATTTAATTAAGATATTCATAGAAGGACCTGATGTATCTTTAAATGGATCTCCTACGGTATCACCTGTAACCGATGCTTTGTGTGGTTCAGATTTTTTGTAGAACATTTCACCATTAATCATTACTCCTTTTTCGAACGATTTTTTCGCATTATCCCAAGCACCACCTGCGTTTGATTGGAATATACCCATTAACACACCCGATACAGTTACACCTGCTAATAAACCTCCTAATACTTCTGGACCAAAAATAAATCCGATAATAAGTGGAGTAATTAATGCAATAGCACCTGGCAACATCATCTCACGAATAGAAGCTTTAGTAGAAATTGCAACACATTTTTCATATTCTGGTTTCGCTTTGTATTCCATAATTCCAGGAATTTCGCGGAACTGGCGACGAACTTCTTGTACCATGTCCATTGCTGCTTTACCTACTGCTTGTATACACAATGCAGAGAAGATAAAAGGAATCATTCCACCCACAAATAAACCTGCTAAAACTGGAGCTTTGTAAATATCAATTGCATCAATACCTGCAATACCAACAAAGGCTGCAAATAATGCTAAAGAGGTTAAAGCTGCAGAAGCAATGGCAAATCCTTTACCAGTTGCTGCAGTAGTATTACCAACCGCATCTAAATTATCTGTACGCTCACGAACTTCTGGAGGTAACTGACTCATTTCTGCTATACCACCTGCGTTATCGGCAATAGGACCGAAGGCATCAATAGCTAATTGCATCGCTGTAGTTGCCATCATACCTGCAGCAGCAATTGCTACTCCGTATAAACCTGCAAAATAATACGATGCCATGATACCACCCGCTAAGGTTAAAATTGGAATAACGGTTGATTTCATCCCTACAGATAATCCACCAATTATGTTGGTAGCATGACCTGTTGATGATTGTTGAATGATAGACATTACTGGAGCTTTACCCATTGCGGTGTAATACTCTGTAACAATACTCATAATGGCTCCAACTGCAGTTCCTACTACGATTGCCCAAAATACATTCATTTTAGAAAATTCATATCCTCTTAAGTTTAAAGATTCTGGCAACATCCAGTTTACAATAAAGAAAGAAGCAACAACAGTTAATATCATCGACGACCAGTTACCTAAGTTCAAGGCAGTTTGTACGTTCGATTTTTCATCTTTTATAGTTACGAACCATGTTCCTATAATAGAGAACACAATACCTAAACCGCATATAATCATTGGTAATAATATCGGAGCCATGCCACCGAAATTATCTGCAGAAGTAATTTCTTGTCCTAATACCATCGTAGCTAAAATAGTTGCTACGTATGAACCGAATAAATCGGCACCCATACCAGCCACATCACCTACGTTATCACCTACGTTATCTGCAATAGTTGCAGGGTTACGAACGTCGTCTTCTGGAATTCCTGCTTCTACTTTACCTACTAAATCCGCACCTACATCGGCAGCTTTGGTATAAATACCACCACCAACACGGGCAAATAATGCAATAGATTCTGCTCCTAAAGAAAAACCTGTTAAAACCTCAATCGCCGTTTTTACGGTATTTACACCTAAATCAGCGAATATAGACAGGAATGCAATGAATAAACCACCTAATCCTAAGATTGCTAAACCAGCAACACCTAAGCCCATTACTGTTCCACCTGTAAACGAAACTTTTAAAGCTTGTTTTAAACTTGTACGTGCTGCTTGTGTAGTACGAACGTTCGCTTTTGTAGCTACTTTCATACCAATATATCCGGCATATGCAGAAAACACCGCACCTATTATAAAGGCAATTGAAATAATCCAACTCGAGTGGATTTGTATTCCATTTACTTCATGGATCGTTCCTGAATACGCAAGTAATGCAGCAGCAAATACTACGAATATGCTTAATACTTTCCATTCTGCTTTTAAGAATGCCATTGCGCCATCAGCAATATAACCTGCTAATTCAGTCATTTTCGCATCACCTGCGTCTTGTTTTTCTACCCAAGCACTTTTAATTGCCATTACAACTAAGCCTAATATGCCTAGAGCTGGGATTAGATAAATTAAGTTGTTTTGTAAAAACTCCATAAGGTTTTATCGTTTTGTTTCGGTTAATTATTTACTATTTGAAAAGAGGGCAAAAATAATCCTTTTTTTGAATAAACAAATCTTTTACTTTGGCGTTGTCGTACATAAAAGCATGATGAAAGGAAGATATATAGTAATATTGTCTGTAATACTCTTATTTACAGCATGCAGCAATGCAAACAGTTTAAATACAAAATCGATGGATCAAGAAATTAATAATATAGATAGTGTAGAAACGGCAACGTTTGGGGCAGGATGCTTTTGGTGTGTTGAGGCAGTTTTTCAGGAATTAAAAGGGGTAATCTCTGTAAAATCAGGGTATATGGGTGGTAAAGTTAAAAACCCAACTTATAAAGAAGTTTGCAGCGGATTAACTGGTCATGCAGAAGTTTGCCAGATTGTATTTGATCCAAAGGTTATTCAATATAAAGATTTATTAGAAGCGTTTTGGCAAAGCCATGACCCCACCACCCTAAACAGGCAAGGGGCAGACGTTGGCACGCAATATCGTTCGGCTATTTTTTATCATTCTGATGAACAAAAAAAGTCGGCTGAGTTTTACAAGCAAAAGTTAAATGAGGAGAATGCATTTGGCAAGGCCATCGTTACAGAGATATCTGCTATTTCCGAATTTTATGAAGCCGAAGATTATCATCAAAATTATTATAACCAAAACGGCGAGGCAGCGTATTGCCAATTTGTGATTGCTCCGAAACTAGAGAAGTTTAGAAAAGCGTTTTCGGAAAAAATAAAATAATATTGAATTCATGTTTTATTCTGCGTAATATTGCAATAATCTGTTAACTAGATGTTAGCAGTGTCAATTTTACCCAATTTAATGCATATGTTATTCTCTCTCAATCCAAGAACTATTCTAGTAGTTACTTTTTTAATTGTAACGAATTTTGTTCAAGCTCAGAACGTAGCGATCAATACTACTGGTACATCACCAAATTCATCTGCAGGTTTAGATGTTAGTTTTACAGACAAAGGTTTACTAATTCCAAGGCTTGCATTAACGGCAACCAATGCTGCTGGCCCGGTTACAAGTCCGGCTACAAGTTTATTAGTATACAATACAGCTACCGCTGGCACAGCACCTACAAATGTAACACCTGGGTATTATTTCTGGACAGGTACGGACTGGTCGCGTTTATCAAACGGAACGCAAGGGTCATGGGATTTACAAGGTAATGGGGGAACCTCTGCCACCAATAATTTTATAGGAACTACAGATGCAAACGATTTAGTTTTTAAGGCTAATAATACAGAACGCATGAGAATTGAAAATTCTAGTGGTGATTTAAAAATAGGATCAGCTACAACCGGTACCTTAAAAGCTACTCAAGAGTTGGTTTTGCGCCAAGATGGTGATACCTATGGTCCTAGTATTTTACGATTAAGAAATAGAAACGGAGAGAACGGCGCAATTTTTGAAACCACCGATCCATCTATAACCTTGGTAGATTTTATTTTCAAAACCAATATTTCTCAAAGTAATATACGCATGGAAGGCAGGGTAGGAAGTACTTATACCGGTGCTGCTCCAGAATGGCAATTTGGATCTGCAGGTAATCCTACATTCGTAACCAACGATGCGGGCACTTATACATTTGTACGAAGAGGAAGGTTTGGAGTGGGCATAGCACAACCAAGTGCATTAATACATTTAAATGCAGGTACTGCTAGCGCTAGTACCGCACCTCTAAAATTTACATCGGGCACTAATTTAACTACACCAGAAAATGGAGCCGTTGAATACGACGGTACAAATTATTTTGCCACCTCAGGAAGTGTAAGATATACTTTAGCAAAAACATTAATTGGTTCTGCAACCTTAGATTTTGCAAGTACCACAACAAGAACTTCGCGTGATTTAACAATTACTGTAACAGGTGCAACTACCAATGATTTTGCAATTGTAAATCCTGGTACCAATAATGCTAATACAACTTATACAGCATGGGTTTCTGCAGCAAATACAGTTACCGTTCGATTTAATAATTATTCTGGTGGAACCATCGACCCAGCTTCGGCAACCTTTAGGGTAACGGTGTTGAAATACTAATTGAATTACGAATTATGAATTATGAATTATGAGGTATGAGATAGGCATAGCAGTTGCTTTATCTCATACCTCATACCTCACACCTCATACTTTTTCTGCATAAACCGTTATGCTAAATATTCCTATTTCCGAATTTTTATATTCAGCAATTTGATTCGCGTTTAAATATTTTGATAAAATATCATCGGGAATGGTAATCACTTTTTCTTTTTGTATTTGAATGTTTTTGAATCCTGTTGTTTCAATAGTTTTTAAGTAATCTGATTTTTGGATTGCACCAGATACGCAGCCAGCATACATTTCTGCTGCTTCCCTAATTTCTGAAGGTAAAGTACCAATCAATACAATATCAGATATACTGAAATGCCCATTTGGTTTTAATACACGATAAATTTCTGACAATACTTTGTCTTTATTCGGAACTAAATTTAGCACACAATTACTAACCACTACATCGGCATAATTATCTTTCAAAGGAATGTCATCAATATCGGCATGAATGAAATTCACATTGCTGAAATTTAATTTCAATGCATTCTCTCTTGCTTTTGTAATCATGGCTTCCGTAAAATCTATCCCAATTACTTTGCCTTCTTCTCCAACAGCCTCGCGTGCAACAAAACAATCGTTACCAGCACCCGAACCTAAATCGATTACGGTATCACCTTGTTTCATTTTTGCAAACTCAGTAGGTAGTCCGCAGCCTAAACCTAAATCTGCTTCCGGATTATATCCCTCTACTTTTGTATAATCATCTGTCATAATGTTATACACCTTGGTTGAACAACCACCCGCACCACAACATGATGCTTTGTTATCTTCTGTTGATTGTAATGCAATCTCCGCATATTTTTCTTTTACAATCGATTTTAAGTCTTTTTCTGTTTTCATTTCTTTATTAATTATTTAATTTGCTATTATGTTAATGGGTTATTAGGTTAATGTGTTTTTAGGTTATTAGGTTAATGGGTTATTAGTTTATTAAAAGATAATTTAGCTTTACTCGCTACTCAATACTCGCTACTCAATACTCATTCAGCAACACCTCTGCTTACCCTCATTTATATTCTCCACAAAACCACTTAGGAAGTTTTCCAATTTTTTAAAATTTTCCCAGTTAATGCAGTAACAAGATTTCGCTCCGTCGATAGTGCCTTTTACCAGCCCTGCTTTTTTTAATTCTATTAAATGTTGAGAAACGGTAGCTTGTGCTAAGGGTAAAATCTCCACAATCTCGCCACAAATGCAGGTGTTTTTCTCTGCTAATATTTTTAAAATTTTTATTCGCGCAGGATGTGCTAAACTTTTAGCCATCTCAGACAAGAGGATATCCTCTTCTTCAAATAATTCTTTTTTGTTTAGTGCCATAATGTATATCGCAAATATACGATAAGTTTTCAAATTACCAAAAATTATTTTAGTTCACTTTCCTTGTTTTTGGGGAAAATCTGCCTCTTTGTCGTAGGAATTTCGTATTCTTGCATTGAAAAACATTATGCTCTCTCATTATGTATAAACATCTAGTAACCAAATTGTTGGCCGTAGCAGCTATTTTAGTATGCTCATTCCAATTAAATGCACAAACAATTGCAAATTATTCTGTATCAAGAACCACGGGTAATAGCTATACTTCTATAGCTGGAACAGGTAATTCATTCGCTGCATGGCGAAATAATTCCAACCAATATACCCAAGATGATAACCGTAGTGCTGCGGTGGATATAGGGTTTGATTTTTGGTATTTGGGTGTTCGTTATACACAGTTCAGTGTATGTACAAATGGTTACATGGATTTTTCTAGCAGCACATCTGATGGTAATTCTAGTGGTGCATTTGGATATGACAATGCTCGATTTACGAATACAACACCAACTGCTTTGGCTGTTGCACCAATGTATGATGACCTTACCGCACAAGGTGGTTCGGAAGCTTTAGGAAACAGTTTGAAATATTTAACAACTGGTAGTGCTCCAAATCGTGTTTTAACAGTAGAGTGGATTAATATCGCGGTATATAATAATGTTACACCTAGTTTAAATTTTCAAGTGAAAATTTATGAATCAACAGGAATTATAGAATTCGTTTATGGTACAATGACTGCCGGTAACGCAAGTTATTCTTATACATGTGGTATAAATGGATCAACCATTTCGAATCCTCCAACAACTGCGCAATTATTAACTCAACAAACAGTTAATACTGCAACTTTTTCCAATGCGGTAAAAAATAACTTAACTACAGTTCCTCAATCAAATTCAACCATAACGTTTACACCTGTAAATCATACCGGAACTATTAATACAAATTTAAGTTTTACAAGCATCACCTCTTCTGGCATGACAGTGAACTACAACAATTGGTGTACCAATGAAATTGGCTACGCAATTTATAGTTCAACAGATAATTCTAATTTCACTTTTGTAATTCAACAAGCTGCAAATACTACTTCGTATGCAGCAACTGGTTTAACTCCAAATACTCAATATTATTGGAGAGTATATGCAGTTACAGAAGGTAAGGTAAGTACAGAGGCAAGTGGTAATGCTACTACAAGTGCTGCAGGTAATAAAGTTTCAACTGGTAATGGCAGTTGGGGTACAAATGGAACATGGTCGCCTAGCGGTGTGCCTACCGCAACCGATAATGTTACTATTCTTAATGGTCATACAGTTACTATTAATACCAACGCCTCTTGTAATAATTTAACAGTAGGAGAAGGAACATCAGGTATATTAAGATTAGGAAACAGTACAACCGGGAGATCGTTCACTATTAATGGAAATGTACAAGTAAATAACGGGGCAACTTTTATTGCTGGTACTAGTAATGCTACACATACCGCTACTATCGATGGAAACATTACTAACAACGGCACTTTCGATTTTAGACCAACAGCATCTCGTGTAATTAATCTTACTATTAATGGCAGCAATAGTTTAAATGTATCTGGAACCGGTGGTACAACTCGATTCAATAATTTAACTATTAACATGAACGGTACTGCCGATAATGTGTTAAATCTGTCGACCACCAATTTAAGTTTAGAAAATAATTCTATTACACTCAACAGTGGAACTGTAAAGTTTAATTCTAATTATACATTAAACTTAACGGTTGCATCAGGAAATTTAACTTTACCAGTAAGTTCTGGAGTATACTTAAATAATCCGAATGTAACCCTAAACTTTAACGGAAACTTAGTGCTTGCAGGTAACTTAACAATTGATGCAGGTACAGTAAACATTGGAGATGCAGCAGATGAATACCTTGAGTCAAACGGTGGTATTGTGGATATTAAAGGTGGTGCTTTAAATGTAGCAAGCCGATATTTCTCAACCAATATAAATACCTTAAGTAACTTTAGTATTTCGGGTGGTACATTTACCATCCCAACAATTGGTTCTTCTAATACAAGTTTTTATCCTTTTAATATAAATGCAACAGGTTCAACTTTTAATGTTACAGGTGGAACCATAGTAATTCAACAAGAAGGTGGTGATGGTAGCAATGATTATGGAATGTATCTTGATGGTTTAAGTGCGAATGTTATAAGCGGTGGTACTATTCAGTTTGGAAATAATTCAACGCCAGCTTCGCAGATATTTAAAGTATTTAGTACCTCCGAATTCCCTAATTTTACTATCGATAATGAAAACACTACGGTGAGTTTATTGAGTCCAATAACCATTGACAACAATTTATTAATAACTGCTGGAACATTAATAGCCAATGGGAATAACATCAACTTATACGGCAATTGGACAAGCACTGGTACACACACACCAGGAGCAAATACCACTTCATTTTTAGGCACAGGCAATCAAACAATTACTAATGCAAGTACCGAAAATTTTAATGATATGGTAATAGATAAACCAAGTGGAAACTTACTTTTAGCTGGGAGTGTAAATGCTAATAACGTAACCTTAACAAATGGTCATTTGCAAATTAATTCCAATACACTTAGTTTGTCAAATTTAAGTTCTGGTGCCAGTAAATTAATTGGTTCTAATACCTCAAACTTAACGATAAATGGTACTGGAGATTTCGGAACCTTAAATTTATTAAATACATCCACTGCTACTAAAACATTAAACGATTTTACAATTAACAGAACTAGTGGAGGCACAGTAACCATTGGCTCCGATAGTTTACGAATTAAAAATACACTTGATATTCAAAACGGAACACTAAATACTTCTAACCGATTAATTTTAGTTTCTGATGCAAGTAATACCGCACGTATTGCGAGTTTAATTAATGGCGATATTTCTGGAAATGTAATTGCACAACGTTTCATTCCGGGTGGTGCAAACAAAAGACAATGGAGATACTTAGCATCGCCGGTAAATGTGGGCGGGTCTATTTCTATCGCTCAATTTAAAGACAATATTTTTATAACCGGTCCGGGCGGTGTAGCAAATGGGTTCGACGCTAGTCCGAACAATTCTATTTCGTTTAGAACTTACTTGGAAAGTAAAGTAGGGCATGTTGATTCTGGTTGGGTTACTCCTGCTAATGCTAGTGTAACGTTTGCAACAGGTACTGGTATTTCGGTATTTGTGCGTGGCAGTAGAAATTTAGCCAATCCATTTTTAAATTGGACAGTTCCAGATAATGTAACCATTGATTTAATTGGTACTGTAAATAAAGGAGACATCAATCTTAATTTAAGTTATACCAACAACGGAGTAGCTAATGCGGATGGTATGAATTTAGTCGCTAACCCATATCCATCGCAAATAGATTTTCTTGCATCTAATGGAATTACAAAAACCAATGTTAGCAATTACTACACTGTTTACAATCCTATCTTAAGAGTATATGGAATTTTTGATGGTAATTTAAATCAAGGCACTAATAACATCACTCGTTATATCTCATCTGGTCAGTCGTTCTTTATTAAAGCTACGGCGCCTGGAGCTTCGATACAGTTTACTGAGCAAGTGAAAGTGCCAAATGCTCCTATTAACTTTTTCAGAACTACTGCAAATCCAAATATCTTGAGCTTAGTGTTGGAGAAAGATTCTACAACTTCTGATGAATTAATTATTGCGTTTAAAGAGAACTCTAATACCGACGATTCTGATGTTTCTGATATTCCAAAATTGTTCAATGAGAATTTGAATTTCTATTCTAAATCATCTAATAATACAAACCTTGCCATTAACCAATATCCATTACCAGGCTTGGCTGATACAATTAATTTAAGTGTGTTTTCTTATAACGAAGGAACACCATTGCTAGGAGACTATACAATATTATTTAACAATATAGCTTCCATTCAATCCGACATAAATTTATACTTAGCCGATTTTTATTTGAACAAAATTATAAATCTTAGAAATCATACAAAGTATCAATTTAGTATCGATGCAGATATTAATTCGATGGGTAATAATCGCTTTAAATTATTATGTGGCGATTTAAATTTGAGTACAAATTCAATGGCAGCAACGGAAATTATTTTGTATCCAAATCCGGCTTCAAATTTCGTAAACATTTTGTTTGCGAATAATGCCACTAATGAATCTTGTAAAATTGAATTAATAGATCAATTGGGTCGAAAAGTATTTCTAAAAGAAGCCAATATTGAAAATGCAAAAGTAAACATTGATTTATCTGCATTAACTTCAGGCTTGTACATTGTAAATGTTTATAGTAATTCGGGCAATTGGACAACTAAATTTATGAAACAATAATTTTTTGTATTATATCATTTGAAATAATACTTTAGTATTGATGATTAGATTACAACTATTACCCGATGGTGGTCCTATTTATACCGAAACAGATGTTAATGCAACTATTGTAGAGCCATTTAATACCATTTCTGCAGTATTATTTATATTGATGTCTGTTTATTGGTACGGGCGTTTGAAAGGAAAATTTACCTTATACCCTTACCTTACTACTTCTTTAATATTACTAAGTATTGGTGGAGTAGGAGGTGTTATTTACCACGCATTTAGGTATTCCTCTTATTTTTTATACATGGATTGGCTTCCTATAATGGTGTTATGTATAATGACGGCGATGTATTTCATGTATAAAGTATTAAACTCGTGGTTTTACTCCATTTTATATTTTTTTATAGTGTTGTTAGTTGACCGATTGGCTTGGGAGCTCATACCAGAGCACAATGGAAACCTTAGGGCAAATGTAAATTATACGATATTAGGCATTGGTGTATTGTTCCCAACTGTATGGATGTTATACAAATCGAATTACCAATTTTGGTATTATGTGATGTTTGCTTTTCTTTCATTTGCTATTGCATTGTTCTTTAGAATTAGCGACCAATGGGGTTTTTTAAGCACAGGAACACACTTTTTATGGCATACCTTTGGTGCATTGGCGGGCAATTTTATGCTTTTGTATATTTATCAATATAATTTAAACGAATACAAAAAACTTGGAATTGCGAATGTTAATTAATAATTCGTAGATTTGTGTGAAGCTGAAAATCAAATGTTTAAAAAGCTACTATATTTAATTTCACTCTCAGTAGGCATAAGTGCGTGTTGTACCAGTACAAATACATACGAAAGTTTTACGGATGAGCAGAAGCAATTATTGTACTATTTAAACGGACAATTAATAGTTTACGATATCAATAATGTTGATTCGCAAAGCTTACATGTAAGCGATCGATACATTGGTAACTTACCGCCAGACGAAGTAGAGGAATCTAACTGCGATAGTTATTATCCAGCATTCGGAAGAGTTACCATTAAAGGCTTAGGCGATACTTCCATTAATTTTCAAATCTCCATAAAAAAAAGCAATAACGAAACGGGTATTGCGAAACGAGTTAAATGGATGGGCTACGATTTTAATTTAGAAGATACAACTAAAGTTTTTTTCCACGATTCTCTTTTCTTAAGAGGGACCTCAGAGTTTAACAATGTTTACGAAATTAACATTGTTGATACTACAAACACACGCAGTGATTTAATACACAGAGTATTTTTTAGTACCGATTATGGAATCATTCGCTTCGATCGCAAAGGTGGAAAAACCTACAGACTGAGAGTGAAATGAATTATGAATTATGAATGCTGAATTATGAATGTCCGATTATTCATAATTCATCATTCATAATTTAAAAGGTTACGTTTACCCCTGCACTTGGCAAGAAAGGCAATTGATATCTTTTCGTATTACTTAATCGATCGAAGTAAAATAAATTGTCGCGGTTATAGAAATTAGTTACGCCCACATTAGCTTCAATTCTAGAGTTCTCATTAAGCTTCCATTGTTTCTTTACTGTAACATCTAAGCGGTGATACCAAGGTAAGCGACCGCCATTAATATCTGAATAAATGACACCTAAATCACCAGAGTTTTGAGTGTACTCATCAAAGATGTTTGTGAAGTTTGTTTTTTCATAAAATCCTTGTGTTTGAGTAAACGGAAAACCAGAACCTAAACTCCAGCGAGCATCAAATTCCCAGCTTTTCTCTTTACCAAATACATAAGAAGTTACTACGTTTACGTTATGTCGACGGTCATAATGTGGCATATAAGTACGGACTTCATCTCTTCTGTTTACAAAACCAAGAGAATAGGTAGTCCACACATATAAATTCTTATAATCATATTTCAACGTGAAATCGATTCCTTTTGCTATACCATCTTCAATAATATAATCCATACGCTGATAAGCTGGTTTATTAGCATATTCAGCATTATCTGGATAAATTTTATCTCTATTTATATTTGTTAATTGATCGAATTTTTTGATGTAACCTTCAATGTTTAAAGTATAAAACTTAAATAAATCGAATTCAAAACCTGCCACTAAATGACGTGCTTTTTGAAGAGCTGAATTTACATCTTCACCTTTAAAAGTTTTTGGTAAGTTACTTGGTCCTGATAAGAAGCCATAGAATAAATTCACCACATCTCTATCAGAAGTTGCACTCAATAAATTTTGCGAGTAATAACCTGCAGCACCTTTAAATCGGATGCTTTCTGTAATTATATATTTAGTAGCAAGACGAGGTTCTACTGAAATTTCGTTTAATGATGCGTAATAATGTAACCTGATACTTGGTTCTAAAATTATTCTGTTGCGCAGGTATTTATATTTAAAATACGTTGCTAATTCAGTAGTAAATTGTTGTTGTTGAATTAAAACTCCACTAGCGTTGGTGAATTTAAAATCGGTTTGAAAACCTAACATATCAATTCCGTATTTCAATTCATCTTTACCATAAAAATAGGTAAAATTTAAACCTGTATTGAAGCCGTTTATTTCACTATATCTAGGGCTAGTAGTGAGCTGAGGTTGAGAAATTTTATAATTTGAATAGGCGAAGTTACCATCAATTAAAACTGAAGAACCATCAGGAATTAATACGAACGACATACCTCCACCAGCACTGTTCCATTTCAAAGCAGCCGGAGCATCAAATTTAACTTGATCGGTAAAATTAAATCCAAATAGATTTAATTTACTTCCGTTTACACCATTAATAGAAATTTTACCATAAATGTCATTAAAATTATACGGCAAACCTGCTGTATCAACATAACTATAAACGCTTTTTGAAGTGCTTTCTAAATAAGAAGTTCTGCCGGATAAGATGAACGAAGAATTTCCTTTACCTTCCTTGTATTTAGATAGAGGTCCTTCTAATAATAGTTTAGAAGTAAAAGGATTAGTTGCAACTTTACCACTTAATCTTTTCTTATTTCCATCACGCGTAGTAACATCCATTACTGCAGAAACTCTGCCTCCATACTCTGCTCCAAAACCGCCAGTATGTACTTCAGCATTTCTAATAATATCAGTTTCAAAAACAGAGTATAAACCAATAGAGTGAAATGGATTGTAAATTACCATTCCATCTAAAATGACTTTGTTTTGAATAGGGGCACCACCTCTTATATAAAGTTGGCCACCTTGGTCGCCAGTAAAAATAACTCCTGGTAATACTTGTAGATACTGAGCTAAATCGGGTTCTCCTCCAACAGAGGGTATTTGTGTAATTTGTTTTGGAGTAACTTTTACAACAGAAATTTTAGTTTCCGTTTTTGCCTCCGTTTTATCGGCAGTAATTTCAACATCGCGTAGATTTACAGATCGTTCTGATAAAAATAAATTCTGACTTAATTTTTGACCAGCTTTTAAATTGATAATAACTTTAGCTGTATCATATCCAAGCCCGGTGCTTACTAGCTTAATAGCACCTGGTTTTAATTTAGTTAAATTATAAAAACCGTTTACATCGGTAGCAACACCAATACTAGTTCCTTCTATAAATACATTTGTAAAAATAATGGGTTCACCAGTTTTTTTGTCGTATACAAATCCTCTTATTTCTCCGGTAGTTGCTTGTTGCGCGTAGGTAAAATTGAAGCCTATACTTAGCAACAATACAAGTGTAATTTTTCTAATCATTTTATGCATAAAAGGATGCAATATAAGAGAATGAACTCATATTTGCTATATGCAATAGCTATTTTACAATAATATGATTTATTGATTATGCAGGGTTTTGTCCGCCAGCTAGTAAATACAATACAGACATTCTTATGGCTACACCATTCTCTACTTGGTCGAGTATTATAGATTGTTTTGAATCTGCTACGTCACTGGTTATTTCTACACCTCTGTTTATAGGCCCAGGATGCATTACAATTATTTCTTTGCTTAATGAGTTCAGTAATTGTTTATCTAAGCCATACAACATCGCATACTCACGTAATGAAGGGAAGTATTTTATATCCTGTCGTTCGAGTTGTATTCTTAACATGTTTGCCACATCGCACCATTCTAATGCTTTGCGTAAATCGTATTCAACTTCAACACCTAAACTTCTAATGTATTTTGGTATTAGGGTGCTTGGTCCGCATACTTTTACGTTGGCGCCTAATAATTGTAAACATAATATGTTTGAGAGTGCAACTCTTGAGTGTAAAATATCGCCAACAATTACTACTTTTTTTCCGGCTAAATCGCCAAGTTTTTCTCGAATAGAAAATGCATCCAATAAAGCTTGGGTCGGGTGTTCGTGAGCACCATCACCTGCATTTACAATATTTGCTTTAATGTGTTTAGATAAAAATACTGCTGCACCAGGATAGGGGTGTCTCATTACCACCATATCTACCTTCATGGCTAGAATATTATTAACTGTATCTATTAATGTTTCGCCTTTGCTAACCGATGAAGAAGATGCAGCAAAATTTACCACATCTGCTGATAATCTTTTCTGTGCAAGTTCAAAAGAAAGTTTGGTACGTGTAGAGTTTTCGAAAAATATATTGGCAATGGTTGTATCGCGGAGAGAAGGAACTTTTTTAATAGGTCGATTGATAATATTTTTAAAATGATCGGCAGTTTCTAAAATGAGTTGAACATCATTTTCTGTGAGTCCTTTAATTCCTAGTAAGTGTCTTACACTTAATTTCTGCATCGCTTTATTTTTTTTCTATGTCTTTAACTAAAACTACCTCATCCACCCCTTCCGTTTCTTTCCATTTAACAATTACTTTTTCTGATGAAATGGAATCTACTTGCAAACCAATATAATCTGGTTCTATGGGTAAATGGCGGGTGTATCTTCTATCTATTAATACCAGTAATTCTACTTTTTGCGGGCGACCAAAGGCTAACATGGCATCGAGCCCAGCACGTATGGTACGGCCGGTGTATAATACATCGTCAATAAGAATTACCTTTTTGTTTTCTATAATGAAGTCTATATTCGTAGTGTTTGCTAGTAAAAGTTTTTCACTGGTACGAAAATCGTCTCTAAAAAAAGTCACATCTAAATTTCCTAGTTTGATGTCTTTCTTCGGCATCAAGGCTTTTAAATGTTCTTGAACTCGTTTAGCCAAATAAATTCCACGAGGTTGTAAACCTATGAGAACAGAATTCGAGAAATCGTTGTGGTTTTCTATTAATTGATGGCAAAGGCGTTTGATGGTGATATCAAATTTCGGATTTCCGAGTATGATGCTTTGCTTCATTTGGTAATTAATTTTCCAAAGATAAGAAAAGATTCGAATTTTCGAATAATCGAACTGTCAAAGATTCTTAGCTCACAACGTACACAATGTGCCCACAAAGTAGCACAAAGTTCTCTGCGCCTCTATTACCTCTGCGTCTCAAAAAAATAAAAAAGCCCCGTCTGTATTCCTACAAACGGGGCTTCTATTAGCACACTAGCATATTAACACACTAGCACACTATCAACTATTCTGCAGATTCTTCTTCTGATTTTTTAGCTTTTGTGCCTTTTTCAGATTTCTCCATTGAAGTTTTCAAAGAAGCTAATACTTCAAGATCACCAAGTGTGGTTTTCTCTACAGATTCTTTTACTTTCTTCACAGAAGCAGTAGTTGCTTTTGTTTCTTTTTTCTTTTTGTCGGTTTCAACAGCTCTCTCTTCCGCTTTCACTTCGTCAACAAGTTTAGAGTGAGAAACTAAAATTCTCTTCGAATCTTTATTGAACTCAATAATTTTGAATTCTAACGTTTCCTCTACTTGTGCCATTTTACCATCTGTTTTTACCATGTGTTTTGTAGGAGCAAAACCTTCAACACCGTAAGGTAAATTGATTACCGCACCTTTGTCAGTAATTTTAGTTACTGTACCTTGGTGAATAGAATCAACAGTAAAGATCGTTTCGAATGTATCCCAAGGGTTTTCTTCTAATTGTTTGTGACCTAAACTTAACTTACGCTCTTCAGCATTTACTTCTAACACAACCACGTCTAATGTATCACCAACTTTAGTGAACTCATGTGGGTGGTTAATTTTCTTAGACCATGATAAGTCTGAGATATGGATTAAACCATCGATACCTTCTTCAATCTCTACAAACACACCGAAATTAGTCATGTTTTTAACTAATGCTTTGTGCTTGCTACCAACTGGGTAACGATCAGCAACTCCAACCCAAGGGTCAGCAGTTAATTGTTTAATACCCAATGACATTTTACGTTCTTCACGATCTAAAGTCAATACAGTTGCTTCCATTTCGTCGCCAACTTTCATGAATTCTTGTGGTGAACGCAAATGTTGCGACCACGACATTTCTGATACGTGAATTAAACCTTCAACACCTGGGATGATTTCTAAGAATGCTCCGTAATCTGCAACGGTTACGATTTTACCTTTTACAGTAGAACCTACTTCAATAGCAGTATCAAGCGACTCCCAAGGATGAGATGTTAATTGTTTTAAACCTAAAGCAATACGTTTCTTCTCGTCATCAAAGTCAAGAACTACCACGTTAATTTTTTGGTCTAATTTCAATACTTCTTCTGGATGCTCTATGCGGCCCCAAGAAATATCTGTAATGTGTAATAAACCGTCAACACCACCTAAGTCAATGAATACACCGAATGCAGTAATGTTTTTAACAGTTCCTTCTAATACTTGACCTTTTTCAAGTTTAGAAATGATATCGAATTTCTGACTTTCTAAATCGTCTTCGATTAATACTTTATGAGATACGACTACGTTACGGAACTCATGGTTAATTTTAACCACTTTGAATTCCATTGTTTTACCTACGTAAATATCGTAGTCGCGGATAGGCTTAATGTCGATTTGTGAACCTGGTAAAAATGCTTCTACTCCTTCAATGTCAACAATTAAACCACCTTTAGTTCTGCTCTTCACAAAACCATTGATAATTGAATCTAATTCTAATGCTTTGTTGATATTATCCCATGAGCGTTGAGTTTTCGCACGTTTACGAGATAAAATTAACTGACCGTTTTTGTCTTCTTGGTCTTCTACGAAAACCTCTACAACATCACCGATTTTAATTTCTGGCATATCACGGAATTCCGAAAGAGGTACCATACCATCAGATTTAAATCCAATGTTTAATACAACATCTTTAGTGTTCATTGATACAACCGATCCTGAAATGATCTCACCTTTGTTGATTGAGTTCAGGGTTGTGGTGTACATGCCTTCTAATTTAGCACGTTCTTCATTGGTGTAATTTCCGAATCCTTTTGGATTCATGTCCCAGTCGAAATCTTCTGTTGGGATTAATGATTGAGATTTGATCTCTTCAAGCGATAGTGAATCTGCTTCCGATTCGATGATCGAATCTTCTGCTCTTGTTCTGAATTCTGCATTCGCTTCTGATGCTAGTAATTCTTTTTCTGTGATTTGTTTTTTAGCCATTAAATTTATTTCTCCTTTTCCCGTGGTTAGGGACGCCAAAGATAGGAATTAATGGGAAAACAAAAAATTTTATAATAATTTGATTTTTAAGCTTTTGAAGCTTTAGCTAAATGCAAGAATCTATGTTTAAAGCCTAATAAAGGCATATTTTTAAGTTTTTGGCTTTGTTGATTTTCAAATATTTAAAAGATTTAATTCGCTAAGCTTATTTTTTACAAAGGCTAATTGCTCTTGGGGAGTAAGAAATGAGTTGTCGAGCACTATCGCGTCATCCGCTTTTTGCAAGGGGCTTTCTTCTCTATGTGTATCCTCATAATCTCGCATATTTAAGTTTGCCATTACTTCTTCTATTGAGCTATCTTCCCCTTTTTCTAACATCTCTTTGTACCGACGCTGAGCCCTTATCATTGGGTGAGCAGTCATAAATATCTTTAATTGTGCATTTGGGAAAACGGTAGTTCCAATGTCTCTTCCATCCATTACCACATTATGCTTACTTCCTAATTTACGCTGCATTTTCACCATTTCATGGCGAACCTCCTTTATAGTGCTCACTAAACTTACACGCTGTGAAACATCCATGGTGCGTATCTCTTTAGAAACATCTACTCCATTTAATAAAAATGTCTCAAAATTTACGTCAATATTGATGTGTGCTAAAGCTGAAATTATTTTTTTATGATCTTTTGGGTCGATGTTTTCTTGCATAGTATACAAGGTTACACACCTGTACATGGCTCCCGAATCTATGTATGTAAATTGTATGTCTTTTGCTAATGCTTTAGCAATGGTACTCTTGCCGCAAGAGGAATATCCATCAATGGCTATATTTATGGGTTTTGTCGACATCTAGTCGCAAAGGTAATAAATTAACTGTTTGATTTTTTCTTACGATAAAAATCGCCTGGATTGAGAGATAAACTGAACATGTTAGTACTTCCAGATAAATGGTAACGCGCAGAGCCATAGCTCAAATTAATCTTTTTAATGCGTAAGCCGAAGCCCCATGAAAAACCTACTGTTCCTGGTTTTTCTTCTATCGATAATTCTCTTCTTTGTTGGTGATTATAGCCTACTCTTAGATTTAAGTTTTCTGATAATAAAAATTCGGTACCAATGACCACATGGCGCATTACTTTATCTCCAAAATTAAACTCTTCTTTAATCGGTAATCCGGTTGATAAATCAATTTGATTAGAACTATTCAATTCATCATCATATGTTAAATCGAATTTCTGAAGATTGTGTAAAGTTAAGGTAAATCGGAAAGGTGCATGAGCTAATTTTTTTGATACTGCAAATCGAGCTTCAAAAGGTAAAGCTTCTATATTTCCATAATAACTCTTTACTTGCGAACCTACATTTAATAAAGAGAATGACAATCCTAAACCACTTGCACTATCTGTATAGGAGCCTCCCAAATCTAATGCTATACCAGTTGAGCGGTACGACTCTAAATTAGAGAAAAGCAACTTCATGGTAGCCCCGTAATTAAACTGTTTGAAAGGGCGGGCGTAGGTAAAATTGAAAGTGTTTTCGTTGGCTTTAAAGGATCCTTGTTCATTCCCAATATCGTCGCGCATTACAAAATCACCATAATTAATATAATTTACCCCAATACCAAACATCCCCACATTATTTACTTTAAAAGCCGAGGAAATATGTCCGTATTGTATGTCTTGAAAATAATTGCAAATGTTTAAACTCCACATATTATCCATACGTGTATTTAATAAACTAGGGTTTTGAGTAATATTGGCTATATCATTATCGGCCACCACTGCATGATAACCTCCTAGCGCAGTAATTTTTGCACTTGCTGGTAAATGTAAATAGGCAAAACTGCGGCTTCCACCAAGTTGAGCATAAGCACCCGCAAGGTTTAGTAATAAACTTAGGAGTGTTATTATAAATAGCTTTTTTGCGAACATTGCATGCATAACGACAAACTTAAAGATTAATTGTGAATTATGAATTATGAATTAACCGATGAGGTTACTGCCTTGCTCAATTCATAATTCATAATTCATAATTCATAATTAATTTGGGGTGGAAATTCACCAAGAAAACCTCTGTTTGTGCTCGTGTAATCGCAGTATATAGCCAGCGTAGGAAATCAGCATTCATCATTTCATCTGTTATATAGCCTTGATCTATAAACACAGCTTTCCATTGCCCACCTTGAGCTTTGTGGCAGGTAACTGCGTAAGCGAATTTAATTTGTAAGGCATTGTAATAAGGGTCTGCTTTTATAGCAATTAAGCGTTCGCGTTTATTGGGTATGTCGGCATAATCGGCACTTACACTATCATATAATTGTTTCTGTTCGGCTTGAGTTAAAGCGGGGCTCTCTGAGGTTAATGTATTGAGTAAAACTTTTACAGTGATGGTAGGTTGCTTTTCAAAATCTACTAATTGAACACTTGCTTCTGCGAACTTAAAGCCATGCATCTCTTCTTCTTTTCTAACTCTGCTAACTTTTAATAATTCGCCATTCGCAATAAAACCCTGTTCCTCTTCGGGCAACCAGAAATAATTGTTTTTCACTACCATCAAATAATCGCCTGCCGAAATTTCTTCCTCCCTAAATAATATTCTTGCTCGAATGGCTTGGTTGAAATTATTTGCATTTTTATTCGACCGGCAAATCACTAAGCTTTCTTCCATGCCGTATTTATTGTAGGCATATTGTAAGCCATCTTCCAGCCGATCTCCGTTAATCATAAAAAAATCTGAGAATCCTTTGCTTTTTAGTTGAGGTAAAAAGCTTTTATTTTCTTTGAGCAAAGACCTAATATTGGTAGCATTGTATAAGATTCCAGAGGCCTTCTCTTGTCGTACCACTTCGGTTAACTCTTGCTCTAAGACTTTCAACCCATAGTGTCCTTCTAATACAGACTTGCTTAGCGCCGGACTTAAATCTGAGCCCACGGGTGGAAGTTGGGCGGTGTCGCCAATAAATAATATTTTACAATTTTGGTCGGCTTTGTACACAAATTTTATCAAATCGTCTAGTAAACTTTCCTTACTAAATTGCAAACTTGCATCGCTTTGTACGGAGCCTGCAATCATCGACGATTCGTCTACAATAAATAGGGTATCGCGGTGTTTGTTTTCTGTTAATTGAAAGCCGGCTTGAATATCTACCGACGATTTTCTTCGGTAAATTTTTTTGTGGATAGTGGAGGCTTGCTTACCGGTGTATTCGCTGAGCACTTTGGCTGCCCTACCAGTTGGAGCTAAAAGTACTGGTTTGAGTTTGAATGTAGGCAATAGCTTAACCAATGCCTTCATGGTGCTAGTTTTACCAGTACCAGCATATCCTTTTAATATATAAGCAGCCAAATCATTCCGTTCTAATGCAAACTTTTCAAAATTTCGGAAAAATTGTAGCTGACCCTCAGTGGGTTCATGCCCAAGGTATTTTGTAATTTCTGGAATCAATGTTCAAAAACTGCTAAAAAATAATACATTTGCCGTATGTCGCAGCAAAACAACGTAAACATACATAAAATAGAGAGGGTTGACGAAAGTTTTTATTTCGATACAAAATCTATTTACGATTTAGTAATTCACTACGATGAAGAGCGATTTCAGTGCGTTTCTTACAGTGCAGAGCGAAATAAATTTGTACTACAAGCAGAGTTTACAGTACCAGAAGAATTAAGCTTACGTGATGTATTAACTCATACCGACATCATCAAAAGAGATTTTAGAAATGTACATTACATTAGCAGTTCTAAAATTCAAAGCATTATTCCAGATGCATTTTATGACGATGCCATTGCCGAACAATTAGTTGGTTTTCACAACACCTTGACGCCCGAGCATCTTTTGTATAAAAATCAACTAGAACTTTTGCAATCGCAATTAGTTTTTGCCATAGACCCCATAGAAATTGCAGCGGTAAAATCGCGTTTCCCGGAGGTAAAGTTTACACATTCTGGTGCAGCCTTGTTAAATTATTTGTCGGCTTTAGCTTATCAAGGTAAACTGATGATGGTTCATTACCATCAATCAAGTATAGAAATAGTATTGATGCAAGGAAAGTCTTGTTTGTTATATAATCAATTCGATCTTTCTAGTAAAGAAGACATCGTGCCTATTTTGACTCAAATAGTGGAGCAATTTTCATTGAATATAGAAAGCCTACAAGTGTTATTGTCGGGTGATATAGAAATGGAATCAGCTGAAGAAAAAAACATCAAAAGATATTTCAATAAAGTTTTTTACGCACCCCGCGATAATCGTTTTGCTTATACCTATAGAATAGCAGACGATCCGCAAGCACATAAATTTATTGCCTTATACGCTGCTAGTTTATGCGAATAATTTCTGGTTCACATAGAGGGCTAAAATTAATTGCCCCGAGTAAATTGCCGGTTAGGCCAACAACCGATATGGCTAAAGAAGCCTTGTTTAATATTGTTGAAAAAAGATTTGACATTGAAGAGCTAGAAGTATTGGATTTATTTGCTGGTACTGGTAATATAAGTTACGAATTTTCTTCCCGTGGGGTAAAAAAAATCACCAGTGTTGATCGTAGTTTTGATTGTATAAAGTTTATTCAAGAAACAAATAAAAAATTAAATTTTAATGCTGAAGTAATTAAAGCGGATGTATTCAAATTTCTGAAAAACGAAGAACAGAAATACGATTTAATTTTTGCGGATCCGCCTTATGATTTACCAAATATACCGGAGGTAATACATTGGGTGCAAACCAACGATTTATTAAATGAAAATGGGTTACTCATTGTAGAACATGCAAGCATGCAAAACTTAAGTTCCTATAAAGGTTTTGTAGAGAGTAGGAAATATGGAAATTCAACTTTTTCGCTTTTCAAAAAAATATAATTGAAGTATATTTAATTAACATAGCACAATAAATAACACAATGGAAAAAATAGCACTATTCCCTGGATCGTTTGACCCCATTACCTTTGCGCATATGGATATTTTAAACAGATCATTGCCATTATTTGATAAAGTGTACGTGGGCATTGGACTAAACAGTACCAAACAGAGTTTATTAACTCCAGAAAAAAGAGCCCAAATGTTAACAAAAGTATTTGCCGATAATCCAAAAATAGAAGTACTGAGTTACGAAGGCTTAACGGTTGAGTTTTGCCATAAAATAGGAGCGCAATACATGATAAGAGGCATACGCTCAACAGCCGATTTTGAATACGAAAAAGCCATCAGTCAAATGAATCATGCTATGCGACCAGAAATAGAAAGTATTTTTATTCTTAGCAAACCGGGCTTCTCTGCCATAAGCTCAACCATTGTCCGCGACATCCTGCGTAATGGGGGGGATGTGAGTAAGTTTGTACCGCAAGCGGTGATAGATGAGTTGTGAGCTTTTTTCGTAATTCTTAATTTATTTTTTTCAATCCATTAAATTTTGAAATACAAAAGTTAGCCGAGAATTACGATTCTACAATAAGTTTACAACGGCTAAACATTAATGCTTCCTATTTAATCAATCACGCCTTTGTCTTTCAAAATTTTAAGGATTGATGGTTACGTTTGCTTAATAGGTTACATTGTTAATTTTATTAGTGAAGCCGCCAATTGCGAAATTCACAACTCACAACTCAATAGGTCTAAAATCATCGGATAGGTTTCCCTCTCCACATACTCTATTGCATTTTGCACCAAAATCCACTCCGCTTTAGTAATATCCTCCTCTGCTTGTGGTGTTAAAATTTCTTCTTCTGCAGACATTAAGTACCAATAAGTTTTTTTGAGTATTAGTTTTCCTTTGTGTTCGTATATATGGTAGGTATCGGTTAAATGTTCTTCAATACGATGTGTTTTTAATCCACATTCTTCGGCGACCTCACGCCATGCAGCTTTTTTAATGCTTTCGCCTTCGTCTATTTTACCTTTTGGCAAATCCCATTTCCCTCGTCGGTAAATTAGTAGGATTTTTGTGCGCTCATTATTCAGTATTAAGCCACCTGCAGCCTCTATGAGTACTAAATTTTTACTAAAGTGTAAGAAAGTACTTTCGGCATCGTTTGTTTGTATAATAAGGCCATTCTCCGTATTAAGTTTTTGTAAAATGGTGTGAAAAGAATTTCTATCTAACTCATAATTAACAAGGTAACTATCGTTTTTGATGTTAGGAAATTCTTCCTCAGAACATATTATTATAGGCTTTTCGTTGATATAAATTTTATACATTTGCAGTATGATTAGTAAGAGGGAAACATCGTTAAAAGTAGCAGAATTTTTGCTTCAAATCAAAGCCATTAAATTACAACCAAATGCACCCTTTACATGGGCTTCTGGTTGGAAGTCGCCTATTTATTGCGACAATAGAGTAACATTATCTTATCCACCTGTTCGTACATTTATTCGCCAACGTTTATCGGAGGTTATAAATGATGAGTTTTCGGCAGTAAATTTAATTGCAGGAGTGGCAACTGCAGGTATTCCACAAGGAGTTTTAGTTGCACAAGAATTAGGTCTTCCATTTGCATATGTTCGTTCGGCTCCTAAAGATCATGGAATGAATAACATGATTGAGGGTGAAGTGAAGGAAGGACAAAAAGTAGTGGTAGTTGAAGATTTAGTGTCGACGGGTAAAAGTAGCCTTAAAGCAGTAGAGGCCTTAAGAGCAGCAGGATGCGATGTAGTTGGCATGGTATGCATATTTAACTATGGTTTTGATGCAGCCGTTGAAAATTTTAAACAAGCAAATTGTAAATTAATTTCTTTAAGTAATTATACCGATTTATTAGACCAAGCCTTAAGCTCTGGCTCTATTACCGATAAAGATATTGAAGTATTAAAATCTTGGAGAGAAGACCCCGCTCATTGGGGCCAAGCAGAAACAGCCTAAAGTATTATGACGACCATACAAAGCGAAAAAACGCAAATCAATAAAACATTAGCTGAAGTGTTTGCATTTTTAGGGAATGCAAATAATCATCAGAAACTAATGCCCGATAGTATTTACAATTGGTCGTCTACAGAAGATGAGTGTAAGTTTACCATTCAAAACATGGCTAAGCTCGAATTGAAAATTTCTGAACGCGACCCAGCCGGAAAGGTGGTAATTATCCCTTCGGCTAAGGCACCTTTTGATTTAAAAATTGAATGGATTATAGAACCTAATGGGGAGTTTTGTACTGCACAAATGGTAATTCATGCCGATTTAAATCCATTTATTAAAATGATGGCAGTTGGTCCATTAAACAAATTGGTAAACCACCAAACTGAAGCGCTGGCTAAACTCTAATTATTAATTTTAAAATATTTATCCCTAAATTTATACAACTGTAATTCCCAATACGATGTATAAATTTAATTTGAAGAGTTACGTACTCTTTGCTTTATTCCATTTTGTATTTATAAATTTCTGTTTCTCGCAAAACTATTTAAACGAAACTGCTCGTTGGAAACAAAGTTTCTATTATAATGGAATGACCAATTCTACTTATTGTATTTCCGATCGTTATTTTAATGGTGATACGTTAATAGAGGGTAAAAACTATTTCTTATTGTTTCAAAACGAAGAATGCATATTTACAAAATACACTTTCGATTCACTCGGCAATCCCATTATCACAAAAGATACAACCAATAACACCATTTTCATTACTTTTATTAGAGAGGAGAACAAGCGCATTTATACTCGAACACTTTTAGATGCGGAAGTTGTAAGGTATAATTTTGATGTTCCAGATAATTCTCCAATTGATTCTGTAGTTAAGATTAATGGGTGTGTATCTACTGGTTCAGTTAGTATATTGAATCATGATACTGTTTGTATTGGCAACATAAAAAGAAAACAATGGACAGTAAGCATGTCGCAATACCCTTTAGCACAAAAGATAATAGAAGGAGTAGGTCCAAGTTCAGGATTTTTGGCTCCCGTTTGCAGGAATGGTTGCCCAGAATGTGGTTATTATTTATTGAGTTTTACCTTAAACGGCGATACCTTGTATAAAGGAAATTGTATTAGTACAGGTTATAACACAAATAAAATAGCGGAGCTAGCATTGTATCCGAATCCATTTACTGAATCGTTAACTATAAAAGCATCAACTATTGTACATCGTTATTCAATTGAAAATTTGAATGGTACTTTAATAATGGAAGATAAGGTAGGGAAAGAAAATTTTGTTGTTGAAAATAAAAATTTGAACTCTGGTTTATATATTCTTAAATTGTATTTTGATGACGAAGTATTGGTTCGAAAAATATTAAAATTATAAGATGAGGATTTTACTTTTCCTATTTATGTTGATGGTGGTGTTGAGTTGCAATTCAAAAAAGAAAAATGCTCTAGCACAGAAAGAGTATGCAGCAAAAATGGCGCACAGTTCTAAAAATTCATTAGATTGGAAAGGTGTTTATAGAGGCATGATGCCTTGCGAAGATTGCGAAGGTATACAAACAGAAATAATTTTATCAAAAAACAATACCTATGAAATGGCCAAAAGGCATGAAGGTAAAAGTACAGAAATTAGTATAGAAAAAGGATCGTTTAGATGGTCGGCAGAAGGCAATAAAATTACTTTCTATTCGGCAAATAATACAACAGAATATGCTAATTATTTAGTAGGCGAAAACCAACTCGTTAAATTAGATAACAATGGGGATAAAATTATTGATGAATATTCGGGCATGTATGTTTTTAAAAAGAAGGGATTTGATGATAGGATCACAGAGAAATATTGGCAATTGATAGAATTGAATGGTAAAGTAGTGGAGCCGACAAAAAGTATTCAGCAATTAAATTTCATGTTAAAATTAAAGGATTCTCGAGTATACGGGTATGGAGGATGCAATAGATTTTCGGGCCATTTTGAATTGTTGGATGGCAATAGAATTTTATTTACAAAAATGTTGAACACCTTAATTGGATGTAAAAATGCAGAGCAAGAGCAAGCTTTTTTAAAAGTATTTGAGCTCATCGATCATTATACGATAAAAAACGACACTTTGAGTTTAGCCAAAGCACGCATGGCAAGCATGGCTAAGTTTAAAGCCATATACATGAGATAATATGAATGTTAATTTTAGCGACACAAACGATTACATTGCACAGTTCCCCGATGCTACGCAACAGCAATTGCAGGCCTTAAGAGCTTGTATACTCAAAGCTGCACCAAATGCTACCGAAAAAATTTCTTATGGCATGCCAGCCTTCCATCAGCATGAAATATTGGTGTACATGGCTGGGTATAAAAATCATATTGGTTTTTATCCGCACTCAGAACCTATCGTATTTTTTAAAGAAGAACTTAAAAAGTATAAAACCTCTAAAGGCGCTATACAATTTCCAATTGATGAAAAATTGCCATTAGCATTGGTTACGAAAATTGTGAAACACAGATTAAAGCAAGCGCTGGAAAAGGCAGCTTTAAAAAAATCCTCACCCAAAAAAATAAAGAGTTAAGTATGCACGCAGGAACCTCGTATAAATTTTCGGAGTTTTTACTCTGGACACGTAGAAACATTTATTGGTTAATTGTAATTGGGCTTGTTCCAACTATTTTATATGAAGTATTTAGTATTACATGGATTGCATTGCCATGGACCGTGGTAGCATTGCTTGGTACAGCTACTGCATTTTTGGTTGGTTTTAAAAATACACAAACCTATAATAGAACTTGGGAGGCAAGGCAAATATGGGGAGCCATATTAAATGTGAGCAGAACCTGGGGTGTGTTTTCTAGAGATTTTTTAAATGATAAAGAGAAATCCAAAGAATTAATCTACCGACATTTTGCTTGGCTAACAGCTTTAAGGTATCAGCTCAGAGAAACGCGTGCTTGGGAAACTGCCAGTAAATCTTACAACTCGGAGTACCAATCTTTTTATACTATTCCGGAGCGAGAGAGTAGTTTAGAAGAGGAGTTAAAAAAATATATTTCGGAAGAGGAACGTATTTATATTTTAAGTACAAAAAACAGGGCGGTACAATTAATGAGTTTACAATCCAAGACCATAAAAGAATTGTACACAAATCAGAAGATTGATGGCTTTCAGTTTGCGGAATTGCAAAGCTTGGTAAAAGATTTTTATGACCAGCAAGGTAAAGCGGAACGTATTAAAAACTTCCCGTATCCAAGGCAGTTCGCCACCATCAACTCTTTATTTGTAAAATTATTTTGCATTATGTTGCCTTTTAGCATGCTCAAAGATTTTGATAAGTTGAATGAAAGTGTGGAAGGAGTAATGAAAGGAAAAATGGTATGGTTGGTAGTTCCATTTAGTGTATTGATATCATGGGTATACACTTCCTTGGAACAAGTAGGTGAGAGTACCGAGAATCCGTTTGAAGGCAGTGCGAATGATGTACCTATTTCGCAAATGAGCAGAACGATAGAGATTGATTTACGGGAGATGTTAGGGGAAACGGAATTACCGGCGGCGCTGCAGCCAAGGAATAACATTATTCTTTAGAGGCGAAAGGTGGCAGAGACGCAGAGGGAGCTGAGACGCGGAGGGGTTCGAAGATTTGAATTTTTGAAATCAAGGTGTAGCAAAGGTTGATAATCCGGGCATCAGAATTAAAGAAAAAATAGGGTATATAAGTTTTAAATAATAAAATTTAAATATGAGAATATTGTTAAAAGTAGTAATGATGATTTTTGTGATGTTACAGACTGTTAATTTGTATGCACAAAGCACAGAGATGGTAAATGTAAAATTCAGGAATAATAGTTTTATGCCGAAGAAGGTAACATTTATTAGTTATTCGCCAAATGAGCAAGGCAATGCTACCATAAGTTATTTAATAATGCCTGGTTTTTCAAAGACAATAAAATATACTGAAGGCACGAAAGTATACATTGCTAATAAAGCTCAGGTAGGCACAGTAATGAATGGAAAACGAATCGACAATCAGCAAGCATTTTTGTTCGTAAAGAAGGCTGGATCGAATAAAGTGGTAAAGTTGAGAGATTGAGGTTAATATTTTGTTAGTTCGTTTTTTGTTTCACGCAAGGATGCAAAAGGAGCAAAGTGCGCAAAGATTTCCATAGAATCCTTTGTGCGTACTTCGTGTCCTTTGTGACCTAGAACCCGAAAGTCTGAAAACCCGAAAGACCGAAACCTCTTAGCACCCCATTTGCACATTTGCACATTTCCGAATTTGCACATTTTCAAGACTATTAGTCGCATTCCCGCCACACTCTCCTGAAAAATTGGCGCTAAACCACCCTCTTTTCCGCTTTGGTGCTTCCTTTGTGCATCTATTGTAAACACAAACAAGATGAACTTACAACAATATACCATCAAATCGCAAGAGGCCATTAATAAGGCCATCGAAATTGCATTGGGCTATGGTCAGAATACCGTTGAACCTGCCCACCTTTTAAAAGCATTGTTAGAAATAGATGAGCACGTGCTGCCCTTTATTCTCAAAAAATCGAATGCCAACATCAATCGTATTAAAGAAGTAAACGATTCTATTATTACTTCTTTCCCGAAAGTAGAAGGCTCTGGTCCTTTTTTATCTAACGCGTCTAACCAAGTGTTCAACAAATCGCTGCAACTCATGAAAGAGTTTGGCGACGATTTTGTTTCCATCGAACATTTATTTTTAGCCTTGCTACAAACCTCCGATAAGGTGGCGAGCATGCTGAAAGATGCGGGGCTGAATGAGAAAGACGTAAAACTTTCTATTAAAGAATTACGTGGCAATTCTAAAGTAGACGATGCCAATGCAGAAAATTCGTATCAGGCCTTAAACAAATATTCTAAGAATTTAAACTTATTGGCCGAGCAAGGTAAACTCGATCCGGTAATTGGTCGCGATGAAGAGATACGTAGAGTAATACAAATACTTTCGCGTAGAACTAAAAACAATCCGATTTTAATTGGCGAACCAGGTGTGGGTAAAACCGCCATTGCCGAAGGCATTGCACACCGTATTGTGAAAGGAGATGTGCCCGAAAATTTAAAATCGAAAACTGTTTTCTCACTCGACATGGGATCGCTTATTGCCGGTGCTAAATACAAAGGCGAATTCGAAGAACGTTTGAAAGCCGTTGTAAAAGAAGTAACACAAAGTGAAGGCGAAATAATTTTATTTATTGATGAAATTCATACCCTCGTAGGTGCCGGCGCATCTGAAGGAGCAATGGATGCAGCCAATATTTTAAAACCTGCCTTGGCTCGTGGTGAGTTACGCGCCATTGGTGCCACTACGTTAAACGAGTATCAAAAATATTTCGAAAAAGATAAAGCACTCGAACGTCGTTTCCAAAAAGTAAATGTAGAAGAACCCGATACCGAAGATGCGATTTCCATTTTACGTGGATTAAAAGAACGTTATGAAACACATCATAAAGTTCGTATTAAAGACGAAGCAATTATTGCTTCTGTAGAACTTTCGCAACGTTACATTAGCGATCGTTTTTTACCAGACAAGGCAATCGATTTAATGGATGAAGCTGCTTCGAAATTACGTTTAGAAATGGATTCGGTGCCAGAAGCATTAGACGAAATTGAACGTAAAATAATGCAGTTGGAAATTGAACGCGAAGCCATTAAACGCGAAGGCGATACCAAAAAGTTAAACGATTTGAACGAAGAAATTGCAAACTTAAGCGAAGAGCGCAATGAGTTTCGTGCAAAATGGTCGTCAGAAAAACAACTCGTAAATAATTTGCAAGAGCAGTTAAATGCCATAGAGCAATACAAGCTAGAAGCCGAGCAGGCAGAGCGAAGCGGCGATTATGGTAAGGTTGCCGAAATACGTTACGGTAGAATAAAAGAAGCCGAACAAAAAGTAGAAAGTTTAAAAGCAGAATTGGCCGAAAAATCTTCTCGCATTATGAAAGAAGAAGTGACTGCCGAAGACATTGCAGCGGTAGTATCTCGCTGGACAGGCATCCCGCTAAATAAAATGATTGAAAGCGAACGCGAAAAATTATTGCATTTAGAAGAAGAATTGCATTCGAGAGTTATAGGTCAGGATGAAGCCATAGAAGCCATTGCCGATGCAGTGCGCAGAAGTCGCGCTGGTTTACAAGATAAAAAGCGACCAATTGGTTCGTTTATATTTTTAGGAACGACAGGTGTTGGTAAAACAGAATTAGCCAAAGCCTTGGCCGACTTCTTGTTTAACGACGATAATGCGATGACGCGTATCGACATGAGTGAGTACCAAGAGCGCCATGCTGTATCGCGCTTAATAGGTGCGCCTCCAGGATACGTGGGTTATGATGAAGGCGGACAATTAACAGAGGCCGTTCGCCGCAGACCTTACTCGGTTATTTTGTTAGATGAAATTGAAAAAGCACATCCAGATGTATTCAATATTTTATTGCAAGTGTTGGATGATGGACGATTGACTGATAACAAAGGGCGAGTGGTGAATTTCAAAAACACCATCATCATCATGACTTCTAATATTGGTGCACATATTATACAAGATGAGTTTGCATTGCTTACAGATCTTAACAGAGAAGAAACCATTGCGAAAGCAAAAACACAAGTGTTCGATTTGTTGAAACATACCATTCGTCCGGAGTTCCTCAATAGAATCGACGAGGTAATAATGTTCAATCCATTAACAAGAGATGAAATAAAAGAAATAGTGATTCTTCAGTTTAAAGGAATACAAAAAAATGTAGCGGAGATGGGTATCGAATTAAGTGCAACAGAAGAAGCCATCGATTGGTTATCGCAATTGGGTTACGACCCACAATTTGGAGCTCGACCATTGAAAAGAGTATTGCAGAAAAAAGTGTTGAACGAACTATCGAAATTTATTTTAGCAGGTAAGGTGAACAAAGATTCCGAAATACTTTTGAAATGCAATGAGCAGAAAGAATTGTATTTTGAGAACATGGAGCAAAAGCTAATAGAAGCGGTTTAAACGCCCTAAAGCCTACTTTTTAGTACAAATTGTTGAATTGCAAAGCTTTTATTATCTTGCTAATTCAACAATTTGTTTTTATGAGAAAATTGATTTTAAGTGTGGCTTGTATTTGCCCCTTTTGGGCAAGCGCACAGATTCAGAAAATAACCCTAAAATCTGAGTTAAAACTTCAAGCAGAGAAAGTAGAGTATAACAACCGAAGCAACTACCCAGGTTTTATACAATTGAACTCTCAAAAATCATCCATCATTATAAATAATGTAAATGACAATACTTGGGCGAAAGCAGTGTATCCGATGCGCTCCCAAGATGGCTTAGAATTTAAATCTAAGCATGAGGATGTAACTATAAAAGCTACTTATTATAAATATCAACAAACATTAAACAATGTACCAATTGAGTATGCCATTGTGAATGTGAAAGAGAAAGATGGGAAAGTACAAACCTTAGTTGGCGATTTTTATGCAGAAGTAAATCCTGCGAACACCATTAATTTAGATGCTAATGCAGCTTTAAATTTTGCTAAGCAAGCAGTGCCTGCAAAGGTTTATAAATGGGAGTTAAAAAAGGAAGAAGCCGAAATGAAAGTGGCTTTAAACAAACCCGACTTTACTTACGATCCGCAAACAACATTGGTGGTATTGCCTATCAATAAAAATAATACTACCGAATTTAAGTATGCATATAAATTAGATATTTTTGCACACGAACCAATGCAGCGTTATTACGTTTATATTGATGCACAAACTGGAGCTCTCTTAAAAAAGATTAGCAGAATTTGTGCAGCAGATGTAAAAGCAACAGGAACCACGCGTTACCATGGTGTGCAAACGTTTAGTACAGATAGTTTGTCGCCGAATACTTTTGTGTTGAGAGAAAATAATCGCAAGGGTAGAGGCATGCAAATTGAAACACGCAATTGCCAAACCTTATTCGAAAACGAATCGGTAAATTTTACCAATACTTCTAAAGTTTGGAACATTGCCAATGCTGCAAAAGATGAAGCAGCACTCGATTGCCATTTTGGAGCAGAGCGTACCTACGATTATTATTTTGATAGTTTAAATTACGATTCGTACGATGGGCAAGGTTCTAAATTATTGCAATATGTACATTATGATGCAGGATATTTTAATGCATTTTGGACAGGCTCTTATTCTTGTTATGGTGATGGTACCAATGATCCACTTACAGGTATTGATGTAGTATCGCATGAAATTACACACGGTGTAACTCAATACACTGCAGACTTAATTTACGAATTAGAGTCGGGTGCATTAAACGAATCGTTTAGTGATATTTTTGGAACCGTTGTAGAATTTAAATCATTAGGTAGTTTAGCAAGTTGGGTAATAGGTTCGCGTACCTTTTCGTTAAGAGACATGTCGAACCCAAACAGATATAACAATCCCGATACTTATGGTGGCGTAGCTTGGACGAACACTGTTGATTGTATTCCAGGCGGTGGTAACGATGGTTGCGGAGTACATAACAATTCTGGAGTACAAAACTTTTGGTTTTATGTATTGGCGCAAGGCGATACAGGAGTAAACGATTTGAAAAATCCATACTCGGTTATTGGTATTGGATTAGACAAAGCAGCAAAAATTGCTTTCAAAAATTTAAGAGATTATTTAACACCGAATTCAGACTATGCTGATGCACGTAGAGGTTCTATACAAGCAGCGATTGATTTGTATGGATATGATTCGCCAGAAATGATTTCGGTGATGAATGCTTGGTATGCAGTAGGAGTGGGTGGTCCGTATTCGTTTTTACCACAAGCAATATTTAAGTTTAAAAAATCGGTATGTGCACCGGGCAGTGTAGTTGAATTTGTAAATACATCAAACTCTGCATACACCTACAATTGGAGCTTTGGCGATGGTGGAACTTCTACAAGTGAAAATCCGTTCCATGCTTATATGAATGTTGGGAAATATACGGTGAGATTAATTGCCACTAACCCTAACGGTAACGATACACTTATACGTACCGATTATGTAACCATATCTACCGATGCACCAAAAGCAAGTACTTGTGCGGCTACCACATTAGCGCCTAAAGGTACTACAGGTATTTATAGAGTGGAGTTTGGGAGTATCGACAATGCAAGCCCGGGACCTAATGTTGAAGAACCATACATGGATTATACTTGTAGTAGAGCAAATATAAACAGAAGATCTACTTATCCTTTAAAAATTACAACACTTAATACGAGTCCGGTATTTACCAGAACGTATATTGATTGGAATAATAACGGAGCATTTGAGGTGCCAGAAGAGTTAGTGCTTTCTACAGATAATACTACACAATTTCATGAAGGAACGGTAACTGTACCCGACAATGCAGTGCTTAATACACCATTGAGAATGCGTGTTGTGTCTGCAAAAATTACTAACAATACACCTGATGTTGTTTGCAGTGGTTTACGTAACGGACAGATTGAAGATTACTCTGTTTCTGTAGGTGCAGCTTTAGGTTTAACTACTGAAAATGCTAGTATATTTAACGTATATCCGAACCCAAGTAACAAAAATATATTTGTAGAATCTACGGATGCTATGCATCAATTAACTATGTACGATGTGTTAGGCAGAGAAGTGTTTTCAATCTCGTTCGAAAAAGAAACCATTTTAAACGTTTCTGAATTTGCAACTGGAGTATATACACTTAAATTAGAAACTGGAAACAGCATAGAAACAAAAAAACTAGTTGTAAATAAATAGAAAAAAACTTGGCGTACTTTGCGAAACCTTAGCGTACTTTGCGTGAACGAAATTATTTCACGCAATGTACGCTAAGTAAACGCTAAAAACGCAAAGGTCTTTCACAACTCACAACTCAAAAAGTGTTTCAAGAATTTTTCCTCCAAGGTTTCCATCATATTTTAGACTTCAACGGTCTCGATCATTTGTTGTTTCTAACTGTACTAGGGGTGGTCTATAGTGTAAGGCAATGGAAAGAACTGCTTTGGGTGCTTACAGCATTTACCATCGCACATTCTATAAGTTTAGCATTGGCTTTGTTTGAGGTGTTTAGTTTAAATACTTCAATGTTAGAGTTTCTAATTCCTACGACTATTCTTTTTACTTGTATTGAGAATCTTTTTTTTCAACATACACTTACAAAATACAAAGTAATTTTAGCAGGAATATTTGGTTTAATTCACGGAATGGGTTTTTCAACTTTATTAAAAAACCTCTTTATGGGGATGGATTATAGCCCTTGGTTAACCTTATTGCCATTTAATATTGGAATTGAGTTAGCACAAATTGTAATTATTAGTATATTGTTGCTTGTTTTGGCAGGCTTTTATAAATTCAGATTCCTCTCACAAGTATTAGTGATAAGAGTAATTTCTGTTTTAATAGGAATACAAGCATTGGTATGGATGGTACAACGCTATCCATTTTAAATTTTAAATAATGAGAAAAATAGTAAACGTTTTAGTATTGATGATTTGTGCTGTTCAACTTTTTGCACAAAGTAATTACAACAATAGTAAGTTCCACCAATTAGAAGAATGGTGGCCTACACCTAATGAGTACCGTAACGGGGCAGGTGCACCAGGATATGCCTATTGGCAACAACGAGCCGATTACGACATCAATATAAAACTCGATGAAGAGAAGCAACAAATAAGTGGTTCAGAAAAAATTGTGTATTACAATAATTCGCCCGATGCATTGAAATATGTTTGGTTGCAATTAGATCAAAACATTTATAAAAAAACATCGATGACTGAGTTAACCAATACACAGTCTGATTTAAAAAACATGAGTTTTAATTCTTACAATTCTGTAAACAACGAGTTTGATGGTGGTTTTAACATAGAGTATGTAAAGGATGCAAAAGGGCAAGCAATAAAATACACCATTGTAAATACCATGATGCGTGTAGATTTAGCACAGCCATTAAGAAAGGGAGAGCAATTGGTTTTACAGTTGGCTTGGAACTATAAAATTAACAACACAAAAATTAAAGGCGGAAGAAGTGGAGGAGAATATTTTGAAGAAGATAAAAATTGGATTGATTGTATTGCACAATTTTACCCTCGTATGTGTGTTTATAACGATGTGCAAGGATGGAACCACAAGCAATTTTTAGGAAGTGGTGAATTTGCTACTTGTTTCGGAAATTACAAGGTGAGTATTACAGCACCAGCCGACCATGTGGTTACTGCTACAGGCGAATTAACAAATGCTAGCGAAGTGCTGAAACCCTTGTGGAGAGATCGTTTAGCAAAAGCAAAAACATCGGATAAACCTGTTTTAATTATTACACAAGAAGAAGCAATAGAGAACGAAAAGAGCAGAGCTAGTATAACTAAAACTTGGAAATTTACAGCAGAAAATGTACGCGATTTTGCATTCGCATCGTCTCGTAAATACATATGGGATGCGATGAATGTAAAAGTTGGGAAACGCGATGTAATGGCTATGTCGTTTTACCCAAAAGAAGGTAACCCTCTGTGGGGGATGTACTCCACCCATTCTATTGCCCACACACTTAAAGTATATTCGCGTTATACTGTAAATTATCCATACCCTGTAGCCATTTCTGTAAACGGCCCAATTGGCGGTATGGAATATCCGATGATATGTTTTAATGGTCCGCGACCAGAGAAAGACGGTACCTACTCAGCACGTACTAAATACGGATTAATATCTGTAGTGATACACGAAGTGGGGCACAACTTTTTCCCGATGATTATAAATTCTGATGAACGCCAATGGGCATGGATGGACGAAGGCTTGAATACTTTTTGCCAATACTTAACCGAGCAAGAATGGGAAGAAAATTATCCATCGAGTAGAGGAGAGGCTAGGGGAATTATACCTTATATGTCGGCAGATAAATCGGTGGTAAATCCGATTATGACAAATTCAGAATCTATTTTACAATTGGGAAACAATGCATATGGTAAGCCGGCAACTGCTCTAAATATTTTGCGCGAAACGGTAATGGGCAGAGAGTTGTTTGATAAAGCCTTTAAAGAGTATGCAGAACGTTGGGCCTTTAAACACCCCATGCCAGCAGATTTCTTTAGAACGATGGAAGATGCCAGTGGGGTAGATTTAGATTGGTTTTGGAGAGGATGGTTTTACGGAACGGAACCTTGTGATATTGCCTTGAAAGGCGTAAAATATTATACAGTTGATTCGCAAAATCCGAGTACCGAAAAAACAAAACGTAAAGCAGCAAAAGATGCGGAATCCTTATCAATTTCTGAGCAACGAAACAAAACCGATATTAAAGAATATTTAGTAGAAAAATATCCGGAGTTGATTGATTTTTATAATACCTACGATCCGAATAATGTTACTGAATTTGATAAAGAAAAGTATAAGAAATACGACGAAAGTTTAACCGAAGATGAACGTAAAAAATTAAAAGCTAATTTGAATTATTACGTATTAGATTTTGAAAATGTGGGTGGCTTAATTATGCCAATTATTTTAGAGATGGAATATGTTGATGGTACAAAAGAGATGATGAGAATACCTGCTGAAATTTGGAGAAAGAACAACGAGAAAGTATCGAAGCTAATTGTTTCTGCTAAAAAAGTGAAACAGTTTACAGTGGATCCATTACAAGAAACTTCGGATATAAACATCAGTAATAATTATTATCCGGCTAAAGAAATAGAATCGCAATTTCAGTTGTATAAGGAACAAAGACAAAGGGAACCGAATTTAATGCAATTAGAGAAAAGCGGAAAATTGTAGATTTTAAAAATAAACTCACAAAGATACACAAAGTACACACAGTGTTTCACAAAGTTTTTCTGTGTAACTTTGTGTGTACTTTGAGTAACTCTGTGACCCACAAAAAACATCATGAAACCAAAAATCCTCCTTCCCTTTTTTCTTCTTTCTTTTTTCTTTATATCATTTAATGCTCCTCATAAATTCTACACCTCCATTACCCAACTAGAATACAACACCAAAACTCAATCCTACGAACTTATCATGAACGTATTTTCCGACGATTGGGAAAAGGCTTTATCTGAAATACATCAACGCGCGGTGAAGCTTGATCAGCCCGGAGTAGAGAAATTATCAGAAGAATACCTGAACACTAAATTTGTAATGAAATACAAAGACAAAAAACTTACTTACAAATTTATTGGCCAGGAACCAGAAAACGACATCCTTAAAATTTACATAGAACTCCCACATAAATTCATCACTAAAGGCTTGTTTATTAAAAATGATTGCCTAATAGCCGAATTCGACGGGCAAATAAACATTCTTAATACGCTCTTATTAGGCGACAGAAAAACCTTTATTTTTAAAAATTTAAATCAATTTCAAGAAATTAAATAGGCTATTTTTATTCTTTGGCATATCCCTTGAATAGTATAGGGTATAACCTTAAACAAGCCTTTTCGGGTTTGTAATAGTGACATTTTGACCAATAGAAGAAGAGAAGAATTATGAGCATATTTGATCCGTATAACATTCAAAGTCTTGAGAATAGCTTTATGAACGACGATACAGAGTTTTTTCCCTTACTGACATCCGAGGATGAAGAAGTGATGAATTCTGAAGAAACACCTGAAATACTGTCAATTTTACCCCTTAGGAATACTGTGTTATTTCCGGGTGTAGTTATTCCTATTACAGTAGGTAGAGATAAATCTATCCGATTAATAAAAGAAGCTTACAAAGGCAATAAAATTATTGGAGTAGTTTCTCAAAAAGATGTAAGTATAGAAGACCCTAGTTTTGATGATTTACAAAAAGTAGGAACTGTTGCATACATTGTAAAGATGTTGCAAATGCCCGATGGAAATACTACTGTTATTATTCAAGGTAAAAAACGTTTTAACCTCGAAGAGTTAGTTCAAGAAGATCCGTACATTAAAGCTCGCATCACTAAATTTGAAGAAACAGAATTAATTGTTGATAAAGAATTTGATGCTGTATTTGCGACCTTAAAAGAAATGTCGATGCAAATTATACAGCTATCGCCTAACATTCCTTCGGAGGCAGGTTTTGCAATTAAAAACATAGAGAGTCCATCATTCTTAATTAATTTTATTAGCTCTAACATGAACGCCGAAGTAGGCGACAAGCAACGCATGTTAGAGAGTGGCGATTTAAAAGCACGCGCACAAATGGTGCTAGAGCACCTTACCAAAGAATTACAAATGTTGGAATTGAAAAATCAAATTCAATCCAAAGTTCGTGTAGATATTGATAAGCAACAACGTGAGTATTTCTTACATCAACAATTAAAACAAATACAAGAAGAGTTGGGTGGCGATTCGCCCGATTTAGAGATAGAGAATTTACGTGAGCGTGGCATGAAAAAGAAGTGGCCACAAGATGTTGCCGATACTTTTAACAAAGAGCTCGATAAATTACAACGCATGAATCCGGCAGCTGCAGAGTATTCGGTACTAATGAACTATGCAGAACTTTTATTGGAATTACCTTGGAATGAATTTACAGAAGATAATTTCGATTTGAAATATGCTGAAGAAGTATTAGACCAAGACCATTTCGGATTAGAAAAAGTAAAACAAAGAATTTTGGAATACTTAGCCGTGTTGAAATTGAAACACAACATGAAGGCTCCAATCCTTTGTTTAGTTGGCCCTCCAGGAGTTGGTAAAACATCATTAGGGAAATCAATCGCAAAATCTATTGGTAGAAAATATGTACGTATTGCATTAGGTGGTGTAAGAGATGAGGCAGATATTCGCGGTCATCGTAAAACATATATTGGTGCAATGCCCGGACGAATTATACAATCTCTTAAAAAAGCGCAATCGGCAAATCCGGTTTTCGTGTTAGATGAGATTGATAAAATTGGAAACGATTTCCGAGGCGACCCATCATCAGCATTATTAGAGGTATTAGATCCAGAACAAAACAATGCATTCGCAGATCATTATGTAGAATTAGATTTCGATTTATCAAACGTAATGTTTATTGCAACAGCAAACTCTTTAAGTGGCATACATCCAGCATTAAGAGATCGTATGGAAATTATTGAAGTGAATGGATATACCATTGAAGAGAAAGTTGAAATTGCGAAACAATACTTAGTGCCAAAACAACGAGAGCAACACGGCTTGAAACCAAGTCATATTGAAATTAAGCCCGACATTATTGAGAAAGTGGTAGAGGATTATACCAGAGAATCGGGTGTACGTGGTTTAGAGAAAAAAATTGCCACTTTAATTCGTGGAATTGCTAAAAGCGTAGCGGTAAAAGAAAAGTATCGCAAAACATTAACGAAAGACGATGTGGAGAGAATTTTGGGAGCACCAGAATATGATAAAGATATGTACCAAGGCAACGAAGTAGCAGGTGTAGTTACCGGCTTAGCTTGGACACAAGTGGGTGGCGATATATTATTTATTGAAACGAGTTTAAGTCCCGGTAAAGGAAAGCTAACACTAACTGGTAGCTTGGGCGATGTAATGAAAGAATCGGCAGTTATAGCTTTGGCTTATTTGCGAGCACACGGTGCGAAATTTGGTATTGATACAAAATTGTTTGATAAGTGGGACATTCATATACACGTACCCGCAGGCGCAGTTCCTAAAGACGGTCCTTCTGCAGGAGTAACCATGCTTACTGCTTTAACCTCTGCCTTTACACAACGCAAGGTTAAACCTTTCTTAGCAATGACAGGGGAGATTACTTTACGCGGAAAAGTATTGCCTGTAGGAGGGATTAAAGAAAAAATACTAGCAGCAAAAAGAGCTGGTATTAAAGATATTATTTTGTGCCACGTAAACAGAAAAGACATCTTAGAAATTAATCCGAGGTATGTAAAAGATTTACGTTTCCATTATGTAAATGAAATGTCGGAAGTAATAGACTTGGCATTGATGAAGCAGAAGGTGAAGGGTGCGATAGAACTGGGTGTATAGGTCACAATGGACGCTAAGTACTCACAAAGGTACACAAAGAAAAATATTGTGTCCCATAGTGAGTACTTTTTGTCCTTTGTGACCCATCTTTATATTATCGAATAACCCTTTTTATTCCCTGTTTCAAATGAGCCACATTAAAGTTTAGTAATAAACCAAGTTTTAATTTTGTAAACTTTAAATAAGTTAACACTTGTGCAACATGAACTTCATTTATAGATTCAATAGACTTTATTTCAATTATAACTTTCCCCTCCACAATTAAATCTGATCTAAAACCAGGTTCGATTATATTTTGCTTATATATAATTGGAATTTCTTTTTGCTTTTCTACATATAACCCAAGTTCATTGAGTTCCAGAAATAAACATTTTTCATAAACAGACTCAAGTAACCCTGGTCCTAACTCAGAATGAACTTTAAAAGCTTCGTTTAAAATTATCCTCGACAATTCGTTTTCTCTTTCCATAAAGCAAAACTATGTTGATTTGAAAATTTGTCAAGAGAGAAAAATTAAAAACATTGTGTACCATAGTGAGTACTTAGAGACCTTTGTGACCTAAAAAATAATTTTATATATTAGCTTCTATGAAGCATAAATTTATTTTAATCCTTTTTCTGGTTTCGATATTTCATTCCTCACACGCAGAACAATTCGAGAATTATAAATTTTCAAAAATTACTCCAGAAGAACTTTTAAAAAAATCATACGATATAGATTTATCAGCAGATGCAATAATTTTAGCAGATGTTGGAATAACAGAAATGGAAGGTACGAGCCAAGGCTGGTTTCAGGTAACACAAAAAAGAAAGTGCAGGATTAAAATATTAACTAAAGAAGGATATAGCGCAGCAAATATTAATATTTTATTACGCGACCGGAATGGGTACAGGGATCGAATTAATAGCATAAAAGGCGTAACGTATAATTTAGTAAATAATGTTGTAGTAGAAACAAAGTTAAACGATGAAAACATTTTTGCAGAAAAACTAAATAAATACAAAACACTTAAGAAACTAAGTTTTCCTCAAGTTAAAGAGGGTAGCATTATAGAATTTAGTTATACATTTAGTACCGACAATATATTTTTACTCATTCCCTGGCAATTTCAAAGTAAATATCCAACCTTATATTCTGAGAATAGAACCTCCATTCCAGATTTTTTCTCTTACACTCCATCACTTATAGGATTAAGGAATTTCGATAAAGTAAAAGAGGCAACCTCTTCTAAGACTTATACTATATTAGTCAGTCAAAACGATGCATATGGAGCATCAGACAGAATTGACTTAAGTACATCTGTAAACGATAAGCAACTTATTATGCTAAATGTACCCGCATATCGTGAAGAAAAATTTATTTCGGCCGACTACAATTATATTTCGAGAATAATTTTTCAATTGAATAGTTATAAATTTCCAAACATGCCTCTGAAAAATACCATTAAATCTTGGACTGAATTGTCTGAAGTTTTAATGGATGACGAAGAGTTTGGTAAAGAAGTTTTCAGTAAAAATGTTTGGCTTAGTCCAATTTTAAAACCAATTATTGAAAACACAAGTAACGATGAAGAAAAGATAAAAGCTGTTTATACATATCTACAAAATAATTATTTAGTAATTGATAATGGTAGTATGTATTTAAGCAAAAACCTAAGTACAATACTTAAAGAGAAAAAAGGAGGCATTGCCGATATTAATTTACTTCTGGTGGCTATGTTAAGAAATTTAAACATAGATGCTACCCCTGTAATTGTAAAGCCTAAAGAAAACGGATTCCCAAATGTTAAGTATCCGTTTTTAGAAGGGTATGATTATCTTATTTGTCATGTAAATATTGATTCGACCACGTATTTATTAGATGCTACTGATAAAAATTTGCCTTTCGGGCAATTGAAAATAAACCTTTACAATGGCACGGCACAAGGCATTTCTAAATATAGATTTCCGGTTGATTTATCTCCTGAAGAAATAAAAGAACAATCGAGAACTGTATTCGAATTAAGTTATACTGAAAATATTATTTCTGGAAAGTATACCTATACGCCCGGTATTTTCGAATCATATTCGATCCGGAATTCTACACTTAATGATTTAAAAAAAGAATTAGTCGAAAAGTGTAAATCGATAAAAGATTATAAAGTGGATACTAGTAGCATTGAAATTTCGGGATTAAATAATTTAGAGGAGGATATAATTATAAATTATAAATTTAGTATTCCGTTTACAGACGATAATTTATTTTTAAATGCATTGCTCTCTAAAAGTAATACTTCAAATCCATTTTTAGCAAATAACCGAGAGTTGCCTTACGAATTGCCATATAAAATTGACGTAAATGTAGTTGTTAGCATGATATTGCCTGCAACATTAAGTATTGATGAAATTCCTAAAAGTATTAAATCTAGTTTTAATGTTGATGAGGGTTCATACGATTTTATTGTAAGGTCTAGTCCTAGTATGATACAAATAAAATCTAAGTTGCAAATTCATAAAACTAATTTTAGTAAAGTAGAAAGCCAAGCACTAACCGATTTTTTTGATATGATTATTTTAAAGGAAACAGAAAAAATTGTTTTGAATAAAGTGAAATGAAAAAAAGCATAGTACTCGTTTTTCTCTTTTTTTGTTCATTTGTTTATGCGCAACAATTTAATTCTAATGTAATAGATAGAGATTTGCTTAACAATGCCAATTTAGTTTTTAGGCTTAATGATGAAGAGATATACATACAAACTTCGGAAAAGGTTGAATATAAAGTGCACAGGGTAATAACTGTGTTAAACCAAAAAGGTAATAACACATTAAGTATAAATGTTCCAATAAATTCAATTACTAAGCTTAAACAAATAACAATTAATATATACGATAAGAACGGGTTCTTTATAAAGAAGTATGGCCGTAAAGACATGTATGAATATTCTGATGGTAACGAATATACATTAGCGCAAGATTCACGAAATTTGTCATTCGCATATATACCGAGAACCTATCCTTATACAATAGAATATGAGTACACAACGGAATCAAAACAAAGTTTGTTTTTACCAATATTGTTTATAAAACCTTATCCGAATAGTAGTATAGAAAAATTAAATTTTAAAATCACTTCTAAAAAAAATATCGCTACCTATACAAAGCAATTGCATGTTAGAAAAAATATTCAATACAAAGAAATAGATGATAAAATTGTATATACTTATACAGATTCATTTGTAAATGAAAGTTCTGAAAACGATGCATTTATTCTTACCAAAGTAAATGATTTTTATTTGTACGGAAACAAAGGAAGTTTAAGAAATTGGCAAGAATTAGGTAGTTTTTATTTTGAGTTAAATAAAAATAGAAATGAATTACCTAAAGAGTACAAAGAAAAACTATTAACAAAAATTAGTATTACGAACGATACAATAGAAAAAATAAAAATCTTATACAAATCTTTACAAGACGATTATCGATATGTAAGCATACAGTTAGGAGTTGGAGGTTGGCAGTGTATTGATGCAGCAACAACCTATAAAAATGGCTATGGCGATTGTAAGGCATTATCTAATTTGATGTGTGCCATGCTAGAGGTAGCAGGAATAAAATCTTATGTTTCACTAATACATGCGAAGAAACATTTCGATCCAATTGCAGCAGATTTTCCAATGTCGTATTTTAATCATGTAATAGTTTGTGTGCCATTTGCAACAGATTCAATATGGTTAGAGTGTACCAACAATGTTTCTAATTTTAATTATTTGAATTCGTTTACTGCTAACAAAAACACCTTATTGGTAAAACCTTTTGAAAGTGAATTAATTAGAACTCCAAATTTTTTAATGGATACAATATTAAGTAAACATACCTATTCAATAGCTAATTCTAAATTGAAATATAATTTAGAAGCTACTTATATTGGTGATTTGGCAGAAGGTATGTATTCGTTCATCATCAATAATAATAAAAAAGAAAAAGATGATTTTATTCTGAATGTGTATAATGTTAATAATACCAGCCAAACTAACATGAAAATTATTAATTCTAATATTCCGAAAGTTAAATTAGAATTAACTACAGACCAGTTGAATTTAATTAATAGAAACTCTAAGCGATTGTATTTGAAATTGAATAAAGCAAGTGATAATTTGTATGCGTTAGAAAACGAACCAGATTATTCAACCTTAAGTTCTTATACAATTTTAGATACAATAGAAATACATGTACCCGAAAATTATATGCTAGAAAGTAAGTTTTATGATTTTCATTTAGGAAATACTGTTGGTGCTTATGACATAAAATTTAAACAAGCATCCGACACCTTATTAATTTTAAAAAGCTTAAAGTTGAATGCTATTAAGTTTACAAGTAGCACTTTACTTGAGTACAAAAATTTGATTTCAAATTTCAAGAATAAGGATATAGAAGAGATCGTTTTTATACTTAAGGACTGATTTTAGGTCACAAAGGACTCTAAGTACTCACTAAAGTACACAAATGTACACAAAGAAAAACATTGTGTCCCATAGTGTGTACTTAGAGACCTTTGTGACCAAAAAAATTACCGAATCAATGCAAACCAACCACTATCCTCAAACCCTTCACCCTTCAAATAATACACATACGTGCCTGCCGAACATGCTTCACCGTTGTAGGTTCCATCCCAGCTTAACTCTTCTCGGTTTTTATGATCAAAGACCAATTGCCCCCAACGATTATAAATTTTGAATTCTTCTACCGCACATGGCAGATTGCCAAAAAATATTTTGAACTCATCGTTTTGCCCATCGCCATTAGGACTAAAAGCTTGCGGTATTCTGCGTTTGGTTATATCAATGGCTGGCATGTATATACTTACTAATTCAGAATCGGCACATGGAGCATTTATATCAACTAAACTTCTTATAACATAATTACCAGGTGTTTCATAAGTGTATGCAATGTTTTTACTTTTAATAACATCACCATTACCCATATCCCAAACTATTTCGGTAGAATCGGTTGCTAATTTTTGCATCCCAATAAAAGTTTTATTACAGGAATCGAAAGAATATTCTAAGCTACTTTCAATAGGATTTACTACAATAACTGTTACAGAATCAATACTGATGCATGCTCCATTTATACCTCTTACATAATAAGTGGTGGTACTTATTGGGTTCGCCCTAGGTGTTTTCGAATATGGGTTATCTAAGCCTTTGGTAGGCGACCATATATAAACAGAATCTGGTGAACCTTCTGCATTTAAATCTGCAAACTGCCGTGTACAAACATAAATATCGTCTATTGCTTTAACGGTAATTGGCGTGTCTATTCTTACTTTAATTTCTATTGTTTCCGAACAAGAACCGTTTGAAATTTGAACTGTGTAATTCATGTTGGTAGTAGGAGTTACAATTGGTTCGGCAATGGTATTATCGCTTAAAAAAGTACTCGGTGTCCACAAATAATTGGTGCCACCGCTTGCTTTTAATTGATAACTATTCCCGACACCACAAATTCGTATGGAGTCAAGTTCAACCTGCAATTTCACTACTTTTATTTTTAACAAACTACTTCCACATATACCATCGTTTGTAATACTTACATAAACGTATCCATCATTCTCTGGAATTAGATAGGGGCTAGTGCTTAGTGGACTTGGAGAAAAACTGCCACCAGTTGAGTTCGTCCATTCGAATTTTGCACCAGGCAAATTAGAGAGCGCTTTTAAATATAGGGTATCACCTAAACAAATAATTGTATCAGCATCTATCCTCACATCAAAAAATTTAATTCGTACCGAGTCTATTATAACTCGTCCCGAACATTTTTCAACTGCACGTATGTAAAAAAATCCAGTATCTCGTCTGTGTATATTTGCTACAGGTCCAACGGCTATGCGTATGCCATCATCATTATCCCAGGCAATGCTGTCTAATAAATCGTAATCGCGTATAGAAATAACCACTGCAGAGTCTGCACATGCATATTTAAATTCTACCGAATCAAATCTCCTGTAGTCTAATAAATTCCCAACTTTAATAATTGTATCACAAATTACTGGACTTAAAACTTTTACACTAATAATTTCTCCAGGTTCTGCAATGCCATCTGTAAAGGGTTTTATTTTTAACGATACAGATTGTTGACCTGCAGGTATAGTAACTTGTGAAGTTTGAGGTATGGTATAATCGATGCCAACTTTTGCAGTACCACCCAACTCAAAGTCGACCACAATTGGATTCGCTAAATTATTAGAATTTCGAATAAATTCTAAATCAATAGAATCGCACTCAGAAAAAATTACCTTTTTGAAATTTACTGTGATCCCATTATCGTTTAAACTTTTTAAACTTTGTGCTTCAATAAAAATTCCAGAATCATAAATCAAATCTTTAATATCGGCTATTACAAATCGAAGTGTATAGGGAGTACATGGTACTACTTTAGCTTTGGCTTCAATAATTGTGGTAAAACCATCAAAAGAAATACTAGTACCATTTACATTGTCGCGGTAGTATACGGAATTGGTAAGGTGATTAACATTTTGAATTGATACAGGAGTTTGTGTACCTGGTATTAAGGCTAAATTGGTTTTGGTTGCATACCCTAATCCTTCAATAAATAATCCAAATACGTCATTATAGGTTTGGTTTACAAATTCAGGGTATTCTTCGGAAGCAAATACAAATCGGAAACTAACGGTATCCGATTCTGGTATTACTTGGAAACTAATCCAAGCTGCATCAAAATTAGGTTCATTGGAATTAATACTTGTAATGTCTGCATCTCCGGGCTGATTGTTAGATGTACCTGTGTTCCCTAATAAATTTGGCCCACGAGCATTTACCGCTCGCCCTGTTGATAAAAATATTCCACTGTCTAGTCCTAAGTTCGAATTTCTGCCATCAAAAAACGCAATAGCGTCTAAATTAGGTGACGATTGTATACTTGTATTTGGAATTTCGACTCCTTTACTCGCCAAAACATTTTGAACTAAATCGCTAACTGTTCTATTGGTTCGAATTATTAACTGTGCATTAGCCGAATTTATAAAGAATAGGCATGCAATAAACACAATGGTTTTTAATCCCAAATCGTACGGTTTAGTGCCCAGTTTCTTCAAATTGATATTTTTAATTGATATTTTAGCAAAAACCATACCTATATGATAGATTTAAGAAGCGATACCGTAACTAAACCAACCAAAGGCATGTTAGAGGCCATGTTTTCTGCCCCCCTTGGCGACGATGTTTATGGTGAAGACCCAAGTATAAATGCTTTAGAACAAAAGGTTGCAGGCATTTTCGGTTTCGAATCTGCTGTTTTTTGTCCTTCTGGCACCATGACCAATCAAATTGCCATAAAAACACATACTATACCCGGTGATGAAGTTATTTGCGATGCTACCTCACATATTTATAATTATGAAGGTGGAGGAATGGCTTTTAATTCAGGTGTTCAGGTACGTGCAGTGCATGGTACTTCCGGAAAAATTAATGCTACACATGTAGAAGAAAATATACACCCTCCCGTAATAAATTTACCACGCACCTCCTTAGTTGCTTTAGAAAATACCTTGAACAAAGCAGGTGGAGGTTATTATACATTAGCAGAAATTGCTACTATTTCCGACATGTGTAAAAAGCATCATTTACCCTTGCATTTAGACGGTGCTCGTGTGTTTAATGCACTGCATGAAACCAAAGATAATGCTAAAGAATATTCAACTTATTTCGATTCGGTTTCTGTATGTTTCTCTAAAGGCCTAGGTGCACCGGTTGGTTCTGCTTTGTTAGGCTCTAAAGAATTTATAGCAAAAGCTCGTAGGTACAGAAGGTTGTTAGGAGGAGGAATGAGGCAAGCGGGTGTGTTAGCAGCAGCAGCTTTGTATGCTTTAGATCATCATATTAATAGGATAGAAGACGACCATCGTAGAGCTAGAGAAATTGGTAAAACATTAAGCACCGTAAATTATGTTAGAGAACTATTACCTGTGCTCAGTAACATCATTATTTTTAAATTAAAGGAGGAGGTTTCATCAGATGATTTTATCGCCTACCTCAAAAAAAATAATATTGTAGCTAATACCATGGGTAAACAAACCATGCGTTTTGTAACTCATCTAGATTTTAATGATGATGATTTAGAAAAGGTATTACATGTGATTTCAAATTTTAATATTAAATAATGAAAGCCCTCTTTACTTTTTTCTTTTTTCTATTTTCAACTTTAACAATTAATGCCCAACAAGTAAATAAATTATTGTTGAATTCGGGTACTGTTTCTTTCCTTTCTGATGCTCCTTTAGAACAAATTAAAGCGAGTTCAAATAAGCTCAAAGGCTTGCTTTTATTAGCTGATAAAACCTTTGCCTTTACCATAGACATTAACTCCTTTAACGGTTTTAATGGAAGCATACAACGCGAACATTTTAATGAAAACTATATGGAAAGTGATCAGTTTCCAAGGGCTAGTTTTACAGGTAAAATTGTTGAAGATATAGATTTTGAAAAAGATGGAGTATATGAACTCCGTGCTAAAGGTAAATTAACCATACACGGGATAGAAAAAATAAGAACCATAAAAATTACTATTGAAACAAAAAATGGTCGAATTATGGTGCGATCTAAATTTTTGGTGCTCTTAGAAGAACATGGAATCAATATCCCAAGTATCGTAAATCAAAAAATTGCAGAAGAAATACAAGTAGACGTAAACGCACAATTTAATTCGTATGAATAGAATACTCGTTTTTCTGTTATTTATTTTACCTCTAAAATTAGTAGGGCAGTCGCCGTATTTTAACGAAATTCCTTTTTTGTTTAATGAGAATAATTACAAGCTAAATTGCTTAGCGAATGATACTGCCGGTTATTTATACATTGGTACCAATAAAGGAGTGTTTTATTTTGATGGCTATAATTTTAACAAGCTTGGTATTGAAGTAAAAAATGAACTAAATGTAAAAAAACTGTTTTTTGATCATCAAAATAATTTATGGATAGGGGATGAGCTTGGGAATGTTTACCTCAAAAAAAATGAATCAGCTAGCCTACTTAAAGTTCATAAATTTAAGGCAGGTGTTTCTGATATGCTGCAAGACCAATTCCACAACATTTGGCTTTCCAGTTTAGGTGATGGTATTATTTGTGTTAAACCTGATTTAAGTTTGCAAAAATGCCCAACACTAACAGATAATTATGTGTACGATTTATTGTTAGTTGGGGAGCAAGTATGGATAGCAACAGACAATAGAATTAACATCATCAATAATAAAACTTTTAAACAAATAGAATTTAAGCAGAATAAGAATATTACGGATGAAATTGTTACTTATCTGTCTTATAATAACAAATATAATTTTATTACCATTGGCACACAATCAAAAGGAATGTTTATTTATAGTATACCTCAAAATAAAATAGAGCATATTATAAACAGTGAGAATTTTGGCGCCATCAATAAAATTATAAATGATAAAAATGAAACATGGTTGCTTACCGAAGACTCCTCTCTTGTGCATTATTTACATGAAGGAGCTTACAAAATATATAATAAAAAGAATACTAAGTTTATTTCGGGTATTAGTGATGCAATAGTTGATAATGAAGGGAATTTCTGGCTTTGTAATAAAACAAGCTCACTTTATTCGTTCAATAATTTGTTTGAATATTTAGCTTTCCCAAATCAGCAAATAAATTCTTGTAATGCCATATATCGCGATACACACAATCGTTTGTGGTTTAGTACAAAAAATGAATTGTATTATTATGATAATGCCAAGTTTACCAAAGTGTTTTCATCAGAAAAAAACATTAGCATAGTAAGTATACATGAAGATGAATATGGCAATATTTGGGCTGGCACTTTTGATAAAGGATTAATTAAGATTAATCTGCAAACCAATAAACATGTATTTTATACAAATAAAAATGGATTATCCAACAATAATATATTATCAATAGCATCTGTAAAAAACATACTTTGGTTGGCAACCTTAGGTGGCATTTGTAAAATAGAATTTAGTACAGAGAATGATAAGTTGATTTCGGTTACAAATTTCGAAAAGGAAAAAAGTATAGGCATTAATTTTATTTACCAGGTATTTGTGGATTCTAAAAATAGAATTTGGTTTGCAACAGATGGCAAAGGCTTAACCATGTATGATGGAAGCACATTCCATAATTACAATAAAACAAACGGACTAAAAAGCAAAACCATTTATTCGATTACAGAAGATAAAAATGGTAAAATTTGGTTTAGTACTTTAAATGATGGGATTTATTCATTTAATGGGAAAGAATTTAAAAATTTCAACAGATTAAATGGCATCAGAAGTTTAACTATTTCGGGTTTAGTATGCGACAATTTTAACAACATGTTAATTATAAGTGATATTGGGATTGATGTATTTAATACCAGCACTTATCAGGTTTTATATCATGATGATGAAATTGGATTGAAAAATATAAAGCCAACACTTAATGCCAATTGTAAAGACTCTTATCAATATATATGGATTGGTACTGCTAATGGAATTATAAAATATTATACACAACTTAATTCTATGTGGAATGGGCCTAGTACAATACTTAAACAAGTAAATGTATTTAGTAAAAAAATAGATATAACAAAAGCAGCTCATTTTAAGGCCGACGAAAATTATTTTGTGTTTGAATTTGTTGGATTATGGTACCACAAACCTAGCGAAGTAAAATACAGAGTACAGTTAGAAGGTTATGACCTTAAATGGTATGATACCAAAGACAATAAGCTTACTTACTCTAAATTACCACCCGGCAACTATGTGTTTAAAGTAATGAGTTCTGCAAGTAACGATTTTACATATGCTAAAATTACTTCCTATAAATTTGAAATAGATCACCCTTTTTGGCAAAAAAATTGGTTCATTTTGTTGGCTTCTATTTTGCTAATTTTTGGCATTTATGTATTTGTAAATTGGAGAACAAAAGGATTACAAGAGAAGCAACAATTTGAAAATGATAGAATCCGATTTCAATTAGAAACGCTCAGAAATCAAATCAATCCACATTTTTTGTTCAACAGCTTTAATACCCTGGCGGGTATTATAGAAACGAACCCAGATAAGGCAATTCTATTTGTTGAAAAACTATCTGATTTCTATCGCGAATTATTAACCTATAGAGAGAAAAATTTAATAAACCTTAGCGAAGAATTGAAATTATTGGAAAATTATATCTTCTTAATTGAACAACGATTTTTAGGTAAAATTAAATTCGAATTACAAATTCCACTTGATTTATTTTCTAAAAAAATTGCACCATTGAGTTTGCAACTATTAATAGAGAATGCCATAAAACACAATACCGCCTCAAGAGAAGACCCATTAATTATTAAAATTTTTGCAGACCAAAATTATTTGGTAGTGCAAAATGAAATTTTACGCAAGAGTTCTGGTGTAATATCTACTGGCATAGGTTTGCAAAATATTGTAAAGAGATATGAATTGTTGAGTGATATGAAGGTGGAGATAATAGATAATCAACAAATATTTATAGTAAAGGTTCCTTTAATTGATTAATATGAATATAGTTATAATTGAAGATGAAAATGTAGCTGCAGAGCGTTTGCTAGCGGCCATTAAAAAAATTGATGAACAAGCTGTATTACTTTGCCAGCCAGACAGCATTAAATCAAGCGTTGATTTTTTCAAACAAAATAAAGAAAAAGTAGATTTGATTTTTTGTGACATCCAATTGTCGGATGGATTGAGTTTTGAGATTTTCAAAAAAATAGAATTACGCATCCCTATTATTTTTACCACTGCTTATGATGAGTATGCTGTTAAGGCATTTAAGTTAGCAAGTGTTGATTACCTATTAAAACCGATTAAGAAAGAAGAATTGCAAGCCGCTATCTCTAAATTTAAAGAGTATTTTGATAAGGATGAATCGCATGCTAAAATAGAAATATTGCAAGATGCTTTGGTTAAAATTCAACAGAAAAGAATTGTTGTGAGGTACGGGCATACCATTAAAGCCATTGAAATTGCCGATGCGGCGTATTTTTATTCGAAGCAAAAGGTAACGCTCATGACCATGAAAAAAGGAGAAGTGTTGCCTATTGATGAAAACCTTGATGAGCTTGAAAGAATCTTGGACCCTAAGCAGTTTTTTAGAATAAATAGGCAATGTATTCTATGTTTTGAGGCCATCGATAATATGTTTACGTACACAAAATCGCGTGTGAAAATTACCCTCAAACCTAAAACTGAAGAAGAAACCATTGTAAGTACCGAACGCTCTTCTGATTTTAAAGCTTGGTTATTGGGTAGATAAGTTTATCCTTATTCAGAATATAATATTCCCAGTTCAGTATCTTTTAATTTTAATATTGCCTAAATAAGTACACTTTTAATTTGTAAACCTAAATACAAATGAAAAAACTAGCCTTATTAGCATTGTTAAGTACTGCAGTACTCGCTCAATCGTGCTCTCATGAAGTGGTAGAAACGATAAAAGAAGTAATAAATGATACTACCTTAAATGGTGGAGGAGGTGGAACTGGTGGAGGAGGAAATACTAACCCATGCGACCCTACAAAAATTTATTTCGTAAACGATGTGTTGCCTATATTTTTAGCGAATTGTGCTTATAGTGGTTGTCATGATGCTGGCACTGCTGCAGACGGTGTTGTATTAGATAATTATTTTAACATATTAAACACTGGCGAAATTATTCCGGGTAATGCACATAATTCTGAAGTGTATGAAAAAATTGTAGATACCGACCCTAGTGATGTAATGCCACCGGCGCCAAAGAGTAGATTAAGTACCGATCAGATTTCATTAATAGCTCGTTGGATAAACGAAGGGGCACAAAATACAGAATGTATAAATTCTACTGCATGCGATACGTTAAATGTAACCTTTGCTGTGCATGTACAAAACGTACTGAAAAACAATTGCATTGGTTGCCATTCTGGTACCGCTCCATCTGGTGGCATTGGACTTTCAAACTACACAGAAGTTAAAGCCGCTGTAAATAGTGGTGCCTTATTGGGCTCTATTAAACATACAACAGGATGGTCTACAATGCCCAAAAATAGAGCAAAGTTGAGCGATTGTAACATTCGCCAAATCGAAATGTGGGTTGCAGCTGGTTCGCCTAATAATTAATAATTTTGATTAATTTCGAATCTAATTATTTTTGATATGAAATTAGCGTATACCGTAACCGAACGATTTTTAAAATATGTAAAAATTGATACACAATCGGACCCAAGCTCGCCTACTTGCCCATCCACAGAGAAGCAAAAAAACTTAGGTAGTTTGTTAGTAGAAGAATTACTGGCCATGGGAATTTCGGATGCTGAGATGGATGAAAACGGATATGTGTATGGAACGTTACCATCCAATACAAATAAAGAAGTTCCGGTGATTTGCTTTTGCTCACACATGGATACTTCGCCAGATTGTACAGGAAAAGATGTAAATCCAATTGTACATGTAAATTACGATGGTAAAGATATAGTGTTGCCAAAAGATCATACTCAGGTATTAAAAACTTCAGAGCACCCGGCATTACTCGATCAACTAGGGAACGATATTATTACGACTGATGGTACTACTTTGTTAGGTGCCGATAATAAAGCAGGTGTGGCGGAAATTATGGATGCCATACATCAACTTATAAAAAATCCAGAAATTAAACATGGTACTATAAAAATATTATTTACCCCCGACGAAGAAATTGGAAGAGGCGTTGATAAAGTTAATTTGAAAAAGTTAGGGGCAGATTTTGCCTATACCATGGATGGCGAAACACGTGGACATATAGAAGACGAAACTTTTTCGGCCGATGGATTGAGTATTAACATACATGGCGTAGCTTCTCACCCAGGTTTTGCAAAAGACAAAATGGAGAACGCAGTAAAAATTGCTTCGGATATTGTGGCAGCTTTACCTAAAGATTCTTATTCGCCAGAAACAACGAGCGGACGAGAAGGCTTTGTGCATCCTACATCTATAAGTGGAAACATGGAGAGCGCTACTATTCAATTTATAATTCGCGATTTTGATACACATAAATTAAAGGAGCATGAGTTTTTTGTAGAGGAGCTTACCAAAAAAGTAATGCTAAAGTATCCAGGTTCTACGTATAAAATTGAAGTGCAAAATCAATACCGAAATATGAAAGAAGTATTGTTAAAACATCCGCAGTTAGTGGAGTATGCAGAAGAAGCAATTCGCAGAGCAGGCATGAACCCTGTGAGCGGTGGCATACGTGGTGGAACAGATGGCTCGCGTTTATCGTTTATGGGCTTACCATGCCCTAATATATTTGCTGGCGAGCATGCCTTCCATTCTAAACTTGAGTGGGTTACAGTACAAGATATGCAGTTAGCGGTAGATACTATTATGCATTTGGTGCAGGTATGGGAAGAGAAGAGTTAGTGTGCTAGTGTGCTAGTGTGATAGTATGCTTGTGTGCTAATGGAGGCAACAGAGTGCCCTTTGCGTTCTTTGCGATAACTTTCGCGTTCTTTGCGTGAAACTCAAAATCATTCAGGAAAAGAAAAACTTTGTGAAACTCTGTGTGTACTTTGAGAAACTCTGTGACCTAAAAAAACCTACATCTTCACAATTCGCAAAACAATTCCTTCTATTTCCAAACTATAAACTCCAACAGATAATTTCTCAATAGAAATTTTATTGCCTTCCAAAATTCCTTTTTGCATTATCTGTCCGTTTACGTTTTTAATACAATAATTTAAATTAGTTATCCCATTAATAAATACTTCGTTTTGGCTAGGGTTAGGGTAAACACTTACTTTTTTATCTTTAAGCTGATGGTTTATCGAAGTTGCATTACACATTATGTTGTTAAGGCGTTTCCAAATCTCATTATTAAAAATCATAGGTAATTCATTTTGATCAGCAGGTTTATTACCCATGCGAATTACCACCATTTTTTTACTTGGAACTACATTTATTATTTGTCCGTTTTTGCCCATTGCACTGTACATATCTACAGGTGCATCGGGTGCTAACATTCCATTAAACACTACTTGCAAACCTGGTAACATAAATTTATTTTTCCCATTAAGCCACCATAAATATCCGTACGCAGGATTAAGGTTTTGCGAAGTATTGGTCATTTGTGTTTTAAAAGTTCCATCTCTTAAAACGGTATCGTTATTCCACACAAAATTATTTTGTGCAAGTAAACCGAAGCGTGCCATAGAACGAGCGGTACTAAAATAAACATTGTTATAACCTTGCTTAATATACAAACCACTCATACCTGTTTTTAATTTGATGTTTGTATTCAGAAACTGATTCAAGCTTTGATTGCTTGCATTTACAATTACTTCTTCCAATAAAGTATATACAGCATTGTGGTAAGCCCAGCGAGTGCCAGGTTCTGCAAGGCAAGTTAAACAACTAGGCTCTGTACAATCCACATCGGGTACATTATCGTTTATACCAGAGTTCATACTGAGTTGATGTACAATTTTTATTTTTTGTTCATCGGTAGTGCTGCAGCTAGTCCAGCCGGTATTTAAATAAGTTGAACTAGCATCGTTAATGTTTAGCAAATTTTGTTCGGCCGCAATTCCAACTACTGTGGCAAGCATTGATTTACCTGCCGATGCCCAATACCAAAAACTATCTTGATTAAATGTGCCATAATAATTCTCGATTACAATACGTCCGTCTACTAAAACTAAAAATGCTTTCGAATTATTCTGCCCCACAAAATCTAAGAGCGAGGGTATACTATCAGTACACCAACCTAAATCGCTTGCACTTTTGGTTTCCCATTGGTTTCCTGTAAGAGGAGGGAAGTAGGTTTGTGCGGAGGTAAGGTTGCTAATGAATATTAGAAGTAAAAGGAGTTTTGTTCGCATAAGCAAATGTACGAAAATGCGACTATACGACCATACGATTGTAAGATAGCAAGATTCTATTCTTAATTGCAAGCTAATCCTATCGTATAGTCGTATGGTCTTATAGTCGTATAAACTTACAGTGTGAACGCCCTCGAAATATTAAACCCTAACCTCATTCCACCATCACTCCAAGTATCGGCAGTGCGGGTAATAAATTGGTTTTCGGTGATGCCAAGAGAATTGGTTAAATGCACTTGAAAAACGTGTCCGCCAGTTTCGATATCCAAACCTATACCCATCGAATCATAATAAGTTGTCGCGCTGGTATATTTATTAGCACGAGCCATGTATTCGAAAGTTACGGCAGTACGTTTGGTGAATTTATAGCGACCTAAGAATCCAATTGCATATGTATCGTTTTTATCGGCAATGTTATCTACTTGGTTATAGTGCACCATGCTAGGTGTTATTTGTAAAGAGAGGTCTTCGCTGAACTTACGAGCAATCATAATTTGTTGTGCAAATGAGAAACGTGCTGATCTGTTTTTATATTTATCAACTCCAGAAATTAGCGTTGCTGCACCTTGTAAATTGGTATAATAAACTCCAGAAAGTAAGGTTACACTTACTGGCATGGTATTGCTTTTATTTTGTTGTAGCAACCTGTATTTTAAATAAGAGTCGTATGTTTTTTCGATAGAGGTTCTACCTAATCCGAATTGCAAACGACCATCATAACTGTACTCTAAACTCATGCGAATACTTGCACCGCCGTCTAAGCCCCAAAAATCATAAGATCCAGAATTAAATGGACCAAATCTGTGTGCAATTCTATAATCTAATGTTCTTTTACCACCCACTTCAATGGTGTGTTGGTTAATTAAACGAGTGCCTTTAAAAGTGGCAGCCACTGGTTCGTTTTCATTCGTAGGATTCATTTCTTCCAATAGTTTCATCGGATCTGTTTCCTGCGCAGTACTTGTGTTTATGGTAAATAGGCTCGTTGCTATAATGCCTAATGCTAGTATACTTTTTTTCATATTTGTCTATTCGCTAGTTCGTAAATTCGTCCGTTCGTAAATTCGCCTATTCTTTAATTCCCTCCAGTCGCAAGCCATTTATCAATTACAGCAATGCTACAATCGTCGAGTTTACCTCCTGTTTTAGGCATCGCACTAGCTCCCGATAAATGTTTAATAGATTGTATAAATTTACCATCGGCAATTGCAACATCTATACCAGCTTTTGAATTCAAATCATAGAACCCAGTACTCGAATTATTTTGGTGGCAACCAGGATTACTTGTTCCGCAATTTTGTTGCATAATTGGTAATACATTTGCTGTAAACGTAATGGCACCAGCCGTATCCGTGCATCCTTCTAAACCAATACCCGGGTTTAGTTCTGCGAAATTATCATAATAACAAGAGCTCAAGCCCCCGATTATTACGAAACATAGAAGTAAGATTTTTTTTGAAAACAACATGTTGAATTGTAAATTTTGAGTTGTGAATTTTGAGTTGTGAGTTGTGAGTTGTGAGTGATGAAGTAGCTTACATTAGCACATTAGCAAACTAGCACATTAGCTAATTATCTTTGGCTCCTTGTTCTATCCAAATAAATATTTTTTTAATTTGTATATCGGTTAATGGACCCGTAGGTGGCATACGTTCGTCGCCAGTTTTTAGTAATACCTGATATAATTCTGAAGCATTTGCATTTCCTGCTCTTACATTGCCTTCGTCCATTACATTCTGATAAGTTACCAATGGGAATTCTGAAGCTGCATCGGTACCATGGCAGGCAGGCATGTTGCAATTTCCAGAAAGTATAAGTTGTATATCGTTGGAAAAAGAGATCTCTGGAACTCCAGTTAAATCCACTTCATGTTTGCAAGAGTTAAAAGTAAAAGCACTCATAAGTATTAAAAGAATACTTACACTAACATAATTTTTATTCATTTTCTTCTTCATTTTGTTGCAATAAACCACTTGTGTCTACTGCTTGTTCTGTTCTTAATTCGGGTCTTCTTATTTGCCCGCCAGATTTACCAACGTTAAACAAAAAGATCAAACACACTAATCCCATTAACCATACAATTCTGTTTGCCATTACAGAAAGAGAATGATCTCTAAAACTTAAGAGTAAAGCTACAAATGCTAGTACACCTAAAATATCAGTTAATATAAAAGCTAGTTCAGCTTCTTCTTCATGTTCTTCCATTATACTTTCACTGGTGCCTGCTTTGTTTTCAACAACATGCTCAGCTTCTTCTCCAGATATATACGCCGGAATGGTAGATAAAGAGGCCGCAAGTAATATAAATAAACCTACTTGCTTCAGTGTTTTTAAATGTCGCCACAATCCAATTGTTAATACAACAAAACCAGTAATACTTAATATTATTGGGAAATGATTCGATAACAAATGTATGTAGTGTCCGTTCATAATATATTTATGCTAAATCTAGTAAATTACGTTCACGATTCCAACGTCTTCAAAGCCTTGTCCGATGATTGAGTAAAAGTAGACTCCCGGCGGGACTATTTCACTCCCGATTCGGCCATCCCATTCCCACACTTCTACATCTTTTATTTCATGTAATAGTTTACCCCATCTGTTATAGATAGACATTTTAGTGATAGCACAACCCACATTTCCTCCAGATATGGTGAATACATCATTCTTGTTATCACCGTTTGGCGTAAAGGTATTTGGCACTACTCTTTTATCTGGCTCCACATCAATTAAATTTATAGCTATGGTGCTTGTATCTGTACAATCTGTTCCTCGGTTTGCAATTAACGATACAGTAAGCGTACCTGTTGTATCATATTTATGCATCGGGTTTCTATCTAATGAATATTCATTATCGCCAAAATCCCAATAAAAACTATCGGTTCCGAGTGTTCCATTACTAAATGAAATAACTTTGGCGCAACTATCAAACTCATAATCAAAAGCAGTTTCTGGTTTGGTAATTACAAAAATCGTCATGGTATCATAACTAAAACATGCATTGTTTTTAGATTTTAATACATAGGTTGTAGTAACTAATGGACCCGCAATTGGGTTGCCTATTTTAGAGTTAGTAAGTCCGGTGGCAGGTGACCATTCATAAGTGTTATATTGTGAACCTTGCGCATTTAATTGAATAGAGGAACGTTCGCATATTACAATGTCTTTTCCTGCATTAGCACCGGGTATGGTATCGAATTTTACATTTACATTAAATTGCTTTTCACAATTAATAGTATCGGTAACAAATGCTGTATAAGTTCCAGCTTTAAAAACTCTCACATTGGCAGTGGTTGTATCACCATCAATACCGCTAGAAGGTGTCCACCTGTATTTACCGCCTCCATATGCACGTAGAGTAGTGCTATCGCCTTTACAAACATATACTGTTGAGGGCCCAAATACTCCTTTGGGGATTACTCGTATGTTAAATGTTTTTAAACCCGAACAAAAATTAGGAGAATCAACTTCAACCGAAACTTTTATTACAAACACTCCAGAAGGCACAGAATAGATAGGGTTTTGCTTCGCATTATCGTCAAATAAACCTACAGAATTCTGCCCAGCATCCACAGCTGTCCAATTGTATTTTAAGCCTGGTACACTAGATTGTATAATGAAATTTAAATCAACTGGGGCACATACAACTGTATCATTGGGTATTATTAAATCTACTGGAGTTAATGGTGGTATGTATATGGTGTCAACAGTAGTGTAATTTATACAAGAATCGTATATCGAAATAATATACATGGTTAAGCTATCTGGCGATGCTTGTAAAATTGGCGTAACCCCTTTAATAGTACCCAAACTATCGGTCCATAAAAAACTAATTTGAGAGGAGCCACCCGCAAATTTTACTTGTTTGTAAATGGTATCACCTTCGCAACGTACATCAAAAAAAGTGGTAATTCTTAAGGTATCAAAATCCTGAATATTTATGGAATCAATAGAGATAGCACAAACTGTATTGCTTGCAACACTAATAGAAACTGCTTCGATAGGTTCCACTACATTATCGTCAATTGGGAAAATAACTAAATCAGCAAACATCTTGCCTGGTTGAATGATGATTGAATCTGGGAAATCTATATAATCTATTCCTCTAGTTGCAGTACCCCCTACAGTAAATTTTACAGTTTGGCTAGCCTGCATTAAATTGCTAGATCTTGTAAACCTAAACAAGGCACTGTCGCATTTTTCTTGAATAAAATTCTTAGATCTGCCCGGCGAACTTCTAGTAATGTAACTATTGTTGGGCGCTTCACTGTCTAGGGCAGCTAAAAATATTCCCGAATCAAATGCAGCATCTTCCACATCGGCAATTACCATTTTCAAGATATAATCTTCACAAGCAATTAAATTATCGGCAACAATTTCTAATACTTTCGTAAAACCATTGTATTGTATGCTTAAGCCCCCAATATTGTTTACAAATAAATTAGAATTGACTAGTGAATTGATAGTGTTTACACTTATTAGGTCTTGCGTACCAGGTACTATGGCTAAGTTTTTTTTGCCAGTTATGCCTGGGCCACTTAAAAAGAATCCGAAAATATCATTAAAGCCTTTGCCAACATATTCTGCGTATTCTTCTGAAGCAAATACGACCTTAAAGGTTGCGCGATTCGCCGAAGGGGTAAAGGTAAATTGTACAGAGGTTGCATCTTTGGTTATGGTCCCTTGTAGCAATGAATTTAAATCACCATCAGTTTTACCTCCCGTTCCTGATCCGTCTTGTAAGGTACTCACATCAACATTGTCTGGGCCAATGGCATCTACAGCTTTTCCTGTAGTTATTAATATTCCACTGTCTAAGCCAATGTTCGAATTTCTACCATCAAAAATACCGATGGCAGCAGAGTCGCCTCTAAATATTACATTTTTAATTTGTACACCTGGACCCGCAAACGATTGGCGAACCATTTTTGTAAAATTCTTTTCGGTTCGTACAACTAATTGGGCGTTTGCTACTTCAGAAAAAATAGAAAGCATACTTATTGAAAATAAGCATGCTATGTAAATATGTTTAAACGTTTTCAATTTTGGAATATAGGGATTTAAATAATCCACCAATATAGCAAATTCTAAACTAAAACTAACCTTGTACTTTTAATTCCATTTTTTCGGCAAAATGGGCACAATAATCACGTAAATCTTCTACAATGTTGGTTTCGCCGGTTGCTTTCAAAAAGCTATCGCCCATGGTCATGAGTGTTTCATAGAAAAAGCGCTTCATTTCATCTACAGGCATATCTTTGGTCCATAAATCCAAACGTAATGTGTTATTATATTGATGGTCCCAAAGGGCCAACATCATCGATTTGCATGCTACTTCTTCTTTGTTTTCGCCATCGGTAGATTTCCAAGTAATGGTTTCTGGTAATTTATTCTCGTCGAGGCTTACTTTAATGTTAATTTCTGCTGTTTTCATTGTATCTATCGTTTATTACGACCGCCGCTTTTCCCACGACCGTCTCGCTTTAATTTCTTCTTTTCTTTGTCTTTCGCTTTTTTATATGCAATGTCCGAAATGCTTTTTGTGAGCTTTGTATTAGCAAACTTCTTTTCATGAAAAGCTCCTTTAAAATCAGGGTCTTCCTTCTTTTTTTGTAAATCTATTTCTCGCGCTATGGCCTGTGCTTCAGCAAAAGGTGTATCGTTTACTAATAAAGATAAAGGAACTTCTTTTTCTTTAATAGTTTGGCGAATTAATTTCTGAATTTTTCCAATATGATACTCTTCAGCTGGGTTACAAAAGGTAATGGAAATACCGGTTTGGTTTGCTCTACCTGTTCTTCCAATTCTGTGCACATAATCTTCGTGTACCAAGGGCACATCAAAATTAATTACATGGGTAACATTTGCCACATCAATACCTCTAGAGGCCACATCGGTGCCAATTAATATACGTACGTTTTCTTCTTTAAATGCTTGTATACTGTTGATGCGGGTATTTTGTCCCTTATTTGCGTGTATTACTCTTACCTGCTCTTGCCCATAAATTCGTTCGGCATAGTGGTAAAGATTCTCTGCAATTTGTCGGGTCTTGCAGAAAATAATAATCTTGCTGTATTCATCTTTATCACTTAAAAAATGTTGGAGCAAATTTATTTTTGTTCTGATGTTTGGTACTCGGTAAATGTATTGCGAAACTTTATCTGCCGGTGTAGCCTGCGGCGAAACCTCAATGGTTGTTGGGAATGCGAGGAAATCGCCAGCCAAGGTTTTTACTTTATCACTCATCGTTGCAGAAAACAACATGTTTTGTCGCTTGCGTGGTACAATTTCTAGTATTTTATTTATTTTACTGATGAAGCCCATGTCGAGCATTTTATCTGCTTCATCAATAATTAAGGTTTTTAATTCTCTTAACACCAAATCGCCTGAGAGGTATAATTCTACTAAGCGCCCTGGAGTCGCAATTACAATGTCTAAGCCTTTACTCAATATTTCTTTCTGTGTTTTTGGTCCTAAACCACCATATAAAACCACCGAACGTAAATCGGTATATTTAGCTAATGAAACTATGTTTTCATGTATTTGAATAGCCAATTCTCTGGTAGGCGATAAAATTAATACCCGAGGATCCATTCCTTGAGCAAATTTCAACTTCATAATTAGAGGAATGGCATAAGCAGCAGTTTTACCTGTACCTGTTTGCGCAACCCCTAATAAATCCTGCCCGTTCATTACCGGCGGAATCGCCTTTAACTGTATAGGTGTTGGCTCGGTATAACCCAAGTCTTCAATTGCATTTAGCAATTGGCGGTTTAAAGAAAACTGTTCGAAATTCACTGACATCGGCGCAAATATACTACTTTACGACTATACGACTATACGACCATACGATCATTCGACTTTACGAAAGCACGATTTGATTCAATTTTGCAAATTCTTCCCTTCGAATAGTCGTAAAGTCGTATAATCGTATAGTCGTATTCCCTATATTTGTAATAACAAACACAACCATGAAATACCTTATAAAAAACGCCACTGTAATTAACGAAGGAACATCAAACATAAAAGATGTATTAATTGAAAACGAACGCATTGTAAAAATTGCGAATGATATTACAGAAGCAAATGCTACAGTAATTGATGCAGAGGGATTGTGGTTAATGCCCGGAGCTATTGATGATCAGGTACATTTTAGAGAACCAGGTTTAACGCATAAAGGAGAAATATATACAGAAGCCCGTGCTGCAGTAGCAGGTGGAATTACCTCCTACATGGAAATGCCCAATACAGTACCCAATGTGTTTACTCAAGAATTGTTAGAAGATAAGTATCGTCGTGCTTCACAAGTTTCTTTGGCTAACTATTCTTTTTTTATGGGTACTTCTAATGATAATTTAGAGGAAGTACTAAAAACCAATACACGTAATGTTTGTGGTGTAAAAATATTTATGGGAAGCTCTACTGGGAATATGTTGGTAGACGATGAAAAAACGTTGGAAGCGGTGTTTTCTAGATTTCCAGCACTTATAGCCACCCATTGTGAGGATGAGCAAACCATTAAAAATAACATGGCTGCTTACAAAAAGAAATATGGTGAAAATGTAACCATACAAATGCATCCATTAATTCGTTCAGAAGAGGCTTGTTATTTATCTTCTTCTTTTGCGGTAGGATTAGCAAAAAAACACCAGACTCGATTACATATTTTACACATCTCTACCGAAAAAGAAACCCATTTATTTGAAGCGGGCATTCCTTTAGCCGATAAAAAAATTACTGCAGAAGCTTGCATACACCACCTTTGGTTTTCTGACGAAGATTATGCATCAAAAGGAAATAATATAAAGTGGAACCCTGCGGTAAAAAAGGCAAGTGATAGGGATGGAATTTGGAAGGCATTGTTAGAAGGTAGAATTGATGTTATAGCCACCGACCATGCTCCACATACAATAGAAGAAAAAGCATTGCCTTATTTACAAGCTCCATCGGGCGGGCCATTGGTGCAACATGCAGTGTTGGCAATGGTCGACAAAGTATTAGAAGGTAAAATTTCTAAAGAAATGATGGTTCAAAAAATGGCACACAACCCAGCCATATTATTTAGAATAGAAGACCGCGGGTACATTCGTGAAGGTTATTATGCTGATTTGGTTTTAATAAATCCAAATTCTCCCAACACTGTGAATAAAGAAAACCTACTTTACAAATGCAAATGGTCGCCATTTGAAGGCCACACATTTAAAGCAAGCATACAAAGCACTTTTGTGAATGGAAACAAAGTATACGATGGAGGGGATTTTGATGAGAGTGAGGTAGGGAAGAGGTTGCTGTTTACAAGTTAATGCGACTATACGACTATACGATTATACGACCATTCGAAGGGATGTGCTTGCTATTTTGAGTGCAATCTTGCTTTCGTAAAGTCGAAAAGTCGTAAGGTCATGTAGTCGTATAGTCTTATAATCGTATAGTCACTTTTTTGTCACGGATTCCCTAGTTTATACTGGAGGGATTTTATCATTTTTTGGATTGTTTCAATTTTTACAGCAAATTCCTTCAGTTCCTCATTAGTTAAAATTTTGATGTTTTTCTAAATAATCAATAAGGTTTCCAATTCACAACAAGATCCATTAGAAATAGATAGAAAATAGCTAAATTCTTTTTGAGATTTCCTCCCGCTGCCTTCTGCTATGTTTAAAGGAATAGTCAATACACATCGTTTTATCTGGTCTATTGTGTTGTACTTTTCTTCTTTAGGGAATTTCTTTATCAATTCATAAATTTCTGTAGTTAACTCCATAGAAAATTTCCAAACTCGCAATTCTTTATAATTATTCATCATTTTCTAATTTTAATAATTTATTGATGACAAAAATCACGAATTAGCACTGTATATAAAACCGCATTTATGCAGGTTTATTTATCATCCTTATTATATGCAGCTTTCCCGCCATTATACGACTACAGGACAATGCGACTATACTATTTTACGACCATGCGAAGGGATGTGCTTGCTATTTTGCGTACAATCTTGCTTTCTTAAAGTCGTTTAGTCGCATTGTCGTATAATCGTATAGTCGCATTGTTGTAACCTTTCTCCTTTTTTCACGAATAAGTATCCAAACAACAACCATCCCCTATGTTACACCTTATGAAAAACCTGGTACGTCTAAGCATGCAAATCTTAGGTATCTCTTAAAAATTTGAAGAAAAGCCCGCCATTTTAAAAACAATGGCGGGCTTTTTAGTGTATTCTCTATACATTTGCGCTTTGAATTTGAGAATATGGCAAAAGTTTCCATTAATATAGCAACCGGCAGCCTCCAAAAGGAGGAAATTATAATAGGCATAGATTTAGGTACCACCAACAGTTTAATTGCTTACATAAATGATGATAAAGAGGCCAAGGTTATAAACGACACTGGTAAGGGCATTTTAGTACCTTCTATTATCCATTTCCACCCTACGGGAGAAATTATTGTTGGCAATGATGCCAAACCTTATTTAATTTCCGACCCTCAAAACACCATATTTTCAATAAAACGTTTGCTTGGGCAATCATACAAAGACATTGAAAACTTTAAAGACTTTTTTAGCTATAAAGTTATTGATGATGATGCTGATAGCATTGTAAAAATAAAGGTTGGCGATAAATTTTATACTCCTATAGAACTTTCGGCTATGATTTTGCGCGAACTTAAAGAGCGTGCCGAACATGCCCTTAAAACTCCAGTAAACAAAGTGGTAATTACCGTTCCTGCCTATTTTAACGATGCACAAAGGCAAGCAACTCGCGATGCAGGTAAAATTGCAGGATTGGATGTTCTCAGAATAGTTAACGAACCTACTGCAGCAAGTTTGGCTTATGGAATTGGCCTGCATCCCGAAGAAGAAAAAACCATTGCGGTATATGATTTAGGTGGTGGAACATTTGATGTTTCTATCTTAAAAATTCAAAACGGAATATTTGAAGTACTTTCTACTAACGGCGATACATTTTTGGGTGGTGATGACTTTGACCGAGTAATTATTGATTATTGGTTAAATGCCTTAAAACTAAATCCACAAGAGGTAATGAGTAACGCCTCCTTAGCTCAAGCCTTTCGCTTAGGTGCAGAGGAAGCAAAAATTGCGTTGAGCTCACAAAATATTTATCAAACAACTATTGATGGACATTTATGTGGCATTACAAAGCAAACTTTTGAAGAACTTATTAATCCTTTAGTTGATAAAACAATTACTTGTTGTGCTTTAGCCTTAAAAGATGCGGGTTTACAAGTGTCGAAAATTAATGAAGTGGTAATGGTGGGTGGATCTACGCGTACACCATTTGTAAAGCAAAACGTAGCAAGCTTTTTCAATAAAGCTGTACACGATACCATTAACCCCGATGAAGTGGTAGCTCTTGGTGCAGCTATACAAGCAGATGTTTTATCGGGCAACAGAACCGATATTTTATTGCTAGATGTAACTCCTCTATCATTAGGAATAGAAACCATGGGAGGATTAATGGATGTAATTATTCCGCGTAACTCTAAAGTACCAACCAAAGCAGGTAGGCAATACACTACTTCTATAGATGGGCAAGTGAATATGAAGGTTTCGGTGTATCAAGGTGAACGAGATTTGGTTAAAGAAAATAGAAAATTAGCGGAATTTGATTTGAAAGGAATTCCATCTATGCCGGCAGGTTTACCAAAAGTCGACATCAATTTTATGTTGAATGCCGATGGAATTTTAAAAGTACAAGCCCTCGAATTACGCTCTGGAGTGAAGCAAGAAGTAGAAGTAAAACCAACGTATGGTTTAACAGATGATGAGGTGGAGCAAATGTTATTAGACTCCATTACCAACGCAAAAGATGACATTGCACAACGCATGGTTATAGAAGCTCGTACAGAAGGAGAACAAATGGTGTATACTGCCGAAAACTTTATTAGAAAAAGTGCTGAGTATTTGAGCATTGATGAAATTGCAGCAACACAGAAATTGATAAATAATTTAAAAGAAGAATTACCTAAAGCAAATAAAGATGCCATACTTAAGGCCATCGATGAGTTAAACGAGTACACCAGGCCATTTGCCGAAAGAGTAATGGATGTGGCTGTTTCGCATGCAATGAAAGGTAAAAAAGTTGATGAATAAAATGAAAAAAACAATAAGTATAAAAGTTGCATCAGATGTCGTATGCCCATGGTGTTTAGTGGGTAAAAAAGAATTAGAAATTGCCATTGAGCAATTAAAAGAAGAGTATCATTTTGATGTGCAATTTTTGCCATTCGAATTAGATCCAAATATTAGCCAAGAGGGAGTTGATTTTAAACCCTACATTACTCAAAAATTTGGAGACTGGAATCGTTTTTTGCAAAACTCAAACATGTTGGTAGAGCGTGGTAAAAATATCGGAATCAATTTCGATTTTCAAAATATAAACAGATCGCCAAATACATTTAACATACATAGAATTATACAATTTGCTCATCAGTTTGGATTGCAAGCTGCCGTAAAGGAAGCTTATATGAAGGCCTATTTTGAAAATGGAATTGATTTAACAGATAGAGCTAATGTATTGGATGTAGCAGTAAATGCTGGGCTCGACGGAGACTTAGTGTTGGAATTGTTAAATGGGAATGAAGGAGAAAACGAAGTGCAAATGATACAAGAAAGTATGCGTGCAATGGGAATTTCTGGAGTTCCGTTTTTTATTATTAACGACCAATACGGATTAAGTGGAGCAGTGCCCGCAGAGCAATTGGTGCAAGCATTTAAAGAATTAGAACAGAAGCAAGATTAAGTTCTTGCTTCCATCATTTTTGCTAAATATTTTCCAATAATATCGAATTCAATATTTATTTTATCGCCAACTTTTAAGGTATGCATATTGGTATGCTCATACGTGTAAGGAATAATAGCTACCGAAAACTCTGAATGTTCAGAATCAACCACTGTTAAACTTATTCCGTTAATACATACAGATCCTTTTTCTACGGTTAAAAAACCTGCAGCGGTAGGATGCTTAAATCTAAATCTCCAACTGCCACCTTCATCTGTAATTGCAATACATTCCGCGGTGGTATCAACATGCCCTTGCACAATATGCCCATCTAAACGACCGTTCATTTGCATACAACGTTCTAAATTTATTTTACTACTGATGGTCCACGATCCTAAATTGGTTTTGTTTAATGTTTCATCAATAGCAGTAACAGTATGACTATGCTCATCGCATTTTACCACGGTTAAACAAACCCCATTGTGTGCAACACTTTGGTCTATTTTTAATTCTTTAGAGATAGTAGATTTTATACTGAAGTGTATATTCTGCTGATCTTTTTCGATGGCAATTATTTCGCCTAAATTTTCTATGATTCCGGTAAACAACTTTTTGAATTATGAATTATGAATTATGAATTATGAATGATTGAGTTATTGTTGATTCTGTGGGTTTACATTTGCACATTTTCGTATTTACGCATTTACCTAATTAATTCTATATATCCCGTTTTTGCTTTCGCTTTTAATCCTCTTAATCTTATTTCGCTGTATTCTATTGTATAAAAATATGTACCTACTGGTAAATCGTTTCCGGTATTATTTTCTTTCCCGTTCCATTTTATCATTGGGTCCGATGTTTGGTAAACTAATTTACCATACCTGTTGTAAATAGTAATCTGAACCTTATCAACAAAATCAATACTATCTGGCATAGGGCTAAACAAATCGTTTATGTTATCGCCGTTTGGTGTAAATGTATTTGGTAGATTTAATACAGGGCAATTATCCACACATACAATGTTGCTGCGTTCACTTTCATTATTAAATGAATCTATAGAAGTTATAAAATAACATCCGGCAATAGATTTCAATAAATTTGCATCTATAAAAGTAGTATCGTTCTGTGTGGGGGTTGTATAAATAATCGCAAAATCACTGCCTTCAAATTCAGATTTATACACATTGTATCGAACTACATCTCCACTGTTTACAGTACTTGGCAACCATGCCAAATCATTTAAGTATAACTGGCAACTAGGTGTTACAGTTAAAAATGGAGGCTCTGGTTTACGTGTATCTAAAGGAGTAACACAATATTGTTGTGATAGGTTAATCAATGGGTTTATAAATCCTCCAACAGGATACTCACCAACGGCGAGTATATAGTAACAATATTCCTTACCATCAACTAAACCCGTATCTATATACGAATTGGTATAAGCAATGCCCACAGAGTCGAATATGTTCACATCATTCAATCGGTACACAATAAAACTATCATTCTCCCAAGGAGTGTTTACTCGCCAACTCAGTTGTATGGTTCTGTTTTCTGCAGTAATAGATTCTAAAAACACAGAGCTTGCTGGTCTTGAGTTTCCTATTAAATTTCCTGCCGAATACATTTCAATAACATAGGTGTATTGTTCATCTTCGGTATTTAAATTTGCATCGTATAAAACAGTATCGCTCACATCACCTAAAAAATTACCGGTACTAGTTTTTAGTAATTGTGCAGTTGCATTTGTACTACTGGTTCTCATCCATCTAAACTCATACGGGCCAGGGAATTGTACAGTATCTAACTCGGTAGGTTTACTAAAAATTACAGTATCAGTTCCAATGGTATTACTTGTAGTTTGTATACTTACTTTTGTAATGGATGGTAGATCTCTACTTAACCTGTTGCAAGTTTCATTAGAAACAATACTTTCTGCTCCATCTGCAAAAAATGCAAAAATTCTATAGCAGTAATCCTTGCCAATAAACAAGCCTTGGCCATTGTTATCATCTCTAAATGTTACAGCATTTATATCGTTAATAGTTTCTATTAATTGATAACCTTTTTGAGGGTTTAGGCCAGTTTCGCAGGTACTTGGACTAAAAGAGTTGCTATTTTCTTTTCTATAAATTTTATATCCGATAGCATTGTCGCAGCTAATGCGATCCCAGCTTAAGTTTATGCCATTTCCCAAGCGGGTACTTTGTAAATTTTGAGGAGCAGGTGCAACAATTCTTATTTGCCAATCTTCCAAATCAACCAATTTTGGTGAACCATTATCTACTGCTTTAAATACAATTTGATAAGGTTGTTTACGAACCGTTAGGCAAGAACTTTTCCAATAAAATGGTTGAGTAATATTTCCGGTTCCTACGGAATTTTGTGTAAATAAAATAGTGTCGTTTCCGCTCAATTCAAATGGTCCACCGGTTGCAGATAAAGTTACTCTATCATTATCCATATCATTCGCGAAAACATTAATGGTTAATGAAGATCCGGCAATAATACATGTATCTTTTATAGGAGTAATAACAGGTGGATTATTATCTGTTAATACAATTTCTATTTGCATGTCGCGCACAATGTAACCTATGCGTAAATACGTTTTGTTTTTCTCAATATAACGCCATTCTTCTACCATAATGGCAATGTTGTACAAGCCAAGGCGTATAGGATTTTCCCATACTAGCTGACCGGTGCGTGGGTCTATTTCAAATTTAACAGAGGCAAATCCGTTGGCAACATCAGGTATTTTAAATCCGAACACATCTAATCCTACATCTTGCTTGCATGATACGAGTTTAAAACTCAAACTATCACCATCTAAATCAAATGCATTTGGGTTATGTACAAATAATTTATTTAAGCCTCCAAAGTCAATCGGTTCTAAAAGTAAAGTAGGGGAGTTGTTAAAGCCAATAAAGGGATTTATTACCAATTCTGTTTCCACATAAAATGCGGTGTTAATAGAGTTCAACATGTTTTGTACATTGTTGTTTCTATTAGGGTCTTGGTAGCTAATTATATAATTAGAGTAACCCGGAAAGGTGTGAGTGAATTTGTATCTATTGCGTTGTATAAAAGGGCCAACCAAGGTACGTTCTATACGTGGTCGCTCTTCTTCGGTACCATCACCATATTTTAAAATAGCAGTAGGCCTATCAGCATTGCCTGCATTACTTACATCGGTAAAAGTAGTTAAGGTAAATTCGTATTGTAAAGCACTTAATTGTCGGTATGTAATTTCTCCAGCACGGTTGTGGGTAGCAAACGCAGAAACGCTTAATATAAAAATAGACAATAAGAGTATTATTCGTTTCATATGTAATGTACCACAACTAATATACCAATTATGCTTCATAAATGGTTTAATAACGAATTATTAATTTCTTCTATTGTTTAACCAAGCAGAACTATCATTGTTTGATGTTTGTTCTATGGTTTTTTTCTGTTTGCTTTTCCAAAATTGAGCAATCGTTAGAGCTGCTACTTCAGCTTCCTCTTCATTAAAATCCTTTAAACTATCTGTATTGAAGAAGTTCTTTACAAAATGGGTATCAAAATTGCCCGATCTAAAGGCTTCATGCTGCATTACAAATTTGCCAAAGGGCAAGGTCGTTTGTATACCTGTAATTACATAGTCGTCAATTGCACGAATCATACGTTCAATAGCCTCTTCTCGGTCTTTCCCATAGGTTACCAATTTAGCAATCATTGGGTCGTAATAAATAGGAATGTCCATGCCTTCTACAAAACCATCGTCTACTCGCACACCTAAGCCCTGCGGTACTTTGTAGGTTTGTAGAGTACCAATGTCTGGTAAAAAATTATTGTTCGGATCTTCTGCATACACACGTAATTCTATAGCGTGTCCGTTTATTTTTAGATCCTCTTGTGTAAACGATAATTTCTCGCCACGTGCAATTTTTATTTGCTCTTTTACTAAATCAATTCCTGTAATTTGTTCGGTTACCGGGTGCTCCACTTGTAAACGGGTGTTCATTTCTAAAAAATAGAAATCTTTGTTATTTTCTAATATAAACTCCACCGTACCAGCGCCAGTATAGTTGCAAGATTTAGCTACATTTACCGCGCATTCGCCCATTGCTTTTCGAATTTCTGGTGTTAATACTGCTGAAGGTGCCTCTTCTACCACTTTTTGATGGCGGCGTTGTACCGAACACTCTCTTTCAAATAAATAGACAATATTTCCGTGGGTGTCCCCTAATACTTGTATTTCAATATGTCTTGGTGAACCAACGTATCGTTCAATAAATACGGCGCCATCGCCAAATGCCGAAACAGCTTCACTTACGGCCAATTGCATTTGCTCTTCAAAATCGTCCACCTTTTCAACAATACGCATACCCTTACCACCACCACCTGCTGCAGCTTTAATCAAAATTGGGAAGCCAACTTCTACGGCTCTATCTTTGGCTACTTGCACATCGCCAATAGCTTCTTCGGTACCGGGTACCATAGGTATATTATAACTTAATGCCGCGGCTTTTGCCGATAGTTTATTTCCCATCATTTCCATGGCTTCTGGTGATGGGCCTATGAGGGTAATGCCTGCTTCTTTTACTTTACGGGCAAAGGCAGCATTCTCAGATAAAAATCCGTAACCCGGGTGTATCGCATCGGCACCTGTAAGTTTACATGCATCTATAATTTTTTCCATTACCAAATACGATTGGTTAGAGGGCGCCGGGCCAATAAGTACTGCTTCATCCGCGTATTGTACGTGTGGCGAAAGTCTATCGGCTTCTGAGTAAACCGCAACCGTTGCAATACCCATTTCTCTTGCAGAACGCATAATGCGTAAGGCTATTTCTCCTCTATTGGCAATTAATATCTTTTTCAATGTTATATGTGTTAATTCGTATAGAAGGTAAAAATATCAATTTACACGATATTTATTGCTATTTGAAAAAGGAACTATATATCAGAATAAATTCTAATTTTGAGGCGTGATTAGTGTAAAAATTATTAAATCCTTATTACTGAAAGATTTACTCATTGAGTGGAGAAATAAATACTCTTTCAATGGCATTCTTTTATATGTGTTTTCTACTGTTTTTATTTGCTATTTATCTTTTAAACAAATAAACCCAGTAGTGTGGAATGCATTATTCTGGATCATCATGTTATTTGCTTCTGTAAATGCAGTGGCTAAGAGCTTTATGCAAGAAACGAAAGGGAGATTTTTATACATGTATACCATTAGCTCGGCTCAAAACATCATCATCTCCAAAATAATTTACAATGCTTTGTTGATGATGCTATTATCTCTCATCAGCATACTATTTTATTCGGTAGTTTTTAAAAATCCTGTTCAAGATCCGTTATTCTACGGAATCGCTGTAATACTTGGTGGGCTTAGTTTTTCAACTATATTAACCATGGTATCGGCCATTGCTTCTAAGGTAAATAACAATACTACTTTAATGGCAATTTTAAGCTTCCCAATAATGGTGCCTTTATTAATGTTGTTAATAAAGTTTTCTAAGAATGCTATTGATGGTTTGGACCGTTCGGTAAGCATGAATGAGCTGAGCGCTATTTTACTACTCAATGTAATAACAATTGCTATTTCTTTGTTGTTATTTCCTTACATTTGGCGTGAATAAATAAGACATAAATTTAGATGTTGATTAAACAAAATTGGTGGAAATATTTAGGGATACTACTTGTATTGTACAGTATTTTCCAAGGCTTACTAGGCTCGGTTCCAGAGTTACCTATTTTACACGAATCCATTAGAAATGTATACTTCCATGTACCCATGTGGTTCGCTATGATTATCTTGTTTGTAGTAAATGCTGCATACAGTGTAAAGTATTTAAATTCAAACAATACGAAGCACGATACTTGGGCGGTAGAATCTGCTAACATTGGTGTATTACTAGGAATATTGGGCATTGTAACCGGTATGGTATGGGCAAAATATACTTGGGGCGAGGCTTGGAGCAACGACCCTAAGCAAAACAGTGCGGCTATTGCATTGCTTGTTTACATGGCTTATTTTGTTTTGAGAGGATCAATAGAAGATGAGCAAAAAAAGGCAAAGATTTCTGCTGTGTACAGTGTATTCGCCTTTCCAATAATGATCGTATTGATTTTTATTTTACCTCGTTTAACAGACTCTCTGCACCCTGGCAACGGAGGTAACCCTGGCTTTAATACATATGATATGGATAACGACATGCGTAAAGTATTTTACCCTGCAGTTATTGGTTGGATTTTGATGGGAGTATGGATTGCACAAGTGAAATTCAGATTAAGAACTTTAGAGATTAAATCATTAGAAAAATAAAGAATGAAAAAGATATTATTTACCCTTACATTCCTATTTATGGCATTTTGTACGTTCGCTCAAGCACCCGAAAAAGTAGAAATGGCAGAGGCATTGAGGAGCTCTGGTAAAATATATGTTGTAGTAGGAGTTATCGCTGTAATATTCTTAGGCATAGCTACTTATTTAATTTATATGGAGCGCCGACTAAGTAAATTAGAAAAAGAGCAGAAATAATTTGCTAAAGAGAATTATTAATCAAACATTTGCTTAGAATTTTATAATAACAATTCAACAATTACTTAACAAAAAATTTGTTTATGGCTAAGAGCGTAAAAGCAAAAGCAGCAGCACACGAAACCAATTTCTTTGGTGATGTTTGTGCGTTCTTTGATAAAGCAGCAAGCTTTACAAAACATCCGCAAGGGTTATTAAACCAAATCAAAACATGTAACAGTGTTTATCGCTTTCAATTTCCTATCAGAAAAGCAAACGGTTCTATCGAAGTAATCGATGCTTGGAGGGTGGAACACTCTCACCACAAGCTACCTACTAAAGGTGGTATTCGTTATAGCGAAATGGTGAATGAAGATGAAGTGATGGCATTAGCAGCTTTGATGACGTATAAATGTGCAATCGTAAACGTAGGTTTCGGTGGTGCTAAAGGTGGTGTAAGAATCAACCCGAAAAATTATACTGTTGGCGAATTAGAAAACATTACTCGTCGTTATACTTCTGAGTTAATTAAGAAAAACTTTATTGGCCCGGGCATTGACGTTCCTGCACCAGATTACGGAACAGGCGAAAGAGAAATGTCGTGGATTGTAGATACATATGCTACTTTCAACCCAGGTTCATTAGATGCAAGTGCTTGCGTTACGGGTAAACCGATTTCACAATCGGGTATCAACGGACGTAGAGAAGCAACTGGTCGTGGTGTATTTTTCGCAACTAGAGAATGTGTTTCTGTACCAGAAGACATGAAGAAATTAGGCTTAACGCCAGGCATTGAAGGCAAAAAAGTTATTGTACAAGGTTTAGGTAATGTAGGTTTCTACTCAGCTAAATTTATACAAGAAGCTGGAGGTATTATTGTAGGTCTTTGTGAGTTCGAAGGTTCTATTTATAATCCAAAAGGTTTAGATGTTGAAAAAGTATTTGAACACAGAAAAAAAACTGGATCAATTTTAGGTTACAAAGGTGCAACTAAAGAATTCAAAAATTCTGCTTTAGGTTTAGAGCAAGAGTGTGATATCTTAGTTCCTGCAGCGTTAGAAAACCAAATTACTGCCGATAACATTAAGCGCATTAAAGCAAAAATTATTGCAGAAGGTGCTAATGGTCCTACTACTCCGCAAGCAGCAGAGTACTTCGTTAAAAACGGTGGTATCATTATACCTGATGCTTATTGTAATGCAGGTGGGGTAACGGTTTCTTATTTCGAGTGGTTGAAAAACTTATCGCATGTAGCATTTGGCCGTATGGACAAGCGTTACGAAGAAAACCAAAACAGAACGCTGGTAGATACTATTGAAAAAGCAACGGGCGTTAAATTAACTGACGACCAACGCAAAGCAATTGTAAAAGGACCAGATGAATTAGAATTAGTAAATTCTGGTTTAGAAGAATCGATGGTACGTTCGTATCATGAGATTCGCGAAATCAGAATGCAAAATAAAAAAATCGATAGTTTGAGAACTGCAGCATTTGTTGGAGCAATCGACAAAATCGCGGTGTCTTACATGAATCTTGGTATTTTCCCTTGATCTATATTGGTACCGAAAACAAAAAACCCTCGTCGAAAGATCGAGGGTTTTTTTTTTAGAAAAATTCTAAATATCACCACCCCTCAACTCCGCTACGCTTCGTTCGGGGACCGATTCAATCTTGGTTAGGTAAAAAGGAAAAAAGAATCGCGCCATCGGCGCGTTTCTTTTTTCCTTTTTTTGATTGAAGTAAAGTCGGTCCCCGAACGAAGCGTAGCGGAGTTGAGGGGCAGTGATAATGTGTTCCAATATTTACAAAAGTGCCAACTCTAACGACTAAATACTAAGGACTAATATCTAATTTCAAAAGTTTGCTCTGAGCGTTAGCCCAATATTCCTGCCGCTACTGTTAATACCCGATGCAAATACTCTGTACGCTCTATCGGTAATATTATCAACATTTAATTGTGCCATAAAATACTGGTTTAGTTGATAGCTGTATCTCAAATTAAGTGTATACCATGCAGGCATTCCGTTTGTAGTTGCATAGTTTAAATTATCTTCACCAGCTAAATTATAATCTTCTAATTTTTTGGCTGCATTAAATAATGCAAATACTTCTGTACGCATTTTTTTTGCTTTCCATACAAACGAGAATTTACCAAAGGCTGGTGCAATATGGTCGAGTGGGGTATTGGGGCTCACACTTGTAACTCTACCATAAGTGTAATTATAACTTGCCTGAGTGCTAAACTTATCGTTTATTTCGTAATTAAGTAAAGCACTAAAACCTGCAATGTATGCTTCGCCTGCATTTACATTTTTTTGAACTCTACTTAAGGTATCACCAAACATAATGTATTCGGCCCCATTAAAAGTTGAATTTTGCGTTACAATGGCATCGTTTATACGAGTAAAAAATCCAATTCCAGTAACCTGAAATTTTTCGGCAATAGATTTACTAATAGATAACTCTGCATTGTATGTTTTCTCCGATTGTAAATCCGGGTTAGGTAAAATTACGGTACCAACGGTACTGCTAGAACCCAGCGTATCACCTTTCTGCGATTCAAATATTTTTGCTAAATCATCTACGTTTGGCGACCTAAATCCAGTGGCAATGTTTAAGCCAATTTTCCATGAGGCAGTTGGCTTATACACCAAGCCCGCTTGTGCGGTTAGCATGTTATTGGTTTGGTTTATTTTATCATATGGAAATGCGAAAAAAGTTTTATCGCTAAAATTTGAATATAAATTATAATAGCTATATCGCAGCCCCTCATTTAAAGTAAGTTTATCGGTAATTCTGTGCGAAGAGGTAATATAGGCAGAAGCCGATTGAGTGCTCGATCCATCAACAGGGTAGCGCGTATCTAAATTACTGCGTACTCCTGTATTTAAGTTTTCGGCATAGGCGCTAGATTGTACATCATTATAAATAAACTCTACACCGTAACGTATATCAGCCTTTCCGAGCATCTTATCAAAATCGGCATTTACAGAATAGACACTTACATTTTCTGTTCGATGGTTAAGTTTGCTGCTATTCCAATTTCTATTATGCCTACTTTCTTCAATAGCTTGGTAAGCAAAAGTTACCTGTGCTTTATCATAAATAGTATTTCCATTTAATCTTAATTGGTAGCTTGCGAGCAATCGTTCTTGCGGACCGTAATACCATTGGGCACTTCTAAACACACCGGCATTGTTTACATCCGTTAGCCTGTCATACCTCGGTACATCTGTAGTAGTAGAGTATTGTATATTCAACACATGTGTTAATCGCTCATTTTGCTTGAACAAAAATTTCTGCATAAAATCATATTGAGTATAACCGCTACTTTTTTGTACTAAAGAGTCGGAGTTTCTCAACATCGTATCAACGCCGTTAATTCTTGCTTGATAAAAATTACGGATGCCTAAACTGCCCATTTCTTTACTTCGATTTTTGCCTTGCCTTAAATCGTCAAAATCCGAAATCGTAAAACTCGTAAGGCTACCTATATTTTTATTGCTGATGGCTAAATCAACATGCGCTGTGCGTTCGTTGTTAGCGCTTGCATACCTACTAAATGCAGTACCAGAAAAGTTTAAATCGTTATTATTTGTAAGCTTTGGTTCCTTGGTATAAAAATGCATTACCCCACCTAAGGCATCGCTCCCGTACATCAACGAACCCGAACCAAATAAAATTTCCATGCGCTCTAACACCGCTTGGTCCATGCTTATTACATTTTGCAAATGTCCGCCGCGGTAAATTGCATTGTTTAAGCGAACTCCATCTATAACCATTAATACCTTGTTGGCTTCAAAGCCTCTAATTACGGGGCTTCCGCCGCCAGCCTGACTTTTCTGAACATTTACCAAGCCAGTATTCTGCAATAAATCGGCAGTGGTTTGCAAATTACTTTGCGCAATTTGTTTTGCTTTTATTACTGCAATTTGTTGCGGTAATTTCTCCGACGATTCTTCGAACCTATTGGCAGATATTACCACTTCGTTTGTATTATAGGCACGTTCTGTTAAATACACAACGTAGTTTGCCTTTGCTAATTCTTCTTTCGTTTTTACTAGTGTTGTGTAACCAACCATGCTAAACTGCAAACTAGTATAATTTTTTGTGTTGATGGTGGCGCTTCCTTTAACATCGGTACTCAATACATCTGTAGTATTTACTCTAATTACAACACCTTGTATAGGAGCAAAACTCATTTTATCTTTTACAATAATTGTTTGAGCAAATCCTGAAATAGCAAGCAACACCATCATCAATATGAAGGTTGTTTTTTTCATGATTAAAAAATAATGGGTTTTAAAAAATAGATTTATAGTACATTGTAAGTTGTACAATGTACATTGTACTCTGTACAACGTACTATTTCCGGGGGTTCATTAGATGGTTTAACCCAATTGTTATCGATGAACAAGTGATTGGGAAAATAATTTTTTATTTTAAAAGTATTCACATAACTACTAACTGAATTATTAGTTATAGCTTGTATTTTCAATAGTTTTAACAAGATTTTAGTACTAGGTTTACCATCTTTTTGTATATCACTAAAACTATTTATATGTTCATTCAAATTTGCAAATAATCTACTCTCTTGGTCGTCATTTATACATGCAATTTTTACCGAATCGTTTTCTGTTTCAATTTTTTTCACTACATCATACATTCGATTTTGGTACTTAAATTCTTTTGAGTGTATCCACTCTAAATTTTCGAAATCTGTGTAGCTAAAAGTGAAATAGGTTAATTCTGCTTCCGAGAGTCCTGCTTTAATTTTTCGTTTAATCTCTTTTTTGCATAACATAAAATTGGTATTAAACACCAAAATGTATCCGGCACATTGGTAAAATATGCTCAATACAAGTAGGTATGTAATTATTTTTCTCACACTGCAAGTTAAATTATTATTTCAATTGTAAAAATATGTTTAAACAAATAGTTTATTAATAGGTTATTTATACATTTACATCCAAACACTCAATCTGCATAAATTTATATGAAATTATTATACGGTTATTTAAAAAATTACTGGCAATTAGGCATTCTAGCCCTTGTTTTAGCGGCCATTAACCAAGGTTTCTCGCTGTTAGATCCACTTATATTTCGCCATGTAATAGATAATTACGCAACAAAATTCGACCAATTAACGCGCGACGAGTACATCCGTGGGGTTGGTTTGTTATTAGGTGGAACCATAGGAGTAGCCTTTATTTCACGTATTGCCAAAAACTTTCAAGATTATTTTGTTAACGTAATTACACAACGTTTAGGGGCAAAAATGTATTCTGATGGCTTAGAACACTCACTAGGTTTATCTTATGCACAATTTGAAGACCAACGAAGCGGCGAAACTTTAGGCATCTTACAAAAAGTGAGGAGTGATGTTGAAAAATTAATTTCGGTAGCAGTAAACACTCTATTTACGACCATCATTGGTATTATATTCGTAATGGTATATGCGGTTTCGGTACATTGGTTAATTGCACCTGTGTTTTTAGCTGTTGTACCCTTGTTAGGTGCATTAAGCTCTGCATTAAGTAAACGAATTAAGAAAATCCAAAAGGAAATTGTTGGCGAAACCACAGCCTTGGCTGGTTCTACAACAGAATCGTTACGTAACATAGAGTTGGTAAAATCATTAGGCTTGGTACAACAAGAAATAAAGCGATTAAATTCTACCACCACCAAAATTTTAGGACTCGAATTAAAGAAAGTAAAATACATAAGAAGCTTGAGTTTTATACAAGGTACAGCAGTAAATTTTCTGCGTACATGTATCATGTTCATCATGTTGTTTTTAATTTTCCAAAGAGAAATTTCGGTAGGGCAAATGTTCTCTTTAATGTTTTATAGCTTCTTTATTTTTGGTCCACTGCAAGAATTGGGCAATGTAATAAATACCTACCGCGAAGCAGAGGTATCCTTAGCTAATTTCGAAAAAATAATGAATACCCCACGCGAGCCTAAACCGGCAAATCCGGTGCGTATAGAAAAAGTAAATGCATTAGAATTTAAAGGAGTAAGTTTCCAACATCAAACATCAAAATCTAAAGCTATACATGATATTAATTTTGAAGTAAAAGCGGGCGAAACCATTGCATTTGTTGGTCCTTCGGGCTCTGGTAAAACTACTTTAGTAAAACTATTGGTGGGTTTATATCAACCTAAAGAAGGAGAAATATTTTACAATACCGTAAGCGGAAATAAAATTGATTTAGATTTATTACGCGAACGAATTGGTTTTGTAACGCAAGATACGCAGCTGTTTGCAGGCACCATTCGCGAAAACTTATTGTTCGTAAATCCTACAGCAAGCGACCAGGAGTGTTATGATGTATTGATGAAAGCTGCATGCCAAAATTTATTGGAACGTGCAGATAAAGGCTTGGATTCGATGATAGGCGAGGGTGGAGTAAAAGTTTCGGGAGGAGAGAAGCAACGTCTATCGATTGCAAGAGCATTGCTACGTAAACCAAATTTAATGGTATTCGACGAAGCAACCTCGGCACTCGACTCTTTAACCGAAGACGAAATTAACGATACCATTAAACAAGTGTCGAGCGGAAACGAACACATTACTATTATGATTGCCCATAGGTTATCAACCATTATGCATGCCGATCGTATATACGTGCTCGAACGTGGAAACATTGTAGAACAAGGCAAGCACGAAGATTTAATAGACCATAAAGGATTGTATTATGCAATGTGGCGACAACAGATTGGGGAACGTAAATTTGCAGAAGCGTAATTGTCGAAATGTCGAATAGTCGAAATGTCGAAATGTCGAAAGGTCGAATTGTCGAAATTTTGTAAATTCGCTTATGATATTCTTCATCCTTACTACCGTAATCACTTTCATGCTTTTCGCTTGGGCAGTTAAACCAGCGTATCGTTTGAAAGTAATGATAGCAGTATTTGCTTGGCTAAGCTTGCAAGGTTTGTTAGCGTTTAATGGTTTTTATACCGTTACAGACAGCATTCCACCGCGTTTTATTTTCGCAGTGCTCCCTACTTTTTTGTTTATTTTTTATATGATATTTTTTAAATGGAAAAATGTAGAAAATAAATTTGATGCAGAGCGCTTAACTTATTTCCATATTGTGCGAATACCTGTAGAAATAGCAATCTTCAGCTGGTACACGCAAGGGCTAGTTCCTAAATTAATGACCTTTGAAGGAGTTAATTTTGATATTGTAAGTGGCTTAACGGCTTTCTTTATAGGCTTCGCCTATTTCCGTAAAAATTGGATTTCTACTCGAGTATATAAAATCTGGAATTTTATTTGTTTAGGCTTGCTTTTAAACATAGTAGTGCAAGCCATTGGCTCCGCTCAAACTCCATTGCAATTCCAAGCGTTTGAGCAACCAAATGTGGCGGTAATGTATTTTCCGTATAATTGGTTGCCGAGTTTTATAGTGCCAGCGGTGTTGTTTGCGCATTTGTATTGTTTGAGGAAAGATTTTTTTTAGCTCACAAAGTACACTAAGTACACACAAAGTCGCACAGAGTTTTTCATTGTGCACCATTGTGCGTACCTCGAGCCCATTGTGACCTAAAAAAAGATAACTCTAATTCGACAATTCGACCTTTCGATATTTCGACTATTCGATATAAATTCCTTAAATTTGCCTTATTATAAACCAAAATCATGTATTTGGGTTATTAATCAAACATCAATTCGAATGAAAAAAAGTCACATCATCTTATTAGTTATAATTGCAGTGGCTATTGGGGCCATTGTAAGCACTTTTGCAGATTCTAGCACTTACGGCGATTTTGCCCAAGCTAAAGAAGATGGCAGCGAAATACACGTAGTAGGGAAGCTTGTAAAAGAAAAAGAACTCGTTTACGATCCTATTAAAGATGCCAACTATTTCTCTTTTTACTTAATAGACAATAAAGGCGAAGAATGTAAAATAGTATTCAACGGAACTAAACCTCAAGATTTTGAACGTTCGGAGCAAATTGTAATTACAGGCAAAATGCAAGGCGACCAATTTCATGCAGATAAAATTTTGATGAAATGCCCATCTAAATACACTAACGACAAGGTAGAAACAAAAGAGTTCAAAGCATCTTAATTCATAATTTACAATTCACAATTCATTTAATGGATATACAATATATTGGAGAAAACTTATGGCCCGGTAATTTGGGCCAATTTTTTATAATCATTTCGTTTGTTACTGCATTGTTTTCTAGCATCGCTTACTTTTTTGCTCAGCAAAAATCCGAGGATTCTTGGAAGAAAATAGCACGATCTTCTTTTTACCTACATAGTATTGCTATTATTGGCATTATTGTAAGTTTAGCCTACATCATTGGTAATCATTTATTCGAGTACCACTATGCTTGGGCACACTCCTCAAAATCGTTACCAACAGAATACGTAATTTCTTGTTTCTGGGAAGGTCAAGAAGGAAGTTTCTTACTTTGGGCATTTTGGCAAATGGTACTAATGTGGTTCGTATTGCGCAAAGGCGCTAAATGGGAAGCGCCAGTATTAAGTGTTATTTTACTTTCTCAAGTATTTATTACTTCCATGTTATTGGGAGTAAGTGTATTTGGCCAAGGCATTGGTAGTTCTCCTTTTATTTTATTAAGAGAAGCTTTGCAAGCACCAATTTTTCAACGTGCCGATTATCTATCGCTTATACAAGATGGTAATGGTTTAAACCCATTATTACAGAATTATTGGATGGTTATACATCCGCCAACCTTATTCCTCGGATTCGCTTCTATGGTGGTACCTTTTGCATTTGCAATTGCAGGTATATGGCGCAAAGATTTTGATGGATGGATGAAACCAGCTTTACCATGGTCGCTTTTTGCAGTAATGGTTTTAGGAACTGGTATTATTATGGGTTCTTTTTGGGCATACGAAGCCTTAAACTTTGGTGGTTTTTGGGCATGGGATCCTGTAGAAAATGCTTCTCTTATTCCTTGGTTAACACTTATTGCAGCAGTACACGTAATTATAGCCTATAAACACTCTGGTCACTCATATTTTACCGCCTTGTTTTTAGTGTTTATTAGTTATGTATTGGTATTATACGCATCGTTTTTAACGCGTAGCGGAATTTTAGGAAATGCATCGGTACATGCATTTACAGATTTGGGCATGTCGGGTCAATTAATTATTTACATTTTAGTATTTCTAGTATTAGGTGTTTGGTTGATGGTGAAAAACTGGAAACATTTCCCAATAACAAAAAAAGACGAAGCTACTTATTCTCGTGAGTTTTGGTTGTTTATTGGCGCCATCATGCTTGGAGTATCTTGTTTCCAAGTAATACTTACTACCTCTATACCGGTAATAAACAAAGTATTTGGCACTAATGTAGCACCGCCTACAGATGTAATCGATCATTACAATAAATGGCAAATTCCAATCGCCATTTTAATTTTATTGATATCGGGTTTTGCTCAATTCATGAAGTACAAAAAATCTGATGGAAAAAAATTGATTTCGAATGTTTTAGTAGCTATTATTTTATCATTCATTTTTACTTTTATTATATCCTACTACGGCGAGTTTTACAGAAATGCACCGTTTATGATGTTGATATTTGCTTCTATATTTACCATACTTGCCAATGTAAGAATATTGGGAGATGCATTTAAAGGCAAGGTAAAACTAGCAGGCTCCGCTGTTGCACATATCGGCTTTGGCTTTATTTTATTAGGAGCATTAATTGCAGCCTCTAAAAGTGAAGTAATATCTATTAACAATACCGGTTTTTCTTACGGTAAAGAATTCAACGAAAAAAATACTCGCGAAAATATTTTGCTTTGGAAAGACGAGCCAACAAAAATGAGTAATTACCTAGTTACTTATTTAGGCGATACTACCATTGCACCTAATACGTATTATGAAGTAAATTATAAAGAGCTTGATGAAAAAGGATCAGTAGTAAGTGAATTTACTTTATACCCAAATGCTCAAGTAAATCCTAAAATGGGCTTAATAGCTTCGCCAGATACACGACATTACATTACGCATGATGTGTACACGCATGTAAGCTCTGTGCCACTTAAAGAAGAGGAGCATGAAGAGCATGAAGGCCACTCAGATGATGAGAATTACAAAGCACCACAAACACTTACATTAGCTATTGGAGATACAATAACGATTGATGGTTACAGCGTAAAATTACTTACGCTAAAAAATAATGTTCCGGTAAAAGATTTAACACTTACAGCAAATGATATTGCGGTGGCTGCAGTTATAGAAGTGAGCAATCAAACTAAAAAAGCATTGGCAGAGCCGGTGTACATTATTAAAAATAATATACCATTTGATTTGCCAAAGAACTTAGATGAGTTTGGAATGAAATTCAGGTTCGCAAAAATAGATCCACAAGCAGGCAAAGTAGAAATTGTGTATTACAAGAAAAAAGATGAATTACGCGATTATGTAATTATGAAAGCCATTGTTTTTCCATACATCAATTTACTTTGGGGCGGTACTATTATAATGGTAATAGGGTTCTTATTAGCCATTGTACGACGCATACAAGAAATGAAAATTAGCAAAGCTTAAGCGAATGAAGGTTTCATTTATCGGTTCGGGTAATGTTGCAAGCCATTTAGCCATGGCCTGTAAAAATGCAAACCTTACGGTAGTCGATATTTGTTCAGTTAATATCGAACATGCAAAAGACTTAGCCAATAAATGTGATGCCAGGGCTATTAATTCTGTACATCAACTAAATAAAAACATAGATCTTTTAATAATTTCGGTAAATGATGATGCACTTACAGAAATTGCTCATCAATTAAAAAATACAAACATACCAGTGGTGCACACTGCTGGTTCTGTTAATGCAAAAGTTTTAGTTGAGGTAGCCAACGATTATGGTGTACTGTATCCATTGCAGACCTTTTCTAAATCTAAAACAGTAGAACTTACCAATGTGCCTTTTTTTGTAGAAGCAAGTACAAAGCAATTTGAAAGTAACTTAGCGCGATTAGTGGAGAAACTAGGAGCTAAGTTTCAGGTTGCTAATTCTGAGCAGCGCTTGCATTTGCATATAGCCGCGGTGTTTGCTTGCAACTTTAGTAATTATATGTATACGGTAGCTAAAGAGCTTACCGACCAGCATAAGCTACCATTTGATGCCTTAAAGCCCCTGATTATAGAAACTGCCGAGAAAATTGCAAGCCTTTCACCTTCCGAAGCTCAAACGGGTCCGGCTAAAAGGCATGATGTAAATACCCTCCAAAAACATTTGCAAGCCTTATCGTATAAGCCTAACTATTACGAGCTTTACAAGCTTATTTCCGAAGAAATACAGAAAAATCAAAATTCTTAAAACATTTTTTTCTTAAACTTCTTATTTAGAAAGTTTCTTAAGAGACAAAAATTGTTAGTTTTGCATCGAATTAAAATCACAGAGATTTAATTGAACACATGGAAATATTTAAAGTCATCATAAATTTCGAAGAAAAAGACCACGAATCCATCGAATTACCCATTGCCGTAGGCGAGTCGGTATTAGATGTTTGCCTAGAAAATGGTATTGATTTACAACACAATTGTGGTGGAGTATGCGGATGCAGTACTTGCCATATTTATGTTGTAAATGGCATGGACAATATTCAAGAAATATCAGATAAAGAAGAAGATTTTATAGACAGAGCGGTAAACCCACGCATAAACTCGCGCCTCGGTTGCCAATGTGTAATAGAAAACGGAAACTTAGAAGTGTTAATACCAGATCAATCTGGGTTCATGGGACATTGATCGTGTGCTCATATGCTCGTAAGGAAGTTCAGTGCTTAATTCACAACTCACAATTCACAACTCACAATTCAAAACATGGAACATTTTGCTTTAACCTTTGGTTGGAAAGATACAGAAGACATTGCAATAGCATTGTATGAAAAATTTGGTGATGATTTTGGGGAGGCTCAAATTTATCGCATTCGTTTTACCGATTTATTAGAATGGGTATTAACCTTGCCTAATTTTGTGGGTACAAAAGAAGAGTGCAACGAATCGTATTTAGAAATGATTCAATCTGCTTGGGTGTACGAGTGGCGCGACAATCAGAAATAAGATTAAATCCTTATCTTCGTTTTTAGATAATAAGCCAACATTATGTCGTACATCACTCGTCTAAAAAACATAGATACCATTATTCTCGACCTCGATGGGGTGCTTACAGATGGCTCGGTTTTGGTAACCGAAAGTGGTGAGCAATTGCGCAAAATGTTTATTAGAGACGGGTATGCCATGCAGCTGGCTGCAAAAGTGGGATATACACTTATGGTAATATCGGGCGGTAATTCTCAAACCGTGGTAGGTCGATTAGAAAAATTAGGCGTGCAAGAAATTCACATTGGCGCTAAAAATAAAGTAGAACTTATAGAAGAGCTTTTAAAAAAGCACTATAAAACTTGGGAGCAGGTATTGTATATGGGTGATGATATACCAGATACCGATGTAATGCTAAAAGCAAATATTGCTACTGCTCCAGCAGATGCCGTTTCGGAAATAAAACAAATTTCTCATTATATTTCTGATAAAAAAGGAGGGGAAGGCTGTGTGCGAGATGTCATAGAAAAAGTAATGAAAGCCAGAAACAACTGGAATAACGAATACAGTGTACTAACCAGATCTACCTAATGCGATCCATTTTTAAACTTTTCAGAATAAGCAACCTTGTACTAATAGTTTTATTACAAGTTTTTTTACGTAAGTATTTCATAAGTCCTATGCTAAACTCATTCGGTTTAGAATTACAGCTTAGCGATTTTCAATTTATTTTAGTTTTATTGATGACCCTTTGCATTACCAGCGCTGGTTATGTTATAAACGATTACTTCGATTTAAAAAGGGATTATATAAACCGTAACCCTAACGATGTTATTGTTGGCAAAACAGTACCACGCCGTGCAGCCATGGCCACTCATTTAGTATTAAGTGCTATTGGTATTCTCATAGGTTTTTATTTAGCCTATGTATTACACGTTTGGGTGCTTGCACTTTTACCCATTTTTATTGCAGGTTTATTATGGTTTTATTCTACCGAATACAAACGCCAGTTTATTATTGGAAACATAGTATTAGCCATATTAGGTGTACTACCTATTGTGCTTACTGTATTATATGAGCCCGCACTTTTTAAAGCATATCTAAATCCCGAATACCGCGCTATTTCTATATTAATTTTTAAAGTTGTAGGCTTCTTTACCAGCATTGCTTTTGGTATAAACTTATTATACGCCTTGGTTAAAGATTTACAAGATTTACCAGGTGACGAAGCTACCAATTGCCGCACCCTACCAATAGTTGCAGGTGAAATGGCATCTAAATTTACTTTTACCATAGTAAGTGTAATGCTTATTTTTGCATTGTTTTATGTGCAAAACATGCAGTATGCAAACAAAGCGTATGTGCCTCTAATGTATATTGTGTTTGGCTTAGAGTTGCCTTTAATTATTGCAAACACAATGTTATACCTTACCAATAAAACCGAGAAGTATAAATACGTTGCACAACTTATGTCGATTGTAATGGTAATAGGAATTTTCTCAATTTTAGTGTTAAACTTTTTCGCTTAAAAAAAAACATGAAAATTGTTTTATTCTCCAAATCGCCACGCAGGCAAGAGTTATTAAAACTGATGGGGTTAAATTTTAGAGTGGTAACCAAAGAGGTTGATGAGAGTTTTCCTGCAGAATTAGTACCCGAGCAAGTGGCAGAATACATTGCCATTAACAAAGCCAAAGCATTTGATGATGAACTTAGCGATGAAACACTTATTGCTGCAGATACCGTGGTAGCTATTGGTTCTGAGATACTCGGTAAGCCAACAGATGCTGCGGATGCCTATCGTATGTTAAAAATGTTATCCGGCAAAACACACCAAGTATATACAGGCGTAGCAATTTTACATCAGCATAAAATTATTTCATTTACAGATAAAACGGATGTTGAAATAAAAGAACTTACAGACGAGGAAATTAATTTCTACATCGAAACTTACCAACCTTACGACAAAGCCGGAGCCTACGGAATACAAGAGTGGTTCGGACTGATTGCCGTTAAAGGCATACATGGTTCGTATACAAATGTAATGGGCTTACCTACCGAATTGCTTTATTCGAAATTACTAAAATAAAGTTCACGCAAAAAGCGCTAAGTTTTCGCAAAGTTCGCAAAGAAAATTATTCTCTAGTTATTTCATCAAGTTAGGATCACCCCTCAACTTCGCTTCGCTACGTTCGGGGACCCCTACAAACATTATAAAAAAGAAGGCACAGCATCAGGTTAGGAATGGAGTTGTGAGAATTAAAATTTTAGAAAATTTAGATTAGAATAAAGAAGGAGTATATAATAAAAGTTGGAGGAAGTTTCGCCGAAGGCGAAACTTCCTCCAACCCCCTAGTAGCAACGACAGGGGTCCCCGAACGTAGCGAAGCGATTTGAGGGGTGGTGATAACTTGATAAATTTCTTTTGTTAGATTATCACATTAATAACGTAACCACTTAAACATCTCCTTAAACGTTACCTTCTTCCCATACATCAAAATTCCAGTTCGGTAAATTTTTGCTGCCAGCCAAACAGTTCCAAGGAAACCTAATATTAATAAGACCATCGAACAAATTAATTGCCATGCTGGTACTCCAAAAGGTATGCGCACCATCATTACAACTGGTGAGGTAAGCGGAATCATCGAGAGCCAAAAAGCAATAGGTCCATCGGGATTATTTACCACAGCGGAGCTAGCTAATACAAATGAAAATATAAGTGGGATGGTAACAGGGAACATAAATTGTTGTGTTTCCGATTCATTATCTACCGCCGATCCAATAGCTGCAAACAAAGCGCTGTACAATAAGTATCCAGCTAAAAAATAAAATAGAAAAGTTCCTAATAGTAATGGATAATTTATGGTACCAATAGCTTCCATAAATTGAGTGATATTGTTGCCACTCATTTCGCTGCTAGCTTGCATTTGTGCAGCATCGGCACCCGCAATGCTTTCTATTTGCGCAGCATTATTTGGCATTTTAGAACTCAACTCTTGACTTACTAATCCACTTATAGTTACCGTTAATACAACCCATAATACAAATTGTGTAAGACCAACCAATGCAATGCCAATTATTTTCCCCATCATTAATTGAAATGGTTTTACCGAAGAAATAATTACTTCTACAATGCGATTATTTTTTTCTTCTATTACACCGCGCATTACTTGCACACCGTACAAGAAAATAAACAGGTAAATAAGTATAGAAGCAAACATGCCGATACCATAGCTGGCATTAGCGTTTCCGCTTTCTTCACCTTGCTCTGTTATGCGTATGGTTTTTAAACTCACATTCATATCCAAGCTGCTCAATATATCACGCGAGATACCATTTTCTACTAATTTTTTATCTTTTAGTTCGGCCTCAATTTCTTTTTCAATATAATTTACTACTGCTACACTGGCTTGTTTTGCAGAATATAATTGTACTCCACTTAAGTCTTTTGTAAGCTCTGGAATGTAGAGCACATAGGCATCTTCGTTTTGGCTAATGTTGTTTTTTGTTTCTTCTAAAGGCTCCGTTGTATACTCAAATGCAAGCGATTTAGAATCGCGCAAATGACCAGTAAATTGTTTACTCTCGTCTATCACATACACCGTTTTTTTCTTGTTCATATCATCAGCATTTACAGCTAACCATATGGCAAAGGCATACATACCAGCAATTAAAATGGGTCCCAAAAACGTCATTACAATGAACGATTTTTTCTTCACCCTACTCATATATTCGCGACTAATAATTAAGGCTATTTTTTTCATTGTATTAGTTATGTTGAGTTACGTTTTTAATAAATATATCGTGTATAGATGGAATTATTTCTTCGAAAGAAATAAGTTCGAAATGTTTTAGCAATATGCCCAAAGTATCGTTTATATTGGTGTTGTGAGCCAAGGTAATTTCTAATTGCGTAGCGTCTTGCTTTTCTGTTATCTCATTAATTTCGATACCCACATTCCTAATTTCTACTTCTGTTTTACCTTTCTTTATGCAAACAGCGTATCTATTTTCTTTGTATTGTTGTCGGATATCATGTACACTACCTTCCAATATTTTTTTTGATTTATGGATGAGTGCAATATGGTCGCAGAGTTGCTCCACCGATTCCATTCGGTGAGAAGAAAAAATAATGGTGGTCCCTTTTTTATTGAGTTCCAAAAATTCGTTCTTAATTATTTCTGCATTCACTGGGTCGAAACCACTAAAAGGTTCGTCGAGTATAAGTAATTCGGGCTCATGAATAATGGTTGCAATAAACTGAACTTTTTGTTGCATCCCTTTAGAAAGTTCTTCTACTTTTTTGGTCCACCAGGTTTGTATTTCCATTTTCTCGAACCAATACTTTGCACGTTTTAAAGATTCAGCTTTACTTAAGCCTTTAAGTTGTGCAAGGTATAATACTTGCTCGCCAATTTCCATTTTCTTGTACAAGCCACGTTCTTCGGGCAAGTAGCCTATTTTACTAATATGTGTTTGATTGAGTTTTTCATTTTTGAAAAAAACTTCCCCTGCATCTGGTGCAGTAATCTGATTAATGATTCTGATGAGTGAAGTTTTTCCAGCACCGTTAGGTCCCAAGAGCCCGTAAACAGATCCTTCTGGAACTTGTATGCTTACATCGTCGAGTGCGAGGTGGTTTTCGTATTGCTTGCGTATATGTTCAATTCTTAACATTGGATATTGCTTTTCAACGAATATACAATGTGAATTGGAAAAGTGCTGGTAGTGATAAAAATTTTACATTAAGTTTTTGCGAACTTTGCTTTGACTTAGCGTTTTTTGCGTGAACTTTTTTATTTCACGCAATTGCACAAAGTTACCGCGGAACTTATGAACCACACCCCTCAAATCCGCTGTGCTATGGTAGGGCATCCGTTTTAGGGAGATAAAAAAGTACGAGAGTCAAGTTAGGATCGCCCCTCAACTCCGCTACGCTTCGTTCGGGGACCCTGCAAACGTCATTAAAATGAAGGTACAGTATCAGATTAGGAAGGGAGTTGTGAGAATTGAAAAAAAATCATAATCACATTTTCATTGTGAAACTCTGTGTGTACTTTGAGTAACTCTGTGAGCTATTTTTAAAACTCACAATTCACAACTCACAACTTATTCAAAATACTCCTTCATCCTCTCAAAAAAACCTTTATCATTCTTATCCGGATTCGGTTTGAAATTTTGTGAGTCTTGAAGTTTTTCTAGTATAATGCGTTCTTCGCGCGTAAGAGTTTTCGGTGTCCAAATATTTACATGTACCAATTGATCTCCTTTTTGGTACGAGTTAATATCTTTTATGCCCTTTCCTTTTAATCGGAGAATTCTACCGCCTTGTGTTCCAGGTTCAATCTTAATACGAGCCTTGCCATCTATGGTTGGTATTTCTACACTTGTACCGAGTGCGGCATCCATAAAGCTAATGTATAGGTCGAAGATGATGTTGATGCCATCGCGTTTTAAAGCTTTGTGCTCTACTTCTTCAATAAGAATTAATAAATCTCCAGGAATACCACCACGAGGGGCAGCGTTTCCTTTGCCAGTCATAGAAAGTTGCATTCCATCTACCACACCTGCAGGTATGTTTATGCTAATGGTTTCTTCGCCACGTTCTACACCTTCGCCATGGCAGGTTGTACATTTATTGGTAATAGTTTGTCCCTCACCTTGGCAAGTTGGGCAAGTAGTAGTAGTTTGCATTTGGCCAAGTATGGTGTTTTGAACTCTGCGTACGCTACCTTGTCCGCCGCAAGTACCACAAGTGTTAAAGGCCGATTTATCTTTTGCTCCCGAGCCACCACAGGTTTTGCAGCCAACCATTTTAGTTACTTTAATGGTTTTTTCTACACCGTTTGCAATTTCTTCGAGGGTAAGTTTTACTTTAATACGTAGGTTGCTTCCTTTTTGCATTCTTCTTCCGCTACGCTGACCACCACCTCCGAAGAAACTTTCGAAAGGACTACCGCCTCCGCCAAAAACATCGCCAAACTGACTGAAGATATCTTCCATGTTCATACCACCTGGTCCGCCGCCATAGCCACCCGCGCTAGATGCACCACCGGCATGACCGAATTGGTCGTAGCGTTGTTTCTTTTCTGGGCTGCTTAGTACTTCATAGGCTTCTGCCGCTTCTTTAAATTTATCTTCTGCAGCTTTATCACCTGGGTTTTTATCCGGGTGATATTTGATCGCCATTTTACGGTAAGCCTTTTTAATTTCATCGGCATCCGCGTTTCTGCTAACACCTAAAATATCATAATAATCTCTTTTTGCCATGTTATGCTCCTACAACTACTTTAGCGAAACGTATCACTTTTTCGTTTAATAAATATCCTTTTTCTAGCTCATCTACCACCTTGCCTTTCAGATCTTCTGTAGGGGCAGGTATATTGGTTACAGCTTCGTGTAAGTCGGTATCAAAGGTTTTGCCATAGCTATTTTCCATTTCGGCAAGGCCTTGACTTTGTAAAGTGGTTTTAAGTTTATGGTGTACTAGTTTTAGTCCTTCTTTCAATGCATCAATATCATGTGCAGTATCCATCGATTTTTGTGCGCGATCAAAATCGTCGAGCACGGTAATCATTGCCTTTAGTGTTTCTTGGTTAGCCACTTTAAACAACTCAATGCGTTCTTTGGCAGTACGGCGTTTAAAATTATCGAACTCGGCTAATAAGCGGATATATTTATCGTTTACCTCGTCTAATTGAGTTTTTAACTGCTCCTCTAGGCTAAGTTCTAGCGTATTTTCGGTGTTTTCAGTGTTTTCTGTTGATGATTCTGCTTGGTTTTCTTCTGCCGAAAGAGGCAGCTCTTGCGAATCAATAGGTTCATTTGTCATATTTTCCGGTCCTTGCTCTGTCATTTCGTACTAATTTATGATATTTTAATATTCTTGGGGTATTATTCAAAGAGTTTGCCAAAAGAGAAAATTGACAAAATAGCAGGGAACAAGTAGCTGAGAGCAGGGAGATAGGAGCAAAGAGCAGGGAGCAATTATGAGGTGTGAAGTATGAGGTTTGAAGTATGAGCTATTAGCACATTTACTCCGTGAAACTCTGTGCGTACTTTGTGAAACTTTGTGAGCTATTTTTTAATCGTTCACGCAAAGATGCAAAGGAGCAGAGAAGCAAAGATCATTTATTTATATTTAACATTTGATTTAACTACACATTTTCACCAATTAACACATAAAATAAGTTTTTTGCTAAAAATCTTACATATCACTAGTTCTAATTCAAGAAATTTGTCATTTTCTTAATGAATGTTAAATTCATTTTAAAAAAAATGCTAAATTAAAAATTCTATTCCTAAGCAACCCTTATAAAAAAATGAAATCAATATTGACCATACTTTTTGCTATGTTAATTACATCAGGCTTGTATGCAAGTCCACAAAGTCCTGATTTCATTGTAATTGGAAAAGATACCATTGGTACTTATAATCTTTTGTTGGAAAAATATTTACAAAAGATTGATTCTAATAATACCGGTCAAATGTTCGGATTAACTTTTAGAAAATCAAATTCCATGAATTGTTGGAGAGGGTATCAAGCAATTTATACTTTACAAAACGATAGTTTATTTTTAACAGATATTATAGAATGCGGTGAATTATTGTATGGCAGTATTGATAAAGTGGAATCGCGTGAAAAGATAAAAGCAATTTTTGGCGACAAATTTAAGAACGACCGTGTTTTTATTTATTGGTATGATGGAGTATTTAGTTTTCCTTTAACACAGCAGATGTTACGTTAGGATGGAGTTTTTTATAAGATATTTGAAAAAGAGAAAGCGATTTATGTATCCAAAGGTCATGTTACAAAAATAATAGAAATATATAACTACATCGACGATCCTAAGCGAATAGACAGACGAGATAAATACAAGATCTCGGACGTATTATTTAAGGAAATAAAAAAAGAAAAGTGGAAAAACAAAATGGACTATGATTGTGGAAATGGTTATTGGGTTACCATTAATGAAAAAGGAATCGTTACTAAAGTCGCAATCCGATTTTATGAGGATGGTGATTCTCCCATTGAAGATAAGGAAGAAAATTTTTGTATAAATAAAGTCTACAATGCCCTAAAAGATTTAAAGTTCGATGTAATTAAAGACAAGGGTATGCCGATATCAGAAGAGATCTATTTAGATGTTTTTCAAGAAGACAATGGGCGCATGATAAAGATAAGATGATTTAATTATACGTTAATAGAGGCACATAGCAGCAGGCCATAAACTCCGTGAAACTCTGTGCGTACTTTGTGAAACTTTGTGAGCTATTTTTTTCCGTTAACGCTAAGGAGCTCATCACTAAAATTTTCTAAAAAAAATCCCTAATCTGAATTTCTTAACTTAAGTGAACGAAAACTAGCTGTACATGAATCTACTTTTGCATCATCATTTTAATACAAATAAATATGCGAAAGAAAATAGTATGGCTAAGCATTGCCTTCTTAATGCTAAACACGTTTAATGCGAGTGCACAGTATGAAAAAACAGACAGTACACACAAAAGATGGTTTATTGGGAGCACTGTGTTTTTATTAGGAAATTTATCACCGGTAAATCCTCCAGAATTTGCACAGCTCAATGTTGGGTATCGAATTACGGGTAGAGATGTTATTTCGATGGAAATCATTACTTGGAAATATGAATGGCCATTGGGAATAAATCCATTTTATAATAATTTATACGGAACACCAGAAGAGAAATATCCCGGATATATACGAGATTACGGAGTAGCTATTGCGTACCAACGTTTTTTTTGGAAAGGACTGTATGCTGCGGTACATGTAATGCCTATGAAGCAGATTTTTGTGAACGAGAAAGGCGACAAAGTGGGGGATGGCTTTCATTTGTTTAATTCGTACCGAGTGGGTTACCATGTTAAATTATTTAATGATCGGTTTTTTATTCAACCATCGCTTGGTTTAGCAGGCAGGCCTTATCATTCGGATATGCCAGCAGGTTTTAAAGAGAAAGACGATAAATGGCCTAAATACACACCCGAACCAGGATTGCATTTTGGATTTAATTTTTAATTTTTTTATTCAGAACTATGAACACACAAAATTCGACGCAAAACACATTAACTGAATTTAAATCACCCGTGAACTTAAAGTTAGCAGCTCTTTGGACCGCCTTTACGTTCTTTTATATTTATGTAGATTATTTCCATTTGTACATGCCAAATGTACTTAGCGATTTGCAAGCAGGGCGAGTGTTTACGTTTGATATTACACAAGAATTTTTATTGTTTGCAATGGTATCAGTAAGTATTCCGGCAATAATGATATTTTTATCTGTTGCCTTGCCGGCTAAAACAAACCGCATTTTAAACCTAACTATTTCGGCTGTGTATATTCCTTACACATTATTCAACCTCGTAGGCGAAGCTTGGATGCATATGTATTATGGAGCGGTGGTAGAAGTTGTGTTGTTGGGTTTTATATGGGGGTATGCATGGAAGTGGCGGCAATAAATAGTTCACGCAAAGGGCGCAAAGAATTCGCAAAGGGCGCCAAGAGGAATTAATTCAAATCTTGCAACCTGGTGCTCCAAGCTAATTGCTCACTGCTTTTTACTTTTATTACTAAAAAACATGTCTCACAGAATTGTCGCAATAAGATATGAGTAGTAGATGGAACAACTCTGATATCTACCCTAAGCTTGAATTTAATATTGAAGAAAAGAAGTATTTTTCTCTCAAATTAAAAGCATAATAATATATTTATTATAAAATTATATAATAACAATAATGATAATAGAGACAAAAAATTTAAAAATTATAGCCTGCGACGATGAAATTTTACAAGCAGCCATAGATGGAAATGATGTTCTGGCAAGCAAAATTAATGCTATAGTTGAAGATGATTGGACTGAATTTGGTGAACTTGCATTTCAATATGCACTCAATAAATTGAAAGTTGGAGAGGACGAAAAATATTGGTGGACGTATTTTCCTATCCATAAGCAAGACAATAAACTAATTGGAAGTGCTGGATATAAAGGTAAACCTACAATAGAAGGGGTAATAGAGCTTGGATATGAAATACGGTCAAATTATCGTAATCGTGGACTAGCAACTGAGTTAGTTATTGGGTTAATTGATAATGCATTAAAAGATACAAAGGTAAAGTCAATTATAGCACATACATTAGGTCATCATAATGCATCTACTTCGGTGTTAAAAAAATGTAGATTTGAGAAGGTTGATGAAATGGATGATTCGGAACATGGAATAATATGGAAATGGAAATTGAATTTAGAAAATAGAGAAGAAGTGTAATATTAAAATAATTGGAATTATTTTAAGTCATAATTATAAACATGAAAACATCCATCACCATTGCAGGTATTGGCGGTGTAGGAGGCTACTTCGGCGGACTATTGGCTAAACATTTTTATGAAAGCAAGGAGGTGGAGATTAACTTTATTGCTAGAGGGGAGCATCTGAAAGAAATTCAGGAAAATGGATTGAAAGTAATTAAAGGAGATTCTGAATTTATCGCTAGGCCTAACATCGCAACTGATAATGCATCTGATATTGGGTTTACAAAATTTCTAATTGTATGTACTAAGAGTTACGATTTAGAAACCATTCTCCCTCAGTTAGCACCATGTATAGATGTTAATACAATTATTTTACCATTATTAAATGGGGTCGATAGCAGAGAACGCATTAAAAAAATGTATCCTGAAAATATGGTGTTAGATGGATGTGCTTACATAGTTGCTCGCTTAAAAGCTCCAGGAATAGTTGAGAATAGTGGAAATATTCAAACCTTTTTTTTCGGAATAGATGAACAGAAAAACGATAAATTAGAACTACTCGAGGACCTATTTAAACAAGCAGGAATTGAGGCAACCTTGTCCAGCCATATATCGAGTATCATATGGGAAAAATATGTATTCATTTCGCCAACGGCTACAGCTACTTCGTACTTTAATAATTCCATAGGAGAAATATTAGCAGATGAAAATAAATTAAGTAAAATTAAATTGCTGATTGAAGAAGTAAAACAAATTGCAGATGCAAAAGGCATATCGCTTTCTGATGATATTTCTAAAAAAATCTTAAACAAATTAAAGTCATTACCCTACGAAGCTACCTCTTCCATGCATTCCGATTTTAAAAACAATAAACCGAAAACGGAGCTACATTCCTTAACCTATTATGTACTTAATGAAGCTACTAGGTATAGACTTAGTTTGCCAACTTATTACATGATGTATACAGAACTCAATAGAGAAAATGTTATTACGTAAATAGACCGCAACTATAATGCAAACGGTATTAGTGATGGAGTATGATGGAATGGTTGTAGGCGAATTGAAAGTAGAAAATAAAATAAGTTTCTACTTTAGTTATGCTATTCCTTATTCTTTTTTAAGATTTTTAATTATATTTAAATATTAAATAATAAGTTAAAATTAATGTTATTATAGAATTGCCTAAAGAGTTCGATTTAGACTTACTTTTCGAAAAGCTTATTCTTGTTGAGAAGATTAATCAGGGTTAATCTGAATTTGTTATTGGTAACGTGGTTTAACAAGAATCAATTTAAAAGCATATCAAAAAATAGTAAAGCTCAAATTAATTAATTAGTATTGAAACAATCCATTATATGTATAAAATAATTACGAAATGAAAGGATCGGAGGGTGGAATTTATCGCTTATTTGAATTTATTATAGAAGTGATTGGGTGGTTGCGAATAGCTGCATCACCACTATTGTTTGGACTTACAATTGGTGGTATTGTTTATTTCTACGAGCCAAATACGGTTAATTTAATCATTGGTTTTTTTATTGCATTTGCAGGATTGATTGTAGGCATCCTTTGGGCTAATTCAAAATGGAAAGGAAAAGGTACCATGTGGTTTATGTCGAGTGTAATGGCAACAAAAGAGGAGGATGAAAATTCGGGGATAGTTGTTTCTAAGAAAAATGGAAATAGGAAATAGTTTGTAGCCTTTGCGAAAACTTAGCACACTTTGCGTGAACGAAAAAAGATAATGATGAGACGAAATTTCATTAAATTATAAAATTGAATAAATACATGAAAAATCTCATCAATATTATATTCTCTTTATTGTTAACTTCTCTATTTGTTTCATGTGATAGTAAAAATAAAATAGCTGTCCAAGAAAACGATTTAAGAAGATATGAAGATTCAGCAGCTTCATTTGTTAAATGGTTAATAAAAAATGATAGCAGCAAGTTATTTATGAGAGTATTAAATGATAATAATCCAGATGCAATAAAGTATCATAAGGTTTTGTCGTCTAAACTAGCACAATATACAAGACCCTTAAATATGTTAACAGATTATAAAATTATAAACGATAGTTTGTGTTTTTCAACAATCGATACGAATTTAGTAAAAGATGTATTATTAAACATTAACAGAATTAATTTCATTGATAGTAATTTAAATAAACTAGGCATAACAATTTTAGACGAGAATAATTTAGAAAAAGAAGATTTAGAGTTAAATTCATTTACTAAACTTTCAACACCTATTTTTTCTGCAGATTATAACATGGTTATTTTTGAAGTAAATCTAATCTGTCAACCTCAATGTGGTTATGGAACCGAATATATTTATAAAAAAACGCAGAATGCTTGGAAAATGATTGATCGAAGAGATACATGGATAAATTAACAAGATGAAAAAGTGCCTTATTCTAATATTATTTATAATTTTTTATAATTCCAGTTTTGCTCAAAAGTGTTCCAAAACAAAGATTACAGTACTTCAATTAGACACAATTTCTGCGAATAATAATTATGCTTGTCTTACTTTTTATAGTTCTAATACTCTATTAAAACAAATATGGTGGAATAAAGCAGAGTATCCAACTAGAAAATTTGAGATAGGAAAAACATACAAACTAAAATTATCGAAACGAACAGGTATACTAACCATCGATGAGAAAGGTCAAGTGTATTTCTTAAGATCATGCCGTGCGAAAGATTATTATGTTGATGAAATAAAACATGTGGATTATGAGGTTTGTAATTAAAAATTTAAAGAGTCAGATATGAGTATTAGTTATTTTGCGACCTTTGCGAAAGCTTATTGAACTTTGCCTGAAAGATTTTTATTTCAACAAATATATTCAACTCAAATTATGTGTAGATAATAATAACACATTAACAAATAACCCTTAATTCACAATTAAAATGGATGCTATCTTAAACTCCATCATTTCCCAAACCACACTGCCCGTATTAGAAAGCACCAAAGATGTGTTTCATGATTTAATTGGTTGTATTATTGAACAGCAGATACATTACAGAAGTAGTAAACGAATTTATTTACGTGCGCTTGAGCGGGCGGGTATCGAACGTTTAACGCTCGACAATTTTCCGGACTTTGAAAGAATTTCTTTATCGAACATAAAAATATCGATGAATAAGATGGAAGCGATTAATGCTTTTATAGAATATTGGTCGCAAAACACGCTCGATTTTTCCACGCTTTCTGATGAGGAAGTGATTAAAGAATTATCGTCGATAAAAGGCATAGGCAAATGGACCATCGATATGATTTTGTTATATACCCTCCAACGCCCCAACGTATTTCCATACGACGATTATCGTTTAAAACAAATAATGATTAGTCTTTATGATTTAAATCCGAATGTAAAACTAAAATCTCAAATGCTTGAGATTGCAGCAAAATGGGGAAATGAAAAATCAAAAGCGGTACTATATTTGCTAGAATGGAAACAAAGGAGTTGAATTCACCTTCAATTATCTTCAGAAAAATCGCAGTAATAAATGCAGAATAAAAAAGAAAGGTTAAATTAAAAAAGCTTAGATTTATTTATAACATGAGGACTTTATTTTATACCATATTTATTATATCACTTACATTGTTCACTAGTCCAGTTTTTTCACAAATTACTGGGGAACAATTTGCTCCAGATCGTTCGCATTGGAGTGAATATGGTTTATATAGGGTGAGTTCTCAATCAATGATACCAGTATATGAGAACATAGTTATCTCGGGAGATACTCTTATAAATAACAGATATTGCCAAAAAATTTACTCGTCAAAATCACATTTCTTTGATAGTACTTGTATGCAATTTGCTGGATATATGTATTACAATATTAGGAAACTATATATTGATACGACAACAAATATTGATACTACTTCTAGTTTAATTTATGACTTTAGCTTGAACGAGAATGACAGCTTCAGCTTTTTTATACATAACATTGGGAACAATGGTTACTATAAAATCCCGGTCGATTATTGTGATTCTATGTATTATGGTGGGTATTGGAGAAAACGAATAGTCTTTGAACAAGTTTCTGGACTTAATTTTTGTGGTCCTATAACTTGGGTAGAAGGCATAGGTGATATCGATCATGGATTGAGTTCCAAACTATTCAGTAATGCGCCAACTATAAATGGTTTTTTTGGAGGTGCTGAGAATTATTATGGAGCAATTAATCAATGTTGTAGAAATGGTGGATTTGTATTTTTGAATTGCTTTCAAATGGCAGGTTTTAATTCAATTGGTCGAGATTGTACTCCATCATCATGTATAACCTCCATTGATGATGAAGAAAATGATAATGAGATAAATTTTGTAATTTCTAATCCAGTAGTTAATAAATTGATTATCCAATTTCCTACACCAATAAGTTCACAATTATTTATTTTTAATAATATAGGACAAGTTGTTCGAACAGAAATAATTCAAAATTCATATGAAGAATTTGACTTAAGCGATCTACAAGGTGGTGTTTATTTTCTACGATTACAGTTAAGAAATAGTGTTTTAACAAAGAAAATCATTATTCAACATTGATATATTTTTTTTAGTAATAAATAATTTCAAAGCTCGAATTTTATTTAAATACTAAATTTTATAATTATAGTAACAAAACGAAAGGCATCAATACTTATTGCACTCCATTTGGGCATCAATAATTCGAAAAAAAACTCTACAACTATAAGCAAGGGAAAGGTTCTGTACAGTTCCCGCTCGACAAAGAAATGCCATATAAATTGATAGAAAGGAATTTGAAATTTAGAGTGAAAGAGAATAATGAAAAGATAAATAATAATTATTTTTTTAAAAAATTTAATACCTAACCAATATGAGAAAAGTAATCGCCGCCTTAAACATGACCCTCGATGGCTATTGCGACCATACCGCTGTAACTCCTGATGAAGAAGTGCACGATCATTATACCAATTTATTGAACAAAGCGGGTGTACTATTGTACGGTCGGAAGACCTTTGAACTCATGAAATTCTGGCAAACATTACTCATTAATCCTTCGGGCCAACAATCTATGGACGATTTTGCAGTTTCGATAGATAGAATTCCTAAAATAGTATTTTCTACTACCTTAAAAGATACTGAGTGGGAGAGTGCTGTATTGGCCAATAAATCATTAGAAGAAGTAGTGCATGATTTAAAACAGCAAGAGGGTGCCGATATTTTTATAGGAAGTAGAAGCTTAATTATTCAATTATTAAAAGGTAATTTATTAGATGAATTTCAACTCATGATTCATCAAGTGCTAGCAGGTAGCGGTTTGCCCTTGTTTAAGGAAATAACAGAACCGATGAAACTTCAATTAATAAAAACTAAAAATTTTAAAAGTGGAGCAGTGTTGCATTATTATAAATGAATATTTTTGAGGGATTAATTTAAATAGCATACATTTATTATAAAATATATTAAATTATTATGCGTAGATCATCCATAAGATATTTATTTCAAGCAAAAGAATTTTGGATTTCTGTACTAAAAGGATTTTTATTTCTATACATTATTCTGTTCCTACTCATTTATAATGCCCAAGCTCAATATTGCAGTAACAACACTCGTTATACCGAAGTGCAATTTTTTGATTCTACCGAAATAACCATTGCCAATAATATACAATACGGAACGGCTCCCGATCATTTAGGCAATGCTTATCCGTTACGAATGGATTTGTATTATCCGAACCTTGCGGTAGATACTTCTGCTAAACGTCCTTTTATTATGTTGTTTCACGGTGGTGGTTTTTCTTCGGGCGATAAACAAGCTGGAGATATAAAAGACTTAGCTATACACTTGGCTTTGCGTGGTTTCGTATGTGCCTCGGTAAATTACCGCATTGGGTATGATTTTACGGAATATGGACAATATAAAGCAAGGTACAGAGCCATACAAGATGGGCATGCCGCGCTTAGGTACATCGTGAGCAATGCAACTACTGTACGTATAGATACCTCTTGGTTATTGGTGGCTGGGCAAAGCGCCGGTTCACTTTTAGCTTTGGGAATGGTGTATGCCGACCAAGATGAACTCGATAGCATTTCTTTGCTATACAACGCTACTTCTACCAGTGTAGAGTTAGGAAATTTATATACCTCCGGAAATAATTTAACTAATACCTATACCATTAAAGCAATTTTCAATAATTGGGGTGGTGTAAATCTTACTGAAGTAGATCGCGGTGAAATGATTCCTACCATTGCTTTCCATGGTGAGTTAGATACCTTGGTAAAAATAGATGCCGATCATACTTTTTTACATTATACACTCAATGGTTCTAGAGCTATACATCAACAACTGCTTGCCAATAATATTTGTACAGAACTAACTGTTGATACCACCGGTGGACATGGCATTTTCCGTAACTCGAGTAGTTTGTTTAGAGCACAAAGAGCGAGCTGCTTTTTTAAAAGTGTATTTTGCAATTCATGCAGTAACTTTTATTCAATAGATTCCATTGCTACCAATTGTTCTGAACCACTAAGTTTAGCTCAATACTCAAATAATTCTGTACTCATCATTTATCCTAATCCTTTCGAAAACTCTTTTAAAATTGGAGGCCTAGATTCAGCGGCAACTCTATCAGTTTATAATAGTTTGGGTGCATTAGTTCATCAACAAGAAGTAAAAAATGCAGAAGTTGAATTAGCGCTAATACCGGGGATTTATTTCTTACACATTATACAAGCAGGTAATAACAGAATATACAATACAGTTGTTATTAAAAAATAAGAGCTTCAAATTTTCTTGATCCAATGAATTACCAAACCTTTCAACCCAGTATTCATTTAAATTCCATTATTAAATGTTTCTGGACTTTAGAAGTGCCTGCAGAGTACAGTTCCGAGAAGCAAAGAATTGTACCCGATGGTTGCATGGAACTTATTTTTATTTTAGCTGATGATATTAAAAGATATACTTCGGAGTTTGATTTTATAATACAACCAAGGGCAATTATTGTTGGTCAAATTACAGAGACCTTTACGATACAGCCTGTAGGAGAGGTAAATTGTTTCGCCATCCGTTTTTATCCGTATGGACTTTCTACTATTTTAAAAATTCCATTAAAAAATCTCGAAAATAAAGAAACGCCTATAACTGAACTTTTTGAAGATAAGGCAGCAAAGGAATTACATCAACATATAATAAATGCAAAAGATACAAGCGAACGCATAGAAATTATCGAAGCTTTTTTACTCCAACTACTCAACGAAAAAACTACCATAGATGCCATAGTAAAATCAACTGTAGATGCATTATTAGCATCGAGTGGTAGTAGTTCTATAAAATCTATAGTAAATACGGAAGGTTCTAACCGCAGGCAATTAGAACGAAAATTTGCAAAACAAATAGGGATGAGTCCGAAACAATTGGCAAAAGTGTTGCGCTTACAAAGTGCATTAAAATTATTACTAAATCAGCAAGATAATAGTTTTACCAAAATTGCCTATGAGGCTGAATATTATGATCAGAATCATTTCATTAAAGACTTTAAAGAATTTACTGGCATTACTCCTAAAGAGTTTTTATTCGACGAGCGAATGACGCTTTCTACTATTTTTTATACCAAAGAGTAAGTTGTCGCATTTATACTATTTCTATTTTTATACAGCTATTATACTTGTATAAAATTTTATACAAATGAAAACAATAAGTAAGCTAGCATTAAGTTTGGTCGCGTGTTGCCTATTAGCATGCAGCCAAGCACCTAACAAAGAAAAATCAGTAAAAATAGAAACCAACAAAACCATGAACAATTTAATTTCGATAGTAGAAATTCCTGTAAATGATTTCGCCAGAGCGAAAAATTTTTACCAAATTATTTTAAATACCAACATAGAACAAATGGAAATGGATGGTAATACCATGGGTGTGTTTCCAAACGAAGCAGGAGAAGTAAGTGTTGTGTTAATTAAAGGGAAAGATTACAAACCTACCACAGATGGGGTAATGCTATACCTTAATGCAGGCAAGGACCTCCAAGTTGCTCTCAACAAAATAACCGAAAACGGAGGGGAAGTACTTCTACCGAAAACACTCATCGACCCGCAAATGGGTTATTATGCAGTATTTTTAGATACCGAAGGAAATAAGGTTGGGTTACATTCTGCAGAATAGTTAGCACCTTT
>CALRUR010000006.1:0-186540 GCA_943371425.1 Sphingobacterium thalpophilum
AAGTGGTGCCACCACTTAAGTCGTGCCACCAAAAACGTACCTAAATTCAAAAAAAATCATAAATTTGAATAAAATATAAGTTAAACAAAAATGGCATTAGAGGTTCAAGGAAAATTAGTAGATGTATTTGAAACAGTACAGATTACAGACAAGTTTAAAAAAAGAGAGTTTGTTGTTGAAACAGAAGAGCGTGGTTACCAACAATATGTAAAATTTCAATTAAATCAAGATAAGTGCAGCTTAATTGATGATCATAAATTAGGTGATGAGTTGAAAGTTGCTTTTAACCTTTCTGGTAAACCTTATACTAGAAAAACAGGCGAAAAAGACTATATTACCAATATTGTAGCTTGGAAAATCGATAAAGTAAGCGCTGGTTCTGCTCCTATGCCGAGCAATGAGCCTCCTGTTTTTAACATGGATAGCTTAGAGGCGAGTGCAGACGACCTTCCATTTTAATTTTGAAGCCCGATTTAAGCACTGAATTGTAACTATTTTGTCAGAATGTTAAATTTATGTGAATAAATCGTCTTAAAATTTTTTTATTGCTTAAAAATTATAATTTTGTGAGCCCTATAATTGTTTATAGGGCAATTTTTATAATAAACAGAACGTTAAACAAACAGTTAAAAAACAAATAAATTTAAAAATGGCAAATGAGGCAAAAGTAGCAACTGCTGCAAAAGAAGAGAAGAATGGTTTAAGTTCCATCTTTGCATCTATCACTATTCCATTGTGTTTAGTTGTGGGTATTTTAATTTACAAATTTGTAATGGGTAGCCCATCAAACTTTGAAGGTGGCGATCCAAACAATCACCCAATTAGCGAAGGCGCAGGACAAGTGTTAGGTTTAATTTACAAAGGTGGTTTCATCGTACCTATCTTATTATCGTTAGTATTGATGAACATTACTTTTTCAATCGAAAGATTTTTAACAATTGCTAAAGCTCAAGGTAAAGGAAGAGCAGAATCCTTTGTTCGTAAAATCAGAACTCATTTAGACAACAATAATGTTGATGCTGCTATCAAAGAATGTGATGTGCAAAGAGGTTCGGTTGCTAACGTTTTACGTTCAACTTTAGTGAAGTACAAAGAAATGGAAAACACTACTGGTTTAGATTTAGACCAAAAAGTACTTTCTATTCAAAAAGAATTAGAAGAATCTACAACATTAGAATTACCAGGTTTAGAGAAAAACTTAGTAATTATTGCAACGATGGCTTCTGTTTCAACGTTAATCGCTTTATTAGGAACGGTAATTGGTATGATTCGTGCGTTCGCGGCATTAGCAACAGCTGGTTCTCCAGACTCAGTAGCTCTTGCAAACGGTATCTCTGAAGCCTTAATTAATACAGCTTTAGGTATTGGTAACTCTGCAGTTGCAACCATTATGTACAACGTATTTACTTCTAAAATAGATGCAATTACATATGCAATTGATGAAGCTGGTTACAGTATCATTCAAACGTTTAATGCAAAACACAGATAAGATTATTAATATAATTTAAACGAAACAAAATGTCAAAAGTAAAGGTACCTCGTAAGAGCACAGTAGTGGATATGACGGCAATGACCGACGTAGCCTTCTTGCTACTTACGTTCTTTATGTTGGCAACTAAGTTTAAACCCGATGAGCCTGTGACGGTGACTACACCTTCATCTATCTCGGAGATAAAGCTTCCAGAAACGGATATTTTATTATTAACAATCGATAAAGATTCTAAAGTTTATTTCGCAATGGATGGTGATCAAAACAGGATTACACTTCTTGAGAAAATGGGCGAGAAATATAAACTGACATTTACTGCAGAACAGAAAAAACAATTTTCATTGTTAAGTTCTTTTGGCGTGTCTATTAAACAACTTGGCTCTTATTTAGATCTTGATACAGAAAAACGCAAAGAATTCAAACAACAAGGAATTCCTTGCGATACTCTGAATAATGAATTAGCAGATTGGATTTTACAAGCGCGTTTTACTAATAAAAATTTACGCGTAGCTGTAAAAGGAGATGGTGATGCAGGATATCCTGTAGTGAAACAAGTAATTTCTACACTACAAGATAAAAAAGTGAACCGTTTCAACTTTATCACAAGCTTAGAAAAAGCTGACAATTAATTTTTAACAATATTTTCTAATTTAATTAGATAAAGATATGGCAGATATAGACACCGGTGGGGGTGGCGGTAAAAAAGGCAAGAAAGTTAGAGGTAAAAAGCAATCAACACGTGTTGACTTTACACCGATGGTTGACTTGGGCTTCCTTTTAATTACGTTCTTCATGTTAACAACATCGATGAACAAGCCACAAACCATGGAGATTAACATGCCGGTAAAGGATAAAGAGTTAACTGAAGAAGAAAAAACGAAAGTAAAAGCTTCGCAGGCAATGACTATTCTACTTACAAAAGACAATAAAGTAGTTTACTATTTTGTTGATGAAAAAACAGGAGAGCCAGGCACACCACAAGTTACAAACTTTGGTAAGGCAGGAATTCGTGCAACACTTTTGAAAGAAAACCGCATGCGTAATGCTAAAGTAGATTCTATTGCAATCTATAAAGAGCAATTACAAACAAATAAAATTGATGAACAAACATTTAGAAACAACGTAGCTGCGATAAAATCATTTAAAGATGGTTTAATAGTACTAATAAAAGCAAACGATGATTCTAAATACAAAAACTTAGTGGACATTTTGGACGAAATGAACATCTGTAACATTGGTCGTTATGCAATTGTAGACATTACACCAATGGAAGTAGATATGTTAAAAGAAACTCCTTTATAGTTCTTAGATTAAGAATATGGCTAAAATAGATTTATACGACACCAAGTGGCTTAGCCTCGTATTTAAAGGTAGAAACCAAGAATACGGTGCTTTTGAAATCCGCAAGGTATATCCAAGAAATGCGTTTTTAGGAATTGTATTATCAATTGTAATATTTACACTTTCTGTAAGTGCACCTTTGATTATAAAATTAATTACGAATGCATTGCCTGAGGAAAAAGTAGTTTTGGTAAATAACACTACCGACTTAGAGGAACCACCACCGGTTGATAAAAACCAACCTGCAACACCTCCTCCTCCTCCGCCACCTCCGTTGAAGTCGACTATTAAGTTTACTCCACCTGTAATTAAGCCAGATGAGGAAGTACCAGATGAACCACCTCCAACGCAAGATAAATTGCAAGAAGTGGATGCCGGTGCTAAAACAGTAGAAGGTGACCCTAATGCAGATGTAGATTTAAGTGGTTTAGAAGATGGAACTGGTGATGTAATTGGTGAAGAACAAGTTTTCTTAGCCGTAGAACAGCAACCAGAATTTCCTGGAGGCGAATCTGCTTTAATTGCATACATCGCAAAAAATACAAAGTACCCAGCTATTGCTCGCGAAAACAATATTGAAGGAAGAGTATTTATTAGTTTCGTAGTAGAAAAAGATGGGAATATATCTGACGTAAAAGTAATACGTGGTATTGGTGGTGGTTGTGATGAAGAAGCTAAACGCGTAATAAAAGGTTTGCCTAAATTTACACCAGGTAAACAAAACGGTCGTCCTGTACGTGTACAGTTTAACGTACCAGTTAACTTTAAGTTAATGTAATAAAATTTTAGGGTGAGTGCAAGAGAAAATGTTCTGTTTGTTTTTGGAATTTTAATGTCGCTGGTTTATGCAGCTATTGGAATCGTTTGCCTAACAATACCGAGCTTCTTAGCAGATTACTCATCAAATATTAAAGCAGGAATAGGCATCATTTTTATTGTCTATTCCTGCTTTCGTTTATATCGTTCCATTCAAAAATATAAAACGAGAAATGAAGAATAAGTACTTATATCTATTAATACTCGCAGCTGCAATTACTTATAGCGCTTGTTCTAATGTTGATAAAAATGGGAAACCATTAAGTACAACTACTTCTGGTGATGTAAAAATTGCCGCCGATGAAACACTTCTTCCTGTAATAGATTCGCAAGAACAAGTTTTCGAAACCATCTATCCTAAAGCTGATGTAAATATTCAATATTTACCAGAATCAGATATTGTTAATCTTTTTGTGAACGATAGCGTCCAACTAATTGTGTTACCACGTGAGTTGAACGAAGAGGAAATGAATGTTTTCAAATCAAACAAAATAGTTCCAAGAACAAACAAAATCGCTACAGATGCCGTTGCACTTATAATTAACAAAGCGAATTCTGATACTACTCTTGAATTAGCTCAAGTAAGAGAAATTATAAGAGGAAATATTACTAGTTGGAATCAGCTTGATAAAAACTCGAGTATCGGAAATATTGATATAGTGTTTGATAATTCTAAAAGCAGCACTGTACAATACATGATTCGATTAGTGGGTAAAAAAGACATTAAAGGCTACGCCTTAAAGACCAACGAAGAAGTAATAAATTACGTTGGTAAAAATAAAGGAGCTATTGGTATTATAGGATTAAATTGGATAAGTGATAGAGACGATTCTAGCACCATCTATTTTAAGAAAAATATAAATATTATTGGTATTAAAGGCGATCCAGGAGATTTAGGCGACGATTATTTTTACCAGCCTTACCAAGCATATTTAGCAACCAAACAATATGCTTTAATTAGAAGCGTATACACCATTTGCAGAGAACCTCGCGCAGGTTTAGCAACAGGTTTTGCCTCTTTTATAAATGGGGATAAAGGACAAAAAATAATTTTAAAAGCAGGGCTTTTGCCAGCAAATGCACCTATTAGAATTATTTCAACAGAATAAGAATTAATATTTTTTCAAAATAATAAATAATAAAGATGAACAAACAACTGAAGAAAATTGCCCTTGGTATTTTTGCCGTTTTTTGTACAGTTACAATTGTGAAAGCGCAAACCGCTTTAGAGGGAATCCGTGCAATTGAAGTTGAACAATTTGAAAATGCGAAAAGAATTTTTTCGACATTAATAACTAGCAACCCTAACGATGCTGATAATTATTTCTACTTAGGAAGAGCTTATTATGGTCAAGAAAAAATTGATTCGGCAAAGTTTTATTTTGATAAAGGTTTAACCGTAAACCCTAACTCTGCTTTAAACTTAGTAGGCTTAGGATCTATTTCTTTTGATATTGGAAATGATGCAGATGCAAAAGCTAGTTTTGAAAAAGCAGTTGCTTTAACATTAGCAAAAGACTACAGAACACTAAAATATATCGGTAAAGCATACGCTGAGTTAGGCAAGAAAAATTATAACGAGGCTTTAAACTACTTAAACAGAGCAAAAACTATTGAACCTAAAAATCCAGAGATTTATGTTTCTATTGGTGATGTGTACATGGAACAATCTAACGGTTCTGATGCTGTAAAATATTACAATGATGCATTAAAAATAGATGCAAACTATGTAAATGCTCATGTACGTACTGGTAAATTATACACTAGAGCTTTAAATTACCAAGAAGCAAAAACTGCTTTCGAAAAAGCAATTACAATAGATGCTAACTACCCACCAATTTACAGAGAATACGGAGAGTTAGAACTAAGTGCAAAGAAATACGAAAGTGCGGTTGAGAATTATAAAAAATACATGGACTTAACAGATAAGTCTACAAACTCTCAATTACGTTATGCACGCTTTTTATTTGTTGGAAAACAATACCAAGAGTCTGCAGATTTGATTAAACAAATTATTCCGAAAGATTCATCAGATTATATTATCTACCGTTTATTAGGTTATTCATCTTATGAAATAAAAGATTACAAAGTAGGGTTGAGTGCAATGAATAAATTTTTTGCAATGAATCCTCGTAAAATTTTAGGAACAGATTATTCTTATTTAGGAAAATTGCAAGTGAAAAATAAGTTAGACTCATTGGGTATGACTAATATTTTGAAAGCAATTGAAATGGATACTACTACCAAAGAATTGTATGGCGATTTAGCTGATGCTTATTTCTCTCAAAAGAAATATAAGTTAGCAGCCGAAGCATATGAGAAGAAAATTGAAGGTGGTAAACCTGGTCCGGTTGATTTTTTCTATATAGGCAGAGCTTATTATTTCGGATTAGAATTTGTAAAATCTGATTCAGCATTTTCTCAATTAATTCAGCAAAAAGCAGATTTCGCAACAGCTTGGTTATACAGAGCGCGTAATAATTTTAGGATTGATGATGCCGATGGCAAATCTGATGGAATGGCTAAACCATACTATGAAAAATTCGTAGAGCTAACCTTAGCTGACCCTAAATACGATGTTAAAAAATCTGGGAAAGATTTGATTGAGTCTTATAAGTATTTAGGCGATTATTATTTCAGCATTGCTAACGATAAGGCTAATTCGAAAACCTATTGGTTAAAAGTCTTAGAAATAGATCCGAATGATAAACAAGCTAAAGATGTTTTAGCAGGTTTAAAATAAATATTACATTTGCATCCCGAAACGATTGTTTCGGGATGTTTAATTTTATAAATATGGAAAGCAGTTTTTTACCATCCGATTATTTTCCGATAATTCTTCAATTTATTGCCGCATTAGGTTTTGTGGGAGTTACTATGTTAGCTACTCATTTTATTGGGCCTAAACGCAAAACAAAAGATAAATTAGAGAATTTTGAATGTGGAATTGAGCAACAAGGTGATGCTCGATCGCCGATTTCAATAAAATACTTCTTAGTAGCCATTTTGTTCGTGTTATTCGACGTGGAGGTTATATTTATGTACCCTTGGGCGGTTAACTTTAGAGAGATGGGAATGCAGGGTTTAATGGAAATGTTCGTATTTATTGGCTTGCTTTTAGCTGGCTTTGTTTATGTCATCAAAAAAGGTGCTTTAGACTGGGAATAAATAAGGGATATTTTATCGTTTAAAACCTTTAAAATCAATATTTGTTGTAGATTTGCCGCTCATCTAGCATAAAACCAGATGAGCGTTTTTTTGATTCGTAAATTAACAGTATGAGCGAGATAAAAATTGTTGAAGCACCAGAAGGTGTTGAAGGAAATGGATACTATGCAACACGACTTGATAAAGTAGTGGGTTTAGCCCGTTCACATTCCTTGTGGCCATTACCATTTGCAACCTCTTGTTGCGGAATTGAATTCATGGCTACCATGGGTTCACATTACGACTTTGCTCGTTTTGGTTCAGAACGCCCAAGTTTTTCACCCCGCCAAGCAGACTTATTAATGGTGATGGGTACCATCGCTAAAAAAATGGGACCAGTTTTAAAGCAAGTGTATTTGCAAATGGCAGAACCCCGTTGGGTAATTGCCGTTGGTGCTTGTGCATCATCAGGAGGGATTTTTGACACATATAGTGTAATGCAAGGAATTGATGAGATAATACCTGTGGATGTTTACGTACCAGGTTGCCCTCCAAGACCCGAAGCTATTATCGATGGATTTAACAGAATACAGGACCTCGTGAAAAACGAACCAATGAGAAGAAGAAATCTTCCTCAATATCAAGAATTGTTGGCTCAATACGGTATTCAATAATGATAAAAATTGATAAAAATACTTTGCTTAGCGACTTACAAGAGAAGTTCGGCGCCGCAATACAAAAAGTGGAAGAACCTTATGGTTTATTAACTTTTACTACTACTAAAGATCAATTACTTTCCATACTTACATTTTTAAATGAAAGCGATGTTTATCGTTTCCGTTTTTTAACCGATTTATGTGGTGTGCATTATGCTGATGAAAAACAATTAGCAGTTGTATACCATTTGCATAGTATGGAATCTAATTTCAGAATGCGCATAAAAGTATTTATTCCAGAATCAAATCCTCGTATCCCTACCGTTTGTAAACTATACAAATCTGCAAATTGGCAAGAGCGTGAAACATTTGATTTTTATGGAATTATTTTCGAAGGCCACCCAAATTTGAAACGTATTTTAAATGTGGATGATATGGTTGCTTTCCCGATGCGTAAAGAACATCCTTTAGAAGACCCTAATAGAATTGATAAAAACGATAGCTACTTCGGTAGATAATAAATAGAAAAAAATTATGGCTCATATTCAGTTAGGAGACGATTCGTTAGAAAAAGAAACCACGACCTTAAACCTTGGTCCTACGCACCCTGCCACGCATGGTGTATTCCAAAATGTATTGGAAATGGATGGTGAAAGAATCGTGAGCGCCGAATCAACCATCGGCTATATTCACCGTGCATTTGAAAAAATTGCAGAGCATCGCCCATATTATCAAATTACTCCTTTAACAGATAGAATGAATTACTGTTCGTCGCCCATCAACAATTTTGGATGGCACTTAACGGTAGAGAAGTTATTAAATGTACAAACTCCGAAACGTGTAGATTACATGCGTGTAATTGTAATGGAGTTAGCACGTATTTCCGACCATTTAATTTGTAATGGAATTTTAGGGGTTGATACCGGTGCCTTTACTGGTTTCTTGTACTTAATGCAAGAGCGTGAAAATATTTATGAGATTTATGAAGAAATTTGTGGTGCACGTTTAACTACAAACTTTGGAAGAGTGGGAGGTTTCGAAAGAGATTTCAACGATAAATCCATCGCAAAAATTAAAAAGTTTTTACAAGATTTTCCAACGGTTATGAAATCGTTTGAAAGTTTATTTAATAGAAATAGAATTTTTATTGATCGTACAAAAGACGTAGGACCAATATCTGCCGAAGATGCGTTAAACTATGGCTTCACTGGCCCTTGTTTGCGTGCTGCGGGTGTTGATTATGATTTACGTGCAACATCGCCGTACTCTTCTTATGAAGAATTTGATTTCGAAGTACCAGTTGGAACTATTGGTGATACGTACGATCGTTTCATGGTTCGTAACGAAGAAATTTGGCAAAGTTTACGCATTATAGAGCAAGCATTAGCGAAAATGGAAAAAGAACCGAAAGGAATTTTCCATGCAGATGTACCAGAATTTTACTTGCCTCCAAAAGCAGATGTTTACAATAACATGGAAGCGTTAATTTATCACTTCAAAATTGTAATGGGCGAGGTAGAAATTCCGAAAGGAGAAGTTTACCATGCAGTTGAAGGTGGTAATGGAGAGTTAGGATTTTATTTAATTTCAGATGGAGGACGTTCTCCATTCCGTTTACATTTCCGCAGACCATGCTTTATTATTTACCAAGCATTTGCAGATATGGTACGCGGACAATTATTATCAGACGCGATTGTTACCATGAGTAGTTTGAATGTAATTGCTGGAGAATTAGACGCATAATATTTTAAATTTTTTTAGATAGATACCAATGAGTACTACATTTTCTAAAGAGTCGCTAGAGATCATTGAAAGCATGGTTGCCCGTTATCCTGAAGGCAAACATAAATCGGCATTGATTCCTGTATTGCATATAGCACAAGCAGAATTCGGTGGTTGGTTAAGCACAGAAACCATGGACTATGTTGCATCTGTACTACAATTAAAACCAATTGAAGTATACGAGGTAGCCTCTTTTTATTCGATGTTTAATTTAAAACCTGTAGGTAAATGTGTGTTAGAAGTTTGCCATACTGGCCCTTGCGCAATTAATGGTGGCGAAGCATTGGTAGAATATTTATCAAAAAAATTAAATATAAAAGTGGGTGAAACTACAAGTGATGGAATATTCACGCTTAAAGCGGTAGAATGTTTAGGATCATGTGGTACAGCACCAATGTTGCAATGTGGTAAAGACTATTTTGAAAATCTTACTGATGAAAAAGTAGATGCCATGTTAGAAAATATGAAATCAGAAAACAGACAACGTTCTTACGTAGATACGATATAACATATATGTCAAGAAGAATATTATTAGAGCATATCGACGAACCAGGAATTCAATCGTACGAAGTATATCGCAAAAAAGGTGGATATGCATCGGTTGAAAAAGCTTTGAAAACAATGTCGCCAGAAGATGTTGTAGAAGAAGTTAAAAAATCTGGCTTAAGAGGAAGAGGTGGGGCCGGTTTCCCAACTGGAATGAAGTGGAGTTTTTTGGCAAAGCCAGAAGGCAAAGCTCGTTACCTAGTTTGTAATGCCGACGAATCTGAACCTGGTACTTTTAAGGATAGGTATTTGATGGAAAAAATTCCTCATTCATTAATTGAAGGAATGATTACCTCTAGTTTTGCATTAGGTGCAAAAACATCTTACATCTATATACGTGGTGAATATTTTTATGTACTACGTATTTTAGAAAAAGCAATTGCGGAAGCGTATGCGAACGGTTGGTTAGGAAAAAATATTTTAGGTACAGGATACGATTTAGATTTGTATGTACAGCCAGGTGCTGGCGCATACATTTGTGGCGAAGAAACTGCCTTACTAGAATCACTAGAAGGTAAGCGCGGAAATCCTCGTATTAAACCTCCATTCCCAGCAATTGCTGGTTTATATGCATGTCCAACGGTAGTAAACAATGTAGAAACCTTGGCATCTGTTTCATCTATCATAAATTTAGGTGGTGAAGAATACGCAAAAATTGGAGTAGGTAGAAGTACAGGAACAAAATTAATTTCGGCAAGCGGACACATAAATAATCCGGGCGTTTATGAAATTGAATTAGGATTACCAGTAGAAGAATTTTTATACTCAGATAAATATTGCGGCGGAATTAAAAATGGAAAAAAATTAAAAGCAGTAGTAGCCGGTGGTTCATCTGTTCCAATTTTACCTGCTAATTTATTTATGAAAACTGCCAATGGCGAAAACAGATTAATGTCTTATGAATCTTTAGCCGATGGCGGATTTGTAAGTGGTACCATGTTAGGCTCTGGTGGTTTTATTGTGTACGATGAAGATTCGTGTATTGTTAGAAATACATGGAATTTCTCACGTTTCTATCATCATGAATCATGCGGACAATGTTCTCCGTGTAGAGAAGGAACAGGATGGATGGAGAAAATTTTACATCGCCTAGAATACGGACATGGTAAAATGAGCGACATTGATTTATTAGTAGATGTTTCGAAAAAAATTGAAGGAAACACCATTTGCCCATTAGGTGATGCAGCAGCATGGCCAGTAGCAAGTGCAATTCGTCATTTCCGCGATGAATTCGAATGGCACGTGAACGAACCAAAGCTAAGTCAATCGCGCAACTTCGGTTTGTTACCAACGCATGAATTTAGCATTGCACAATAAGCAAGGATATAATAAATAGAAAATAGAAAAAAGTTTAACAGGGAGTACAGATTGAGTTTCTTAAATCTCATATCTCACATCTCAATACTAAAAAAAAGATGGCCGATAAAATGAAAGTGACCATAGATGGTCAATCCATCGAAGTAGAACCGGGAACTACAATCTTAAACGCTGCTCGTATGATCGGCGGAGATTTAGTACCTCCTGCTATGTGTTATTATTCTAAGCTAAAAGGTAGTGGTGGTAAATGCCGCACTTGTTTAGTTAAGGTTAGCAAGGGTTCTGAGAAAGATCCAAGGCCAATGCCGAAGTTAGTTGCTTCTTGCCAAACACAAGTTATGGATGGCATGGAAGTAGAAAGTAAATCATCACCAGAAGTAGTAGAGGCTCGTAAAGGTGTGGTTGAAATGCTTCTAATAAATCACCCACTAGATTGCCCTGTGTGCGACCAAGCAGGCGAGTGCGATTTGCAAAACTTAGCCTTCGAACACGGAACATCGGATACTCGTTATGAGTTTGATAGAAGAACGTTTGATAGAATAGATATTGGCGATAAAATTCAGTTACACATGAATCGTTGCATTTTATGTTACAGATGTGTGTACACTGCAGATCAAATTACCGATAACCGAGTACACGGAATTATTAACCGTGGCGACAAAGCAGAAATTTCTACCTACATACAAAATGCAATTGAAAACGATTTCTCTGGAAACGTAATAGATGTATGCCCCGTAGGAGCCTTAACAGATAAAACTTTCCGATTTAAAAATCGTGTATGGTTTACAAAACCTGTAGATGCACATCGTAATTGCGATAACCCAAAATGTTCTGGCAAAGTTGTACTATGGTATAAAGGCGATGATGTATTAAGAGTAACAGGTAGAAAAGATCAGTACGGTGAAGTAGAAGAATTTATTTGCAACACTTGTAGATTTGATAAAAAGCAAACATCAGATTGGACTATAGAAGGCCCGCGTAAAATTGAAGAAACATCTGTAATTGCCTCTAACCATTATGAAATGGCTCACCCTCTACCAGTGGTAGAAAAAGATCCAGTTTTAATGGAAGCGAATAGAAAAATGTTTACTAAAAATAAGAAATAAGACATTAGAAATTAGTAGTTAGTCTTTAGACCTCTAACTACTAATTTCTAAAGACTAACGACTAAATAATGGATATATATTTTATCATAGAAAAACTAATTTTAATCTCAGCCATTTTAGGGGTGAGTTTATTAATAGCAATGTACACCACTCTTGCAGAACGTAAGTTTGCTGGTTTCTTTCAAGATCGCGTAGGTCCGAATAGAGCTGGACCTTGGGGTATTTTACAACCCTTAGCAGATGGTGTTAAATTATTTACGAAAGAAGAAATTATACCTACACATGCAGGTACATTCTTATTTATTCTTGGTCCTTCGCTAAGTATGTTTACTGCATGTATTACTTCAGCAGTAATTCCATGGGGTCCGGATTTAACATTGTTTGGCAAAACTGTTGCATTACAAGTAGCAGATATTAACGTTGGTATTTTATACATTTTTGGTGTTGTATCATTAGGTGTTTACGGCATCATGATTGGTGGTTGGGCATCTAACAATAAATTTTCTTTACTAGGCGCAATACGTGCAGCATCTCAAAATATTTCATACGAATTAGCAATGGGATTATCCATTATTGCGTTGTTAATGGTTACAGGAACTTTAAGTTTGAGAGAAATTTCTTTACAACAAGAAGGATGGCATTGGAATGTACTATACCAGCCAATTGGATTTTTAATATTTTTAATTTGTTCATTCGCAGAAACCAATCGTACACCTTTTGATTTGCCTGAGTGCGAAACCGAATTAGTAGGTGGGCACCATACAGAATATTCGTCGATGAAATTAGGTTTCTATTTATTTGCAGAATACATCAATGTGTTTGTATCATCGGCAGTATTAGCTACGCTTTATTTTGGTGGATATAATTTCCCAGGCATGCATTTAATTAGCAACCCAAATGTGGTAGCTATATTAGGAGTAGCCGCATTATTTATTAAAATTTTATTATTCATTTTCTTCTTCATTTGGGTACGTTGGACCATCCCGCGTTTCCGTTATGATCAGTTAATGAAATTAGGATGGAACATTTTAATCCCATTGTCTATCATCAACATTGTAGTAACAGGATTGGTAATTATTTTAAAGCAATAATTTTTAGAAAACGAAAAAATGGATTCTTTATCGAACCGTAAAAAAGTAATTGAGCACAAGAAAATGAATTTCTGGGAGAGAATGTATCTGCCAGCAATTTTTCAAGGCTTAGGTATTACAATGAGTCACTTCTTTAAAAAGAAGACTACCATATTTTATCCTGAAGTAGAAAGAGAATTTTCTGAAAACTTTAGAGGATTGCATTCTTTAAAAAGAGATGAGAACGGAGCAGAGCGTTGCACTGCTTGTGGTTTATGTGCATTATCATGCCCAGCAGAAGCAATAACCATGACGGCCGCAGAACGCGTAAAAGGCGAAGAGAATTTATACCGCGAAGAAAAGTATGCAGCAGTATATGAAATAAATATGTTGCGTTGTATTTTTTGCGGTTTCTGTGAAGAAGCTTGCCCTAAAGAAGCAATTTATTTAGATGGTAATATTGCGAAAGCAGATTACAGTCGCGATACTTTTATTTACGGAAAAGATAAATTACTTGAACCAATTGTTAAATAAAAAAAGTTAAATCAATGAGTCAATCAATTTTTTATTTACTCGGTTTTGTGACCTTAATGTTCGCAATGCTTGTAGTATTTGCGAAGAATCCAATTCACAGTGCATTGTACATGGTAATGACCTTCTTTAGCATTACCTGTCATTATATTTTATTAAACGCACAGTTTTTAGCAATCGTAAACTTTATAGTTTATATGGGAGCTATTATGGTATTAATATTATTTGCCATGATGTTTTTAAATCTTGGTAAAGAATCGGAAGTGCAAAAACCAATTTATTTAAAATTTGCAGCAGTTATTGCAGCAGGTTTATTAATGCTAACCATTTTTGCTGCCATTAGAAAAACAGATGGCGGAGAAATTACAGGTTTACCAATTAACGATATTGGTTTGGTAAAAAACTTGGGTAAAACTTTATTCAAAGAATTTTTACTTCCATTTGAAATCATATCAATACTACTATTATCAGCAATGGTAGGTTCAGTGTTATTAGCTAAAAGAGAAATTAACTAATGGAAACAATTACACAAAACATACAAACAGTACCTCTCAACTATTATATTATATTGAGTTCTGTTTTATTTGTAATCGGAGTAATGGGAGTAATGTTGCGCAGAAATGCCATTGTTATTTTTATGTCGATAGAATTAATGCTAAACGCAGTAAACTTATTGTTAGCAGCATTTAGTGCTTTTCGTGGCGACCCTGCGGGGCAAATTTTTGTATTTTTTATAATGGCGGTGGCCGCTGCAGAAGTAGCAGTAGGTTTAGCAATTATTGTAATGATCTACAGAAATACTCGCTCAATTGATATTAATATTTTAAATAGATTAAAAGGATAGTAAATGTTACAACTCATCGCATTAGTACCCTTGTTACCACTTATTGGTTTCCTAATAAATGGTATCGGAAATAAAAGTATTCCTAAAAGTTTAGTAGGAATAATAGGCAGTGGCGTAATGTTATTGTCGTTTATCATTAGCGTAGGTGTGTTTTTCGAATTACGCAATTCGGATATTACTACACATACCTTTACTTTTTTTGAATGGATAACAGTAGGGAATTTCAACTTGTCTTTTTCGTTTTTAGTTGATCCACTCTCTGCAATAATGTTATTAATTGTAACTGGAGTAGGGTTTTTAATACATGTTTACTCGGTAGGTTATATGCACCACGATGAAGGTTTTGCGAAATTCTTTGCATACCTAAATCTGTTTGTATTCTTTATGTTGTTATTAGTATTAGGAGCAAACTATGCAATAATGTTTATTGGTTGGGAAGGTGTTGGTTTATGTTCTTATTTATTAATTGGCTTTTGGTATAAAAACCAATCGTATAACAATGCTGCTAAAAAAGCATTCATCATGAATCGTATTGGCGATTTAGGATTTCTAATAGGTTTGTTTTTAATTTTTAACACCTTCGGAAGTATTAGCTACAACGATGTATTTACAGGTGCAGCTAAATTTACTTCTGGCGACCCAGTACTTACCACTATCGCTTTATTATTATTTATTGGTGCAATGGGTAAAAGTGCTCAATTGCCATTATATACTTGGTTGCCCGATGCAATGGCCGGACCAACTCCAGTTTCAGCTTTAATACACGCAGCAACCATGGTTACTGCAGGTATATACATGATAGCACGCTCGAGTATTATATATGTATTGGCTCCAGTTGCAATGGATATAGTTGCCATTGTAGGAATGCTTACAGCAGTATGGGCAGCGTTAATTGCCTTAACTCAAACAGATATTAAAAAAGTGTTGGCATACTCAACCGTTAGTCAGTTAGGTTATATGTTCGTAGCTTTAGGAGTAGGTTCTTTTACCGGTGCTGTTTTTCATTTAATGACGCATGCATTTTTTAAAGCGCTTTTATTCTTAGGTGCAGGTAGTGTTATACATGCAATGAGTGGTGAGCAAGATATGCGCTCAATGGGTGGGCTTAAAAAGAAATTACCGATTACCTTTTTAACAATATTAATTGGAACTTTAGCAATTGCAGGCGTTCCACCATTTGCTGGTTTCTTTTCTAAAGATGAAATTTTAGCAGCTACTTATTCTCATTCAATCCCAATGTTTATAGTTATGTCGTTAACCTCAGTGTTAACAGCATTCTATATGTTCCGAATGTTTTTCTTAACTTTTTACGGATCTTTTAGAGGGACCACAGAACAAGCTCATCATTTACATGAGAGTCCTAAAAACATGACTATTCCATTGATCCTATTAGCAGTGTTTTCTACTATCAGTGGTTTTGTTGGAATGCCCGAAATTTTTTCTGAAACTCATGCATTAAACTCATTCTTGCAACCATCTTTCTTATTTACAAGTCAACGCTTTTCTTTAGATCATCCATCGCATACATTAGAGTATAGCATTATTGCTGGTTCAATTATCGCGGTTGCACTCGTATACTTTTTCGCAAAAAAGAAATATGCAACAAACGTTTACTTGTTACCTACAGACGAATCGCAAATGTCGTTTTTACAACGCATTTCATACCGCAAGTTTTATATTGATGAATTTTACGATGCAATAATTACCAAACCATTACATAAACTCTCAAGCTTCTTATACAAAGTAATTGACAAGGCAGGAATTGATGGTATTGTTAATGGCTTAGGAAAAATTACCATGAATGGTTCTAAGAATTTAAGAACTATACAAACAGGTTATACAGGCTTTTACATCTTCGCGATGGTTGCAGGTATAATAATAATTATGATGTTGAACTTTATTTTGAGCTAATCGATAATGATTACACTTATACTTTTAACCTTACCAATTGTTGCAGCATTTGTAACATGGTTCAGCCCTAAAGGAAGCGCTAAAAATGTAGCCTTGTTCTTTACATTAGCTGAATTAGCTACAGCAATTTATGCGTACACCATACATGTACTCGACGCAAGTACACAATCTATTTTTGTTCAGAATTGGATTCCTGCATTGGGCATACAATTTAAAATTGGGATGGATGGCATAAGTTTATTGATGGTTTTGCTAACCGCTTTTCTTTATCCTTTAATTGTTTTATCATCCTTTAAAAAAGAAATTAAACACCAAAATGCATTTTATGCTTTAATGTTATTTATGCAAGCCGGTTTAATTGGTGTATTTGTTTCTTTAGATGCATTTTTATTTTACGTTGCATGGGAAGCAGCCTTAATTCCAGTTTATTTTATCTCAGCAATTTGGGGTGGAGAAAATAGAATTAAAGTAACACTAAAGTTTTTTGTGTATACCATTTTCGGAAGTTTATTTATGTTGGCGGGTATTATTTATTTATACCTACAAACGCAAGGATTTAAAACATTTGACATTGGTGCTTTCTACAATTTAAATTTAACAGGCACAGAACAATCTTATTTATTCTGGACCTTCTTTTTAGCATTCGCTATTAAGATGCCAATTTTTCCTTTCCATACTTGGCAACCCGATACTTATACGGAAGCGCCAACTCAAGGCACCATGTTGCTTTCGGGTATTATGCTTAAAATGGGTATCTATGGTGTAATTCGTTGGATGATTCCAATTGTTCCTCAAGGTGTAGAAACTTGGAGCACATTGGCTATTACCTTATCAATTATAGGTATCATATACGGATCAATTATTGCCATCCGCCAAACAGATATGAAACGCTTAATTGCTTATTCATCTATTGCACACGTTGGCTTAATTGCTGCAGGTGTGTTTGTTTGGAATCAACAATCTGTACAAGGTGCAGTAATACAAATGTTGAACCACGGTGTAAGTGTGGTTGCTTTATTTTTTATCATACAAATTATTGAAGACAGAACAGGCACAAGAGATATCCCTAGTTTAGGTGGTATTGTTTTAAAAGCACCAGTACTTGCAATTTGTTTTGTAATTGTAATGATGGGCGCAGTGGCACTACCTTTAACAAATGGATTTATTGGTGAGTTTTTATTACTAATGGGTATATATAAATATAATGTTTGGGCTGCAGTAATTGCAGGCTCTACAATTATATTAGGTGCAGTGTATATGCTACGAATGTATCAAAAGGTAATGCTTGGCGAAAGTAATAGTTTAACATCAAGCTTTACAGATATTAAAGGAACAGAAAGAATAGTATTATTTGTTTCGGTATTGGTAATTATTGTTGTAGGTGTGTATCCAAACTTTTTATTAAAAATTTCGGAAGCCCCTGTATCAGAATTAATCAATTTTGTAAATACTAAATTGGCAGTAAAATAAATTTTTCATCACAATTATTCAGCATGACTGGAATTATAATTATATCCTTACTCGCAATTGCAATTTTGTTTTTAGGTTTATACAAACTAAACAGAGCAATTATTCCATTTTCAATTGTTGGCTTATCTGCTGCAATAGCAAGCTATGCAATGGCATGGAATAATCCGATATACTATTTCAACAATATGATTTTTGTTGATAATTACGCAATTAGTTTTTCAATATTAACCATTGTAACTACGATTCTTATTCTATTATTATCTCCAGGTTATTTTGAAAAAATAAGCACCAACGTTGCAGAATATGTTTCAATGATTCTTTTTTCATTGGTAGGGGTATTGTGCATGGTTTCTTATAACGATTTATCGATGTTATTTATCGGCATAGAAATAATGTCGGTAAGCATGTACATACTTGCTGGAATTCGCAAAAAAGATTTAGCCTCTAATGAAGCAGCGCTAAAATATTTTTTAATGGGCTCTTTCGCTACCGGATTTTTATTGTTCGGTATTGCATTAATTTATGGCTTTACCGGCTCGTTTAATATAGAAACCATTAGTACTATTATAATGGAAAGCGGAAACGAAACCGCGGCACTTTTTAATGCAGGTGTTATTTTCATTATTATAGGCTTAAGCTTTAAAGTATCGGCTGCACCTTTTCATTTTTGGGCTCCAGATGTTTATGATGGTGCTCCATCATTAATTACGTCCTACATGTCGTCTGTTGTTAAAACAGCGAGCTTTGCAGCATTTATGCGTTTGTTTATTGTAGCGTTTGCAGGAGTAATACACATATTTACCCCAACCCTTTGGGTGTTAACTGCAGTTACCATTATTGTAGGTAATGTAATTGCATTATACCAAGATTCGTTTAAGAGAATGCTTGCATACTCTAGCATATCACATGCAGGTTATATGCTAATGGCAATTTTAGCATTAGGCCCCGATTCTGGAAATGCCATATTTTATTATGCTGTAGCGTATTCAATAGCCTCAGTTTCTGCATTTGCTATTTTAATAAAAGTAAAAGCATTGCGTAACTCAGAAAGTTTCGATGCATTTAACGGATTAGCTAAAACAAACCCTAAATCGGCTTTGGCACTTACCATTTCAATGTGTTCATTGGCAGGAATTCCTTTAACAGCAGGCTTCTTTGGTAAGTTCTTTATTTTTACAACGGCTATTAACCAACATTTTTATTGGCTAGTAGGCATTGCAATTTTAAATGCAGTAATTGCTTTTTGGTATTATTTCCGTGTAATTATCGCTATGTATATGAAAGAACCACTTTCTACAGATAAGTTAGAATTCTTACCTTCTTATAGAATTGTGTTATGGGTTGCTGCTGCAACATCAATAATACTTGGATTGTTCCCTGGATTTTTGTCAGGTCTATTTTAATTCATTACTTTGCCTAAATATGGAAAACCTGTTAGAATTCATAAAAACAATATTAAACCCTCAAAGTATTATAAACTATGGCGGTTTAGCTTTACTATTATTCATCATTTTTGCCGAAACCGGACTTTTCTTCGGTTTCTTTTTACCTGGCGACTCACTTCTGTTTGTGGCAGGCTTAATGTGTGGAACACCTATTTTTGATGTTAATATTTATATGCTTGTTTCCACTTTAATAGTGGCAGGTATATTAGGAAATTTTGTGGGTTATTATTTCGGTAAAAAAACAGGCCCAATGTTATTCCGTCGCGACGATTCCTTTTTCTTTAAAAAGAAACATGTGAATGCAGCGAAAGAATTTTACAACAGATACGGTGGCACCGCAATTGTATTAGGTCGTTTTATCCCAATCATTAGAACATTCGTACCTATTATGGCAGGCGTAGTAAATCTCGATTTTAAAAAATTCGTGTGGTTCAATATTATTGGATGCATCGCTTGGATTTTATCGATGGTATTATCAGGATATTTCTTAGGTAGAGCTTTCCCTGCATTACAACATAACCTCGAATACATAGTAATTACAATTATTTTAGTAAGTATGATACCGGTGGTATTAACCTATATAAAAGAACATCGCCGAATGAAATCGGAAGACAAAAACTAATATGTTATTTGATATTTTTCTGACGCTATTTTTAGTGTTGCTAAACGGATTTTTCGTAGCAGCTGAGTTTGCTATTGTTAAAGTTCGTGCATCGCAAGTAGAGCTAAAAGCTAAAACTGGCAACCAAACAGCCAAGATTGCTAAAAACATTCTTAATAATTTAGATGCATATTTATCGGCAACCCAATTAGGTATTACACTTGCTTCATTAGGCTTAGGTTGGATAGGCGAATCTGTAGTTACTAAAATAATTTTAAGCATTATTGCTGTATTCGGTTTAACCATTACGCCAGAACTGGCACATCAAATTGCCTTACCTACTGCATTCGTATTAATTACCATATTACACATTGTATTTGGAGAGTTAGCTCCAAAATCAATTGCTATACAAAGACCTGTTACTACAACCTTTGCAGTTGCCATTGCACTAAATGTTTTTTACATTGTGTTTCGCCCTTTTATTTGGGCACTAAATGGGCTAGCAAATTTTCTATTGAAAAAAATTGGAATTTCACCAATACACGGTCATGAGGTACACACCTCAGAAGAACTCCAACTATTGCTCGATCAAGGTAAAGAATCTGGAGCTTTAGATTCTTCGGAACATGAATTAATAAAAAATGTATTCGATTTTAACGACCGTACAGTTAAAAAAATAATGATACCCCGCACCTCTATTGTGGCGGTTGATGTTGATATACCTTATGCAGAGTTTGTTCAATTTATAATTAACGAGGGGTATACCAGATTCCCTGTATATAGAAACTCTATCGATGATATTATTGGGTATATACATGCGAAAGATTTGTTGATGAAAGAATTAAAAGACCAAACTATTAAGTTGCAAGATTTAATAAGACCGGTTTATTTCATTCCAGAATCTAAACGAATTGCAGATCTGTTGGCGGAAATGAAAAACAAAAAGAACCCCAACATTGCCATTGTATTGGATGAATTTGGAGGAACAGCAGGCTTGGTTACCATGGAAGATATTATTGAAGAATTAGTGGGGGAGATACAAGATGAACACGACGAAGAGAAACCTAAAGTTGTAAAAGTTGGCGACAATGAATTTATTATAGACGCCCATTCAACCATTAGTGATGTAAACGAGTTCCTTCCAATTGCATTGCCCGAAGACGATGATTACGATTCGGTTGCAGGTTTAATGAATGTTATTTTTGATAAAATACCAGAAGTTGGCGAAGAAATAGAATTCAACAGTTATAAAATTACGGTTACAGCAAAAAGAAAAAATAATGTGGAAGCTGTAAAAATGATTTTAATTCTGAAAGAAGATATTGATAATGCACAGTAGCATTTTTATCTTTATAAAATGCATCTTTTTTATACACCAGATATTAATACCAGTACTTACACTCTCTCTGAAGAGGAAAGTAAGCATTGCATTAAAGTGCTTCGCTTAGTAGAAGGTGATCGTATTTATTTAGTAGATGGAAGAGGTGGTTTTTACGAAACACATATTATTGATGCGCACCCTAAACGCTGCATGGTACAAGTGCTCGACGTTCAACTTAACTATGGGAAAAGAAATTACTATTTACATGTGGCCATTTCTCCATTAAAAAGTTTAGATAGATTCGAATGGTTCTTAGAAAAAGCAACGGAGTTAGGCATCGATGAAATAACACCCATCATTACTCAGCGTTCGGAGAAGAGGGAATTAAAATTAGAGCGCAGTAATAAAATTATAGAAGCTGCAATGAAACAAAGTAAAAAAGCGTTTCATCCCAAATTAAATGAACACATTGCTTTCAATAAATTTATTACTAATACAGTTGAAGAGGATGCAATAAAATTAATTGCACATTGCTTAGGTTCTGAAAAGAAAAAATTGAGTGATTATATAAACGTTGAACCTAAAAAATATTTAATTTTAATTGGCCCCGAAGGAGATTTTACCGAAGAGGAAATTAAGTTTACGACCGATAATAAGTTTGAAGCATTAGATTTAGGTGAAGCAAGATTAAGAACTGAAACAGCAGCAATAAAAGCATGTGCGCTTGTTGCATTTATAAACGAGAATTAAAATGAAAAAAAATACAACACTTTTCTTTTTTCTTTTTATAGTGGTAGTTACTCTTACTTCATTTTCGAGCCCATCCTACAGAATGGCTAGGCTTAAATATGGAGGTGGCGGCGACTGGTATTCGAGCAGAACTGCACTGGGTAATTTAATTAAATATTGCAACGAAGAAATTAACACTAATTTTTACCCAGAAGAAGCATTGGTAGAAACGGGCTCATCAGAAATTTTTAATTATCCGTATGTTTTTGCAACTGGCCACGGAAACATTGTATTTAGTGATGATGAAGCCTCAAATCTTAGAACCTATTTAACTTCTGGTGGCTTTTTACACATTTGCGATAATTACGGAATGAACAATTATATTCGTTTAGCGATGAAAAAAGTATTTCCCGACTTAGATTTTGTAGAACTCCCATACAATCATCCAATTTTTCAGAAACCATTTTCGTTTCCGGCAGGATTGCCAAAAATACATGAGCACGATGCCAAACGCCCGCAAGCTTTTGGTATTATTTACAAAGGTAAACTGGTGTGTTTTTATGATTACGAAAGCGATTTAGGAAATGGATGGGAAGATTTGGGCACATACCCTTCCGACACTAAAGAAACGCATGACAAGGCCTTAAAAATGGGCGCAAACATCATTCATTATATCCTTACAAATTAATTGTATTTTTGAACCATGTATCACATCAAAGTAAACCAAGATAAAATATACGATGTAGAAGTAGATGCTAAAGGCATTTCACTAAACAACGATTTAAAAAATATTTCTTTTGCCAATGTAAATGAAAATCAATTTCATGTTTTATTAAATCAAAAATCATACAACGTAGAAATCGTGAACATTAATGCTGAAACAAAATCGGCAACAATGAAAGTAAACAACAGAATTTACGAATGCGAAATTAAAGATCAGTTCGACGATTTATTGAAGAGTTTAGGACTTGATAATTTAAGTTCCAAAAAAATAAATGATATTAAAGCACCTATGCCAGGCTTGGTTTTAAAAGTATTAGTAAACGAAGGCCAAGAATTTAAAAAAGGCGATAACCTATTGGTATTGGAAGCCATGAAAATGGAAAATATTTTAAAAGCACCGGTTGATGGAGTAGTAAAAAGTATTAGAATTAAACCAGGAGATAAAGTAGATAAAAACGAAGTGCTGTTGAATCTAGCCTAATACACTGTTTATAAAGTTTCCTAAAATATGAGGAAACAAAATTGAAGTAATTACCAAACCAGAAATTGCTCCCCAAAAATGCGCTTCGTGGTTAATATGATCGCCTTGTGTTTTGGCAGCATACATACAATACCCTAAATACAACATCGCAAATATATATGCTGGTATTCCAATGGGTATAAAGAATATATATATTCTACTTAAAGGGTCGAAAAGTATATAACTAAAAAGCACTGCCGATATAGCGCCAGAGGCTCCCAAACTATAATATCCACTATTGTTTTTGTTTTTTAATATACTGCTCACATCAGAGAGTATTAAGCCCAATACATATATTACAGCAAATTGCCAATGCCCAACAATTTTTTCTAAAGTAAACGCGAAAAAATAAAAACTCAACATGTTAAACAACAAATGATTCATGTCTGCATGTATAAAACCACTAGTTAGTATGGTGTAATAAGATTTACCTCTTTTTATACTATACGGATGTAACATTAATCCTCTGTTTGCATGAGTGTTTCCATAAATACCATATAAGGATACGGCAATAGTAAATACAAAAATTATTGATGATACAGGTGTATAATTTATGATGTCTTCCATTATTTTTCTAATCTATAAATAGGATAACGTAAATAAGATTTTTCAAAATACGAAGAATTTCTGTAAACATAGTCTAACTGTGCCGCCGCATTAGTCGCAAATTTTTTATCTTCTGCTTTTTTCTTTTCTAAATTTTCTTTCAAACTCGGGTTGTTACGCAAAAGTTCTGCTGCTGTATCTTCAAAAACATAGTCGGAAAAATATTCTTTCTGCGCCAAAACCTCGTCGAAAAAATTCCAATTAAAGTAGGAGTCTATCGCTTGAGGTTCTAAGGTCTCCACTATAAACCTACACGCTGCTTGGTCAGTAAATACCATATAATCGCCTGCTAAAACTTTAATTTTTTGTTCTTCTGTATGCAACTTCACATTGCTGTGTAAGTAATGCCCTTCATAAGGTTTTTGCACGGTTTTATAATCATCAATATAATATACAATTACATTGTAGGTAGTATCTTTTAACACTGGCCTTAACAAAACACCGTTTAACTGTAACCTTTCTATAACTTCCTTCCAAGCATGCGGAACAATATATGCCTTTGGTTTTTGTACACTGAGCGTTGGTTTATAATGTTCGTAGTATTTTACTTTTTTTGTAAATGGTTTTTCCCGATCATAGTACAAGCGATCCATTCCACTTACTTCCGATTTTTTGTAAGCAGCTTCGTATCCTTTAAAGTCTATGTATTTTAATTGAGAGGAATCTAATTTCCAGTTTAAATGAAATTCATTTTGAGCCAACACCTCTTTATCTGCTTTTAATTTCGTTTCTAAAATAAGCTTTGCATCTTTCTTTATAATATCTAAACAGCTAAATAAAAACGCATATGAACCCTCTACACGTTGTTTATAATTTTTAAGCATATGTGTTTCGAGCGTAAAACCAATGGTGTTAAAAAGAGTTGAGTAACCAGTAGCAAAACGTGGGCTCTCATAAAACGCTGCCCAACCAGAATCGGGTGTATTACTCCAAGCATTTACATATGGAACCGCATCAAAATTGTATTTACTTAACTGTTGATTTAATTGAGGGATAAAATTATTGTATTGATAGTTTGAAATATTAGCTTGTAATTTATTACGTTGCGTAGCAATATACGTTACGATATGTTGATAATCGGCACCATTACTTGTATGCGTATCTAAAAACACATGAGGCTTTACTTCGTTAAATATTTTTACAAAAGTTTGAGCGTTTCGAGTATCTAACTTTATAAAATCTCTGTTTAAATCTAAGTTTCTTGCATTGCCTCTAAAGCCATATTCTTCTGGTCCATTTTGATTAGCTCTCGACGTAGAATTTCTTTTAAGTGCACCATCAACATTATAAACAGGAATGATGTAAATATTCACATAATCCAAAATATTCGAGAATGTACTTATGTTTTGATATTGAGTATTGAAATAATTTTGTTTGTTTAATTTCTTACCCGATACAGCTGCTAATATGTTTTCGGCTAAAATCATAGAAGCATCAATGCCTTCTGGCTCTCCCGGATGTATGCCGTTGTTAATTAAAATATTTACCTTACCATTTGCATTTCCTTTTGATAGTTTTACCAACAATATGTTTTCTTGTACATCTGTATAATAATTTTTACTTTCAATTTGTATATTTGGGTAGTTATTTTCTAATTGTTTATAAAACTCAACAACATTGTCATATGTGGGAGTTTGGTTACCGTTAGATAAAAAATAAGGAGCTTGTGGTGCTTGGCTATACGTATTTATTTGGAGGAAGAAAATAAACGACGCAATAATTAGAAGCTTTTTCATAATATCTATTAAATTTATTTATAAGTGATATTATGAATTTTAATTGAATAAATAGAACAACTAAACTATTTTTTTGTTTATTGATAAAATGGAAGAAAACAAGCCGAAATACCCCTTAAGGAGGTTTGCTCGTTTATTAAAGGTTGAGCGCAAAGAAATTTACAGCATATTATTGTTCGCTATTTTTAGCGGAATTATCAATTTAACACTCCCACTCGGCATACAATCAATCATTAACTTAATTGGTGGTGGTGTTGTTTCTACCTCATGGGTAATACTCGTTATAATTGTAATATTAGGTGTTGCCATGACAGGGGTATTGCAAGTGTTCCAGTTATCGATTAACGAAAATCTTCAGCAAAAAATCTTTGCTAAATCGGCATTCGAATTTTCGTACAGAATCCCAAGATTTAAATTAGAATCTACCGATCAGTATTACATACCAGAAATGGTAATGCGATTTTTTGAAACCACTATTATTCAAAAAGGATTATCTAAAATATTAGTTGATTTTTCTGTTGCATCATTACAAATCATTTTCGGGTTAATTTTACTTTCACTATATCATCCGTTTTTTATTATATATAGTTTACTATTTATTTTAATCGTATATATTATTTTCAGACTTACCGGTCAAAAAGGAGTAGACACCTCACTTGAAGAGTCGGGTTATAAGTACGATGTGGTGTATTGGTTAGTAGATATTGCTAGGTCTATGGACTCTTTTAAAATGGCGGGCAAAACAGATTTGCCTTTAAAAAGAACCAATGAATTACTGAAGAATTACATCACCGCAAGGCAATCGCATTTTAGAGTTTTAAAAACGCAATACTATAATTTAATAGCGTTTAAGGTTTTAGTAACTGCCGGTTTGTTATTAATAGGCGGTTTGTTGGTAATAGATCAGCAAATGAATATTGGGCAATTTGTTGCTGCCGAAATCATCATAATCTTGTTAATTTCATCTGTAGAAAAATTAATTTATAGTACCGAAACTATTTATGATGTGTTAACGGCGGTAGAAAAAATTGCATCGGTTACCGATATTGATTTAGAGAGAACAGATGGAAATGTTTTCCCAACAAGCACCGACGAAAAAGGGATGGCTATAGAATTGAAAGATTATAAATACAGATTTAATTTTGAGGATGAGTATGTATTAAAAGACATCAATTTAAAAATAGCTCCTGGTGATAAGGTTTGTTTATCTGGTTTTAATGGCTCTGGCAAATCAATGTTGATGCATACCTTTGCAAGTATTTTTCAAGAATTTGAAGGTTCTTTATTATACAACGACATACCTTTAGCAAATTTAAACTTAGAATATTTAAGAGAGCAAATTGGTAGTTCTTTTATTAAAGAAGATATTATACAAGGCAGCATAACTGAAAACATTACCATGGGCAGAAGCTCTGTAAATTTTGAAGATGTAGTAAATGCCTCTAAAATTGTGGGTCTGCACGATTATATACAAAGTATGCCTAAAGGGTATGAAACCTATATACATCCCGAAGGGATTAAATTACCTAAGAGTAGAATTTTAAAAATTAAATTAGCAAGATGTATAATTTCAAAACCAAAATTATTATTAATAGAAGATCATTTTAATTTACTAGAAAAGAAATATAAAGAACAAGTACTGGATTTTTTATTAGATAAAAAAAATCAATGGACCTTAATTATGGTTTCGAATGATATTGAAATTGCGAAGAAAATGGATTACATAATTACCATTGATGATGGTAAGATAATTGATAACGGTGTGATTACAGAAATGCAAGAAAAGGAATGGTTTAAAAATATTATGAAAGCTTAATACGATGTTAAACCTAAGTGAAAATAGAGTTGATGAACAAGTTGATCGTAATAAATACGATGCGTGGAAATTAATTAAAGAGAACAGACCTGCAAGAATTTTTGCAAGGTTGTTAATTGGTTTTTTATTTTTTATGATTATTACCATGTTTTTACCATGGACACAAAACATAAGAAACAGAGGCTACGTAACAACTTTAACACCCGACCAACGTCCACAAAGTATAAATTCTATAATTGCCGGAAGAATAGAGAAATGGTACGTTCGAGAGGGTGATGTTGTTAAAAGAGGCGATACCATTATGATGATATCCGAAATAAAAGACGAATATTTCGATCCTCAGTTGTTGAATAGAACACAACAACAAATTAAATCGAAGGTATTGTCGGTATCGTCTTACGCAGAAAAAATAAAATCATTAGACGCACAAATTGGAGCCTTACAAGAAACGCAACAATTAAAATTAGAGCAAACTAAAAATTACATTATACAAGCAAAGCTAAAAGTACAATCAGACAGTATAGATTACGAAGCAGCGAAAACAAATTATCAAATTGCTACGGATCAATTTGCTCGTATGGAAAAACTGTATAAAGATGGTTTAAAATCGCTCACAGATTTAGAAGCACGCAAACAAAAATTGCAAGAAGGTCAAGCAAAAAACATTAGTGCTCAAAACAAACTATTATCATCAAGAAACGAATTAATAAATGCTCGTGTAGAATACGAGTCGATTAAAAATCAATACGTAGATAAGCTTTCAAAAGCAGAATCGGAAAAATACGAAGCTATGTCGGCATTGTACGATGCAGAAGCAACTGTTTCTAAAATGCAAAATCAATATTCAAACTATATTGTACGCCAAGGCATGTATATTATTACTGCACCACAGGATGCATTTATTACAAAAGTGATGAAGAATGGTATTGGAGAAACTATAAAGGAGGGTGAAGTATTATTGAGCATAATGCCTGCGAATTATAATTTAGCAGTAGAAATGTATGTATTACCGCAAGATATGCCATTGGTACGTTTAGGTAACAAAGTGCGCATGGCTTATGATGGTTGGCCTGCAATTGTATTTAGCGGTTGGCCAAATGTTTCTTACGGAACTTTTGGTGGAAGAATTGTAGCCATTGATAATTTTATTTCTACCAATGGAAAGTATAGAGTAATGGTAGCGCAAGACCCAGATGATGTGCCTTGGCCAAGAGATGTTAGAATTGGATCTGGAGCATCGTGCATTACCTTATTTAAAGATGTAAAAATTGGGTACGAAATATGGCGAAACCTTAACGGATTTCCGCCAGATTATTATGTAAATGCTGAAGAGCTTGAATCTAAGAAAAAAGAGAAATGAAAAGATTGATTTTAACTTTCGCCTTAGTAGTAAACATTGCACTTGCATTTTCTCAACCTCAACAAAAACAATTTACAGAGGATGCATTTTTATTTTATGTAAAAAAATATCACCCTGTTGCAAGGCAAGCTAAAATATTAATCGAAAAAGCAAATGCCGAAATACTATCGAGCCGTGGTGCTTTTGATCCGGTTTTGTATTCTTATTTAGATGAGAAAAATTTCAGCGATAAAAACTATTATTCATTATTAGACGCGGGTTTAAAAATTCCTACTTGGTACGGATTAGAATTTAAAACAGGTTTTAACCAAAACTCAGGAAATTATTTAAACCCAGAAAACGAATTACCTTATAACGGCTTATTCCAAGCAGGGGTAAACATATCCTTACTACAAGGAATGGTAATAGACGAACGCAGAGCAGCCTTAAGCAAGGCAAAGGTAATGCTCAACTATTCAACCGCGGAACAAGAATTGTTATTGAACGATTTAATACTAGATGCCATTACCACATATTGGCAATGGGTAAAAGATTATCAGCAATTAAGCATACAACAACAAGCGGCAAAATTAGCCTTCGATCGCTTTAACTCTTTAAAAGGAAGTTATGTTCAAGGAGACTTGCCTGCTATAGACACTTTAGAGTCTTACATGCAATATCAATTGAGAATGTATAATACTTATGAAGCGCAACAAAATTTGCAAGAATCGCGCTTAAAAATGTCGACGTATTTATGGTATGAAAACAACCAGCCTCTTGAAATTACAGATAGTTTGTTGGCACCAGATTTAACGCAAGCAAGCTTAATTGGCAAAGTAGATTCCTTAATTGGCAACACAACCGTTATCAGTTCAGACCACCCTTATTTAAAACAATACGATTTTAAAATTAAAGCATTAGAGATTGATAGAAAGTTGAAAGTTGAAAAACTAAAACCAAAACTAAATGTGAATTACAATTTAATTAACGAACCAATAAATCCTATTCCTTTTGATGGGCTTAATATGCAAAACACTAAATGGGGACTAAGTTTTTCTTATCCAATATTTATTAGAAAAGAACGTGGAGATTTAAAAGTTGCAGGATTAAAAATTGTGGAAACAGATTTGAGCAGAGAGTTAAAAAGGTATGAGCTAAACAACAAACTCAATGCTGTAATTTTCGAACAAAACAATTTAAGAAATCAAATTACGATATACAGAAGTTTAGTAGAAAATTTCCAGCGAATGTTAAGTGCCGAAGTCGATAAATTTAATAATGGAGAGAGTTCTGTTTTTTTAATTAACTCCAGAGAAATTAATTTAATACAAGCACAAATAAGTTTCGTAAATATTAATGCGAAATACCAAACCTTGTATTACAAAAGAAAGTGGATAGAAGGAACACTATTCCAATAGGCTCTCTATTTGCTCTGCTAAATCCCAATCTTTTTTTGTTATGGTGTTGCCAGCATCGTGTGTTGATAGGTAAAGCTCCACGGTATTGTAGGTATTATGAATGGTGGCATGGTGGTTCGCTTTCTCAGACACTATTGCTAGCTTGCTCATAAATGCAAATGCATCAACAAAATCTTTGAATACTATTTTAGCGTATAGTGTGTTATTTACTTCAGTGAAATTTTTCATAATTAATCTTTAAATAAAGCTTGTATTTTTTTAGGCAATCCTTTTACTACTTCGTTATACGAATGGTCGATCAATTCAATAATTAATTTTTTCGGCAAAGTCCCGTCAACAAACACTGTATTCCACATGGTTTTGTTCATGTGCCAACCTGGTGTTATTTCAGAATATTTTTCGCGCAACTCTATACACCTTTCGGGGTCGCATTTGGCATTAAACCTATTCGACTCCGTTAATGAAATTAGCAAAAACATTTTTCCTTGAACTTTAAACACCAAAGTGTCTTGGTCAAAAGGAAAACCTTCTTCTACATATTTTTTCGAGATGCAATGCTCTCTAATTTCTTCAATGTTCATTGCCTTTTATAAAATAACTAAAGTTATTATCAATGGTTATAATGTATAGCCCATTAACTAATTCAGAAACGGAAAGTTCGTTTTTACCTATACCTAAATTTCCAGATTTTACAAGTATGCCAACTTGGTTGTAAATATTATATGTAGTTGATTTTTCTGAGTCAACATAGATATTTGTTGAACTAGGGTTAGGGTAAATATTTATGTATTTATTTTTTTCAAATGAAAGTCCTGTTTGAACAGAATCGATACTATATTTTAACACAAAGCTTAATTGGTTTAACAAATTGCTGTTAAAGCTTATACTAGAAGTATACTGCCCAATTCTTGAATGAACATTTAATCGAACTTTTAAATACGCACTTTCACCAATCGCTACTTTTAATGTGTCGCTGTTAAAATGTAAAGTAGTATCAGCACTAGCAAATTGGTAGAGATTAATTTCTGTATTCCCATCGTTTACGAATGGTATTTCTAAATCAACAATAGTACTAGTATCTATAATTGTATAGGTACTGATGGTGTCTATCCACCTAAAAGATTTTATGTTTGGGCTAGTTGAGGTGCCAATTAATTTTGTAATGCGATCAGCAAATTCTGGATAATCAACAAATGGATTTCTGTTTTTTTGAACTACAAAAATATCTGCATTTCTTTTTTTGTCTATTGCATTAGGAGCATATGTTTCATGCCATGTTCTTAAGATGTTTTCTTGTGATGCAAAAAAGTTTGAATAGTCTTGATATCTTAATACAAAGTACATCATGGCTCTTGCAGTGCGTCCTTTTTGTGCATCTCTTGGTTCGTATAAACCATTAGAACCTAAATGTGATGGAGTGTTAATAGATTCGCTAACGTATGGAGTGCTGGCAATGCCAAAAGGCAAATTACTCCTGCTATTATTAGCTGCATCATTGGTTGGAAATAAATGATGGATGTCTGATCTCATCGGTTCGTTTTGCGAGAAGAAACCTTGAGGGAATGTGTGTTCTGTATTAAAACTATCATTGGTTTGAGATTCTGATCTGCTCGTATAAGCCAAAGATTTTTTGCCTGTATAAACACATTCAAGTGTATTTACACTCGCACCTTGTCCGTTTGTTTTTTGGTTATCAATAGTCATAAACATATTGTCGCGTGCAACATTATATCCCAAAGAAACATAGCCCGCAGCAAGCTGAGTTTTTAAAACAGATTTTAAATTTTCTTCTGTTTGGTTTTCTGTATTTGCATAATAGGTAATAGAATATTTTCCTTGCCCTTTTAAATCGATAGTTTTAGAAAATGCGCTTGGTTCGGTTACAAGTATTAATTCTGAATTATGAAACACATTGTGTTTTGGTTGAAAGTAAACATAAAAAGTTGCAGAATCGCCGGCTTGGATACTGGTGCTCGTAAAGTTCTTTACAAAAAACGGATTGCTTTTGTATGTTTTGTAAAACAGTATTTTCTTAATATCGATGGTAGAAGTGGATGGATTTCTTACTACCACTTTTACACTATCTAGTTGTGTTTCGTTGGTCGGGTTAAATAAAATAGAATTGGTGTTTAATTGAATTTGTGCATTGGCTAAACTCAAAAATGCAAGGTTCAAAAGTAATATCAATATAATTTTTCTCATCATATTACAAAAATACGGAATAATATTTATATGATATTTAGCTCATTAGCAAGGCATTCTGTAACAATATTGTATCATCTCCTGCATTAATAATTCATTATTCTTAAATTGGAGATTCTTAGAAACGTTAACAATCGAAAAAATCAAAAATAAAAATGAAAAAACAAACACTGGCAGCAGCGGCAATAATAGCATCTACGCTATTTATGCAGGCATGTTCTACAAAAACAAACAACGATTCGGCATTTAAAGCCATCGACCCCGCAAACATGGATACCACTATTCGTGCACAAGATGATTTTTATCATTATGCGAATGGTATGTGGATTAAGAATAATCCGATACCTGGATCTGAAGTGCGTTGGGGTGCATTTAACGTGTTACAAGATAATACGTATAAAAAATTAAAAGTATTATTAGAAGAAGCATCGGCAGCAAACGCAAAAAAAGGAACCAACGAACAAAAAGTTGGCGATTTCTTCGCATCTGCAATGGATTCTGCAGCTATAGAGAAACAGGGTTTGTCTACTATTACCGATGAGTTAAACATGGTAAGTGGTATTAAAACAAAAGACGATATATTGGCAGTTGCAGCGCAATTGCAACGCAAAGCATTAGCACCTATGTTTACTTTTTATGTGTACCAAGATCAAAAAAATTCGAGCGCATACATTCCGTATGTTGATCAAGGTGGTTTAACATTACCAGATAGAGATTATTATGTAAACAACGATGCACGTTCTAAAGAAATTCGTACGGCATTTGTTTCTCACTTAGAAAAAATGTTTACACTAATGGGCGATGAAGCAAGTGCAGCAAAAGCAAATGCACAAACCATTGTTCGTTTAGAAACTCGTTTAGCAAAGGCTTCTAAAACACGCGTAGAGCTTCGCGACCCACAGGCAAACTATAATAAAATGACTGTTGCGGAAGTAAATAAAATTACTCCAAATATTGATTGGGCTAAACATTTCGACAGATTAAAATTAGCGAAATCAGAATCGTTTATAGTTGGTCAGCCTAAATTTTTAGCGGAGTTAGATAAAATGATTGCAACAGAAAATGTTGATGCTTGGAAAACGTATTTACGTTGGCATTTAGTAGCATCATTGGCAGATAATTTAAACAATGCATTTGTACAAGAAAGTTTCAGCTTTAATGGCAAAGTAATGAACGGTGCGAAAGAAATGAAACCAAGATGGAAAAGAGTGTTAGGTGATATTGACAATGCAATGGGTGAAGCATTAGGAGAAGTATATGTAAAAAAATATTTTTCTGACGATGCTAAAAAAAGATGTTTAGAAATGGTGAACAATATGCAAGCGGTATATCGTGAGCGCATTCAGAAATTAGATTGGATGACTGATTCTACCAAAATACAAGCCGTTGCAAAACTTGATGTGTTTATTACGAAAATTGGATACCCAGATAAATTTAAAGATTATTCTAAATTAGAAATTGATAGAAGTTCTTATGCAAGAAATGTATTAAAAGCAAATGAATTTGCATTCGACCAGATGATTGAAAAGTTAGGCAAACCGGTAGATAAGAAAGAATGGGGCATGAGTCCGTACACGGTTAATGCCTATTACAATCCAACCATTAACGAAATTGTATTCCCTGCTGGTATTTTACAATTTCCATTCTTCGATCCACAAGCAGACGATGCTGTGAACTACGGAGGCATTGGTGCTGTAATAGGACATGAGATGACACATGGTTTCGACGATCAAGGTTGCCAATATGATAAAGAAGGTAATTTAAAAAACTGGTGGACGCCAACAGATGAAAAACGTTTCAAAGAAAAAACAACTGTATTGGTAAATCAATATAATGCCTATACTGTTTTAGATACGGTACATGTAAATGGTGAATTAACCTTAGGAGAAAACATTGCCGACTTAGGTGGTATAAGCATTGCATACGATGCATTTAAACGTACTTCACAAGGAAAAGCAAATGAAAAAATTGATGGCTTTACTGCAGACCAACGATTCTTTTTTGGATGGGCACAAGTATGGCGTCAAAACATTACGAAAGAAAATTTAATGCAAAGAATTATTACCGATCCGCATTCGCCGGGTCAGTATCGTTCTAACGGACCATTAAGTAATATGGTAGAATTTTACGAAGCCTTTGGAGTAAAAGAAGGTGACAAAATGTGGAGACCAGAAACTGAGAGATTAAAAGTTTGGTAAAAAAAGTTTAGCTATAAAACAGAAAGCCCTTCGATTTTTCGAGGGGCTTTTTTGTTGGCAGTTATGTTGGATTTTAAAATTATTAATTGGAATTAATAATTTCTGTAATGTTTACTTCATAGAGCTTCGCTAACTTCTCGAGTCGCTCATAACTAAGTTTTGTTTTGCCGCATTCTACTTTGTGGTAGGCAGGTTGCGAAATGTCTAAATAAAACGCAACATAATCTTGTGAAAGGTTTTTACTTAGCCTTAACATTCTAATCTTATCCCATATCTGCATAGTTTTTTTTGATTAATGATTTATAAAATATTCCTTGTAAATATTTTTTTTGATATGCATTAATCGTTTTTATTTTTTCAATAAGAATATTTTGTGAATGCGTTTTTTAGTATTGTAAAATTAGGTATTTTTATAATAACTAAAAGAAATTTAATATAACTTAAGGTAATTAAGAAATAATAAAATTTGATTGAGTTTTATGCCATAAGAAATTATGGTATGAAAAAAATTATTACGCTCCTTTTTATTACCTCATTATTACTAATGAATAATAAGCAAACACATGCGCAGGTAACTATTGAAGACATCAATTTTCAATTGCGCGATATGTATAAAAATTTAAAGCGACCACCAGACAGTATTCCGTTTTTGTTTGATATGTCGTCGCATGTGATAGAAGACAAACTCTATCGATCTGTAAACGATTCGGATTATATAACAAAGGGAATGTTTTTAACGATGTATGAAGAAATGCGATATGCAGCTTTTGATACGAGTATTATGGAACCTGCAGAATCTATAGAAGTTCAAATGCGCAATCGAAGCAGAAATGATACGGTAAACATATCTATACTAAATGCAGATTACGCTACATTTTTAGATAATGCGTTTATGAACGAAGGAGAATACTATTATGTAACAGATAGTACAATTGACGATGTAACAAATAGAAATGAAGAACCATTTTTATTAAAGAGTGTGTTTGTAAGCACTTTAACTACGCCTGTAAGTTATTTCAGGAAAGTAATTTATCGAATAGATTCATCATTTGTTTTTTCAAAGAAAGAGTTTCATGGAATAACGAATAGAGATCTGGATCCAGATTATGCTCGTTGGAAAATAGATTTTGGAGAGGGAAAAGGTTGGCGAGAATTTGACCCGCTTTCGAGCACTAATTTTTTAATATTGTATCCAGATACAGGAGTCTATAATATTCTTATCGCAGTATTCTATTGCGATCCACATCCAATGTGTAACACTTACCCAAGTAAATTATCTAAAACGAGTATTTTCATATTGAATAATTCGGTTCCAAAAGACCCAGACTTAACATATGAAGGCTTTCCGAACATTACAGTAGGCTTGTATAAGGGTTGTGGAGAAATGAAGGGAGGAGTTTACATCCCACAAAAACCTTTCATTATAGTAGAGGGAATAGATTTATTGAACACAAGGTCTATTCAGGTATTGTATAATGAAAACGTACAAATAAACTCTTCAAAAAAACTAGGCTTGCTATCGGAATATAACTATGATTTTTACATAGTAAATTTTAACGATACGCATTTAGACATGCGTGATAACGCAAAAGGAATTGTGGCCTTATTAGATTATTTAAAAAGTATAATGAATACTAATGAGCAGTTTGTTGTATTTGCCGAAAGCATGGGAGGTATAATAACCAGGTATGCATTAACCTATATGGAAAACGATTTATACACACAAAATCCAAACTCTAGTAAGCCTACGCAAATGCATAATACCAGGCTGTATATTTCTAATGATGCACCACATCAAGGGGCTACTGTACCGGCTTCTGTCCAATCTTTTTATAGGAATACTGAGAAATCTACTTTTTACAAAATATTAAAATATGCAAATTATATTATACCAATGGTATCTAATAAAAAGCTATGGGACGATGCATTAAATCACAAATCAGTTCAACAATTATTAGCATATCATATTGATGCAGACGGGCCGCACCAAAGTAGAATTGATTTTATGAATGATTTAATATCCTTGAATCCGCAAACAAACGGATATCCTGCTTATACAAAAATGATGGCATTTACAGACGGTTTACTTTCGGGTCAATCGCAATTAAAATTGAATGATACAATTTTAAAACCTGGTGATAATTTATTTGAAATAGATATTGCTTTGAAGTTAAGATTATTAAAATTAATTAAAGTTGAAATACTTAAAGAAGAAATTGATTTAAGAGCAGTTGATGTAAATAGACCATATGATCCTATTAATATACATAAAACAAGGTTTATAACTAAGTTGAAATTTAAGGGATGTTTGCGGAGTTTTTTGAGGCGTGATTTTATAGAATTTGTAAAATGTGGCCTTACTTATGACAATTCAAACCAAGTGATTCCTTCACTTAATATCACCTCTAATTATGACACAGAGGCTGCAGGTTTTTTCTCTATCTTATCTATAATATCAGATAATAGTGATGCACTAAATTCTCATAATAAATTTTTTAATGGCTCGGGCTTTGTCGACTTGCAAACTGGGGAAGTAAGGTCTATGATTACTACCAGCAAGTATCTTCCAATGAGTTATTTAAAAACACCCGAAATACACACCAGATTAAGAATCAGCTCACAAGGCTTTGCATTTATTCCTGTTCATTCTGCAATTGATTTCGATTATCATAAAACACTAAATATATCTACAGACTATAATTTGTTACAGCATAATGTGCAAGATTTTTTATTGGCGAACTCACCTTTTCATGTGATATCGGGGTTTAATTATAGTGGTGCTGGTTATCCAAAGGACGCTAGTGTAGAAAAAAACTCAAAGAATTGGTCGCATGGATTCATCAACAATACTGAAATAGATGGGGCGAGAAATCAATTTTATTTAAATAGAGAAATTGGTGATCACACATTGTACTTAAATAATTTAAATATAAACTTAAGAAATGCAGATTTTAATACAATAAAATTATTCAATGGAATACAAAGCCCGTATTATACATACATCAAAGATGGATTTGATAAATATCCAAGTTCGACATGGAATATATATTCTAAATTAAATTCATTTGCCTTTTTAGAACCCAGTTTAGTGAATTTATACTATCAAGATGAATATCAAGTTGGCAAGTATTTATTAAACGAGGGTATGCTTATGGCAAATCAAAAAAGATTTATACCATGCGATAACAAACATTCTAGACTATCAAAGATCTCTAACAATAAAGATATACTTATCTACCCAAATCCATTTGTTGATAAAATATTAATAAATTATTTACAGTCTAATTCTATGTATAAAATAAGAATAACCGATATAGTTGGAAAGGCAATAGATGAAATTTTTGTCGATTCAAATAATGAAGGAAGCGCTGATGTTAATTTATTTAAAAATTTAATGAGTGGCGTATATATATTGGAAATTTATTCACAGAATGAATTGATATCAAATTTTAAATTAATTAAAACCAATTAAAATGAAAAATTTACTATTTTTTATATTAATAATTATGAATTTATGTTCTTGTGTTGGTGACAAAAAAGAGTCGTTAAAACTAATTACTGTTAACGGAATATTAATTGATACTACTAGAAAAATAAACTATTCGAATTATCTGATTACCGCAAGTTTTGTATTTGATAATAAGCTTAAAAACATTGCAAATGCTGTTGTTAATAATAAAGGAGAATTCAAAATAGAATATTATATAGAAAACGATTATGTGGGTAATAATTTAAGACTAACATTCTCACCAACTGTACCTAGATCATATAAATTTGATTTTCTGCCCTATGGAACTAATTGGACTAAGACTTTTTATTTAAGTGACAGCGCTAAAATTGTATTTAAAAACAAATACAATTTTAACAATGCTGATACAATAACATTGTTTACAAATCCTAGAACTTATTCTTTTATAGTCTCTAAAAACAATAATTATATTGGAGAAGTAAGAGTTGTAAATGTTAATGGAAATATGATTCACAAAATAAATAGTATGCCAAATCAATCTATTTATATCAACCCTACCGGTGACCCCATCGTCGACACAATTACCTTAGATATTAACCCTTAAATTTTATAAAAATGAAAAAAATCAAATTTATTGCACTCTTATTAATTACTTTCCTTGCTGTTTCATGTGGTGATGATAAGGACGAAAGTCCGGCACCAGTTGTAGAAGACACTGCCGTTTATTTTACATGTAAATTCAACGGAGTAAATTATACTGATGATGCACGTTTTGCAGATTACATTTCTGGAAGATCGAGAGTGGTTTCTCAGAACAACGAAGAGTTGGTATTACTCGACATGAGTAAGGATACAACAGGTACATTTATTATTTCTGAGTCTAACCCTAATAATAACATATCTTATGTTGATTCTGTTGATAACACCTACACCTCTATTAGCGGAACAATTGTGGTAACAGAGTTTAGTAAATCTAAACAAATAATATCTGGCACATTTAGTGGTGTAATGGTAAACGACTTAAATGTAAATGACAGAATAATTGTTACGGAAGGAAAATTTAACAGAGTAAAACTAGAACCGTTTTAAAAAAAATATAGTATTCTTATTGCGATGTGTTTTTTAATGTATTACTATTTATTCCATTTGAACAAAGAATTTATCAGCCGAAAGATTTAATAATTCAATTAAAATTATTTTATTGAATAAATTTTTATTGGTGCAACACACCTTGTGTTTTCCTAAACACAGAGACCCAGAGCGCACAGAGTTTCTCAGAGAGTCCATTGTGTACCATCGGTGTACTTCGCGTTCATTGTGACCTTAAAAAACCGCAAATAAAAAAAGGCCTTCCCGAATTTCTCCGAGAAGGCCTTTTCAATTCTTAGTAACTAATATCTGATACTCGCTACCCGATACTCATTACTCTATACCAATACTACATCATACCGCCCATGCCGCCGCCCATTGGAGGCATGCCAGCACCTGCTGCACCTGCTTCTTCTGGTTCATCAGCAAGTACGCACTCTGTAGTTAATAACATTGCTGCAATTGATGCTGCATTTTCTAAAGCTACGCGCGATACTTTTGTAGGATCAATAACACCTGCCGCAATCATGTTTTCATAAACATCTGTACGTGCATTGTATCCATAATCTGCTTTTCCTTCTTTTACTTTTTGAACAACAATAGATCCTTCGATACCTGCGTTTTGGCAGATCTGACGTAATGGTTCTTCTATTGCTCTCTTAATAATTTGTATACCTGTTGTTTCGTCTTCGTTTGCACCTTTCATTCCTTCTAATGCTTCAATCGCACGAATAAATGCAACACCACCACCTGCAACTATTCCTTCTTCAACCGCAGCTCTTGTTGCATGTAAAGCATCGTCAACACGGTCTTTCTTTTCTTTCATTTCTACTTCTGTTGCTGCACCAATATATAATACTGCAACACCTCCCGCTAACTTCGCTAAACGCTCTTGTAATTTTTCTTTATCGTAATCAGAAGTAGTTAATTCAATACCAGTTTGGATTTCACTGATTCTTTTTTTGATGTTTTCAGATTCACCAGCACCGTTAATTATTGTAGTATTGTCCTTGTCGATAGTTAACTTTTCTGCTTGTCCTAAATCACTTAATTCAGCATTCTCTAGTTTTAAACCTTTTTCTTCAGAAATCACGGTACCACCAGTTAATATTGCGATGTCTTCTAACATTGCTTTTCTTCTGTCGCCAAAACCTGGAGCTTTAACCGCTGCCACTTTTAACGAACCACGGATTTTATTTACTACTAAAGTTGCCAATGCTTCGCCATCTAAATCTTCAGCAATAATTAACAATGGGCGACCAGTTTGAACTTGTTTCTCTAACACTGGCAACAACTCTTTCATGCTGCTAATTTTTTTATCGTAAATTAAGATAAACGGGTTATCTAATTCTACTTCCATTTTATCAGCATTGGTTACGAAGTAAGGAGATAAGTAACCTCTATCGAACTGCATACCTTCAACAGTTTTTACTTCTGTTTCTGTACCTTTTGCTTCTTCAACAGTAATTACACCATCTTTACCAACTTTAGCCATTGCATCTGCAATTAACGTACCTATTACTTCGTCGTTGTTTGCTGAAATACTTGCTACTTGTTTAATTTTGTTGTTATCGTTTCCAACTGAAGTAGATTGACTTTTTAAACTATTTACAATTGCTGTAACCGCTTTATCAATACCACGTTTTAAATCCATTGGGTTTGCACCAGCCGCTACGTTTTTAATACCAGCCGTTACAATTGCTTGTGCCAATACAGTAGCCGTTGTAGTTCCATCACCTGCAATATCAGCAGTTTTAGAAGCCACTTCTTTTACCATTTGCGCACCCATGTTTTCAATTGGGTCTTTTAATTCTATTTCTTTCGCTACAGATACACCGTCTTTTGTTACTGATGGTGCTCCGAATTTTTTATCAATAATAACATTACGACCTTTTGGTCCTAAAGTAACTTTCACCGCATTTGCTAATGCATCAACACCACGTTTTAATGATTCACGAGCATCTACGTTATATTTTATTTGTTTTGACATAATTTTTCTAATTTATTAATAGGTTCCTAAAATATCTGATTCACGCATAATTAAGTAATTCGTACCATCTAAGGTCAATTCTGTTCCTGCATATTTACCGTAGTAAACTTTATCACCAACTTTCAGTTTGGTAGGAATGAAAGTTCCTGTTTGTTCTGCATATTTACCCTCACCAACAGCGATAACTAAGCCTTTTTGTGGCTTTTCTTGAGCTGTATCTGGTATGTAAATTCCAGAAGCGGTCATAGTTTCTGCAGGAGCTGGTTCAATAACAACTCTATCTGCAATTGGATTAAATGTCAATGCCATATTTATAATTTTTAATTAGTGTTTATTCTATTGCCCCTACATCATTTCTTATGCCAAAGGCCAAAATCTTGCAGAATACCTCAATTTGGCAGATTATAATTAATTCTTAGCAAAAATTTCCGTTTGTAATTTGGGAGGGAGTGACAGCCTGACAGAAAAAAAATCGGGCTTCACCTTTTGGTAAAGCCCGATTTTTATAAATGTTTTTGTAGAGATTACTTTGTGGTATCTACTGGTGCCGCTGCTGGTGTTGCAGTTGGCGCTGCTGCAGGTGGCGGTGTTGCGCTTGCAGCATTATCAATTTGTTCTTGTATTGCAGATTCTTGTACCGGTGCATCTGTAGCATCCGATTTAAACATATTTGCTGCTAAGCATATTACTAATAACGCAATAGCTAAGCTCCAAGTAGCTTTTTCTAAAAAATCGGTGGTCTTTTTTACACCCATAATTTGGTTCGAAGAAGCAAAATTAGAGGCTAATCCTCCACCTTTTGGGTTCTGTACCAATACTACCAACACTAATAAAACGCATACAATTAGCGCTAAAATGATTAAAAAACTAGTCATCGTATTTAATTTATTTCTTTCTTAATTTCTTCAATAAGGCTTGCAAAGTAAGGCTTTTTTTCGGGATATTTCAAACTTAATTTTTCGTAAGCTGCTATTGCCTTGCCAAAAAGCTTCTGTTTTACAAAAATTTGAGCTAAAGTCTCGCTTACCGGAACCCCAGCATCGTCTGCACTTCTTTTGGCTTTATTCTCCAAAGAATTGGGCAAATCTTCCTTTTTAATTTTTATAACCTTCGGGTGACCAGAGTTTATAAAATCTTCTATCAAATTATTTTTTACACTTAAAGGTGCGGTATCAGCTAATTTTTCGTCGGCTTTAATTAAGTAACCTTCGTTAAATACATTACCTAAAATTAATTCGCCAATTGCATCCGCAATTAATGGTTTTATTTCTTCGGAGGTATCCAACCTAATTACTGGTTTTTTCTCTGCAATTTTTTCTTCTTGCTTATCTTCTAAAATTGGATTTGTTTTGCGCAACCACTCTTCAAAAGATAAAGCCTCAGTTGGAGTACTTTCTTTTTCTGGCTCAGTCTCTATTACTTCCTCTAAAATAATTTCTTCAACAACGTCTTCCTCAATTATAATTTCTTCCTCAACAAAGCTTTCTTCAATTGTATTCTCTTCTACTTCAAGCACTGTATCTACTGCTTTTTCCTCTTCAATTTTTAATGGTATATGGATACTAGTAGTATCTATTGTTTCTAATTCGGCAGGTATTTTATACAAAGTATAATACAGCATCGAGCGGTTACTTGCATACAATGCCGTTTTCCTTAAACATAATTCTGCTTCTGCATATGTTAAATTTCTTAATGCTTTAGCTTTTAACACTTGGAAGGTTTGACAAAATGGATATACCTCTAGCATCAAATTTAATTGTGCCAGTTCTTTTTCACCCAATTTACCAGGTGAGTGTATATAGTTTATCAAATCTTCTTTTCTCATCTTACCAATTTACAAATGCTTTGTTAAAAATATCGTCTATTAATTGTGTATTGATGGTTTTAATAAGTTCCGCTTCAACTGTCGATAAATTTTGTGTGCCAGGGTAATCTGCGTAACGTGTAAAAACTTGTTCGAAACTTTTTGTTTCGTCTTTATTATTACTGAATTTTATTTTTACTGAAATAGTTAATCTGTTTTGCGATGCAAATTCGTTTCCTTGTATGGCAATGGGTTTAATAGTATAATCGATAATAGTACCTTCAAAATCTAAATCGGCCGTTGTTCTTAACAATTGTAATCCTGTTTGCGAAACAATTCTATCTTTTAACGATTCGGTTAAGGTTTGGCTTAGCGTTGGGTTAACCAAGGCTGCATTATTTTCTATATAAGCCACCGAAACAGATTTGGTATCAGGCGAAATAGAAGCACCACTAAGTGAGTAAATTTTACAAGCACTCAAACTTAGCATCATCAATACAACTACTAAAGAGTTTATTTTTTTCATCTTATAAATTCAAGTCGTACTCTTTAATTTTTCTATACAAAGTTCTTTCAGAAATTCCCAACTCTTGAGCTGCGTACTTTCTTTTTCCTTTGTGTTTTTTCAAAGCCTTACGAATAAAATCAATTTCTTTTTCTTCTAAAGATAAGGTTTCTTCTACTTCTTCAACCACCGGGTGGTCAAAATTATAATTAGATTGATTAACGTTTACTGGCAATTGTAAGGTATTACCATCTTCATCAACTGCATGTACATCCTGATATAATTTATTGATGAGCCCAGTGTTGTTGCTTAAATACTCATTCGTGTTTTCCGAATGTTGTAATAAATCAACCACCACTTTTTTCAAATCCATTAAATCTTTTTTCATATCAAACAATACTTTGTATAAGATGTCTCTCTCGGAGAAATCGTTCTCAGCATTGTTTGTTCCTAATCTCATAGGCAGTTCAGAAACGGCTTGTTCGTATGGCAAATATTTCAACAAACTATGCGCATCAATTTCCTTCTTATCATTTTCTAATACCGCAATTTGTTCAGCTAAATTTCTCAACTGACGAACATTTCCTGGCCATTTATAATTTTCTAAAAGTCCACGCGCCTCATCATTTAATTGTACCAAGGGGCTTCTATACTTTACAGAAAAATCTGAAATAAATTTTCTGAAAATTAAATAGATGTCTTCTTTACGTTCTCGTAATGATGGCACTTTTAAGGGTACAGTATTTAATCTATAATATAAATCTTCTCTGAATTTTCCTTTTTGAACAGCATCGTACACATTTACGTTTGTAGCCGCAACAATTCTCACGTTCGTTTTCTGAACTTTAGAAGAACCCACTCGTAAATACTCACCAGTTTCTAATACTCTTAATAAACGTGCTTGTGTGCCAATTGGCAATTCTGCCACTTCATCTAAAAAAATAGTTCCACCGTTTACTACTTCAAAATAACCTTTACGTGCTTCGTGGGCACCTGTAAAAGATCCTTTCTCGTGACCAAACAATTCAGAGTCTATAGTACCCTCTGGTATTGCACCACAGTTTACGGCAATAAATGGTCCGTGTTTGCGTGCACTTAATTGATGTATAATTTGTGAGAATACTTCTTTACCACTTCCGCTTTCACCAGTAATTAATACCGAAATATCTGTTGGTGCTACTTGCCTAGCAATATCTATGGCTCTGTTTAGCAAGGCAGAATTTCCGATAATAGAAAACCTGTTTTTTATTTCTTGTAAATCCATTTTTTTAGGATTTTAATTAATTAACAATTTTACCTAATAGTGTTGCCGATGTACATTTTTCTATATACACATCTACATAATCACCTTTTTTAAATCTCGCATCAACCGGAAACACTACTACTAAATTTTGATCAGTTCTTCCAGCAAAATCATTTTCAGATTTTTTTGAAAAACCATCAATCAATACTCTATTTGTTTTACCTAGTTGATCGTTCATTCTTTCGAGAGCATGTTCTCTTTGCAGTTGAACAATTTCTGCTAAGCGTTTACTTTTTATTTCTTCGGGAACATCGTCTGTTAATTTTTTTGCAGCGGGTGTTCCAGGTCTTTCAGAATAAGTAAACATATAAGCATATTCAAAACGAACTAGTTTCATTAAACTAATGGTTTCTTGATGTTCTTCTTCTGTTTCTGAACAAAAACCTGCAATAATATCTGTAGAAATTGCACACTCCGGAATGATGTTGCGGATGGCTTCAATTCGGTTGATGTACCACTCTCTGGTATACGTTCTGTTCATCAATTCTAAAATTCTAGAATTTCCTGATTGAACAGGCAAGTGAATATTTTTACAAATATTTTCTCTACTCGCCATGGTATGCAAAACCTCGTCTGTTAAATCTTTTGGATGCGATGTAGAAAAACGCACTCTTAATGCAGGATGTACATCGGCCACCATAGCTAAAAGTTCTGCAAAATTTACTTCTTTGCTTTCCTCTTCATTTTTCCAATGGTACGAATCAACATTTTGCCCAAGCAATACTACTTCTCTAAATCCATTGTCGAATAAATCTTTTGCTTCGTTAACAATCGAGTGAGCATCTCTACTTCTTTCTCTGCCACGTGTAAAGGGCACTACACAAAAAGAACACATGTTATCGCAACCGCGAGTAATAGAAATAAATCCGCTTACACCGTTAGAGTTTAAACGAATAGGGCTAATATCGCCATAGGTTTCATCTCTAGATAAAAGTACGTTAACTGATTTTGTGCCTTCGTCGGCAGATTGTATAAGTTTGGGTAAATCGCGGTATGCATCTGGGCCAACTACTACATCAACCAATTTCTCTTCTTCTAAAAATTTAGCTTTTAAACGCTCGGCCATGCATCCTAGCACTCCCACTATCATTCCGGGTTTGTTTTTCTTGGCTGCTTTAAAATCTGTTAAACGTTTACGAACACGCTGTTCGGCGTTTTCTCGAATAGAGCAGGTATTTATGAATATTACATCCGCCTCGTTAAAGTCGTTGGTGGTTTGAAAACCCATTTCGAGCATAATGGACGCTACGACCTCAGAATCTGCAAAATTCATCTGACAGCCGTAACTTTCTATAAACAATTTTCTACCCGTATGAGCTGAAAGAGGGCTCTCTATCATAAGTGCCTCACCCTGACGACTTTCATCGTGATATTTTTCTGAAATCTGATCTAACATAACAAAACTAGTCTGCAAAATTAGGAAATTTCTGAAAATTTGTCAGCTTTTTTATCATTACAGATTTGATTTCATAAATTAGCAAGATGTCTACCACAACAAAACGACCTTTTTGGAAGAAATTATTGATTGTAATGGCTTCATTTTTAGGAGTATTAATTGCAGCTGCATATATTATTCTTAATTATTGGGAACCCATCATTAGTAGTTCTATCAAAGATTCTTTTTATAAATCAACGAATAAATTATATCGAATCGATTTTGAAGACATTGGCTTTAATGTTTTCCTAGGAAATTTCAGTTTAAAAAACATCACACTTACCCCAGACCTAAAGGTATATGCTGATTTGAAAAAAAAGAGAGAACAACCGGCCTATTTATTTGAGCTTTCTATAGAGCGGGCCAGGGTACAAGGCATAAATATTTTGAGTTTGTATAAAAGTAATGCCTTAGAAATAAATGATATATCTGTAAACAATCCGCAAGTAAAAGTAATAAACGACTTGTCGTATAAAAAAGGTGCCGATGATACATCCTTGTTTCGGAACCCATATGATTTAATAAAAGATCAGCTAAAGCATTTAAAAGTTGACCAGATTAATTTAAAGAACATAAACTTCGAATTTATTGCCGACAGTGTTGGAAAACGAAAGTCGAAGAAAATTTATTTATCGTTTTTTAAAGTTCGAAATTTATTTATCGACTCTCTTTCTCAAACAGATAGTAGCAGACCTTTTTATTCTGATGATATAAAAATATCGATGAAAAATTTTACACATCCATTTAGAGACAGTGTAAATGCAATGCAAATAGAAGAAGTGGTAGCGAGTACAGCCACCTCATCTATACAAGTATATAATTTTAAAGTGGTACCAAAATTCGATGAGGAAAATTATAAAGATGTTTATGGATTTAAAAAAACGAGGATAGAGTTATACATTAAAGAGGCCAATTTGCAGAAAGTAAATTTCAAAAAATTATTTTTTGAACAAAAATTATATGGCGATAAAATTGATATTCAAAAATTAGAGTGTAATATTTTTAGAAACAATTTAATTCCAAGCAATCCTACTAAAAAAGTACGATTCCCAACGGAGTTGGTATATGATATAAGAATACCATTTCATTTTGATAAAGTAAATTTAGTTAATTCAAAAATACGTTATGCAGAGCGTCATTTAAAAACGAAGTACCGATGGAATATTACGTTTGAAGATTTAAACGGAACGATTCAGAATTTTTCTAATGATACAGTTGCATTGCGAAAAGACCAGTATGTAAAAATAAATTTAAAAACCAATTTTAACGGTAAAGCAAAATCTAGTTTTGAACTAGTGTTAGATTATTTACATCCGCTAAAACCCTTTTATGTAAAGGGTTTGATGTCGAACTATAACTTAAACGATGTAAGTCCTATTTTAGCTGAATTAGTACACTTAGAAATTTCGAATTGTAATTTAAGAACTTTAAAATTTGTATTAAATGGCGATAAAAAATCGATGAACAGCAACATCAGCATGATGTATAATAATTTACGAGTTAAAATTCTAGAGGTTGATGATGAAGATAATAAATTAAAGAAGCACGGATTTTTAACAATGCTTGCAAACCATATGGTATTAGAAGATGCAAATCCAAGATCGAATGGCAAATTGGTAAAATCTAAATTTATAATGTATAAAAAAGATCAATGGAGTTTCTTCTCGTTTATTTGGAAAGGATTATTGAAAGGAATGAAAGAAAGTGTGGGATTAAATGAGCGGATGGAAAAGGAATTAAGGTTTCAGGCAGATAGGTATTACGACTTTAAAAACTTCACCAAAGAGTTAAAAGAAAACAGAAAAGAGCGGAGAGATGAGAGAAGAAAAAAACGACTCGCAAAAAAAACAGAACAACAAAAATTAAGCTTACAAAAAGACACATCATCAACTAAAACAAATTTCAATTAAAGGTGTTAACAGAATAAATTAAAGCATATGAAACTATTAGTCCCATTGTTCACATTATTAACCGCTTGTTTTGGAACGAGTGCTATAAAAAGCAAACCAGTTACAGAAGGAATTATGTTAAGTACAAAAACCTTGTATGATTTCAAAATGAAATCTATTGATGGAGAACTTATAGATTTTAGTAAGTATAAAGGCAAAAAGGTGCTTATTGTAAACACAGCTTCAGAATGTGGATACACACCGCAATACTCGGAGTTAGAGGCATTGCATAAAAAGTATGGAGAGAAATTGGTGATTTTAGGATTCCCTGCAAATAATTTTGGCGGACAAGAGCCAGGCGATAATAAAGAAATTGCAAGTTTCTGCCAGAAAAACTATGGTGTTACTTTTCAATTATTTGAGAAAGTGGATGTATTAGGTGATGACGCTTGCGATTTATACAAATGGTTATCAACAAAAGAATTAAATGGATGGAACTCTCAAGCACCCAAATGGAATTTCAACAAATACTTAATTGATGAAAACGGGCAGTTGGTTAAATATTTTCCTTCATCAGTAAAACCAATGAGTAAAGAAATTACAGACGCTATTTAATTTTTTTTAATTCAACAAATAGTTCTTTGTCGGCTCTTGCTTTTATAGAGTTTCTGCATTTTTCAAAACGAATAAATTCAAACAAAGAAGAGAAATAGTTAGTATACTCTTCTTTGTTTCCTCCAAAGGGTGGGCCACTAGCAAATTCTGTATCGAACAGCAGGCCTACTAGTAAACCATCATCATTTAACAATTCGTGCATTTTTTCTGCATACTTTTTTCTAAGCTTGGGATCTATTGCACAAAAAAAAGTTTGTTCAATTATTATATCGTATTGATGTTGATGTTCGAAAAAATCTTGCTGGTGTAAATGGGCCGGGTTAAAATGGGGGTAACGGGTTTTAAAATTTGCGATAGCAGAAGCGGCATAGTCTAAAACGTGTACATTTAAAAATCCGTTTTGATGTGCCCATTCGGCTTCATGACCATTGCCACAGCCAGGTATTAAAATTTTTAACTCTTTGTTTTTGAGCGATTTTAAGTAATCAACAATTGGGGTAGAGGCATAACCAATGTCCCAACCTGTTTTATTTTCTTTGTATCGTTGTTCCCAGAATTGATCGTTTAGTTCCATTGTATAGCGGTTTTAAAAGGCATCAGCTACAAAAATTTATATATATTTGCCAATAATAAGAAATATGAACAAGGAAGAACAACTATTTGCGCAGTTATTGTATATTTTCCACTCCTCGGGAATGCAAGGCTTAGGGAAAGTATTAAACCCTGTTACAAACAAAATTGAGATAAATTTGGAACAGGCAAAGCAATCAATTGATATGCTTGAAATGTTAAGAGATAAAACCAAAGGAAACATTAGTTCGGAAATGGAGAGAATGTTACAACAATTCTTATCAGATTTACGACTAAATTACGTTGATGAAGTAAACAAAACCAATTCTTAAAGAAAATTTGAATATGGAACAAGAATCGCAGCCAAAAAAAGACACAAAGAAAATTTACATTTTATTAGGTGTAATTGCATTGCTAATAGGAACGAATATTTTCTTGTGGATGCAAAAGGATAAAACGGAAACTCGTTTTGAGCAAACTACAGATGAAAAGGCAAAGCTTCAAGTGCAGCTAAACGAATTGGAGCAAGACTTAACAGAGGCTACAGCAAACGCAGATTCGTTAAACGAGAGTTTAATTGCAAAAGATGAAGAGTTGAAAGCAAAAGTAGCGCAATTGCAAAGTGCATTAAGACGAGGAAACATGTCTGCTGCTGAATTAGAAAGAGCTCGCAATGAAATTGATCAATTAAGATATTACATCCGTAAATACCAAGACGAGATTGTAACCTTGAAAAAAGAAAATGAATTATTAGCTTCTGAAAATACTGGTTTGAAAAAAACAGTAGAAACAGAACAACGTAAATCATCAGATTTAATAAATCAAAATATTAATTTATCTAATAAAGTTGCAGTAGCATCTTTGTTAAAAACCACTAGCTTAAATGCCTTAGGGGTAAGATATCGCTCAAACGGTAAAGAAGTTGAAAGCAACAGAGTAAAAACATTAGAAAGAATTAAAATCAGTTTTAATTTAGCAGATAACCAAGTTGCACCTCAAGGAGCAAGAGATTTTTATGTGCGAGTAATTAACCCTGCTGGAAAAGCAGAAGTAGTAACAGATGCTGCGGATAGCAGATTTGCTGCAGACGGCGAAGAATTACAATACTCTGCAAAAAGTACTGTAAATTTCGAAAACAAAGCAGGGCAAACGTATACCATGTTTTGGAAAAAATCATCGGCAATTGAACCAGGCGAATATACAATTATCGTATACGCAGATGGAGCAAGCATTGGAAGCACAAAAATAACCCTGAAATAAAATATTGTTTATACAAAGAAAAGGAGTGTTGTTAAATTCAGCACTCCTTTTTTTATTGGCTAAAAGAAAGCTCTGGCTTGCATGCTGCCTGCGTGTATGGTTTTTGCACCCGCAGAACTTCTGCCATCATACAAAATACTAATCTGCAAACTACTGCCAATATTTTTTTGCCAATTTGCCGACCAAGTTAAATTTCTACCCGGTTGCAATGCTTCCAACAATTCATAGGCAATTGCCGAGTTGTTATTACCTGTAAAATCATTATAAATAAAATTAAATTGAGTTTGTATACTTGATTTGCCACCGGCATTATACTTTATCTCTGCACTTAATTTATGTTGATCTGATTTTTCTGCACCGGCTAATTTATTCTCTTGCGTTAAAAATAAATATGATAAACTCCAGCGAAGTTCGGTAGAAAACTGCACTCCAAATTCTGGCCGTACACTGTAATAATTAATGGTGAAATTTCTTTCGGATGCAGCTTCGCTAATAGCTTTTTTCTCGCCAGTTTTTAATTCTGTTAAAATAGAATACCTATTAAAAACATTCCAACGCGTTCTTATTAAATGCTCGTTATAAGAACGGGAATCGAAGCCAATGCTGAGTAAGTTTTTATTGCTATTGCCTTGGAAAGTATAATCGGCTCCAAAAATTGGGTCGCTGCGCTTAAAATAAAACGACTTTCTGTATTGCGTGTTTACCCCAATTAAATTGCTATCAATAATATTTAAATCAAACGGATTAAATAAATTTTCGCTTGCAGTGCTTAATGTTTTGCGTTCTATTTTAAAATTTAACTGATTAGAAAACATACTAATGTATTTTAATACACCATCTCTATTGGCCCATTTACGTGCGGGGTCTATAATAATATTTTCTGAAAAGGAAGTTGATTTAGTTCTAACAAAATCTGTATTTACAATGCTCACTCTTATGTAATCAGCCTCGTAACTGTATTTAGCAATTTCAAATTCATTTAATTCTTTTACACCGTTGTTATTATAATCTCTATACACATAAACCCCTTGCCCTGCGGGAACTTGCAAATAAGTAAAAGCTCTTTTTGGTTCTTGCCCTGTACCTATTTCGTAAAATGTATTCGATGTTAAAAAACCTTTCCAGGCTGTACCATCAAAACGAATTCTGGAAATTATGTTTTCTTCAGATTGTAATGTAGAAGTTGTGTTAATAACATTTAAATTTCTGTAGTTTGCACTAAACCCAAACAATGCATTGGTGTTTTTATTTAATTCTGTATTCAATAAAATATTTTCGGTTCGTGTTGCAGCACGTAAAGAGTTTTGAAAAGGACTTTCATCAAACCTATTCGAATACTCTACCAAATATTTATTGGTCCAATTTTCCGGACTTTTTAAATATGCCTTGTAAATGTAAAACGCAAAACTATTTAATGAGAGCGAATCGGTGGAAGTGTTTTTATAAATATTTTTTTCAGTTTCTTCTCCAACACCTAGGGTTACGTATTTAGTGTTTTTACTAAAATCTACTAAATGTTTTAAGAAATTACTTTTATTTTTATTGTTGTTTAACTCTGTTAATAATAAGGATGCATTAGAAAACAAACGATACGATTTGTAATTCACATCAGTACCAATACTATGTTGCATGCCCCTATAAATAGTGTCTTTTAAAAAGAATGCAGTTCTGTAATACAATAAGTTTTTATTATTTTTTACAATAGCTGTTTGAAAGGTGTACCATTGTTCGGTAGTACGAACGGCACTATTAACATTGAAATCACGGTTGAATTCTACAGGGCGATAAAATTCTACAAAACGAAAATTTTTGTCGAGTACTTCTGCTTGTACATTGCTAACTAAATAAATATTTCCGGACGTATCTGTTTTAACTTTTTCTTTGTACTCTAAGTAAGTTTTTGTAGCCACTCCAGTATTGTCTCCATCATCTATTTTAGAAAACAAATTCTGGTCGGTATTACTTATAGCGAGCTCTGTACCCATGTTCCATTTTTTACCAGATTTATGTTCGGCAGCAAAAGTAAACATGCTTGTTTTGCGTGGTGCTACTAAAACCACAACTGGTTCAAAATTTCCTTGTGGTAGCCCGTTTACCGGAGATACATATTTAAACACTCGTCCATTGGCTAATGAATTTTCGAGAATGTAGTTCCCTTGGTTAGTGCCTAATTGCGAAAAATTTAATTTGTAAATAGCATCCTCCGGATTGGTAGAAAAAACATAAATAAATACACCATTAGAGTCTATTTTTTTATATCTAATTTCCGAATCGTTGTAACCTGCACTATCTATCGAAGGGAAATATGCCGTGCTGGTATTGTCACCAATGCTCGATAAAAATAATTTCTGGTTATCATTCAAGTCTTGCAACAAGGGTCTGTTTTTAGAGTCTTGTTCGTTGTAGTAATTAATTCTGAATGCATTTTTCTTACTTTCAAAACTTGAGCTTACCGTGGTTAAACTCCTCGAGTAATTTTTATCAGAATATTCGAACTCTATGGTAATACGCGAGTATGCCGTAATTACTCTGCGTGGCATAAAAGTAATTTCTGCAGTATTATAATCAATCGTATAATCTAGGTTTTCGCCACGTTTCATTAATATCCCATCAATAAATACACGCTCGGTACCAGCCAATACAATAATAAAATTTTCATTAGCAATCCCTTGTAACCTATAAGGTCCTTGTATACCTTCTCTTCCTAAAAATACTTGTCGGTTGTATTTACCTTTTGCAATTGCAGCAGCTAAATCGTTTTTTATGGTGTATTTGTTTTTTGTTTCTAATGATGTTTGTACATATCCACCTTTTGCTTTTTTGAAATAGTTTAGGAAGTACGAATTTGGTTTTCGCAATTCAAAATCTCCAGCGGTTAACGAGTAGTTTTTATGTAGGAGTTGAATGTAAACTCGATCGAATTCTTGTATTTGCTGTGTGTTACCTTCTGGTTGAATAGGAATATTATCGTCGGATATAACGGCAATAACTTCGAGGTCTTCTGAAATTCTACCGTTTAATTGCAAGTTTAAGCTAGAGTTTAAACTTAAATCTTGGTTGTTACCCACAGTAATTGCGCGCGAAATACTACCCGATCTGTTTAATCCATACAATCCAATTCCTTCTATGGGTTTTACTTCATAACTCAAGGCAAATGGATTGCTAATCGCTTTTTCATTATTTTGAAGGATAGAAATATCTTTGTGGAGGTATTTTTTTAGAAAAACAGAAGGAATGCTGTCTGTGTTAGATTGAGCCATAGAACCTGCCCCCATCAATATAAAAACAATAAATACACTGTTAAATTTAAGCATTACCCTTTTCCAATGGTATAGAAACGTAAAAAGTGGTCCCTTTATTGAGTGCCGAGTGAAACCAAATTTTACCATTAGCATTTATAATGATATTGTGAACAATGGCGAGGCCCATGCCCATACCAGAGTTCTTAGTAGTAAAGTTTGGTTGAAATATTTTTTCTTGCAATTCCTCGTCAATCCCATTGCCATTATCTTGTATCATCACCAAAATATGTCCGTTATCATTCATCAAATCAATTGTTACTTCTCCATTTCTTTGAGAAGGGATGGATTGAATGGCATTTTTTATAAGGTTATTAAAGCAACGTATCATCTGGTCCTTATCAGCCATTATAACAGATTGTAAGCTTGGTAAAAATCCTAAATTAACTTCCACATCACTTTCGTTTTTATATAGTTCTACAACGTTTGTTATAATTTCTTTCAGATCTATTTTCTCCTTGCTGGTAAGCGGCATTTGTGCAAAATTCGAAAACTCAGAGGCAATTAAAGAAAGCGATTCTATTTGTTGTATAAACGTAGCACTAAAGCGTTCAAATTTTTCCTTGAAATTAGGATCTTCATCTGCCCAGGCTCTTTGTAAATGCTGCAAGCCCAGCTTCATTGGAGTTAACGGATTCTTTATTTCATGTGCCACTTGTTTGGCCATTTCTCTCCATGCATTTTCACGTTCAGATTTTGCTAAACGCTCTGTACTTTCTTCGAGCTCCACAATCATTCGATTGTATTCATTTATTAATTTACCAATTTCATCATTACCCTTCCATGTTATTGGATCCATTTTCTTACCAATTTTTGTTTCTCGCAATTGTTCTTCAATTAACGTGAGTGGGTAAGTTATGGAGTTGGCAATAAAGAATGCAATAAAACCAATTACCACAAAAATTAAAACATATACGTTAATAAAGGTTGTTAAAAATTGCGAAACCCTGTTTTCATATTCAAGCTTGTTTGCAAAATAAGGTAAGTTCAAATAAGCAACCGTTTTGTTGTTTGCATTTCTGATGGGTGCATAAGACGATAAGTATTTTAAACTTCCAATTTTTTCTGTTGTAATGTATTCAGAGCGTTCAAAACACTTCATCATTACATAGGCCTCGGGGTTCATAATTCTGGCCACTAAACCTTCTTCGTAAATTTTGGGTTGTGTTGAAATTAGTAAATTTCCGTTTAGGTTAAATATATTTATATCTGTTAAATATAAATCCGACAAACTTTTTAATTCCACCGACATCTGATCGTCGTACGTATTATTCCAATAATTAATTAAGTATGATTTTTTTTCAATCGACAATAATATCGAGCGAACTTTCTGACTCAAGCGTTCGTTTTGTTGTTTTGTATACTGATCTGTGATGTATACAAATGTGATGTAACCAACTATACCCAGTGAAAGTAAAATGGTAAGAATTAGGGAAAGCTGAATTCTGGTTTTAAATAATATTTTAAATCTACCTGGTATGTTTTTGAAATTAATAGTTAATAAATTAAATCGTTTACCCAATAATCTTCTTAAATAAAATATTAACAAGAAAAAAGCAAACAAACCAAAAACGTATGAGAAGGTAGTAAACACTGTTGTTTTAGAGTCAATCGACTTACTTACCACAATTAAAACATCTTTATTTGCTTTGTATATTAAATGGTTATATTCATTAAATTCTAAAAAATCATATTCGTTTACAGTGCCACTAAATTCCGATGCTTGCAAACTATAAGGGTAAGGGCCTTGTTGACTTATTAATTTACCATCTTTATAAATAGAATAAGAGTATGCATTAAAATCTTTGTTTAATTTTAAACTACCCTCTAAAAGCAATTCCGGGAATATATTTTCTTCTTTAAAATATTTAGATTTTAATTCAATAATTAACCAGCCTAAAAGTTTTTCATTATTATAGAGCGGAATTTTTCCATAATAGGTTAATAAACCTAAGGTGTTAGATTGGTAAGAGAAGTTAGGGTTGAAAGTAGGAATACTTTTGTTGTAAATAATATCATCAAAATACTCAATGGTTTTGGTTTGGCTATTTTTTATAGACTTGCTTAAACTATCGAACTCAAATACGGCAATATCATATTTAGAAAAATATCCACCAAAATACAATTGTTGTATTCTAGAGTTTAAAGATTCACTACTGATGTTACTATCGTAAAAATATTTTTTGATGTTTTCATCTTTCTGTATTTTTTTTGTAAGCCCTTCTAGCAAATACTCTGCTATAGGGTCGTTTGCCGATTCTAATTTAGAAGCAAGTAACTGTCTGTTTTCTTTTTCTTTTATCGTATTAAAATACATTAAGCGAGAAGAAGTTGCAATTGCAAACACAGATAGTATAATTACCACCATTATTAAATTCATGTAATTTCTTCGCTTACTCTTAGAGCGCTCTAAAATAATTAAGAAGAGGGTATTCGTATAAAACAGAATGTTTACTTCATCTAACAAAATTTTAGAAACAAAAACAACAAGCAAGCCGATTATTATTACATTGAATTTTTCTTTCTTACTTAAAAAAAACTGATGGAAAACGCCCAAAAGCATGTCGTTAAATAAGTAAAAAGAATACATCATTAAACTTATTACAAAAAAGCCAATAGCACTGTAAATAGTTAAGCTTAAAATATTTGTTAACTCAAAAGAAATGTTTGAATTTATAACAAGGCCTTCAACTAAATAATCAATTAAATCGAGTATTAAAAAAGAACTAAAAATAAATACAATAGAAAGAATGTAACTTATTTTAATATTGTAAATTCTAAAGTTTAAATCTTTTATACGATCAAACAAAAAATAAATAAGCCAATGAATTAAAATTAAGTTGATAATTAAATCACCTAACGACGGAAAAATAAAATTGCTGGCATATTTTTCTGGACTAAAAATGGGAAGTTGATATACCGCAACAGGAAGCGACCAGTACATGCTTACAGCTCTTGCAATAAATACACAAAAGAGTATAAATAAAAAGGACGCGTATGTTTCTCCTTTATACCAAAGGTATTTTGCAAAACTATTTACAGTAAGGTAGCTAAAAACAAAAAATAAAATCCAAATGCATATTATTAATAAGCTAGGATCACTGTAATATTTTTCGGAATTTATGCTGATGCTAAAAAGATTTTTTCCATCTAAATCTTTAATAATGTACCCTTTGTTTTTTACAAAAGAATTTATTTCAACATAATCTTTAATATTTAACCTTGTGTTATATCTGTTTATTAGGTATTCGTTCTGGTAGCTGTATTCATTGTAAATATTAAACAAACAAAATATTTTCGCCTTGCCAATGGTTTTTTGTTTAATAATGTACCAGCCATTATCTAATCTTCTAAAATTATTCCCCTCTTGTAATTTCAAATAATTATAATCAGGAATCGCATTAGTTTTAGACCAATAAATTAATTTTTCTTTTTGAAAAACAATTGTATTGAAATTATTTAGTTTAGCGATTTGAATAAACTTTTTCCAATTTTTATTTTTATTGATGGAGTTGAAATCATTTGCAATACTATCTATTGATGGGTTATTGCAAAAGTCGTTCATCTCTTTATCATACTTTTGCAATTCGGAAGTAATGGATTCGCCCACACTGGTTTCTACCACTTCTGGTTTACTCCATAACGTAATGAGTTGTACTAGTAGAATTACGAATACACTTATAAAGAAAAAATTCCGACTGTTTCTAAGATAATTTGACACTTATGTATTTAGAAATTAAAATTAATTACGATCGTTTATCTTCTCTACGCGTACCATCATACAGTTCGTATTCTAACAAACGACATTCTAATTTACTATTAAAGAATTCAATTTTACGTTCGGCTTTTAATCCTACTTTTTTTGCGAGGTTTGGGCTAGCTGTAAAAATATAACCAAAATAACCTTTTGCTTCTTTTTTGAGGTAATCGCCCATGGCTTTGTAAATAGTTTCGAGTTCTTCGTATTCGCCTAAGCGTTCTCCGTATTCGGGGTTAAACATTACCACTCCTTTACCGCTTGGACAAGGTGTTTCTCTAAAATCTTCTTTTCTAAAAGTAATGTGTAAATCAACGCCCGCTGTTTTAGCATTAGATTTTGCAGCATGTAAGGCAATAGGGTCTAAATCACTAGCGATGATTTCAAAATCAAGATTTTTTTTAACTGCCAAACGGGCCTCTCTTCGCAATTGCTCGTAATATTCCTCTTCAAAACCTTTAATATGCATAAAACCATAATTGCTTCTAAGCAAACCGGGAATTCTGTTTAGGGCCATCATAGCAGCTTCTATAGCAAGCGTACCGCTTCCACACATTGGGTTTACAAAGTTAGAATTGCGATCCCATTTAGTTGCCATTATGGTTGCTGCAGCAAGGTTTTCTTGCATGGGTGCTAGGCCAGGTTGTTTTCTATACTGATGTTTAGAAAGAGTTTCGCCGCTGGTATCTAAGTAGATAGATGCTTCAGAATCTTTCCAAAATAAATGAACTACTGTTTTATTTCGCTCCGGACCAGAATTTGGTCTCATTTCGGTTTTCTCTCTAAATCGATCCACAATAGCATCTTTCAATTTTACATTTGCATATAAATTATTGTCGATGGTATCGTTTTGCACATTAGAGGTAATGGAAATATATCCCTCAACATCCAATAAATCTTCCCAATTAAGCTGTAAAGCATGTTTGTACAATTCGTCGGCATTGTTTGCAACCGCTTCAGACCAAAGCCAAAGAACCTGATTTCCAGTGCGTATATTCATGTTTAGTTTAATACAATCGTTTAAACTGCCTTCAATAGATACACCGGTGCTCCAATGTTCGGTAACGGTAAAGCCCAAACTATGCACTTCCTCGCTTAAGTAAGAAGACATGTATTTTGGACAAGTAATAATGATTCTACTTTCTTTTGTAAATGGGATACTCATATTGCAAAGCTAGGCATTAGGGAGCAAAAAGGCATTTAATTGTAAAAAATTAGTTTGAATAGCATAAAATGATGAAAAAACATTTATGTTTAAAATTCATTTATTCTAATATAACCTCTTAGATCCAATTTTTATGAAAAAATCAATTATTTACTCGCTAGCGGTATGTTTATGCTTAGCGGGTACGAGCAGCGAGAGCTTTGCCAAGAAAAAAAAGAAAGGCTCTGCAGCTCCAGCGGCAGAAGCACCCAAAAAAGATGCTAAAAAAACAATTAAAGAAACTGTAAAAGCATCTAAACTTAAAGAGGGTTTATTTGCATTGTACCAAGATACTGCCAATGGTACGGTATACATGAAAATCAAAAAAAGCCAATTAAATAAAGAATATATTTATTTTAATTACGCAGAAAATGGCGCGGTAAGTGCTGGATATTTTAAAGGTGCATTTAGAGATAACGAAATATTTAGCATCAAAAAATATTATGATAAAATTGAATTCATAAAAGAGAATACCAGTTTTTATTTTGATAAAGAAAATGCAATATCAAAATCTGCAGATGCAAATATTAACAAACCAATATTAGCAAGTTTAAAAATTGTTGCAGAAGATGGTGATGATTATTTAATAAAAGCAGATGAGCTTTTTTTAGTAGAAAGTTTATCGCAAATAAAACCATCACCAAATCCAAGAGCTACTCCTGGTTCATCATTTAGTTTAGGTGCATTAAGCAAAGAGAAAACCAAATTTGCTTCGCTTAGAAATTATCCAAAAAACACAGACATTGTAGTAGAGTATGTGTATGATAACCCTAGCCCCGTTAACTTTGGTGGGCCGGATGTTACAGACCCACGATCGGTAACTGTAAAAATTCAGCACAGTATAATTGAAGTTCCACAAAATAATTTTGTGCCAAGAAATGACGATCCTCGTGTTGGTTATTTCATGCAACAATCTGAAGACATGACTTCTACTTCATCTACACCGTATCATGATTTTATTAATCGTTGGAATCTAGAAAAGAAAGATCCTAATGCTGCATTATCTGAACCAGTAACTCCAATTACATGGTGGATAGAAAATACTACACCATTAGAATTCCGCGAAACAATTAAAGCTGCGGTATTAACATGGAACATGGCGTTTGAAAAAGCAGGATTTAAAAATGCAATTCGTTGCGAAGTACAACCAGATACAGCAACTTGGGATGCTGGAGATATAAGATACAATGTATTAAGATGGACCTCTTCTCCATTCCCACCTTTTGGAGGTTACGGACCAAGTTTCGTAAACCCACGTACAGGAGAGATTTTAGGAGCGGATATTATGTTAGAATATGTGTTCTTTACAAATCGTTTACGTCAAGAAAAATTATTTGACGCAGCAGCTTTAAATATTGTTAATGAATTTCCTGAATTAAATGTTGGCCATAATGGTTGCGACATTGGAAATCATTTTATGCAAGCAACTCAATTCGGAAACATTGCATTATCGGCTTATAGCGCGAGTGATATTGATAAAAAACAATACATAAAAGAGTCTTTGTTTTACTTAGTATTGCATGAAGTGGGCCATACATTTGGTTTAAACCACAACATGAAATCGAGTCAGTTACACGACTTAGTAAACGTACATAACAAAGCAGTAACTTCTAAAATTGGTTTAACAGGTTCGGTAATGGATTACCCGGCTGCAAACGTAGCATTAGATAAAACAAAACAAGGACAATATTTCACAAGCATCCCGGGTCCATATGATATGTGGGCTATTGAATTTGGGTATGCACCATCATTAACAGATGCGAATGCAGAAGCAGCACGAGTAAAAAAACTATTAAATAGATCTACCGAGCCTCAGTTAACTTTTGGTAATGATGCAGATGATATGCGCGCACCAGGTAAAGGTATAGATCCAAGAGTGATGATTGGTGATTTAAGTTCTGATGCAATTGGATATTCAATTGATAGAATGAAATTATCAAACAATATTTTGAAAGGATTAAAAGCTAAGTATGTTAAGGAAGGCCAATCATACCACGAATTACGTAACGCCTATTTAACCATTACAGGTGAATACAATGTGGCAGCTGGAGTAATATCACGTTACATTGGTGGTGTATATGTTGATAGAAGTTTCCCAGAGCAAAAAAGCACTGCAAAGCCAATGGCACCAGTATCTTACGCAGATCAAAAAAGAGCAATGAAAGCATTGAACGATTATGTATTTGCACCAACTGCTTTTGATATGCCGGCAGATTTTTATGCTTACTTACAATACCAAAGAAGAGGATTTAACGGAGGTAATGAAGATCCTAAAATTCACGAGCGTATTTTAAATATGCAAAAAGGAGTGTTAACTCATTTGTTAAGCGCAAACGTTACAAAACGTATTGTCGACATACAATTAATTGGCAATACCTACTCCTTAACAGAAATGATGCGCGAGTTAACGGATGGAATTTTTAAAGCAGATGCTGCTGGAAATGTAAATTCATTCCGTCAGAATTTACAATTAGAATACGTTAACATGTTAATTGCGGCAATGAAATCTGATGCATACGTTTACCAAGCAAAATCTAATGCATTAGCACAGTTAAAAGCTATTAAAGGCATGATGGCTGCAGGTGCAGGTAATGCTGAAACAAAAGCACACAGAGATCACATTGTATTTGCGATAAACAAAGCAATGGAAAAATAATAGCAATTAATATATTTGCAATTAAACTTATAAAATGAAAGCATACGTATTCCCTGGTCAAGGCGCCCAATTTGTAGGCATGGGTAAAGAACTTTATGAGCAAAACGCTGAAGCAAAAGCGATGTTCGAAAAGGCTAATGAAATAATAGGTTTCCGAATAACAGATTTAATGTTTGCAGGAACCGACGAAGATCTAAAGCAAACAAAAGTTACCCAACCTGCAATATTTTTACATTCGGTAATTTTAGCAAAAACAATTGCAGACTTTAAACCAGAAATGGTTGCGGGCCATTCATTAGGTGAGTTCTCGGCATTAGTAGCCAATGGAACCTTAGCATTTGAAGATGCCTTTAAATTGGTAATTGCCAGAGCAAATGCGATGCAAAAAGCATGCGAAATTCGCCCTTCAACCATGGCTGCAATTTTAGGTTTAGAAGATGAAAAAGTAGAAGAGATTTGTGCATCAATTTCTGAAACGGTAGTAGCTGCAAATTACAATTGCCCTGGGCAGTTGGTAATATCTGGAACTATAGAAGGAGTGAATGAAGCTTGTGCTAAAATGACGGAAGCAGGAGCTAAACGAGCATTGGTGTTAAATGTTGGGGGAGCTTTTCACTCACCTTTAATGGAGCCAGCAAGAGTAGAATTAGAAGCAGCTATAAAAGCAACCACTTTTAATGTACCTATTTGCCCGGTTTACCAAAATGTAAACGCGAACCCAACCTCAGATCCTGAAGTTATTCAAGCAAATTTAATTGCACAATTAACAGGTGCTGTACGTTGGACACAAACTGTAAAAGCAATGATTGCTGATGGCGCAAGCTCCTTTACTGAAGTTGGCCCAGGTACGGTATTGCAAGGATTAGTAAAAAAAGTAGATCGCCAAATGCCTACGGCAAGTGCGTAATGATGAATTATAATATTTCCGAAATCCATAGGGCTGTTGAGAGCATTAAGCCTTACCTTGATGAATACAAAGTGGTATTGTTCAATGGCCCTATGGGTGCAGGAAAAACTACACTTATTTCTGCGCTCTGCAGAAGTTTAGGTTCTACCGACGATTTAAGTAGCCCTACGTTCTCTATAGTGAATGAATACGAGTCTAAAGCAGGTACTATTTATCATTTTGATTTTTACAGAATTGAATCTATTGAAGAAGCCTTTGATTTTGGTGTAGAAGAATACTTGTATTCTGATAAACTCTGTTTCTTAGAGTGGAGTGAAAAAATTGAAGAGCTTTTACCCAATAAATATTTAATTGTAAATATTGAGGTGATAAGTGAAAGCGAACGTGCCCTTAACATTAAATTATACAAGCATTAAAATTTCTTTTGCTATTAATTCGTTAAGTATTTGTTAGTTTTGTATCAAATACTTATATCCTATGTTTAAGAAAATTTTATTAGCACTTGGCATGTTAATTGTATTAGTTTTAGCTGCGGCTATTACACTACCAATTATTTATAAAGACGATATTATTGCGAAAGTTAAATCTACCATTAACGACAATGTAAATGCAGATGTAAAGTTTGGAGATTTTAGTGTAAGTATAATTCGCAGTTTTCCGAACCTTTCTTTTAGCATGGAAAATTTAATGGTGGCGGGAGTAGATTCATTTAAGAACGACACTTTAGCAAATATTGGAGAGTTATACGTGGTGGTGGATATCATGTCGGTGATTAATAAAGAAACCATCAAAATTAAATCGCTTGAATTAGACCGAGCAAAATTAAACTTTGTAGTACTTAAATCTGGCAAGGCAAATTGGGACATAGCTAAAACCGATACAAGTAAAGTAGAAGTACCAGCAGATACAACAGTAAGCAACTTTAGCATTGCGTTAAAATCATATTCAATAAAAAATTCTACTTTGGTGTATGACGATCAATCGCTTGCCTTTTACACTAAACTGCATAATTTAAACCATACAGGTTCTGGAGATTTTACACAAGATTTATTTACTTTATTAACCAACACAAAAGCCGATGAATTAACTGTAGGTTATGGTGGGGTGAATTATTTGAATAAAGTTAAGCTTGATGCAGATGCAGCGATAGACATGAACTTAAAAGATTTTGTGTTTACGTTTAAAGACAATGTAATTAACCTTAATGCCTTGGTAATAAATTTTGCAGGTATGGTTGCCATGCCCGACAGCAACATCGATTTAGATTTAACTTTTGATGCACAAAAATCTGAATTCAAAAACTTCTTATCGCTAATACCTGCTATATATTCGAGCTCTTTCGATAATTTAACCGCGAGCGGTAAATTTGCATTAAATGGATATTACAAAGGAAGAATGAATGCAGTTTCGATGCCAGGTTTTGGATTAAATGTATTAGTAGAAAACGGAAACTTTAAATATCCAGATTTGCCTACTGGTGTAAACAATGTTCAGTTAGATTTAAATGTGGAAGATAAAGACGGAGTGTTTGACCATACAGTAGTGAACATGAAAAAGTTGCACATAGAATTTGGTAACGAACCCTTTGATGCAACACTGTTATTAAAAACACCAGAGTCTGATCCGGATATTAATACCGAGATAAAGGGAACAATTGATTTAGCTAATATTCTAAAAATTGTACCGATAGAAGACACAAAACTTTCGGGGGTAATTAAAGCAGACATGATGGCCAAAGGAAAGCTTTCTACCATAGAAAAAGGCCAATACGAAAGCTTTGATGCAAAAGGAAATGTAAGTATTAGCAATTTAAATTACAGCACTAAAGAATCTACCTTACCATTAACAATATCATCGGTATCATTTAATTTAAGTCCGAAAAACATTGCAATGAAAAACTTAAAAGCTAAATATGGCAAGAGTGATTTTGCAGCGGATGGTACTTTAGAAAATTATTTAGGTTTTGCACTTAAAGGAACTGCTATAAAAGCAAGATTAAATTTTGCTGCCAATTTAATTGAATTAAATGAGATGATGGGCCCGAGTACCGAAGAAGAAGTTTCAACAGATACAAGCACTGCAGGAGTATTTGAGGTACCAGAGAATATTGATTTTGTGCTGAATTCTAAAATCAATAAAGTATTGTATGATAACATGGAATTAGTTGACTTAAGCGGCACCATCAGCATAAAAAATAAAGAAGTTAATTTTACAAAAGTAGGCTTAAAAACCTTAGATGGTACCATTACTATGGACGGTATGTACAGTACTGCCGATATAAAAAAACCAACTGTTGATATGGATTTTGCGATACAACAAATGGATATCCAGAAAGCATTTAAAACTTTTAATACTGTACAAAAACTTGCACCCATTGCTGAAAATACTACTGGTAAATTTAATGCTCAATTAAAGTTTAACACCATTATTGGAGAAGACATGAGCCCAGTAATGAATACCATACAAGGCGCAGGAGTGTTAGAATTATTAGGTACAAATATTAAAGGCTCTAACACTTTAAATAAATTATCGGATGCACTTAAAACAGATAAGCTAAAGGAGTTAAATATTAAAGACACAAAAATTGAATTTGCATTAGTAGATGGAAGAGTGGTGATAAAACCATTTGACATGACCACGCTTAATACCGTAATAAACATTGGTGGTTCGAGCGGATTAGATCAGACTATTGATTATACGATGAAATTGAAATTGCCTAAAAACTTTTTAGGGGCGGCATCCACTAGTGTATTAAACGGACTATCGGCACAATTAGGAAAAGTAGGATCGAGTTATAACCCAGCAGATGCTTTAAATGTAACTGCTTTAATTGGTGGTGTGGTAACCAAACCAACAATTAAATTAAGCATGGCGGATGCGGGCGCTGGAATTAAAGGAGCAATAAAAGATGTGTTGAACGACAAGAAAAACGAAGCGATAGCAAAAGGCAAAGAGGAAGCAAGAAAACGTGCCGACCAGATTTTAGCAGCAGCACAAAAACAAGCAGATGCAGTAAAAGCGCAAGCAAGGAATTTGGCCGATATTACTAGAAAAGAAGGGTATGCTGCCGCAGATAAATTAGTAGCGCAAGCAAGTAACCCAATTGCAAAAGCAGCAGCAAAAAAATTAGCAGAAAAAGCTAAAAAAGAAACCGATGAAAAGTGCAATAAAATTATTGCCGAAGGCGATAAGAAAGCAGATGATATAATGGTGAAAGCAAGGGCGGAAGCGGCAAAGCTTTTGAGCTAGGAGCGTTGAGCAAGGAGCAAGGAGCAAGGAGCAATGTGGTGCTCCCTGCTCCTAACTCTCTGCACTAAGCTACTCCACAGTAGGGCACGAACCTTTCTTCCGGAACCTATAATCCTTCTCGCCTAGCAAATATTTTAAGCCTACAAAAGCGTAAGCATATTTATCGAATTTATTATTGAATGCAATGCCTTCAATTTCATTATCGAGTCCTAAGTAATAGCGATATCCAAATTCTAATTCAAATCTTTTATAAACTTTTCTACCGGTGCTAAGTTGCAAAGGAACAATAGCTGTGATACTTTCTGTTCTCATAGAAGTATAATTATTCAATTCGAAACCATTGTTTACAAAACCGATACCGATGGCCGATTTATACTGCCAACCATACCAATCGAAAAGTAAATAATTGAAGTTGACAGACAAATCATACGATCTTTTTAAATCCGAACTTTCTACTGCTAAAGTTCCAATTTCTTTATCTAGTACCGATGAAGAATAATTACCCATGGTTCGGAAATTGATGCTCAAACTAGGTCGGTAGCCTAAGGGCTTTTCGAAATAAATACCCCAAGCGAACGCAGAACCATTATTTACAAAATCTTTATTGCCAACATAATTATTACTGGCTAATCCTGCATTTACACCTATGTAATATGGCAGTGTTGAACGACTTTTTCCGTATAAAAATTTACTCGACTTGCTGTATTGTGCTAAGGAAATAAATGGTACAAATAAAAAAATTAATACAATTACTTTTTTCATATTTCTAATTTAAGCAAATTGATTTGAGCTTTTCTAATATTCGAGCTATCTTCGTTCATGGCTAAATCAAAATCGGTTTTCTTTTGTCAGAGTTGTGGATATCAAACGGCAAAATGGTTGGGTAATTGCCCATCATGTGGGGAGTGGAATACTTTTGTAGAAGAAGTAGTAGAGAAGAACACTACTAAACCCGATTGGAAACAAAGTAGTGCGGGTACAACCAGATCTAACAAACCAATTCCCATAGATCAAATAGAAAAAAATGCGGATGTTCGTATATCTTCCAAGGATGAAGAATTGAACAGAGTATTGGGTGGAGGAATTGTACCAGGATCTATTGTATTAATTGGTGGTGAACCAGGTATTGGTAAATCAACCTTATTATTACAGCTTGCATTGAATTTAAAAAATCTCAAAATTTTATACATCTCTGGAGAGGAAAGTGAGCAGCAAATAAAAATGCGCGCCATGCGAATGCAGAACATCGAACCATCTAACTGCTTCATCTTAACAGAAACATCCACCCAAAATATTTTTAAACAAATAGAACAATTAGAACCACAAATAGTAATTGTTGATTCGATACAAACGCTACACTCATCGCACATTGAATCTACACCGGGTAGTGTTTCGCAAATAAGAGAGTGCACTGCAGAACTGTTGAGGTTTGCAAAAGAAACGAATACACCGGTTTTCTTAGTAGGCCACATCACTAAAGATGGTTCCATTGCTGGTCCGAAAATTTTGGAACACATGGTAGATACTGTATTGCAATTTGAAGGCGACAGACATCATACCTATAGAATTTTGCGATCTATAAAAAACAGATTCGGCTCTACAAGTGAGTTAGGTATTTATGAAATGCGTGGAGTAGGCTTGCGCGAAGTTTCAAATCCATCAGAAATATTAATCTCGCAACGCGACGAGGAATTAAGTGGCATCGCTATTTCGGTTACTATTGAAGGTATGCGCCCGATGTTAATAGAGGCACAAGCTTTGGTTAGTACTTCCGCATATGGCACTCCACAAAGGTCGGCAACGGGTTTTGATACCCGCAGAATGAACATGCTTTTGGCAGTGTTAGAAAAAAGATGTGGATTTAGATTAGGCGTAAAAGATGTGTTTTTAAACATTACCGGCGGAATAAGAGTGGAAGACCCCGCAATTGACTTAGGTGTAGTAAGTGCCATTATTTCATCACATGAAGATTTAGCCATCTCTAGCAAACATTGCTTTGCCGCAGAAGTAGGTTTATCCGGAGAAATAAGAACCGTTAATAGAATAGAACAACGCATTTCTGAAGCAGAACGCTTAGGTTTTGAGAAAATCTTTGTTTCGAGGTATGCCATTAAAGGAATTGATACCAGAAAATACAGCATTGAGATAGTACCTTTAAGTAAACTAGAAGAGTTGTTTCAGCAATTATTTGGTTAACATTAAATTTACCTGATTTGCATTTTTCTTTTTGGCTTTTACTATCTTTGCAATTAAACAGCAAATAAAATTAAAATGAAAAGAGTATTATTATTTATATCGGTTGCAGCATTTTTAGCAGCATGTTCTCAAGAACCACAAAAAAGTACAAGTACAGATTCTAAAACGGTAGAAACTGCAATGGGTACATTCGACTCTTATGGAGAAGAAATTACAGCAGACAGTGCTATGGAAGTAACTTCATTAGTTGCAGAAATGGGCAATGCACCAACGTATGATGCCAAAGTGAAAGGTAAAGTAGTTGATGTTTGCGTTAAAAAAGGATGCTGGATGTCTTTAGAATTAGGAAACGGCGAAATGATGCGTGTTACATTTAAAGATTACGGATTCTTTGTACCAACAGATAAAGATAAAATGATGGGTAAAGAAGTAATCATCCAAGGAACTGCGAAATTCGAAACTGTTTCTGTGGCCGACCAAAAACATTATGCAGAAGATGGTGGCGAATCTAAGGAAGCAATTGACGCTATTAAAGAAGACAAAAATACGCTTTCATTCGAAGCAGTTGGGGTATTGGTACCACACACCGCAGAAGAGAAAAAAGCAATCTAATATTCGACTGAATAATTCACGAACAGTTATACGATATTCCAAAAAAGCCAGACAATTGTCTGGCTTTTTTATTTGTAAATCAGCGAGTTAGCTCGATTTTGGTGCCACCACTTGAGTGGTGGCACCAATTGTAATCTTATATTCCTAAATTAGCCCTACATGAACGCAAAAATTCAAGTTAAAAACCACGAGTTCGAACTCTATTTAGAGTCTCAAAAAATTCAACAGCGCATTAAAGAATTGGCTGCTGAATTAGAAATATATGCTGCCGATAAAGAGTTATGTTTTGTAATTGTGCTAAATGGTGCAATGTTTTTTGCTTCCGATTTAATTTTGAATTACACAAAACCATGCAGCATACAAACCATAAAATGCAAATCATACGAAGGGATGGAAAGTACCGGAAGCATAAAATTTGAATTACCCTTTACATCAGAAATAGAAAATAAACACTTAATTATACTAGAAGACATTATTGATACTGGCACTACCTTGAGTTTTTTATTAAATGAAATTCAACAATACAAACCTGCATCTGTAAAAATTTGTAGTTTACTTGTAAAGCCAGAAGCGCTTAAACATGCTATTAACATAGATTACCTTGGATTTGAAATTCCGAACTTGTTTGTGTTAGGTTATGGCTTAGATTACGATGGTTACGGAAGAAACTATAAAGACATCTATCAGATTATTAAATTTTTATAGATTATTTGACATTTCGCAGCATCTAACTTTCGACATTTAGAAAAAAACGATACCTTTGGCCAATTTATAGATACCTATTATGCCAAAAGATCAATCCATAAAATCAGTATTAATTATCGGTTCGGGTCCAATTATTATCGGACAAGCGTGTGAGTTCGACTATTCGGGTTCGCAAGCTGCACTTTCTTTGAAAGAAGAAGGGATAGAGGTTTCGATTATCAACTCGAATCCAGCAACGATTATGACCGATAAGGTTATTGCTGATCATGTTTACTTATTGCCATTAACATGCGAATCGATTGAGCAAATTTTACAAGAGCGTAAAATTGATGCCGTAATTCCAACCATGGGTGGTCAAACTGCCTTAAATTTAGCTAAAGAAGCGGATGAGAGAGGAATATGGAAAAAATACGGAGTAGTAATTAAAGGTGTTGCGATTGATGCGATTGAAAAAACTGAAAATCGTGAAGAGTTCCGTAAATTAATGATTGAAATTGGAGTAGGAATTGCGAATTCAAAAATTGCGAACTCATACTTAGAAGGAAAGGAAGCTGCACAAGAAATTGGCTACCCATTAGTAATTCGCCCATCTTATACATTAGGTGGTTACGGTGGTGGTTTCGTCCATAATAAAGATCAAATTGATGCTGCACTTAACCATGGTTTACAAGCATCGCCTACACATGAAGTTTTAGTAGAACAAGCCGTTTTAGGTTGGAAAGAATACGAGTTGGAATTGTTGAGAGATAATAACGATAACATAATTATTATTTGTTCGATTGAAAATTTCGACCCAATGGGTATACATACTGGCGACTCTATTACAGTTGCGCCTGCCATGACCTTGTCTGATCGTTGTTACCAAGACATGCGTAACCAAGCTATTAAAATGATGCGCTCTATTGGCGATTTTGCTGGAGGTTGTAATGTTCAGTTTTCGGTAAATCCAGAAAACGAAGAAATAATTGCCATCGAAATTAATCCACGTGTATCGCGTTCATCTGCTTTAGCATCTAAAGCAACCGGTTATCCAATTGCAAAAATTGCAGCGAAGTTGGCCATCGGTTATAATTTAGATGAAATAGAAAATCAAATTACTAAAACTACCTCTGCATATTTCGAACCAACCTTAGATTATGTAATCGTAAAAATTCCTCGTTGGAATTTCGATAAATTTAAAGGAGCTGATAGAACCCTTGGTTTACAAATGAAATCAGTAGGTGAAGTAATGGCTATTGGCAGAAGCTTTAACGAAGCATTACAAAAAGCTTGTCAGAGTTTAGAAATAAATAGAATAGGGTTAGGTGCCGACGGAAAGCAAAGCCGCAACTTAGAAGAAATAATGAAAGGCTTGGAGAACGCAAGTTGGGATCGTTTGTTCCATGTGCGCGATGCCTTGAGTTTAGGAGTTCCTGTAACCTCTGTTCAAAAAGCAACGAAAATTGATCGTTGGTTTTTAATGCAAATAAATGAATTAGTAAATATTGAATTAGAAGTAAAAAGATATTCGCTAACAAATATTCCAACCGAAGTTTTATTCAACGCAAAACAAAAAGGATTTTCTGATTTACAAATTGCCTACTTATTAGGTGTAACAGAAGATGAAGTGTACGAGAAAAGAAAATCGTTAGGTATGCGTAGAGTATACAAAATGGTTGATACATGTGCAGCAGAATTCCCTGCACAAACACCTTATTTTTATTCAACTTTTGAAGGAGAAAACGAATCGAATGTTACCGATAAGAAAAAAATAATTGTACTAGGTTCTGGTCCGAATAGAATTGGGCAAGGTATTGAGTTCGATTATTCTTGTGTACACGGATTAATGGCTGCAAAGGAATCGGGTTACGAAGCAATTATGATTAACTGTAATCCAGAAACTGTTTCTACCGATTTTAACATGGCCGATAAATTATATTTCGAGCCGGTATTCTGGGAACATGTTCGCGAGATTATTGATTTAGAAAAACCAGAAGGAGTAATTGTTCAGTTGGGCGGACAAACTGCATTAAAAATGGCAGAAGAGTTGCACAAAAACGGAATCAAAATAATTGGTACTTCTTACGATAACATGGACATTGCCGAAGATCGTGGTAGATTCTCAGATTTATTACACGACTTAGGAATTCCATACCCTAAATACGGTGTTGCCGAAACTGCAGATGAAGCATTAAAAGTTGCGAAGGAAGTGGGTTACCCGGTACTAGTTCGCCCTAGTTATGTGTTAGGCGGACAAGGCATGAGCATTGTAATTAACGACGAAGAATTAGAAAAAGCGGTTGTTAAATTATTGAGAGATATACCAGGCAACAGAATTTTAATTGATCATTTCTTAGACCGCGCAGAAGAAGCCGAGTCGGATTCTATAAGTGATGGTACCGATGTACACATTGTTGGCTTAATGGAACACATTGAACCTGCAGGTATACACTCCGGAGATTCGAGTGCGGTATTACCACCATTTGATTTGTCGCCAAAAGTAATCTCATTGATGGAAGAATACACTGTGAAATTAGCGAAAGCATTAAATGTATTAGGATTGTTGAACATACAGTTCGCCATTAAAAACGAAATGGTATATGTAATAGAAGCAAACCCGCGTGCATCACGTACAGTTCCGTTTATTGCGAAAGCATACGATGTGCCTTATATAAACATTGCCGCTAAAGTAATGATGGGTGCAAATAAATTAAAAGACTTTACCATTGAGCGCAAGCTTACTGGTTACGCAATTAAAGAACCCGTTTTCTCTTTCCATAAATTCCCTGAAGTGAAAAAAGAATTAGGTCCAGAAATGCGCTCGACAGGTGAAGCGATCAGATTTATAAAAGATTTAGAAGATCCATACTTCCGCCAGTTATACAAAGAGAAATCGATGTTCTTGAGTAAATAATTTTTTTATGAACACAATAGAAATCATCGGATTTGTAACTGCTGTTCTAGGAATTTACTTAAGCGCTAAAAAAAACATACTTGCATGGCCATTGCTAATTATTAGTTCGGTGGCCTATGCATTTTTCTTTTTCGAAATAAAACTTTATGCTGATGCATTGTTACAATTTTTCTTCGTAGCAACATCTGTGTTTGCATGGGTTCAATGGAAACACGAAAGCAAAACCAATCAAATTCTAAAAGTAAAATCGTTAACAATCACAATGCTGTTAATGTATTTATTTATTACTTTATTAGTAGGTAAACTTTTTGGCTTAGCATTAAATTATTATACTGATGCAAGTTACGCTGCTTATGATAGTTTACTTTTTGCAGCGAGTATTTATGCTTCTATTTTATCAGCAAAATTATTTTTAGAGAATTGGTACATATGGATTGTAGTAAACATTTCTTATGTTGTTTTGTATATATTAAAAGACGCATACCTCACTGCATTTTTATATACTATTTTAGTAGGAATTGCAATACACGGTTTACGCGAATGGAAAAAACAAGCGCATGCTTAAAATAGCAATTATTGGTCCGGAGTCTACAGGTAAATCTGAAATGGCAAAACAGTTGGCCGAACATTTCGGATGTTTGTGGGTGCCAGAATATGCACGTGAGTATTGCGCGAATTTAAACAGAGAGTGTACGTTGGATGATGAACTTCAAATGTTTCACGGACAATTAGCACTCGAAAATAAAATTGAACAAGAGGCGCTCAAAAATAATCACCCCTATTTATTTTGCGATACTACCATTATAACGGTAAAAGTTTGGTGCGAGCATGTGTTTGGTTTTTGCCCAGAGCAAGTAGAAAAAGAATATCAAAAAAGAAAATACGATTTATATTTATTGATGAAAGACGACTTGCCTTGGCAAGATGATCCTTTAAGAAATTTCCCAGAGGAGCGCGCTTACTTTATGGATTTATATGTTAGGTTGATGGAAGAGAAGGGCGCCAAGAATGTTGTGGTGGAAGGCTTAGGAGATGTTAGGTTTGAAAACGCAAAGAAAATTATTGAAAATTTTACTATTTAACAGGTATTTATTGAGTTTTTTATTTTCATAATCTATTAAATAATGTTTATTCAAAAGAGAGCATAAAATAACTTTTCGTAATTAATATTATTACTTTATTGATGGCAAAAAACAAAGCTAGAATAAATCATATTCAATAAAACGAATACTCGCTATCAAATTTCGATAATTTATTAAAATACATTATTCCCATAATCATCATTCCTCCTCCAACTTCTAATCATTGCAAATCAAAAACTAAATATTGACAAAATAATTTCTAAGTAATTGAAAATATAATATTACTGGTTAAGCAAGTTCTAAAAACAATCAATCATTTCGATATAATTTTAGCTTAAATCTATATTTTTTTAAGTCTTAAAATTATGCTCAAAAAACCTTACTATTTTTCAATACTAATTTTATTTTTTATTGGATGTAAATCTACAGAATTAGTAAAGCCTTCCATTATTTCAAATGCAAATGCTAGAGATTCTGAATACAATGATGAGATGTTAAGCCAATCTAATCATTTGGTACATCTCTTTGCAAAGTAAACGGAGAATGATAGTATAAAAACGGAAATAGTTATTCTTGCAGGCAGAGGATTAGGTAATTATTTTTGGGTGCCTTTGCAAAAACTCTCACAAAATTTAGCGGATAAATATGGAATTGTATTATCAGAAGAGGCAAATAGATTTCTTGTGAATCATTACGGATTAGATCCAACAATAGACCATTACAATAATTATATAAACAATGCAATTGCAAAAGGACTTTCACCCCATATTTTTATTCCAAATCTAAATAACTTTGTTCAATCAAATCCAGAACAAGAAGAAGACGGAATGTTGAATATAAGTTATAATTCAGCAAAGGGATTAAATATTGAAAATGTTGTCAATTATCAGTTGTACATTGATGGCATGAATCATTTTTCATCAACAAGGTTTTCACAAAATAATTTTGTAGATGCTTCAATTGAAATCGATTTTCCTTGCGAGAATCCAGTGATGTTTATTTCATACAGAATAGTAAATATGATAGATTTTTCTCCTTGCGATGGCTTAAACAATAGTGTGTTATATAATTGTGTATTTCATGAAAGTGTCTGTAAAATATGTACAGAAACCCAGCCACACAATAATACTGTAAACATCATCAATAAAGCTGAAGCAGTAGGTGCAATTGAGATGAGAATTAATTTGAATAGGGTATCGCCTGATAATATTTGTTTTAATTACAATAATTATAATCCAAAAATTTTTTCCAATAAACAAAGTTTTGGTTTTTTAGCAACAGTCCCTAATCTAGATTATTATCATCCGTTAAATGGCACCTCCATTTCAAACCATACAAATGTGAAAAATAAAATAATTAGAAAACCAATTACATTTATAAACTTAGAAACTGATGTTTTTTATGACGTAAATCAAATAAGTTTATGTGAAGTTAGTAATGATTTTAGAGTTTTTGGAGATGCACCTAATGAGAATATTTTGGGTGCCGGTATATATAAAATAACCAGATTGAATGGACTACCATACTATTTCGTGTTCCCGGGCAATATTTATGGTTCTATGATGTTTAATTCGGGTGCAGATGGAATTGTAGAGTATAATTTAAATGGGAATGAAAGTCAAGTGTGTAACAATCAAACCGTTCGTTCCTTACAAGAAGAAATGAATATTACAACGTTATGCAGATTCTGTGGACCCACAAACAATAGTTTGGGTATAGAATATAAAGACGTAGCAAGTAATGATTTAAATACTTTAGTTGATTTTTGGTATGGTGATGCTTTATCAGTTGGCATTGTTCTCGAAGCTGTAAATTCAAGAACTCCAAACCAAAACATTATTACATTTCAGGGGGGCTTAACACCCAATACAACTTGCATTAGCCCGCCCCCTAATAAAACACTAGTAGCTGAACTTACCAAAATTGGCGATGAATTTGATCAATTAAAGTATTTTACAATAAATAACAACCTAACATTTTACAATGCAGGAACTTCTTTTTATATTGAGGCAGATGTTACATTTTTAGATGGTAAATTTATTAATTCTTGCGGAATTATTACTGCAGCTACCAACTTCAGTAATGCACAATTGAAAGCAGCAGCTATATTCCCAAGAGGAAATTTAAGCAACTTAAATGTTAAAATCTATAAAATAAATTAGACACATGAGAATTTTAATAACCGTCTCTTTTGTTTTTTTATTCATAAATTTAAATGCTCAGAATTTAATTTGGAAACAATATATTGATGATGCAAATAAAAATGAAGATCTCACGTATTTGCATACTTATAAACAAAATAGGTATATATTTTCTTCTACAGAAAATTACATGGGCTCTGGCGATATTCGAGACTATATAATATCATTAACTAAAACAACTCTAAACGGAAACATTCTGTGGACTAAAACATACAGACCAGGAGGGGAAAATTATCGATCATTTGATTTAAGTACCATTCTCTTTAAGGATTCAATAATCTTAATTTATAGTAGCTGTATTGATAGCTTTTCATTTAGTCGTAAGTATATTCTTGAACTTTCTTTAGATGGTGAAGAGCGTTTCACGAAATTATATCCTTTAAGAGGCAACTTTGCCATTCATGCTACATTAAGCGATTCTAATACTATAAATTATGTTTATGATGATGGCACCTTAACTAAGTATTCACATTTTGAACGTTTTAATACAAAACACGAATTAGTAGCGTTAGATTCAGGATTAGTAAATCATAGTGCACAAGCATATAGAATACATAAAGATAATATTTATACTCAGCGACTAATTTTAAATGCCCAAAATAAGTTAGGAGTGCAATTGTACCAATACAATTCTAGTTTTAATTTAATAGATAGTGCTACTATTCTTTCAGACATTACGGTTTACCCATCAAACATACCTTTGTACATATATTCACAATATGAAACTGTAGTAAAAAACAATGAAATGAGTTTTTGGGGTGTATTTGATTTCGCAAGATCATACGCCGATAATTTTTACATCAGAATAAATTTAGACACGAAGCAACTCGTAGAGAGTTTTAATTCAAGAAGAATAACTACTGAAAATTATACGGTAAACTTCACAAGCTCTATTCATAAAGAATATAAAAGCAACACTTATTCATTATACAAGATCTACAACAAAGATTCATTAAACCAATACAAATACAGATTAGTAAAGTTTAAACAAGGCTATCCAATTTGGAATATAGATTTAAAAATTCCAGACACTATACTCATTTCTGCTGCCAGCAGATCTATCTCGATGGAATTAAGAAACGATAAACTTTTAGCAGTAATTAATTTTAGAAATTCATCCAATCAGTTGTCTGAATTAATTTCAGAATACGATACAAACGGAAATTACATGCGAGCTTATGCCGATGCCATAGATACTGCTTGTGTTTCTATATCCAGCATTCAAACTATTTACAATGGCCCCAATGAAATAATAACCATGGCACATGGAGCACGTAAAGGAAGAGTAGATAGGGATATCATTTGGAAAAAAACCAGTTTCGAACCTCTCGGGTTTGAAAATAATCCAAAAGAAACTATACAGCCTCCTTACCCAAACCCAACCAATAACATTCTATACTTAAATTGTGAGGCTTACTCAAACATTCGAGTTTACGATATCTATGGCAAACTAGTGCTCGAAAAATGCAACACTAACATAATTGAACTCGAGTCATTATCTCAAGGGATTTATTTTGTAGAACTCAGCGAAAACAATACTCGGCAAGTATTTAAGGTGATTAAAAACTAAGACAGTTGGACAAAACGGATATTTGCAAACAATACCAAAAACAAAAAAGCCAATTAATCTAATTGGCTTTGTTTCGTGTCTAAAAGCGAAGCGGTCTCATGTCTATAATCTCATGTCTACTCCAAAACAAACTTATATCCAATCCCCCTTACCGTTTGCAGTAGCATCGGGTGTTCCGGATTGTTTTCTATTTTTTTACGCAAACGAACAATGTGCATATCGAGTGTACGAGTATTTACATCTGAGTTATAACCCCACACCACCATCATCAATTCATCGCGGTTAATTACTTTGTTCATATTCTTTAAAAAGTATAACAGAATTCTGTTTTCTAGAATGGTTAACTCTACTTTTTTGCCATCGCGCATAAGCATGTGGATGCTTGGATGGTGCTCCATGTTTGCAAATTTAATGATATCTGTTTTATCAGAACTCACAATGTACTTCACCTTATTTTCTATTAATGCCATGAGCACTTCCATGCTAAATGGTTTGGTAATGTAATCGCTCACCCCAAAGTTGTAGGCATCAATTTTATCAACGTCTTGCGCTTTTGCAGTAATCATAATTACAATACCCGCAAAGTCTTTCTCACGAACGGCTGTGCAAACTTCGTTTCCAGTTTTACCTGGCAACATCCAATCGAGCAATACTATATGTGGTTGCTCTTTTAATATCATTTCTTCTCCACTCTTACCATCGGCGGCTTCAAATACTTGGTAACCTTCTGAAGCGATGCGCTGACTTACGAGTAAACGCAAATTACTGTCGTCTTCTACAATTGCAATTTTTACTTGTTGCTTTTCCATTGTCTTGGTTTTAGTTTTGCAAAGCTATGATACAAATTAATATAATTATGTAACAAGCTTATTATGTTTAATCTATTGGCAATATAATTCTAAATTCGGAGCCCTTTCCCAGCTCACTCTTTACAGATATCTCTCCTTTCATAAATTTAACTACTTCTTTACAAAAAGCCAAACCTATGCCCACACTTCCTTGCTGGTTAAATTGGTTTTCGATGCGGTAAAATTTGTTGAACACGTTTTCAATCTCATTTTTGGGGATTCCAATTCCTTTATCAATAAAAAATATAGCAAGCTGATCTTTCACTCGCCTTATTTTTATTTGCATTTGTTTTTTATCATCTGGAGAGTATTTATAAGCATTGTCTATCATGTTCTGAAACAAACTAAATAGCAATACCCTGTCGCCGTTATAATATAAAATATTTTGCACGGTATAATCGATATCGAAATTCGGGTATTTTATTTGATAGGCATCAACCAAATCTCTACAGAATTCATATAAATCTATTTTCTCTTTTTTAACAATTAAACTTCTGTTTTCTAATTGTGTTAACGACAAAAGCTTATTTAACAAATCATTCAGCTTATCGGCTTCTTCATCTAAAATTCTGCCGTATAATTCTTTGTCTTTATCCTGGAGCACAGGTTGATTTTTAATATTGTTCGCTGCTATTTTAATTACGCTTACCGGTGTTTTAAATTCATGCGTAAGGTTATTTACAAAATCATATTGTAGCTTAAACAATTTCGCATTGATGTTTAAATTTCTGTAAATTAAAATCGCAATAAACAACATAATTAAATATACCGCCAAAATACCAATGGCTATTGGGGTAAAGAGCATCCCGATACGTTTGTTTACAAAAGGTTTAGACGATATAAAGTATAATTGATAATCTGAAAACGCTCCAGGTAATGAAATACCTGTGGTAAAATAATTTTTATCGTTTATAAGCGAATCAAACGTAATGGGTCTGATTAATATTTTTTCGTATAAAAAAGGATTGTTGTTTATTATTTGTAAACGATTAGGTTCTAAGTTAAAGGTTAACAAATCCTGATCATATCCTAAACTAGCATTTATATTTTCTGCGAGTAATGCACTGTACACGCGCATATCGGCATTGCGAGGTACGTTAATAAAACTCACTTGTTTGTCGTTAAAAGAATAGAATACTTTAAATACCACATCTGGTGTGATATCAATTGTAGAGTCGTAGTGATTTACAAAATCGGCAAATTTAATTACAGACTTACTAAAGTCGTTCGCATCTTTACCACTAAACTCACCGTATTCATTTTTCTTAAATTGTAATTTTATTTTTGGCGATTTATTTACATTCTCTATTTCATAAACTGATTTTACACCTATAGAAAATCGATCTTGCCTAAAACCATCATCGATAGGTAGGTTTCCCACTTCAATATCATAAAAAGTGATGCTTTTAATAATGGCGAAATTTTTAAAAAAGTTGGATGATAAACCAACCATCGATACAGAATCGAGGTAACCTTGGTACAAAGATATTTGAGGGATTTTCGTAAATATAAAATCGTTATAAGGCTTTAGCGCATCTTCTAATACTTCAACCTTATCTGTTACAAACTGCGATTCTATTACTTTCTGTGTAAACTTATATCCAAAAAACAAGGCAATGAAAAAGGTAATGGTAAGCACCACAATAAAAATAGGAATTAAAGCATAATTTTTACGGTAGTTATTCTTAGGAGATTTCTGACTCATTATTTTTTCATTAGATTTTCATCAAAGAACATTTCTAATTCTTTATATAGGTTTATTTTATTTTCTTCTTTTCTAAATCCGTGACCTTCGTCATTCATCAATAAATAATTTACTTTAACATCTTTTTTCTTCAATGTTTTTACAAACTGATTTATTTCTGACACACTCATTCGTTGGTCCTTCTCTCCATGGGCAATAAATACAGGCACATTTATTTGGTCGGTATGAAAAACTGGAGAACATTCTTTTAAATATTCTACATCCGTTTCCGGGTTCCCAATCATCTCATAAATCATTTCCAAGTATTGTTTATAATAGGGAGGTATTTCTTTTATGTAAGAAAATAAGTTAGTGAATCCAGAGTAAGAGGCTACACACTTGTACAAACCAGAGTCTCTCACTACTCCGTTTAACGAAAAATATCCACCGAAACTCATTCCGTAAATACCAATTCTACCTGTATCTATAATCCCTTTATTAATTAAATGATACACGGCATCAGTATAATCGTCTTGCATTTTTTTACCAACTTCTTTAAATCCAGCTTCATAAAAAGATTTGCCAAAACCATCTACTCCTCTATGGTTTACGGTAACCACCGCGAAACCTCTGTTCGCAAAAAACTGCACTTCCGGATTATATCCCCAGCGAGTACGTTGCCATAAACCTGGATGCGCCAATACAATTAAAGGATATTTCTCTTGTTTTACTTTTGGTAGTGTGAGGTATGCATTCAGTTTCAAACCATCACGAGCAGTAAATTCAAAGGCATTTGTATTGGCTAACTCTTGTTCGTTTAACCAAGGTGAAACTTCAGCAATTTCTGTTAATTTAGATTGAGAAATATCGAAAATATAATACGTGCCAATATTTTTGTCGCTAAATAGTTTAATCAAAAACTTTTTGTCGTCTACGGTATAATTAACAATTACATAGCTACTTTCTTTGTCTATTTTTTCAATTGCTTTTTCAATTGCTTTTAAACTAGGGTTTAAATAATGTGTGCTATGTTTATGGGTTCTAAATGTTGTAAATAACGGCATGTTGTTTTTATAAGAAAAACTCATATCGCTTATATCTACATCTTGGTGTTGAAATATTACTTCCGTTTCTTTGGCTGTTAATAAATCAAATTTTACGAGCGCTACCTTATCTCTATTTAAATTAGATAGTGCATAAACAGTATGTCCATCATCAGCAAAGCTAATAGGATAAAGGGTTTCCTTGAAGTTTAAGCTAATTACTCCTTGGTATGGGGAATTAACTGTTTTTCTAAAAAGAATTTTTTCGTTTACCCCATCAGTAGTTACTGCTAATCTAATTTCGCCATTTTGATCTTGCTTCCAATAAGAAATATTTCCAGGGTTCTCATCAATCATGTTTAGTTTACCAGTATTGAAATTTAACTTGTATAAATCAAACACTTCTTTTTTTCGTTTATTTAAACAGATGTAAATTTCTTCTGATTTTTGTGGAGGAATGTCTAAAAATCTTAAGCGAACGTCTTTATAAGGAGTTAGGTTTATTTTGTTTTCTCCATTTTTTTTGATGGAGTATAAATGATAGTTTTCTGTACCATCAATATCATATAAATAAATTAATTGATCAGCATCTACCCATAAATAATTATTTATACCTCTAACGGTATCAAAAGTTAGTTGAAGAACTTCTTTAGTTAATAAATTCTGACAAAAAATATTAGGCCTATTTTTGTAATTTTGGATATACGATAAACAAGAGCCGTCTGGAGAAACCAGCATGTTACTCTTCTCCGGGTTCCTGAAAAAATCTTCTACAGGAATCCGCCTTGTTTCATTTTGCTCCCCCTTACAAGCAAATAGGAAGCTCAGAATGATTGCATATAGTATACTGTATTTTTTCAAATCGAATAATTAGACTCTAATTTAACAAAATATTGTGGCTAAAGGATTTTTAATGCTTCGCTGTAACACCATTTTTACCCTTATTCCGTTAATCAATTAAAATTAAAAAATTATCTATATTTTTATTGCGTAAAGAAATGAAAAAAATAAGATACTTATTAATCCTTTTGTTTGCCTTCAGCCTGCAAACCTTTGCTCAACGCGCAAATGTAGAAGCATTGGGTAAAGAGTACTTTGCAAAAGGAGAGTTTGATAAAGCGGAGACTATTTATCAGAAATTACACCAGAACGACCCTTCAAATACAGAGTATTATACCAAATATTACCAATGTTTAATGGCTCAAAAGAAAACAGAGCAATCGGAAAAATTGGTAAAAAAAATGTTGAAGCGCAGCAATAGTTACCCTACTTATTACATAGACTTAGGTTTAGTATACGATTCAAACAACCAAGCCGAGAAGGCTGCAAAACAATACAACGAGGCATTAAATAAACTGGGTCCGGATTTAATGTTGCTGGTAGATGTTACTGCAAAATTTACCGAATTACAATTATATGATTTCGCGCTAAAAGCATTACAAAAGGGGCGTATGTTAACTGGTAATCCTACTTTATTAAGCATGGATGCTACTAAAATTTATAGTTTACAAAATAATAAACAAGGCATAATTGAAGAGCAGCTCAACACTTTTGAGCAAAACGCATACGAGCAAGATCAAATTCAACAAAATTTTCAGGATTATTTTAACGATGAGAAGGATTATGATTTATTGAAAAACATTTTGTTGCAACGCTTACAAAAATTTCCTGATCAACAATTTTATTCAGATTTGTTGATATGGACTTTTATACAACAACAAAATTTTGATGCTGCATTAATGCAAAGTATAGCCATGGATAAACGTTTTTCTGAAGAGGGGCAACGCTTATTTCAGCTAGGGCAATATTGTAGAAATAACAAGAAATACGATGCTGCCATTAAATCATTTAGAGCAGTAATAGACAAAGGAAGTAATTTGCCTTTTTATAATCCCTCTAGAACAATGCTACTTAGTACACAGAAAGAAAAAATAACAAGCAGTGTGTATACTAATTCTGATTTAGATAATTTAGAGAAAGATTACAAACAATATTTTTTAGATTTTGGTGAACAAAGTAGTACAGGCGAAGCTATGCGAGAGTATGCAAGTTTGTTGGCTCTTTATTTAAACCGAGCAAAAGAAGCGATTGTTATACTCGAAAAAATAATTGATAACCGATATGGAATTACTTCTTTTTTAGCACAGTGCAAATTAGATTTAGGCGATTATTATTTGTATGATGGTGATGTTTGGGAAGCGGCTATGATGTACGGGCAGGTCGACAAAGCTTATAAAGACGACCCCTTGGGGCAAATGGCAAAATATAAAAATGCCAAACTCTCTTATTTTGCTGGCGAGTTCGATTGGTCTAAAGCACAGCTCGATATTTTAAAAGCCAGCACTAGCCAATTAATTGCAAACGATGCGTTAAATTTAAGTTTGTTGATATCTGACAATGAAAATGTAGACACCAACCAACAAGCCTTACGATTATATTCGAAAGCAGATTTGTTAATCTATCAACATCAATATAAAAATGCATTATTAAAATTAGATTCTATTGATGTATTATTTCCGGAGAATGATTTAAACGATGACATACTTTGGATGAAGGCAATGATAGAAGTGAATCAACAAAATTTTATGAAAGCAATTGAGTTTTACAGCATCATTGTAGAGAAACACAAAGACGGCATATGGGCAGATGATGCATTGTTTACCATAGCAGATATATACGAACGGAAAATAAAGAACACAGAGTTAGCAATGAAAGCATACCAACAAATAATCGACGAATTCTCTGGAAGCATGTATATGGTAGAAGCGAGGAAAAGATTTAGGATGTTGAGAGGTAGCTGAATCTAGTCGTTAGATGTTAGTCTTTAGACGGTAAGGAGTAGTGAGTAGCGAGTATTAAGTAGCGAGTAAACCAACAATGTTGCTAAATTCATAATTCATAATTCATAATTCAATATATGGTACTATACAGTGTAACAGTAAATGTAATAGAAGAGATTCACGAGGAGTGGATACAATGGATGCGCGAGGAGCACGTTCCGGAGGTAATGAATACTAGGTGTTTCGCGATGCACAAAATAATGAAGTTAAAGGAACCTGCACAAGATGGGCATACGTACTCTTTTCAATATTATTGTGAGTCTTTTGAAAAGTTGAATGAATACCAAACAAACTTTGCACCAGCCTTGCGAGCAGATGTAGAAAATAGATATGCGAATAAATTCGTAGCATTTAGAACCATTTTAGATATTATTGAATAATGGAAATAACAAAAACGGATATAGAAGGCTTGTTGATTTTACAACCTAAAATTTGGAGAGATGAGCGCGGATATTTTTTTGAAAGTTTTAGAGAAGATGTTTTCAAAAAATTAAACCTCGATTTAAATTTTGTTCAAGACAATCAATCTTTATCTCAAAAAGGAACCATAAGAGGATTGCATTTTCAGAAGGCGCCACACGAGCAAGGTAAACTGGTACGTGTATTACAAGGCAAGGTGTTAGATGTTGCCTTAGACATCCGAAAAAACTCTGCTACCTATGGTAAGTTTTTCGCAATAGAATTGAGTGCCGAAAACCAAACACAATTTTTTATACCACCAGGTTTTGCACATGGCTTTTCTACCTTAGAAAACAATACCATATTCTGTTATAAGTGTACAAATTATTACGATAAAGCTTCGGAAGGAGGAGTATTATATAACGACCCCGCATTGGGCATCGATTGGAAAGTGGAAGGCTTGTTTGTATCTGATAAAGATAAGGAGCTGCCAGTATTGAAAGACTTCGTTAGTCCGTTTTAAAAAATGTGCAAATGAGTAGCACCCATTTGCACATTTTCGTATTTGCACATTTATCAATTTACTTTATATCCTCTGTCAACAAATTATACAACACATCTAATTTTGGTGTTAATATAATTTCGATTCTACGGTTTTTACTTCTTGCTTCGGCAGTATTCATTTTTTCTACTGGCATAATTTCGCCTCTACCAGATGCCGTTACTCTGTTTGGATCTAACTTCTGATTCTCGGTTAAAAATCTTACAACCGCCGTAGAGCGCAACACACTTAAATCCCAGTTATCTTTTATTTGGCCAAGGTTAGTTACTTTCATATTATCCGTATGCCCCTCTACCAAAATATTAATGTCTGCTTGTGTTTCTAACACTTTTGCTAATTCTGATAAAGCCTCTTTACCACGCTCATCAATTTCTATACTTCCAGAGTTAAACAATAATTTATCTGTTAACGATACATAAACTTTACCATCTTTTATATTTACAGTTAAGCCACTTTTGTTAAAGCCAAGTAATGCATTTTGTAATTTATCGCGCAATGCTTTTACAGCAGCATCTCTTTTAGCCATTGCATCTTCTACTTCTTGCAAGCGTTTTTCGCGCGCTGCTAAATTTGCTTGTGCAGTTTCTAATTCTTTAATTAACTTTTTAATCTCATCAGTACTGTTTGCGCGTAATTGTTTATAGTTTTCTGATAAGGTATTAGTTTGATCGGTTAATAATTTTAATCGATTGTCTAAATCGCTCACTCGTGCACGTAAACTATTGATAGTATCGCGATGAAAACTTAATGCTTTAGTAAGGCTGTCTATTTTGATGTTCGCAATGTTTAAGCCGTTTTGCAATGAATCTCTTTCATGCTGCATTGCTAAAAATTTCTTCTTAGGTACTACGCAAGAAGCCATTAATATAACAGCAACAACTAGTAGTAGGGGAGAAATGATTTTTTTCATGTTCATATTGATTTAATATTTATAATATAATACATCAAAGTTAATCTCCTTAAAGGATGTAGAAGGTCTCGATTTATCCACATTTATGAAAAATTGTTAGAATGCTTTGATTTACAAGTGTTTCGGATGAGCTTCTATCTTCATAAATAGCTGAAAAAATTATTAAATTTGCGGCGACAAAAATAACAATCATGGAATTTCGTATTGAAAAAGACAGTTTAGGCGAGGTACAAGTACCTGCAGAGAAATATTGGGCAGCGCAAACACAACGCTCCTTACAAAATTTTAAAATTGGTGGCCCTGGCGATAAAATGCCTATGGAGATCATCCGCGCATTTGCCATTTTGAAAAAAGCGGCAGCCTTAACTAACCAAGATTTAGGTGTATTGGCAGCAGATAAAGCAGTGTTAATTGCGGAAGTATGCCAAGAGATATTAGACGGAAAATTAGATGCAGAATTTCCATTGGTAATTTGGCAAACAGGTTCGGGCACACAAAGTAATATGAATGTGAACGAAGTAGTAGCAAACCGCGGACACGTGGTACGTGGTGGTACTTTATTAGATGAACACAAAATATTACACCCGAATGATGATGTAAACAAATCGCAATCATCAAACGATACTTACCCAACGGCTATGCACATTGCAGCCTATACACAAGTAGTAGAAATAACTATTCCGGGTATGTTGCAATTGAGAGATACACTTGATAAAAAGGCTAAAGAATACATGAATGTGGTAAAAATTGGTCGTACACATTTTATGGATGCAACACCCTTAACATTAGGACAAGAATTTTCGGGCTATGTACAACAAATCACCAATTCGGTTAGAGCATTAAACAATGCTTTAGAAATGGTAAAAGAGTTGGCATTAGGTGGAACAGCAGTGGGTACAGGATTAAATGCACCAAAGGGTTACGCAGAATTGGTTGCGAAAAAAATTGCAGAAATTTCTGGATATCCATTTGTTACTGCACCTAATAAATTTGAAGCATTGGCAGCGCACGATGCCATGGTAGAATTATCGGGAGCCTTAAAACGTTCGGCAGTTGCTTTAATGAAAATTGCAAACGATATTCGTATGTTGAGCTCAGGCCCTCGTTGTGGAATTGGCGAAATTATAATTCCGGATAACGAACCAGGTTCTTCTATTATGCCAGGTAAAGTAAACCCTACGCAACCAGAAGCTTTAACAATGGTTTGTGCACAAGTAATTGGAAATGATGTAGCAGTTTCTGTAGGTGGAGCCACAGGTCATTTTGAACTGAATGTATTTAAACCAATGATTGCAGCAAATGTATTACACTCTGCACGTTTAATTGGCGACGCATGCGTATCATTCGATTTAAATTGTGCAGTTGGCATTGTTCCAAATTACGACGACATTAAGAAAAACCTCGACAATTCATTAATGCTTGTAACTGCATTGAATACTCATATTGGATATGATAATTCTGCAAAAATTGCAAAGAAAGCGCATAAAGAAAATAAAACATTAAAAGCGGCAGCCATCGAATTAGGTTTATTAACTTCAGAACAATTTGATGAATGGGTTCGCCCAGAAAGTATGGTTGGTAATTTGTAATTTCAAACCATGAAAAAATTCGGCCTAATAGGATATCCTCTCTCTCATTCATTTTCGAAAAGTTTTTTTGATAAAAAGTTCGACAGAGAGAATATCCTCGACGCCGAATATCAAAATTATCCGCTCGAAAAAATAGAAGACTTCCCAGCTCTTATAGAAAACATCAAAGACCTTAAAGGCCTTAACGTTACTACCCCTTACAAAGAAAGCATCATTCCGTATTTAACAGAACTCGATGAAACTGCTAAAGCAATTGGCGCGGTAAATACTATAAAATTTATTGATGGTAAACTTATTGGCTATAATACCGATGCATGGGGTTTTGCAAAATCATTATTAGGCATGGCTCATGCCGATATGAAAACTGCTATTATAATTGGTGATGGCGGTGCAGCCAAAGCAGTGAAATATGTATTAGGCAGAATTGGAATTTCCTATAAAACGGTAAACAGAACGAAGAGAGAAAACGCACTTACTTTCGAGGAACTTAGTGATGAACTAATTTCCTCCACAAAATTATTTATACAAACCACACCTGTGGGTACTTTTCCGAATGTAAACGAAATGCCACCAATACCAATGGATGCTATAAACTCAAGGCATAAGGCCATCGATTTAATTTACAACCCCGAAGAAACTTTGTTTTTAAAATTGATGAAAGAAAAAGGTGCTACCACCAAAAATGGTATGGAAATGTTGCAAGCACAAGCGTTGGAAGCTTGGAAGATATGGAACTCTAGTCATTAGTATTTAGTATTTAGTCGTTAGTCTTTAGACTGTCTAACGACTAAATACTAGAGTCTAGATATCAAATTTTATCCCTTGTGCCAATGGCAACTCGGTACCAAAATTAATCGTGTTTGTTTGTCTGCGCATGTAAACTTTCCAAGCATCAGAACCCGACTCTCTTCCGCCACCGGTTTCTTTTTCGCCACCAAATGCTCCGCCAATTTCTGCACCAGAAGTTCCGATGTTTACGTTTGCAATACCACAATCAGAACCTTCGTGCGATAAGAATTTTTCTGTTTCTAAAATATGGTTAGAGAAAATAGCCGAAGATAATCCTTGTGGAACATCGTTATGCATTTGCATCGCTTCTTCTATAGTCGAATATTTCATTAAGTACAAAATAGGAGCGAAAGTTTCTTCTTGTACTATGTGGAATTGATTTTGTGCTTCGGCAATACAAGGGCGTACATAGCAACCAGATTCGTAACCTGCACCGCCTAATACTTCGCCACCGTATAATATGTTACCACCTTCTTTTTTCACTTGCTCAATGGCATTGGTAAAACTTTTTACCGCATCGGTATCAATAAGTGGTCCTACAAGGTTAGAAGTATCTAATGGATTACCAATGGTAATTTGTCCGTACGCTTTTACTAATTTAGCTTTGAAAGCCTCGTAAATACTATCTTTTATAATTAAACGGCGAGTAGAAGTACAACGCTGACCAGCGGTACCAACTGCACCAAATACTACCGCTCTTAATGCCATATCTAAATCGGCATGTTCTGTAATAATAATGGCATTGTTTCCGCCCAATTCTAATAAACTACGGCCTAAACGTTCTCCTACTATGCTTCCTACTCTACGACCAACCTTGGTAGAACCTGTTGCCGAAATTAAAGGAACACGTTTATCTGCTAAGAAATTATCGCCTACATATTTAGAGCCTGCAGCAATTAAGTTCAAAACTCCTTCTTCAACATCATTAGCTTTTAAAACTTTAGCAATAATATTTTGAGTAGCTACTGCACAAAGCATTACTTTAGAACTTGGTTTCCAAACCACCACATCGCCGCAAACCATTGCTAACATTGCGTTCCACGACCATACAGCTACCGGGAAATTAAATGCAGAAATTACACCTACAATTCCTAGCGGATGGTATTGCTCATACATTCTATGTTTCGGACGTTCTGAGTGCATCGTAAAACCATGTAATTGGCGCGATAAACCAACTGCAAAATCGCAAATGTCTATCATCTCCTGTACTTCACCTAAACCTTCTTGGTAACTTTTACCCATTTCATAAGAAACTAAAAAGCCTAAATCTTCTTTGGCTTCACGCAATGCATTACCCATTTGGCGCACAATCTCACCACGCTTTGGCGCAGGCATCATTCTCCAATTTGTATATGCTTTTTGAGCTTGTTTTATAATGGTTTCATAATCGTCGGCAGTGCCTTGTTGAACTTTAGCAATTAATTTGCCATCAACCGGCGAGTACGATTCAATTGTTTCACCACTTGTATTAAACCAAGTATACCCTGTAGAGGCTCCATGGTTTATTTCTTTTATCCCTAATCGACCTAAAACGTCGCTTACATTTGCTTGCATAATATTTGTTTTTTGAGATTGCAAAAGTACCAAAAAAATAGCGCCAACACGATGTTTTTTGCAATTGGTGAAATATACTAGAATATAATAATATAGTAGATGATGGTTCCATTTTAACAAATTATTTAAGGAATAGGTTATGAATGATTTTTAATAAATATTTGCGCAGAAAATTTTGTAATGAAAATAATTCTGTCGCTTAAACAATATAGAGAGCTTTTGAAGTACAATCAAAAAGATGTTTCAAACAGCATTCAGCTTACGCAGTCATCCTATTCTCAAATAGAGAGTGGTTATAGAGTAGGAACTCCTGATAATTATCAGAGAATTGCAGATTTTTTTGGAATAAATATGGAGGATGTTATGTACGACCACATTCCCGTTTTTATCTATGTTTACAACAAAAAAAATGAATTAGAGGATGATGAATTTAAATACGAAATAGAAACTGTGCTCAATGAAATTTCCGAAAAAATTAAAGAGATAAAAAAGAAAAACAAGCTTCTCTAAAACTCCCTACTATCCGCTCCCTGCTAAAACAACTGCAAACTCCTCCTCAAGTTCAAAGGTTGTAATGCCTGGAAATCTATCATAAACCTAATAACTTCTTTGTAGCTATCTGTTTGTATTATTTCTTGTGTATACAATACCGGGAAGTACACTTCAATAACCTCTGCAACAATTGGAATGTAAATTCCGAAGTCATAATCAAAAGTAGAATTAGATATTTTTTGAAACTGATTTGAATAAGCTGCATCTAAAAATAAACCAACAGGTACGCGGCTTTTTAGGGGTGCTTTAACATTAAATCCTATTATGTTTCTTACCGTTCCAGAGAAAGTGTTCGCTTTAAATGCACCGTCTAATTCATGTGTCTGATTTTTGTTTATATTATTTCGATCGAAAAATGCTTTATCAAAAGTATAATCGTTATTGCCAGATATACTAAAGAAATTAGAAGCATTCGTTCTGTTGTTGTTTGCAAATATGGTACCCGCAAAAGCTCTAATCTGCACACCTTTTTTAGTATTGGCATAATGTAACTTTTGTTTGTAAACCATAAATAATTTGTGATGCGTTTCTTTTATATCACTAAAGAAATCGGGTATCAAGGAAGTAGGCAAGCCTCTTAAATTATTTGCATATTCATATAAAAAATTAATGCTGTTTGGGTTTATCGCTTTATTATTCGCTCTAGTATATTTAAATTGATGGTATGAATTTGAAATAACTAAGGAACTTGTTCCAGAATAAAAGGGTCCGGTTGATTCGAAATTGTAATTTTCTCTAGTAAATACAAATCTATAAGAAAATTTATTCGTAATTCTGGAGCGAGGGCTGCTTGGTTTTAAACTTAGCTCGCTACCCAATGCTGCTTTAAAAAAACGCTTATACACCACATCGTTTGTAAAGGCGTCGGTTAAATTTAAATCGGAAAAAGAATATACAGAAAGCTTAGTTGCAATATTGCCTACATTTTTTGGATACGAGTGATGTGTAATTTGGCCCATACCATTCAGTTTTTCAGATTTTAACCCATACATAGGCAAAACACTCCATTCAAATTTTTTGAAAGGAAAAAAGTTGTTATACAACACAAGGCCTAGTAAAGTTCCATCAGATGTATTATAGCCAATTGCTGGTGCAACAAATAAATTTGTACGGTTCGGTCGGGTTAGTCCACCTATGGCTTGTACACGCAAGGGCTCTATCTTTTTTAATAAACCATTTACACGCATACTGTTATTATTCCTGTTCGATTCTGGTATTACATACAAAGGGTCGATAGTAATCTTTTTTACTTTTATGCTATCAAAATACACATAAGTACTGCCGTAAAACGCTTGTGTTTTATAATTCTCAACCACCTTTCCTTTTTTATCGGTACTGCTTAAAAACACCGGTCCTGCTACAGTTGAATTGTTGGTTATTTTTACTCTAAGCTGATTGTTTTCCTTTTTTATTTCAGCAATTTTAAAGTCAATGTCTTCATTTGTATTTATAATATCTTTAAAAAACCAATCGAGTTTTTCATTACATTCTCTTTCAAATAATGCTTGTATATCTGTAGGTTGAGGGTGCTTAAATTTCCATTCATCAAAATAAATTTTCATTACCGAATCAAATTTTTCTGTACCTAAATATTGTTCTAAATATTTAAATACTAAACTTGTTTTAGTATACATTACGGTAGCATAATTTAACAAAGTAAATTCTTCAGAATGTGTATTTATAGCTTGCGATTTTCCTTGTGAGGCAGTTAATTGTTGTGTTAAATATAAATCGTATGCTGTTGGAAAATAATTTAACCCTAAAAGTTTAGTAAATATATTTTGCTCGTCTTTATGAATCATATTCCCATCAGAATATTTCAGTTTCATGTACCTGTTTTCGTAAAAAGAATTGATGCCTTCATCCATCCAACCATACTCTCTTTCATTACTGCCTAATATTCCGTAGAACCAATTATGACCAACTTCGTGTGCAATAACTTGATCTAATGTTTTTGCATCGCCTATTGCTCCAATTACAGTAACCATTGGGTATTCCATACCACTGCCAGCACTTAAGGCACCATCTACAGCAGTGCAATAATTATAAGGATACTCTCCAACCCACAACGAATAATAATACACAGCATCGTTTAAATATTGGCTCGCATCTTTCCAATACTTTGCATACTTATTCGTGAACATTACATACGTTTTCACTTTTCTTTTTGTGTAGGGCAATTCTACTTCCGAAGCTAACACATGGAAACGTTTGTCGGCAAACCATGCAAAATCATGTATATTATTTTGTTTGTAATTTAAGGTTTTGAATATTTTTGATGAGGGAGGAAATGAATCAACTTCTGAAAATGATTTTATTTTTTTTGTTGAGTCTGATAACTGTTCTAAAAATATTTTTTCTTCTTCGTTTTGTAATTCACCGGTTGCGCCAACCACATAATTGTTTGGCAAGGTAATGCTCACCTCAAACGATCCAAATTCCGAATAAAATTCTCCTTGATCTAAATACGGAATAGGATGCCAACCATTGGCATCGTACACGGCAGGTTTTGGGTACCATTGCGAAATTTGATAAGCAGTATTAACGTGACCTAAACGAGAAAATGAATTTGGCAATTTCACACGAAAAGGAGTTGAAATAAGTACCGAATCGCCTGGAGCTAAACTAATGGGTAATATTAATTTCTGAATATCAGGAAATGCATTGCTTTCTTGCACCATCACCTTAACATTATTTACTTTAAAATTTAAGGAATCGATGTAGCCTCTTTTGCTCTCATCAGCATAATAAAAATCTTTCGATTGGTTTTCTAATTGTTGAATGGCGAAAGCCGTTTTGTCATTTTTATACGCATTTGGCCAAATATGCATCCAAATCTCGGAAAGTGCTGTGTTTGAATTGTTATGGTAGGTAATGTTGATGTTTCCATGTAGGAAATGAGTACTATCGTCTAATTTTACATTAATTTGATAGTTTATTTCTTGTTGCCAATAACTTTGGGCATACGTTTTGACGTTAGTAAGGGAGAGAAGCAAACAAAGTATAACAGATATATAAAGTGGGCTTTTTCTGCTGAACATAATAGACTATTTATCAGTTAATTAAAATGGTTAATGAACTATTGTGGAAAAACAAAAATGTGATTTAGAATTGAAATAAGCGAAATTAATTGGTGAAATAATGACAAAACGACTTTAATATGAATTTTGTTATCATATTTCATAATCAATTCTTTTAGATAGGTAATTTTATGGACGAGGAATTTGAATACAATGATGCAGAAGAACTAAGGTTTTCTGTAGAGCGATACGAGGAGATGATCCGAAATCAGGATCAATATTTTTTTGATGCACAGGCTTTCGAAGGAATAATAGATTTTTTTATCGAAAAAAACGATCCTATAAAAGCATTACAAGTAGTAGAATACGCACACGCGCAACATCCATATGCATCAGCATTTTTAATAAAGCAAGCCCAGTTATACGTAGTTACCAACAGGGCGCACGAAGCATTGGAAATTTTAGAGCACGCACAATCGTTAGAATCTAGTAATGCCGACATCTTCATTATACGCGGTAGTATTTATGAGAAATTTGAAATGTTCGACAAAGCAATTGAACAATATAATCTTGCCATTATATACGCCGAAGAAGTAGACGACATCCATTTACACATAGCATACGCCTTTGAGAATTTAGGGAGGTATGATAGTGCCATTGAACATTTAAAAATGGCCTTAGAGGTGAACCCTCAAAACATGGATGCCTTGTACGAAATTGCATTTTGTTTTGATATTTTAGATAAGCCCGAAGACAGCATAAATTTTTATTTGCAATTTATAGAGAACGACCCTTACTCTTTTGCGGCTTGGTATAATTTAGGCAATGCCTATACAAAAGCAGAGTTGTATGAAAAATCTATTGATGCCTACGACTATGCCATTATTATAAACGAAGCCTTTGCCTCTGCATACTTTAACAAAGGTAATGCTTTGGCAAATTTAGAGAGATATGCCGATGCCATTGCAGTTTATAAACAAACAATGGAGTACGAGCAACCAAGTGCCGAAACTTTTTGCAGCATTGGAGAGTGTTACGAGAAGTTAGAGATGATGGATGAGAGTCGTGCTTATTATAAAAAAGCAGTAAAAATTGATCCATCATTAGCAGATGCTTGGTTCGGTATTGGAGTAACCTTGGATTACGAAGAGCGTTGGTACGAATCTTTGCATTTTTATAACAAAGCCATAAGTTTAGACCCTACTATTTCCGATTATTGGTTTGCCTTAGCCGACTCGCATTATAAATTGGGTAATTTTAAACAAGCAGAAGAGTCGTATGAAAAAGTAATTGAAATTACACAAAACGATGTGGAAGTTTGGTTAGATTATTCGGCAATATTATATGAGCAAGGCAAGATGCAAGAAGCCATAGACGTAATTGTGGAAGCCTTACGCGCAAACCCCGAAGCAGCCGAATTACATTACAGAATGGTGGCCTATTTATTTAGCAAAGGACATTACCAAGAAGCCATTCAATATTTAGAAACAGGCCTAAGTATTAGTCCAGAAAAACACGAAGTACTTTATGAGTATTTACCACAATTACAACAAAACATCACAATTCAACAAATTATACAACGGTATTTAATTTAAAAGAATTATTTTCGCCGTAACAAAATAACATATGCATTATCATTTAACACAAATCCCCGAACGTACTGCAAAACCACGCTCTAATGGCATGACCATGGTGATGGATAAAGGACTAAGTACACGTGAAGTAGAAAATTTTATAGAAGTTGCTGGCCCTTATGTTGACATTGTGAAACTTGGATGGTCTACTTCTTTTGTAACGCCAGTTCTCGATAAAAAATTAGCCATTTATAGAGAAGCAGGTATTCCTGTTTATTTTGGTGGAACACTTTTCGAAGCTTTTATAATTCGTAACCAATACGACGATTATAAAAGAGTATTGGATAAATACAAAATGGAATGGGCAGAAATTTCTGATGGTTCTATTAGTTTAGACCATGCAAAAAAATGCGAACTCATCCGCGATTTAAAACAATACGTGAAAGTGGTATCTGAAGTGGGTTCGAAAGATGCTGAAAATATTATGGCTCCATACCAATGGATAGAATTAATGACAGCAGAGTTGGAAGCGGGTTCGCAATATGTAATTGCGGAAGCACGTGAAAGCGGAAACATTGGTATTTACAGAGATTCTGGTGAAGTACGCCAAGGCTTGGTGCAAGAGTTGTTAACTAAAATTCCTTCCGAAAAAATTCTATGGGAAGCACCACAAAAAGCACAACAAACATGGTTTATAAAATTATTAGGATCTAATGTGAACTTAGGAAACATTCCACCAAACGAAGCAATTCCTTTAGAAACATTAAGGCTTGGTTTAAGAAGTGATACCTTCCATCATTTTTTAGATAAATAATTATCATCAATGAAAATCCTATTCGTTTGTTTAGGAAATATTTGTCGTTCGCCAATTGCAGATGGAGTAATGCGAAGTTTAGTAGCAAAGCACCATCTCAATTGGCAGATAGACTCTGCAGGCACTTCTAATTACCATATAAACGAAGCACCCGATAAACGAGCTCAAAAAATTTCTAAAAAGTTTGGCGTAGATATTTCTGATTTGCGTGGGCGACAATTTGTGCAAAGCGATTTTGATGCCTTCGATTTTATATTTGCCATGGATGCAAGCAATTATCAGAACATACTAAAACTTGCCAGAAATCAACAAGACATTAATAAAGTTGAATTATTTTTAAACAGACTAGAGCCTGGCATGAACCGCGGAGTACAAGACCCCTGGTACGACGATGCCCTGTTTGAACCCGTATTTAAAGAAATAGAGAAAACTTGTAAGCTAATTTTAAGCGACTTAAGCCCTAAAATTACCTAAACACAAAGCAATCCTACTCAAAATCGCTACTTCATACCCAATACCCGCTACTCTGTACCCGCTACTTCATTCATCATTCACCATTTACAATTTACAATTATAATTATATTTGCCTCATGAGCAAACCGAGTATCCCGAAAGGCACCAGAGATTTTTCGCCGATAGAAGTAACGAAGCGTAATTATATTTTCGATACCATACGTAATGTGTTTAAGAAATACGGCTATCAGCCAATTGAAACACCTACGATGGAAAACCTTAGTACGCTTACAGGAAAGTATGGGGAAGAGGGTGATCAGTTGATATTTAAAATTTTAAATTCGGGTGATTATTTAGCGAAAGCTTCTGAAGAAAAATTGAATTCAAAAAATTCGAAAGGGTTGACTTTCGAAATTTCCGAGAAAGCTTTACGATATGATTTAACTGTTCCTTTTGCACGTTACGTGGTAATGCATCAGAATGAAATTACTTTACCATTTAAAAGGTATCAGATACAACCGGTTTGGAGAGCAGACCGCCCGCAGAAAGGACGCTACAGAGAATTTTACCAATGCGATGCCGATGTAGTAGGTAGCGAATCTTTATTAAACGAAGCGGAGTTTGTATTAATATATGATGAAGCCTTGAGCAAACTCGGGTTTAAAGATTTTGAAGTTAGAATAAATAACAGAAAAATTTTAGCGGGCATATCAGAATTAATTGGCAAACCTGAATTATTAATAGACATGACAGTTGCCATTGATAAGCTTGATAAAATTGGCTTCGACGGAGTGAAGAAAGAATTATTGGAAAAAGGATTTGTAGAAAATGATTTACAAATTTTAGAACCTATCATTTTGTTAAGTGGTAGCAACAATGAAAAAATTCAATCTTTAAAAAATATTTTAAGTACTTCTGAAATTGGTAAAAAAGGAATTGAAGAATTGGAAACAGTTTTTGATTATTTCCACACCTTCAATTTACAAAAAGCAAAACTAATTTTAGACATTACCCTCGCTCGCGGTTTGAATTATTATACCGGCGCAATTTTCGAAGTAAAAACAAATGAAGTAAGCATGGGTAGTATTGGCGGTGGAGGCAGATACGATGATTTAACCGGAATGTTTGGATTGAAAAATCTAACAGGAGTAGGCGTTTCATTCGGTGCCGATCGTATTTACGATGTAATGGAGGAGTTAAATTTATTTCCTGAAAGTACCATTGCTAGTTCGAAAGTATTGATTACCCATTTTGATAAAAAAGCATTTAACTATGCATTGCCAATTCTTCAAAAAATTAGAAATGCCGATGTATCCTCAGAATTATACCCGAACATTAGCAAAATGCAAAAGCAAATGAAATATGCAAACGATAAAAAAATTCCGTTTGTAATAGTTATTGGCGATGAAGAAATGCAAACAGGTTTGCTAAGTTTCAAAAACATGGAATCAGGTGAACAACAAAAATTAACCATAGAACAAATCCTAACACTAGTATAATGTCTCAACATTCAATCAGTTCAGATCATCTATCCATTAAAAAAATAGAAGAAATAATTGCAAAAAAGCATAGCTTAACTTTATCTGCAGAAGCAATTGAAAAGATAAACAAGTGCAGAAAATATTTAGACGATAGAATGGCTGCGAGCAGCGATCCAGTATATGGAATTAATACTGGTTTCGGTTCTTTGTGTGATGTTAAAATAAACAACAACGATTTAGAGCAATTGCAGAAAAACTTGGTAATGTCTCATGCATGCGGAACAGGAGAGGAAGTTCCTAAGCCAATTGTAAAGTTGATGTTGTTGCTTAAAATACAATCGCTTTCTTACGGCCATTCTGGTGTGCAATTAAAAACAGTACAACGATTAATTGATTTTTACAACAACGATATTTTACCAGTTATATATACCAAAGGTTCACTTGGTGCATCGGGCGATTTAGCTCCTTTAGCGCATTTGTGTTTGCCGCTTATTGGCATGGGTGAAGTGGAGTATAAGAATGAAAGAATTACCGGTGCAGAGTTGCTAAAGAAATTTAACTGGGACGAAATTCATTTACAATCTAAAGAAGGATTGGCATTGCTAAACGGCACACAATTTATGAGTGCTTATGCAGTGTATTGTTTAATTCAAGCAAAAAGAATTTCAGAACAATCAGATTTATTCGCAGCAATTTCTTTAGATGCTTTTGATGGCAGAACAGATGCCTTTAACGAACTAATACATATAGTGAGACCACATGCAGGGCAATTAGAAACCGCAAAAAACATGTTGGTAAATTTAGAGGGAAGTGAAATTGCAACTCAGAAAAAAGTACAAGTGCAAGATCCTTATTCGTTTAGATGTGTACCTCAAGTGCATGGTGCAAGTAAGGATACCATTAACTATGTATTGAGTGTAGTTACCACCGAAATTAATTCGGTAACCGATAACCCAAATGTATTCCCAGATGAAGATAAAATTATTTCGGGCGGGAATTTCCATGGTCAACCATTGGCATTGGTATTAGATTTTTTAGCGATTGCTTTAGCAGAATTAGCAAACATTTCGGAACGCAGAACCTATCAATTAATATCTGGACAACGCGGCTTGCCTGCATTTTTAGTGGAAAACCCAGGATTAAATTCTGGTTTTATGATTCCTCAATATACAGCAGCATCTATTGTTAGCGAAAATAAACAATTGTGTACTCCAGCATCAGTAGATTCAATCGTATCCTCTAACGGGCAAGAAGACCATGTAAGTATGGGTGCAAATGCTGCTACAAAATTGTATAGAGTAGTAGAAAATGTAAATAGAGTTTTGGCAATAGAATTGATGAATGCGGCGCAGGCATTGGAGTTCAGAAGGCCTTTAAAATCATCTGTAAAAATCGAAAAATATATTGCTGAGTATAGAAAAGTAGTAAGCAGAAATACCGTAGACCGTTATTTGTCTGAAGACATACATGCTACCCTATATTTTATAGTTGCTAGTAGTTAGTCATTAGTCTTTAGACAGACTAAAGACTAACGACTAGCATCTAACTACTTTATTTCAACAGGCATTACCACTTCAATATCCGTTTCACCACGAGTAGGATCTCCGTTTTTAATTCCAGGCTGATGTTTCAAACTAACTTTTATACTTGAGTTAGTTATTGCACCAGTGCTCCAAGTACTCAATAAACCCAAAGGTAGCGGTGGAGTATTATCATCGAAATCATTTATAGTAATGTTTAAATTCGAACTAGCAGGTTCGAAAACAAATAAATGATCTGCAGATTCTTCAAGCACTTCATTCGAAATGGTATCGAAAGGAGTCTTCGTTTCGTCGAGTAATAAAATTTCTACCGAGTAAACTTTATCGGCGTTTAGTTTTATGGTATCAATACTAGGAGCATTTCCACCTAAGCCATCCACATCTCTGTATTGAAATACATATTGTGTACTTGGATTCTCAGTATCCGTAACTAAAAACTTAATGGTAGTAATCAATTCTTCCTCATTTATGTCTGAAGGCTTTGTTACATCATCGTCATCTTTTTTACAAGCACTAACTGTAATGGCCATTGCAAACGCCATCAATATAATTTTATTTAAGTTATTTTTCATTTGTTTATTTGTTTTCTAAAGTTTATAAAATTATTTTTTTCGTAATTCGTAATTCGTAATTCGTAATTCGTAATTCGTAATTCGTAATTCAAAAGTGGTACTTCAACCTAACTACAAACGACCTCCCAGGTTCATCTGTAAAATACCTAAAGGCATTCATGTACTCACGGTATCTCGTATTCAAAATATTATTTACACTCATTCCAATTTCATAATGTTGTTTACCAATGTGTATACTCGTTCCGGCATCGGCATTTAATAATGTGTAAGCATTTGGTGCATCTTTATAATCTGATAATGGTTCTACTCTATGTTGTTTCGCCACATAAAGCAGATGTATATCTACACTACTTTCTTTAAAAAATTTGCTGTTTTTAAATTCGTATTTCAATCCATTCTCAATTCTATCTGAAGGGATGTAAGGCAAGTAAGTACCATCACTTAAATTATAGGCTCTTACTACATTTAATTTGTGAGTTGATTTAAGTTGCGCAGTAATTGTGTAATGCAACCAAGCATCCACTCCAGTAAAATAAGCATCTCTTTGTTCGTATTGAAAACTCGGGAAAGCACCACGAATACTAAGTGTAGCGGGGAATACGGGCTTCATATAAATATAACCATCCATCAATTTATAATACACATCTAAATGCCCGTGCAAACGTTTAAAATTATCTATTTCAATTCCGGTTATAATTGCTTTTGCGCGTTCCGGATTTATATTTTCGTTAGAATAGATGTATTTCCCTTCGCCATGATGCAAACCGTTTCCATACAATTCGTTTACACTGGGTGCCCTAAAAGCTGTACCAATGTTAAGATGTACAGATAGGTTTTCATTTAGCTTGTAATCTAAACCTGTATTAAAACTTACATTATTAAAAGTTCGTTCTGGCGAATACAATTCGTTTTTAGAATTGAATTTATAAATTTTCAAAAATTCATAATCGTATCGAATACCAAAGTCGAACATTATTTTTTTTAATTTATATTGATGAATAGAATACACCGAGTAATTATTGTTTACGAAATTTGGAATAAAAACACGCCCTTCATAAGTATTCACTTGTTGAATGGTATTAATTCCGATGCTACTATTTAGTTGTTCGCTTACCTGATAATTGTATGCAAGGTCTGCAGTGTAGGTAGTAATTTCGTAATGCAATTCTGGTTTATTTAATGCAGCTAAGGAATCGTTTAAAGGCAAGTCTTTATCATACTCATCTCTCAAATTATATTGGCGGGCAAGCACTAAACTGAGTTTAGAATTTTCATCCATAACATAATCTGTTTTAGATTTAAACAATTCATGTTCTACATGTTGCTTTGGCCGATCGATGGCATAACTAAAACCAGATTTTATACTGGGCTCATTAGAATTAAATGCACGCTCTAAATCTGTTAAATTACCAATGTGTGCACCTTTAAAAACTCCAATATCTGTATTAAATTGAGAGTAGAACAATTCTGTTTTAACTTTTTTCCAAGTATAAGAACTTGCCCATGAAAAGTTTTTTTCTCTAAATCCGCTATTTGCCAAATAGTAATCGGGAGTTTTAATATTACCTGCTTTTTTAATGGTGCCTTGTACTCTCCAAGCCAAGGGGATTTTTTTAAATCGCCCCTCAACAATTCCAGAACTCACACCTTGTTTGCCATTGCTAATACCAACCAAATTTAGCTCGCCGTGTATACCCGCCGAATCTGGCAAAACATTTGGCTCTACCAAAATTACTCCACCAATTGCATCGGCACCATATTTAATACTACCGGCACCTTTTATAACTGTTAATTTATTTGCCACAAAGGCATCTATTTCTGGAGCATGCTCTGCCCCCCATTGCTGGCCTTCTTGCCTTATACCATTATTTATGATAAGAATGCGATTACTGTGCATGCCTTGTATTACCGGCTTACTAATGGTTGGTCCGGTTTGTAAAGTGGTAACTCCCGGTATTTCTTTTAAAGCATCTGCAAGAGAAAGTCCCCGTGTTTTTTCTAAATCAACTCCCTTGAGTTCAATTTTAGACATAGTGCTTTCTGTATTGGTGCGCTCAGAAATTACATTCACATTTGCAATGTTCTTTACACTTGGCGATAGTTCGAAAGTGAATGTTTTATTGCCATCAATTTTTATATTCTGACTGATGGTATGGTAAGATAGAAATGTAATTAAAACTTCATACTCCCCTTCACATAAATTTTCGAAACGCAGCAAACCTTTTTCATCGCTCTCTTTCAATAGCTTTACATTAGTAAGGCGCACAAGCACTCCAGGCAATGCATTTTTATTTTGCTCGTCAATAATTTTAATGTTCATGGTGTACGAACAATTATTTTGAGCAAATAAATGATTACTAAACGCAAATAAAAAAACAAGATAGAAGAAGTATTTCTTCATCAATATAAATTAATAAAAATTGGAAATTTGTATAAATTAAATTAGATGTGAAGAAAACGAGGTGGATCTCGACCTTTTAAATCGACTATAGAAATACTTGGAACCGTAAATGTTTTTTGAGTATAAACAAAACATATACTGTTTAAAAGGGTGTTAGAAAGTTCGAACTTAGTATAAGTTTTTGTTAAATGATTTTCGAAACACAGAAAACAATCTGTTTCGAACGTATGGTAGTGTTTAGGATATTGATCTTTTTCTTTCTTGAATTTATCTGGAATAGCAGAAGCAATATCGCATTCGTTTACATGTTCGTGGTGGTGAAGCAATGACAAAGGCAGGCTCGAAATGCTAATAGTTAGCAGGAGCAATAGACTTAGGCCATATGTAAACTTCGAAATTTTCAACAATCAAAGTTAGTTAAATAATTTATAATTCGGATTAGCTTGTTACTTTTGTAATATTATAAGAATTTACTGAATATGAGCAAAAAGTACGCAACCATCGACCTATCTAAAACGAAAACTCCAACTGGCACCACCTTAACTTGTAAAGGTTGGGTACAAGAAGCAGCTTTACGTATGTTGTTAAACAACTTAGATCCAGATGTGGCCGAACGCCCCGAGGAGCTAATTGTATATGGTGGAAGAGGCAAGGCGGCTCGTAATCCGGAGGCATTTGACTTAATTGTGAAAGCTTTAAAAGATTTAAATGAAGATGAAACCTTGTTAATTCAAAGTGGAAAGCCAGTAGGAATACTTCCTACACATAAAGATGCACCGAGGGTAATAATTTCTAACTCGCAGTTAGTGCCTAAATGGGCGACTTTCGAATATTTTAACGAGTTAGAAGATAAGGGCTTAATAATGTATGGGCAAATGACTGCAGGATCTTGGATATACATAGGTTCGCAGGGCATTGTGCAAGGCACTTATGAAACTTTTGCCGCTGTAGCTCGCAAACATTTTGGTGGAAGTTTAAAAGGAACTATCTCTGTTACGGCAGGTTTAGGTGGCATGGGAGGCGCTCAACCCTTAGCTATTACAATGTGCGACGGGGTTTGTTTAGCGGCAGAAGTAGAAGAGTGGAGAATACAGAAAAGAATAGATACTCGCTACATAGATGTAATGATTAAAGACATCGACGAAGCAATTGATAGAGCTGTATTAGCAAAGCAAAATGGCGAAAATTTATCTATTGGTGTGGTTTGTAATGCAGTTGATTTATTAGAGCGAATGATAGAGCGTAACATTATGCCTGAGGTGCTTACAGATCAAACATCGGCACACGATCCATTGGTTGGGTATTTCCCACAAGGCATGAGCGTAGAAGAGGCAAAAGTGTTGAGAGAAGCAAACCCTGATGAGTATGTGAAAAGATCTTATGCAACAATGGCTCACCATATTCGCTTGATGTTAGAAATGCAAAAGCGCGGCGTAATTACCTTCGATTATGGAAATAACTTACGTGGTAGAGCAAAAGAAGTAGGTGTAGAAAACGCATTCGATTTCCCTGGGTTTGTACCTGCTTACATACGTCCGTTATTCTGCGAAGGCAAAGGGCCATTCCGTTGGGCCGCATTATCTGGCGACCCTCAAGATATTTACGAAACCGATAAATTAATTTTAGAATTATTCCCCGAAAATGTAGAGTTGGCGCGTTGGATAAAAATGGCGCAAGAGCGAATTGCATTTCAAGGTTTGCCAGCACGTATTTGTTGGTTAGGACAAGGCGAGCGCGAAAAAGCAGGTTTGGCATTTAACAAATTAGTTGCCGAAGGCAAAGTAAAAGCGCCAATTGTTATTGGCCGCGACCATTTAGATACAGGATCCGTTGCCTCACCAAACAGAGAAACAGAAGCAATGTTAGACGGCTCGGATGCTATTGCCGATTGGCCAGTGTTAAATGCTTTAATTAACACCGCAGGAGGAGCAAGTTGGGTATCATTACACCACGGCGGCGGAGTGGGCATTGGATATTCTATTCATGCAGGCATGGTAATTGTTGCCGATGGCACCAAAGATGCCGAAGTAAGAATTAAACGTGTATTGCACAACGATCCAGCTATGGGCGTAATTCGCCACATGGATGCAGGTTACGACATTGCTCAAGACACCGCAAGAAAACACAGACTAGACATAAAAGAGAGGTTGAAATAAATATTTTTTTTGGCCCGTTTTTGGTGGCACGACTTAAGTGGTGGCACCACTTAAGTCGTGCCACCAAAAAACTGCATAAATGCAGGATGATAAAAGATCCTGCATTTATGCAGTTTTTTTTCTGCCCTTGTACTTTTATCTTTACAAAAAAATAAGTGTATGGGATTCTGTGATCATTCTTTTTACCACGTTTTTAACCGTGGTATTAACAAACAAAAAATCTTTTTTAATGAAGATAATTATGAGTATTTCCTTGATAAAATAGAAACTCATATTGCTCCACACTGCGATATTTTATCGTATTGTTTAATGCCAAACCATTTTCATTTGCTCATTTCTACAAATGAAAATTCGGATAAACTTTCTAAAGGATTACAAATTGCGTTGTTTAGTTATACTCGCGCAATTAACGCCCAAGAAAATAGAACTGGTTCGCTGTTCTCACAGAATACCAAAAGAAAGCTAATTCAAGTACGCGATAATGGACTTTATTTAAAATCTGTTTTTAATTATATTCACGAAAACCCTGTAAATGCTGGGCTTTGTACCGAACCCGAAGATTGGAGACACAGCTCTTTTAACGAATATTTCGATTTAAAGCCATTGGTTCGTTATATTTGCAATACCAATATTGCACATTTGTACCTAGAGGATATACTTCCTAAAGAATTTGTGCTTTTCTAATTTAATTTTTCAAATAATTTTAAATCTTTCCCAATGAACGATTACTTAAACATTGCCATCAACAATTTCAACACTTATAAAAATCTAGCCGATAAAGCTATTGCACAGCTAAGCGATGAAGAATTATTTAAAGCTTTAAATGATGAAGATAATTCTGTAGCTATTATTATGCAACACATGATTGGCAATGCACGCTCGCGCTTCACCGATTTTTTTACTAGTGATGGGGAGAAACCTAACCGTAATAGGGATGAAGAATTTTTTTTAAAAAATAATAACAGAGAGCAATTGTTGGCTAGCTGGGAAGATGCTTGGAAATTATTATTCGATTTATTGTATAACATGAAAACCGAAGAGCTCTCTAACACTGTGTTTATAAGGGCAGAGAGGCAATCGGCATTAAAAGCCATTAACAGACAAATTGCACATTATGCTTACCACGTTGGGCAAATTGTATTTCTTGCAAAACATTTTAAAGGAAAAGATTGGAATACATTGAGTATTGCAAAAGGGAAGTCGGAGGAGTATAATAAAAATATGATGAAGTAGATGGTTGCTTCATCTGGCATTGCTAGGTAGAGTGAAAAATAGAAAATAGAAATTAGAAAAAAGGAAATAGGTAGTGAAGAGTTTTTAGGTATAAAAATATTTTTCAATAGTTTTATACAAATTAAAATCAGTTGCATCTTTTTCCCGCTCTATTAATTCAATCAATTCTTTTTTGTTGATGTGTTTCATCTTTTCGGTTTGAATTAATCGGAACGCTTTTTCTGCCAACAACAATCCTTTTTTATTTTTTTGTTGAGGTTGAGTTGATTTTTGCTGTATTGCTTCCATCAATTCTTGAGTGCCTATATTTTGAGAGGCAATGGTTTTTACCACTAATGCCGAATGTTCAAAATCAGGACGTTCATGCAACATCTTTTTAATATTACTTACAAACACTTCTGCACCCTCTCTATCTGCTTTGTTCACCACAAAAATATCTGCAATTTCCATCACCCCAGACTTTATTCCTTGGATCTCATCCCCAGCTTCGGGCACTAATACCAAAATAGTAGTATCTGCTAAGCCAACAATTTCTACTTCCGATTGGCCTACACCTACAGTTTCTACAAGAATAACATCAAACGGAAAAGCTCGCATCACATCTGTAATCTCAATTGTTTTTGCAGATAAGCCTCCTAATGAACCTCGAGTAGCTAAAGATCTGATGTACACGTTTGGGTTGGTAAAATGCTCCACCATTCTAATTCTATCGCCTAGCAATGATCCATAATGGAATGGAGAAGTGGGATCGATGGCAACCACACCAACACGTTTATTTTGTGCGCTGTATTGCTTAAGCAAGGAGTTAACTAAAGTGCTTTTACCTGCTCCCGGCGGGCCTGTAATTCCTATAATTGGTATATTTCTATTAATGGATAAGTGTTTCAGAAATTCGAAGTATCCTTCTATGTCATTTTCCACAGCGGTAATAGCTCTCGCAAGCGATTTTACATCGCCTTGTGTAATAGAAGCACTTAACTCTTTCCAATTCATAATTTACATACAAAGTAAATAAAAATTTAATGCATGTATCTATTCCGATGCTCTTTCTATAAAAATTATTTCTATTCGTGCCGAAATAGTATTTTAGCAGTATATTAATATAAATGAAGGTTACCGGGTTTAGTTTTATTAGAAATGCTGTAAAATTTGATTATCCAATAATTGAAGCCATTACTTCTATTTTACCTATTTGCGATGAGTTTATTATAGCTGTAGGCAATTCTGATGACGATACACTTGAACTAATAAAAGGAATAGGTTCCGATAGAATAAAAATAATTGAAACCACCTGGGACGATTCATTGCGTGAAGGTGGACGTGTACTGGCGGTAGAAACCGATAAAGCTTTCCAAGAAATTTCTGTTGATACTGATTGGTGTTTTTATATACAAGGTGATGAGTGTGTGCACGAAAATTATTTACCTACCATAAAAAAAGCAATGTTAGATAATTTGATGGACCTAACGGTGGAAGGATTGCTTTTTAAATATTTACATTTTTATGGATCATATGATTATGTAGGGGTTTCTAAAAGATGGTACAGAAATGAAATTAGAATCATCAGAAATAATAAAAAAATAAAATCGTACAGAGATGCACAAGGTTTTAGATTAGAAGATCGAAAATTAAATGTAAAAGCTATTGATGCCTATATATATCATTACGGTTGGGTAAAACATCCGAGTAAACAACAAGAAAAAGCCAAAACGTTTAATAAACTTTGGCATGACGATAATTGGATGAAAAGTAATATACCCAATGTTAACGAATTCGACTACTCTCAAATAGATGCACTCGAATTGTTTAAGGGCACACATCCGGAAGTAATGAAAAAAAGAATAACGCTTATGAATTGGAAATTTTCTTTCGACCCTACTAAAATGAAAATGAAAGGAAAATATTTACTTACCTATTATGTTGAAAAATTTACTGGATATAGAATCGGGGAGTATAAAAACTATAAGATTGTAAAATAGAATGATACAACTATCTGCGGCTATTATTGTGTTTAATGAAGAACGAAATATCGGAAGATGCTTGGAATCATTACAAGGCATTGCAGACGAGATTATAATGGTGGATTCTAATTCAACAGATAAAACAATAGAAATTGCAAAAAAGTACGACGTAAAAATTTATCAGCAAGAATTTTTAGGATATGCCGAACAAAAAAATTATGCAAATTCATTGTGTACATTTAATCATATAATTTCTTTAGATGCTGATGAAGTAGTTTCAGAAAATTTGAAACAAGAAATACTAAGCATCAAAAATAATTTTGAAGCAGATGCATACGAATTAAACAGGCTTACTAATTATGCTGGCAAATGGGTGCATCATTGTGGCTGGTATCCCGATAGAAAGATAAGAATTTTTAAAAAAGAGATAGCGCATTGGGCAGGGCCACGTTTGCACGAGACTTTAGAAGTTAAATCAACTAATGTAAAAAAACTGAATTCAGATTTATTGCATTATTCTTTTCATTCGGAAGAGGATCATTTAAAGCAAATCGAAAAATTTACGAACATATCATCTAAAGAATTATTTGATAAAGGCAAACGTGCAAATTTTTATTATTTATACATAAAGCCAATTATTCGTTTCATTACAGATTACCTACTAAAACTAGGTGTGTTAGATGGAGCTACCGGATATACAGTTTGCAAAAATTCGGCGTATGCCGCCTATTTAAAATATTCGAAATTAAAAAAACACTGGATAGAATATGAGAATCATTCATCTTAGTGCCGAAAAAACCTGGAGAGGTGGTGAGCAACAAATTGCTTATTTACTCGATGAACTTCACAACTTAAATGTAGAACAATTAGTTGTTTGCAGAAAAGGTTCGTCCTTCGAAACGTATTGTATAAATAATAATATACCATTTAAGAGTATAGGGTTTAAAAATCAATTTGATTTAAACTCTAGCTTAGCTTTAAAAAAAATTGCAAATAATTTTAAAGCAGATATAATCCATATACATTCGTCGCACGCGCATGCCATTGCTGTTTGGGCGTATTACCTTGGCAATAAAACCAACTTAGTATTATCGCGTAAAGTTGATTTTCCAATTTCTAAAAATTTTCTTTCGAAATTAAAATACAATTGCCCAGCCATTAAAAAAATTATTTGTGTTTCTAATGCCATCCAACATATTATGCAAAGTGATATTGAGGATAAGAGCAAATGCATTACCATTTATGATGGCATCGATTTATCAAAATTTAAAAATAAAAGCAACAAACTTAGAACAGAGTTTAACCTTGCAGATGAAGTTAAAATTATTGCAAGTACCGCAGCATTAGCAGATCATAAAGATTACCCAACATTGATAAAGGCTATTAAACAAGTAGGAGAGCAGCTTAATGCGCATTATTATTTTATTGGCGACGGACCTTTACGAAAGGAGATACAAGAATTAGTGCTAACGAATAACTTGCAACACAAAATTACCTTTACTGGTTTCCGAACAGATATAAATGATTTGTTACCAGACTTAGATGCATTTGTGTTGAGTTCTAAAACCGAAGGACTCGGAAGTTCTATACTCGATGCCTATGCATGTAAAGTGCCTGTGATATGTACAAATGCTGGTGGTATACCAGAGATAGTAGAACATGAACACACAGGCTTAATGAGTTCTGTTGGCGATGCAAATGCATTAGCAAAAAACATGATTCGAGTGTTAAGTGATGATGGTTTGAAAAATAGAATTATCGAAAACGCATTTGAGAAAGTTAAGAGTTTCGATAAAAAAATAATGGCCGAACAAACTTATTCTGTGTATAAAAATATTATTTCCGTTTAAAAGCGGAAAGTAAAAAAATACTAAAGAAAAAACTCACAAAGGTAGCCCCCGCTTGGGTTTCGAGCGTATCTTCGGTTAGCATAGATAACATGGTTATAATAATAAACATGCTTGGCAAAAAAGCATATCGTTCTATACCTTTAAAATACGGAACTAAAAAAGCGGCTATAAACAATACAAGTCCTATAATACCAAAAGTGCTGAGTATGGTAAAATATTGATTATGCGCTCTAAACTGAAACTCTTTTTTCATTGGAGTTTCATGTGAGGCATAATACATTTTAAACTCATCATCAATATCGCCGGTACCTACTCCAATAATAGGATTGTTTACAAAAATATGTTTCGCTATTTTCCAGTATTCGAAACGTTGTGTAATAGAATGGCCAGAAGGGTTGCCGCCCGCTTTGTAATGGTTTACTTCGTTGCGTGCTTCGTTAATTCGTTGGCTTACCGAGGGTACAAATTTATACATCAACAAAGGCAATAAAATGGTAACTATTAATAACACCAAAACATAGTTCCATTTTTTTGCCGCTACAATCTGATACATAAAAAGTACAGCCGCACAAACTAATATGGCTAAGTAACCAGCTCTTGCTCCCAAAATGCCAATAAATACAAAGAACCACGCGGCCACCAACATCAATATAATATTTACAAGCGAAGTTGTTTTTTTATCAGATTTATAAATTAAATAAACGATTGCAAAAAAACTTACACAAATAATAAGTGATAAACGGATATGCGAAATAATGGGAGAGATGTTTCTCAGTGTATCTACATTTCCATTATCAATAGTAATGTAAATACTTAAACTGTATAATGATGATGCAAAAACGGAAGCAATTAAACAATATAAAATAGTTCTAAGTTCGGTCCATGTTAAGGGTTTAATGCTTGCCAATATAATTGGGAAAATTAACAATGGAAGTTTAATTTTTATATCCTTAATAGCGTAATCGTAATTTGTTGTGTACAATAAGCCAAGTATATGGATGGCAAAAATTGCAAGGAAAGAAAGTAAAAAGTAGTTGTTTTTTATGCTTTGCCATTTAGTAGCAAACTGCGCCTCTGCAATCCAGTTAAGTACCAATACAGCTTGCCCAATGCTCATAAGAGCAGGAGAGAGCGATAAGCCAATAGCCACTAATATTAATCCGAGAAGATAAAAATTTCGATGTGTGAAATATAGTCGCATGTTTAAATGTAAGAATAAGGTATTAGTAAACAAAAAATCCCGATGAAAATCATCGGGATTTTAAAAATGTATTTTTTTGAAATTACAGTTTACGTTTTACTTCTACGTTTTCGTATGCTTCAATAATATCACCTACTTCAATGTTATTAAAGTTTTGGATGTTCAAACCGCACTCGTAATTAGTAGCTACTTCTTTCACATCGTCTTTAAAACGTTTCAATGAAGCAAGTTCTCCAGTATGTATTACTACACCATCTCTAATAATACGCACTTTGCTATTTCTGTTAATCTTACCGTCGATAACCATACAACCTGCAATGGTACCCACTTTCGTAATTTTAAAGGTTTCGCGAATTTGTACGTTAGCGGTAATTTTCTCTTCAAATTGTGGAGCCAACATACCTTCCATCGCCGATTTTACTTCGTTTATAGCGTCGTAAATAATTGAGTACATACGTATGTCAATTTGTTCTTGCTCGGCAAGTTTACGTGCGTTTAATGAAGGACGAACTTGGAAACCTACAATGATAGCATCAGAAGCCGAAGCTAACAATACATCCGATTCTGAAATTTGTCCAACCGATTTATGAATTATGTTTACTTGAATTTCTGGAGTCGATAATTTTAACAACGAATCTGCCAATGCTTCAATAGAACCATCCACGTCACCTTTCACAATTATGTTCAACTCTTTAAAGTTTCCAATCGCTAAACGACGGCCAATTTCATCAAGTGTAATGTGTTTCTGTGTACGTATGCCTTGCTCTCTTTGTAATTGTAAGCGTTTGTTCGCAATTTCTCTTGCTTCCACTTCGCTTTCCATCGAGTTAAACTTATCACCTGCTTGTGGTGCACCGTTCATACCTAATACTTGTATAGGTGTTGATGGACCAACCATTTCTACTTTCTGCCCGCGCTCATTAAACAATGCTTTTACACGTCCGCTGTAGCAACCAGCCAAAATAGGATCTCCTACTTTTAATTGCCCAGCTTGTACAAGTACGGTAGTAATAATACCACGGCCTTTATCTAATGCTGCTTCAATTACAGTACCTACTGCATTTTTATTTGGGTTAGCAGTTAATTCTAACAATTCAGCTTCTAACAATACTTTTTCAAGTAATGCATCCACGTTCAATCCTTTCTTCGCAGAAATTTCTTGACATTGGTATTTACCACCCCATTCTTCCACTAATATATTCATGGCAGATAATTGCTCACGAATACGATCTGGATTAGCATCGGGTTTATCAATTTTATTTAAGGCGAAAATAATTGGAACGCCAGCGGCTTGTGCGTGGTTTATAGCTTCTTTAGTTTGAGGCATCACACTGTCGTCTGCAGCAATTACAATAATTACGATATCTGTAATTTTAGCACCACGGGCACGCATCGCTGTAAAGGCTTCGTGACCAGGTGTATCTAAGAATGTTATTTTTTTACCAGAATCTAATTGAACTTCGTAAGCTCCAATATGCTGTGTAATACCACCGGCTTCACCCGCAATTACGTTTGCCTTACGAACAAAGTCAAGTAAAGATGTTTTACCATGATCTACGTGTCCCATTACGGTAACAATTGGTGCACGAGGAATTAAATCTTGTGGATTGTCTTCTATATCCAATTCAATTTCTTGCTCTTCAGTAGAAACGAATTGTACTTCGTATCCAAATTCATCGGCAACAATGGTTAGCGTTTCTGCATCTAAACGTTGGTTAATAGATACGAACATGCCTAAACTCATACAGGTAGAAATAACTTTCGTTACTTGTACATCCATCATTTTAGCTAACTCATTCGCGGTTACGAACTCAGTTACTTTTAATATTTTAGATTGCAATTCTAATTCTTTTGCTGCTTCTTCTGCAGATGCGGCAACGTCATCACGTTTTGCTCTTCTTAACTTAGCACGTTGAGCAAATTTCCCCGACTTTCCTGCACCGGATAAACGGGCAAGGGTCGCTTTAATTTGATCTTGTATTTCCTTTTCAGTAGGCTCTTCTTTTGGAGTATTTGGGCGATTGCCTTGGTAACCTCCTCCTGGTTTTTTACGATCGTGGAAATTTCTATTTCCACCTTCTTTATTTCCACCACCTTGTCCGCCTTGTCCTGCTTGTCCACCCTGACCTTGTTGGCCTTGGCCAGCTCCAGCATTTGGGCTAACTGGTTTGTTTTCTTTACGCTTTCTTTTCTTTTTCTGATCGGCAGTATTACCAGATGAACTTGCTACAGGGGTAGCTTTTTTCTTAGCTGCAAATTGAGATAAATCGATTGAACCAATAATGTTTGGTCCGCTCAATTTTTGCGCTTTTGCACGTATTACATCTTCTGGTTTAACAGGATCTTCAGCATTTGGAGCCCTTTCAGTTGTTTTTTCAACTTTCTTTTCTGCAGGTTTTTCTGCTGCTTTTGGAGCAACTTTTTCTGCTGGTTTATGAGCCGGTTTTTCTGCAGATTTTTCTGCTACTTTCTCTTTCTGCTTTTCAACTACAGCTTCTTTATGCTCCGCTTTTTCTTCAGTTTTAGTTTCTGCAACAACTGCAGGTTCTGCTTTTGGTTCAGCAGGTTTTGCAAGTTCTTCTTTTTCCTTAGCTTCTAAAACAGGTTCTTCAACTTTTTTCTCTTCCTTCTTCTCGTCTTTTTTCTCTACAGGAGCAGGTGCTTCTTCCTTTTTAGCTTCTTTCGCTTTTTTATCCGACCTACCTTTTCCCGAAACACTATCAAGATCTATTTTACCTAGAATTTTCAAACTTGGCGCCGTAGATTCTTCTTTCACTTCTTCTGTTGCCACTACTTTTGGCTCCTCTTTTTTCACAACCGGTTTAGGTTCTAAAATTTCTGGAGTAGCCACCACATTTTTAATAAGGATTTCGTCTTCTACTTCTGTTTCTGCTTTTTCTTTTGCAGCAGGTGTAGCATCACTTGGCAATACAAGCTCTTCTCTTCTGGCTTTTCCAATCGCAATAGTTTTCGCTTCTTCGCGAATCGTTTTGTCTGATTGGAAATCCTTCATTAAGATTCCATATTGCTCGTCGGTTAACTTTGTATTTGGCTTATTGTCGATGGTAACACCTTGTTTTCCGAGGTGCTCCACAATGGTGCCTATACTAAGGTTAAACTCCTTTGCAGCCTTTAATAAATTAATTTTTTTGTCTTCTGACATCTACTAGTATTTATGCAAATATGCGTTTATTATTTCTTATTCGAATTCCGACTTCAATATGTTTATTACATCCTTAATCGTTTCTTCTTCAAGATCTGTACGTTTTACTAAGTCTTCTACCGATAAATTTAAAACACTCTTAGCCGTATCACAACCAATTGCTTTTAATTCATCAATAATCCAACTTTCAATTTCGTCTGAGAATTCTTCTAAATCAACATCCTCTTCACTTTCTTCATTATCTCTATATACATCAATTTCGTAACCGGTTAATTTACCAGCTAATTTAATGTTATATCCACCTTTACCAATTGCTAACGAAACTTGGTCCGATTTTAAATATACCGAAGCACGTTTTGTTTCATCATCTAATTTAATGGTCGTAATTTTCGCAGGCGATAAAGCTCTTTGTATGTATAATGATAAATTATTGGTGTAATTAATTACATCAATGTTCTCATTCTTTAACTCTCTTACTATACCGTGTATTCTCGAACCTTTCATACCCACACAAGCACCAACAGGGTCAATACGATCATCGTAAGATTCTACTGCTACTTTCGCTCTCTCTCCTGGCTCACGAACAATATTTTTAATGGTTATTAATCCATCAAATACTTCTGGAACTTCTTGTTCAAATAATCTTTCTAAGAAACTTGGTGCAGTTCTAGAAATAATAATTCTAGGGTTGTTATTTTGCATATCAACACGCAATACAACTGCTTTTACGTTATCACCTTTCTTAAAGAAATCGGCAGGTATCTGTTCTGTTTTTGGTAAAATCAATTCATTACCATCATCATCCATAACCAACATTTCTTTTTTCCAAACTTGGTAAACTTCGCCAGTTACAATCTCACCAATTCTGTCTTTGTATTTTTTGTAAACTTCGTCTTTTTCTAATTCTATAATTTTAGAAACCAAGGTTTGGCGAGCAGCTAAAATGGCTCTTCTTCCAAAACTTTCTAAGGTTACTTGTTCAATAGCATCATCACCAACTTCTAAATCAGCGTCTATGGTTTTTGCTTCTGTAATTTCTACTTCCAATGCATCGTCTTCAGAGAAACCATCTTCCATTACTCTACGTGTTCTCCAGATTTCCAAATCTCCATTATCAGTATTTACGATAATATCACAATTCTCATCTGTTCCGTATTTCTTGCGTAACATGCTTCTGAATACATCTTCCAACACACTCATCATCGTCGGACGATCGATGTTTTTGAAGTCTTTAAACTCCTGGAAAGAATCAATTAAATTGATGTTATTCATATTTATTCAATTTACTTTATCTAAAAAATGATCTTAATTTTTGCTTCTTTAATATCTGTTAAGGTAAAACTACGCTCTTCTAATAACACTTTCTTTTTACCTTTTTCTTTAATTTTTGCTTCAATACTGATGGTATCACCTTCCACACTTAACAACTTCCCTTCAAATTCTTTCCCATCATTCAATCTTATACCCAAAGTTCTACCAATATGTTGCGGATACTGACGTTGAAATTTTAATGGATGATCAACCCCAGGCGACGAAACCTCTAAAGTACTCGCTCCTTCAATTAAATTCTCCTCATCCATTCTGTTTGAGATGTGTCTGCTAATTTTTGCGCATTCATCTATCCCAACTCCGTTATCTCCGTCTAATAACAACACAATCCTGCTCTTAGGCAACAATTTAAAATCTACCACAAATAAATTGCTTCCTTCTAATGCTTCGTCGATAAACGACTTAATTTTTGCCTCTACAGCGCTCATGAGATGTATTTAAAATAAATGAGGGGACATGTGTCCCCTCGTTCGTTTTCAGTATTTTCCAGCGCAAATATACAAAAAATCTACCTTTTGTCAAGGGCCTTAGCGCAATTACTTAAATAATACGTGCTATAACTCCTTTTAAATAATACGATTCTGGAAAAGCAGCCCTTACCGGATGGTCTACAGGGTGCCCTAAATCTTCTAAAAATTGCAATTCTTTCCCCGCATCCGTGGCGGCCCAGGCTAATATTTGCTTAAAATGCTCTAAACTTAAACTGCCCGAACAAGAGAAAGTAGCTAAAATATCGCCTGATTTCATTAATAACATGGCTTGTAAGTTCAAATCTTTATATGCTCGCTCCGCTTTCGGCAAATTTTGTCGGTTGGGTGCCAATTTTGGCGGATCTAGAATTATGACGTCCCAATGTTGATTTTTTTGCTGTGCAGCCCTCAAAAACTGAAACACATCACTCGTAATTACATGTTCTTCATTACAATCTAATTGGTTGTTTTTATAGTTTGATGAGAGTGCGTCGGTTGCCGATGCCGAAGAATCTACGCTCCACACTTCTGTTGCACCTGCTTTTCTGGCGTTTAAACTAAAACCGCCGGTATAAGAAAAGCAATCTAATACCTTTAACCCTTTTGTATACGCAGCCACTTTTTTTCTGCTATCGCGCTGGTCTAAGAAATACCCAGATTTTTGACCTTCCACAATTGGAGTATTTACCAATAAGCCATTTTCTTTTACTAATAAGTTTGATGGTGGTTTCTCTCCAAATAGTACGCCCACCGACATTCCTAGGCCTTCCAATGTTCTAGCAGTAGAATCGCTTCGCTCATATATTCCTTTTACCGGTATCACTTTTTGTAAAATAGAAACAATCATTTCTTTTCTTACTTCTAGCCCTGCAGTTAAAAATTGAACAGATAAATACTCATCGTATTTATCAACAATTAAACCTGGCAAGGCATCGCCTTCAGAAAAAATTACACGATACGCATTCGTATCTTCGCTTTCCACCCGATCTTTTCTCAATGCATATGCATTGCGTATTTTCTCTTCCCACCAAGCTTCGTTTATTTCAACATTTTCATCCCACTCCAATAAACGAACTCTAATTTTCGAATCTTCATTGTAATAACCATAGGCCAAAAATTTACCTTCGTTATTACAAACCATTACCATATCGCCTTTGACTATGCCTTTGTCTTGTTTCGCTATTGCGCCGGAGTACACCCAATTATGATGGTGTAATACGGGCTTTTCTTTTCCTTTTAAGAGAAATACTTTCTGCATTATTTATATTTTTACCAAAGTTACATCAATTAATATGAGCTATACAATTTATTCCGACGAGTACTTTATGAACGAAGCATTAAAAGAGGCGCGTTATGCTTTTGAAGCAGATGAAGTTCCGATAGGTGCGGTAATTGTGATGAAAAATAAAATAATAGCACGAGCCCATAATTTAACAGAACGATTAAATGATGTAACTGCACACGCTGAGATGCAAGCCTTTACTTCGGCTGCGAATAATTTAGGGGCTAAGTATTTACAAGAAGCAACTTTGTATGTTACTGTGGAGCCATGTGTAATGTGCGCAGGGGCAGCTTATTGGAGTCAGGTTCAAAAAATTGTAATTGGCACCAGCGACAATAAACGTGGGTATTCTAACTTATCAGAAAGTGTGTTACACCCTAAAACATCAGTTATTAAAGGAGTTTTAGAAGATGAATGCAAAAATTTAATGCATGAATTTTTTCAATTAAAAAGAGAGGATAAATAGAAACCTTTAATTGATATATTTGTCTTATAAACAGAAAATAATTAAATAAAATAAAATTATGGCATTTACACTACCAGCGCTACCTTATGCAGTTGATGCATTGGAGCCACACATCGACAAAACAACGATGGAAATTCATCATGGTAAACACCATGCTGCTTATGTAACTAATTTAAATGCAGCAGTTGCTGGCACCCCATTAGAAACAATGAGCATAGAAGATATTTGTAAAGAAATATCTAAACACCCAATGCCTGTTAGAAACAATGGCGGCGGACATTATAATCACTCTTTATTCTGGTCGATTATGAGCCCAAATGGCGGCGGTGCACCTAAAGGAGCATTAGCAGATGCTATAAATGCAGCATTCGGAAGTTTCGAAGAATTTAAAACTAAGTTTACACAAGCAGGAGCTACTCGTTTTGGATCTGGCTGGGCTTGGTTATCTGTAGGTGCCGATAAAAAATTAGTGGTTAGTTCTACTCCAAATCAAGACAACCCGTTAATGGATATTGCCGAAGTAAAAGGTACGCCTATTTTAGGAATGGACGTTTGGGAGCATGCTTATTACTTAAAATACCAAAACCGCAGACCCGATTATATGGGTGCATTTTTCAATGTTATTAATTGGGATGCAGTAGCGGAAAGATTTACTAAAGCGTAATAATATTAATTACGAGTTACGAATTACTAATTACGAATTAAGGAGAAATCACCCAATTTGTAATTAGTAATTCGTAATTTATATCTACTCAACTGTTACCGATTTTGCCAAATTCCTTGGCTGATCTACGTTACAGCCTCTCATAATTGCAATATGATATGATAATAACTGTAGAGGAATAGTTGCTAATAATGGAACTAAACATTCTTCTGTTTCAGGAATTTCTATTACATAATCAGCCATCTTTCTCACTTCTTCATCGCCTTCTGTAACTATTGCAATAATTACCCCTTTACGGGCTTTAACTTCTTGTATGTTGCTAATTATTTTTTCGAGGATGGTGCCTTTTGTTGCAACTACCACCACTGGCATGTTTTCATCAATTAAGGCAATTGGCCCGTGCTTCATTTCTGCTGCTGGGTAACCTTCTGCATGTATATATGAAATCTCTTTTAATTTTAAAGCACCTTCTAATGCTACAGGAAAGTTATAACCTCTGCCTAAGTAAAGGAAGTTATGAGCATCTTTAAAACGCTCAGCAATAGCTTTAATTTCGTCGTTACTTTGCAATGCTTTTTCAACTTTGGCAGGAATTTCTTCCAACGCAGTTAACAATTCCATTAACCTGGTTTTTTTAATGGCACCTTTTTTCTGCCCAATAGACCAAGCTAATAATGTTAAAATAGTTACTTGTGCAGTAAATGCTTTGGTTGATGCAACACCAATTTCTGGTCCGGCATGTGTATAAGCTCCAGCATTAGATGCACGAGGAATCGATGAACCAACTACATTGCAAATTCCAAATATGGTTGCACCTTTAGATTTTGCAAGCTCTATAGCAGCAAGAGAATCTGCGGTTTCACCAGATTGTGAAATAGCAATTACGATGTCTTTTTCGGTAATAATAGGATTACGGTAACGGAATTCTGAAGCATATTCAACTTCAACTGGAATTCTTGCATAATCTTCAATTAAATATTCGGCAACTAAGCCTGCATGCCACGAGGTACCGCAAGCAACAATTAAAATTCGCTCAGCATTTTTAAATTTCTCTTCGTATTCATTCAAGCCACTTAAGCCAATAAATCCATCTTTAGAATTTATTCTTCCACGCATACTATCATAAATAGAACGAGGTTGCTCGTAAATTTCTTTTAACATGAAATGTTCGTAGCCACCTTTTTCAATCATTTCTAATTGAAGTTCTAATTCGTGTATATATGGGTCTTGTACAACATTGTCGATGGTTTTAATCACTAAACTGTCACGTTTAACAATTGCCATTTCACTGTCGTTCAAGAAAATTACATTTTTAGTATATTCAATAATTGGTGATGCATCTGATGCGATAAAATATTCGCCTTCGCCAACACCAATAACCATTGGGCTGCCTTTTCGTGCTGCAATTATTTCATCGGGGTGATCTTTAGAAACCACTACAATTGCATATGCACCTACCACTTCTTTTAATGCAATACGCACCGACTCGTCTAAACTTTGTTTAGTTTTTTCTTGGATGTCTTCAATTAAATGAATTAACACCTCAGTATCTGTATCGCTGTTAAACACATGTCCGCGTTTAATCATTTCTTCCTTAATTGAAGAGTAGTTTTCAATAATTCCGTTATGGATAATACTTAGTTTACCATTATTAGAAGTATGTGGGTGAGAGTTTCGATCACTTGGTGCACCATGTGTTGCCCAACGAGTATGCCCCATACCTACAGTTGCTGAAGTTGGTTGGTCGGCAACAAATGCCTCTAAGTCGCTCACTTTGCCTTGTTTTTTATAAATTCTCATTTCGCCATTTAACAATGCAACACCTGCACTGTCATAGCCTCTATATTCTAATCTTTGTAAGCCTTTGATTATTATTGGATAAGCTTCACGGAAGCCAATGTATCCTACGATTCCACACATAAGTTAAAAGTTTAATGTATAAATGTAAAAAAGATTCTAGTTAAATTTCAATAAAGTTTGGTGTAAAAAATTCTGAGCTTTATAGGGCTAGCAGAATTTACTCCACCTATTAATGTTCTTCGGGGGTTTATTTGTTTGGAGTTATCCTCTATGTACAATTCTTTTAGAACTAACTTCTTGTCGATCATAAATTGAATAGAACGCGTTAAATCAATTTTGTATTCTTTTTTGGTACTAGAGTATACACCAGTGTTTAATAGGGTTTCTGAGTTATCAGAGAATCTGCCTTTAACGGCAAATGTAACTATAGGAGCGTAAGGGCTTTCAGAACCACTTACTGGTTTAAAAATCAATTCTGCCTTATTTACTGCAATAGCACCCGAATCTAATAATCTGTCTAAGTTCGGAAACTTCATTTTGGCTCTTAGGCCTGATAATGATTGAACGAAAACTTTTTCATTTCCTAAATTAGAATCAACTAATTGAGAAGCGACTTCAGTTCCAGTATAATCATGTTCGTAATGGTTAATATTGGCCGATGATGAATTAATATTTAATACAAAATTGGTAGTGTCTGTTGTAGTTCGGTAATAAAGTACAATGTACGACCTGTTGCTGTTGGTTAAGTCGTATGATAAAATACCGCCATCACCAGAAACCCTTGTAGCACTTAGGTAAAAGCCCTTATATGCTGCTAAGAATGCAGAACCACTACTTAAATCTGTTTGTCCAGATTTTGCTAATATTTCGTTTCCAAAAGCATCGTTTAAACGCATTCTCAAATGAGGATAAATTTTTGCGATGGTATCTGATTTTCCAACTCTTATGTTTTGTACTGTAATAGAGTCATCAGGTTTTGGTTGATAAGACATGGTACCTATCGGAGTAGATTTTATTTTGAATACTCTGTTTGAATAATATACAGAATCGTTGTAAATATCTTCATCAAGTTGGTTCAGTTTCAGTTCAAATCTAGAGGTAGAGTCGCCATAGAAACGTTCTGCTTTTACAGAAGGATAGGCCATTACTAACACAACCGAATCTAATACAGCACCGGTACCGAAATCAACATTGTTTTTTGGCAATGTTGCCTGAAATGCAATTGTGGCAAGAGTTTTGCCGAATAAAGGATCCTGAAAATCGCCTAATTGGTTTCGTACAAAATTCGAGGTAATTAAACTATCGTCTTTTACAGAAAATAGTTTGATGGTATTTGTATCCACTAACGTGCCATATAATCCTTCTTCATCAATTTGTTGTTCCAAACCAATATCGCCTTCTTTTTTGCAGGCTTGTAAAATAAAAAGACCTATTAATAAGATTAATAAGTCTTTACTTTTAATAAATTTCATTTAATACCGATAATTAAGCAGTTACTAATTCTTCATTAACTTCTTCGTAAAACTGAACAAAAGCATCGAAATCAATCTCATCATGGTTAATGTTCTCTACAATGTTTTTGTCGTTTTGCTTAGAAAGATACTTAATAACGGCACTATCTATGTTTTCGTCTGCCTTAATTACTGCATCAGAATAATTTATTGCATTTATATGTAAAGAGGTACAAGTACCATCTTTTAACAATGCAGTATCTGTTGCCGACATTTCGGGCATCAATGATTTCGTTTTAAGGTCTTTGTGTAAAGTTTCAGCAAAGCAGTTCTCATAAACTGAGTAAACCACTTTAGTGTTTTTAAACATTGGATCTTCTTTGTAAGAAGTTTTTAAGTACATAGGCACTAAACTACTCATCCATCCGAAACAATGAACCACATCTGGCATCCAACCTAATTTTTTAACTGTTTCTATTGCACCTTTGCAAAAGAAAATCATTCGCTCGTCATTATCAACATGGAAATTCTCTTTCGCATCTCTAAAAATAGATTTACGTTGGAAATACTCCTCATTATCTAAAAAGTAAACTTGCATACGTGCCGTTGGCAACGAAGCTACTTTAATAATTAACGGGTTGTCATTGTCATTAATAACGATGTTCATACCAGATAAACGAATTACTTCGTGTAACCTGTTTCGTCTTTCGTTGATATTACCGAAACGTGGCATCAGAATACGGATCTCAAATCCTTTTTCTTGCATTGCCTGTGGTAACTGACGTGTTATTTTCGCGATTTTTGATATCTCCAAAAAAGGAGACATTTCGTGAGTGATAAAGAGAATCTTTGTTTTTGCCATACTGAACTAACTCCTAATCAACAAATTACCGCCCGAAGGCGAAATGAATTGGGACTGCAAATATACAAATAATATTCAATTTTTTCAACAATTTATAATAAAGCACTTGTTATTCTAATTATTTTTCCAAATTTAGCCCTCTTTTTAAAGACTATTTTGAAAGTTGTAAAAACCTCTAAGGAGCTAGACTTAATACTCTCGCCTTTACGCTCATCTGCCAAAAAAATTGGCTTTGTTCCTACTATGGGTGCTTTGCACGATGGCCATATTTCTTTATTAAAAAAGGCGATGTTGGAAAATGATGTGGTTATATGCAGTGTTTTTGTAAACCCTACTCAATTTAACGACCCCAAAGATTTAGAGAAATATCCACGCCCAATAGAGAAAGATATTGAACTGTTAGAATCTGCCGGTTGCCATTATCTTTTTTTACCAGAAGTAAACGATATATATGCTGATGGCGAAACTTGGGGGCATAATTTCGGTAAACTAGAGCAAATTTGGGAAGGAGCCATGCGCCCCGGACATTTTAAAGGAGTTGGCCAAGTGGTTTATAAACTTTTTAATATTGTAAAACCTACAAATGCGTACTTCGGACAAAAAGACTTCCAACAAACGCTCATCATAAAAAAGTTAATTGCCGATTTTAATCTTGATATTAACCTACATATTTGCCCTATAATTCGCGAAGAGAGTGGCTTAGCCATGAGCTCTAGAAACAGTAGATTAAATAATTTAGAAAGACGAAGCGCAGGAAATATATATAAAGCACTAGAAAACACTAGATTAAGTATATTGAAGGGTAACAAAGACCTTTCAGAATTAAAAAATAAAGCCTTAGATATACTCAATACTATTGCGGATATAAAAATAGAATACGTAGATATTGTGAATCCAGACAAGTTAGAGATTATTGAAAATATCGACGAAAACGGCCCTTTATTGATGATAATTGCGGTTAGATTGGGTAATACCAGACTAATAGACAATATGTACATCAGGGCATAATTCTTCAAAATTTGAATTATTATCATACCTTTGCGCCCTATGCAAATCGAAGTTTTAAAATCAAAAATTCATAGAGCAAAAATTACTCAAGCAGAGTTAAATTATGTGGGTAGCATTACCATTGATGAAGATTTAATGGATGCCGCAAATTTAATTGTACATGAAAAAGTACAAGTAGTAAATGTGAATAATGGTGAACGTTTGGAGACCTACGTTATAAAAGGCGAAAGAGGTTCGGGAATTGTTTGCTTAAATGGGCCGGCTGCTAGAAAAGCACAAGTTGGCGACATTATTATTATTATTTCTTACGCACACATGGATTTTGAAGAAGCTAAAAAATTCGAGCCCATTTCAATTTTCCCCGATTCAAACAACAGATTAATTTAAGCTCTTGAAAGCCGCTTTACCTGTATTAAAATATATATTCTTATTAGCAATTGCAGCTTTATTATTGTGGCTTGCATTTCGTGGTCAAGACTTAAACCTTATTTGGCAGCAACTGTTAAAAGCAAATTATACATGGGTACTATTATCTGTTTTTGTTTCTATTCTTGCTCATTATGTAAGAGCACTTCGTTGGAAAATGTTGATAAAACCTTTAGGCTACACACCAAAAAACTCAAACATGTTTCACTCTGTAATGATAGGCTATTTGGCCAATTTAGCAGTGCCTCGCATGGGCGAAGTTTCTAGATGTGGTGTACTTACAAGAACTGATAAAATTCCTTTAAACTCTTTAATCGGAACCGTAATTATTGAACGAATTATTGATGTGTTATTCTTATTAGGAATATTGTTGCTTTCCATATTAATAGAATATAATACCATACAGGAGTTTTTATTTACAAATATTATCAACCCTTTTCTAAATAAATTTCAAAATGCATCATCATCTATATTAATGTTAATATTATTTATTTTGATGATGGGCTTAGCTTTTTATTTGCTCAGAAAATACCATCAACAATTATTAAAAAATAAAATATATAGTAAAATTTGGCAAGTATTATTAGGCTTTAAAGATGGAGTTTTATCAATACTTAAACTTGAACAAAAAGGTTTATTTATTATTTATTCTATATTTATTTGGGCTATGTATACACTCTCTACATGGTTATGCTTTTTTGCAATAGAGCCTACATCCGGATTAAGTATTAGTTCTGCATTGTTTATAATGGCAGTAGGAGGCATAGGGATGTCGGCACCAGTACAAGGTGGCATTGGCGCCTATGAAGCAGCAATACAAGTAGCCTTATTGGTGTATGGTATTAATTCTGCCGACGGTTTAATTTACGCTACCCTAAATCACTCTTCACAAATATTATCTATTTTATTAGTTGGTAGCATCAGCTTATTATTTATATTTATAAACTATAAGAAGAATGAAAATAACGGTTGATAAAAACGAAAAAATGCGATCGAAAATTGTCGGCCGCGAAGAAGCTCAAAGCATGCTTAGTATTTGGCATTATATGGGTTTAAATGTAGTTTTTACAAATGGTTGTTTTGATATTTTGCACAAAGGACATATCGATTACCTTTCTAAAACTGCATCTATTGCAGACCGAATGATAGTTGGATTAAATTCAGATAAATCTGTTAGCGATATAAAAGGCCCAAACCGCCCTATACAAGACGAGCGCTCTAGAGCGGAAATTATAGCATCGTTGTTTTTTGTAGATGCGGTAGTTTTATTTGATGAAGAAACTCCTTATGATTTGATAAATTTTTTAAAACCAGATATCTTAGTAAAAGGAAGCGACTATACGGTTGACAAGATTGTAGGGGCAGATATTGTAATTGCAAATGGAGGTAGGGTTGAAACAATGAACTTTATTGATGGTTATTCTACCAGCAACATAATTAACAAAATTAAAAACACTAAATAATTTTTTTATGCATTTTGAACTTTCAGAAGAACACTTAATGATTCAACAAGCAGCGAGAGATTTCGCTCAAACTGAATTGAAACCTGGAGTAATTGAGCGTGACGAACATCAAAAATTTCCTGCAGAGCAAATAAAAAAATTAGGAGAGCTAGGATTCTTAGGAATGATGGTAGATCCTAAATACGGAGGTGCTGGCTTAGATACTATTTCATATGTTTTAGCAATGGAAGAATTGTCGAAAGTAGATGCATCTGCATCTGTAGTTGTATCTGTAAACAACTCATTAGTATGTTACGGATTAGAAGCATATGGTTCTGAAGAGCAGAAACAAAAATATTTGGTGCCATTGGCAACCGGACAAAAAATTGGAGCATTTTGTTTATCGGAACCAGAGGCTGGTTCTGATGCAACTATGCAACGCACCACAGCAGAAGATAAAGGCGACCATTATTTATTAAATGGTACAAAAAACTGGATTACCAATGGTGGCAATGCAGAGTACTACATTGTTATAGCACAAACAGATGTTGCTAAAGGCCACAGAGGTATTAACGCATTAATTGTTGAAAAAGGAATGCCTGGTTTTGAAGTAGGACCAAAAGAAAATAAATTAGGGATTAGAGGTTCGGATACCCACTCTTTAATGTTTACTGATGTAAAAGTTCCGAAAGAAAATAGAATTGGCGAAGATGGTTTCGGTTTTAAATTTGCGATGAAAACATTGGCAGGCGGACGTATCGGTATTGCTTCGCAAGCATTAGGTATTGCATCTGGTGCGTACGAATTAGCATTAGCTTATTCTAAAGAGCGTAAAGCATTTGGTACTACTATTTCAAATCACCAAGCAATTCAATTTAAGTTAGCAGATATGGCAACAGAAATTGAAGCAGCAAGATTATTGTGTTTAAAATCTGCTTGGTTAAAAGATAAAAAAATGGACTATGCTCAGTTGAGCTCTATGGCAAAATTATTTGCCTCTGAAGTAGCTATGAAAACAACTGTTGAAGCAGTGCAAATACACGGCGGATACGGATTCGTAAAAGAATTCCACGTAGAGCGTTTAATGCGCGATGCGAAGATTACTCAAATTTACGAAGGCACTTCGGAGATTCAACGAATTGTTATATCGAGAGAGATATTGAAGTAAGTTTATACGACAATACGACCATACGAAAAAAGCCCTGATGATTCTAAAATCTCAGGGCTTTTTTATTAGCACACTAGCAAATTAGCACACTATTTTTTACGCAGTCCTTCTGCAGCTTCTTTATGCGTAATACGTTTGCCATCTTTAAAAGGAACTACATACGCATCTTTAACTCCCATTCTGCGAACATCTTCTTTGAACTGATCAGCTTCTGCTAATGTATAAAACAAACCTAAAGTTAATTTATTCATAGAGTCTTCCGTAACTGCGCTAAAAGATTCGTCGCTAGTAGTTTTAGCTTTAATATTGTATTGCTTATATGCACCTAATTGTACTCTGTAGTAATATCCTTTTGCAACATTTGGTTTTGCATTGGCAGCAGCATCTTGTGCTGATTGTAATTGAGCCTCTAATTGCCTAACTCTAGCATTGTTTGCAGTAACTAAATTCTGTAATGAATCTGAAGTTCTTTGCAGGTTTTTAATTCGCAAGTCCAACGCTTTTTTATCTTTCAATTTACTCTCGTAATTCATTTTCATGTTACGAATCTCCATTGGCTTCATCTTACGATATGTTCTTAATTCTTTTTTTAGTTTTTTCTTTTCTGCAGAACCCTGTGCAAATATCATTGCAGGAGTAATGCTTAGAACTAATAAAATACTTAAAATACGAATTGCTTTCATCATTTATATTTATAGATAATTCTGCCAATATAGAAATTTTTATCAGATTTATTAAAAGGTTTATTAACTTTATAGGCTCTAGACCTATTTAAATGAGGATTTTACATAAAATTAATATTTCAATAGCACTCCTGCTCATTGTAAGTTTCGGTTTTTCATGTTCCACAAACAATAACAAAGAGTTAAAAAGTGGTGTTTGGCGTGGGGTACTTCTCAATAAAGACAAGGTTGAAATACCATTTGTTTTTGAATTAAAAAAGAATCAAGATAGTATCATCATCGAAATACATAATGCCGAAGAACGCTTAATTGTAGATCAAATTGAAGTGATTGGCGATAGCATTAAAATAACGATGCCTTTTTACGACTCAGAATTTATGTTAGCCAATATGGGCGATTCTTTAATTGGCCGTTGGACAAAAAACTACGAAAGCTATAAAATGGAAATGCCAGTAAGAGCGTATTTCAATAATCAAGAAAGATTTAAGGTGGTAAACAGAAGAATAAATTCAGATTTTGTTGGTACTTGGAGCAGTACCTTTTTAAACGAAGACAAAACAGATACTTCTACCGCCATTGCCGAAATAAGAATGGACGACAATAAAATTTATGGCACCTTTTTATCAACCACTGGAGATTACAGATATTTAGAAGGACTTACGGATGGCAATAAATTATACCTTTCTGCTTTTGATGGTTCGCATGTTTATTTATTTACAGCAGAAATTAATAAGAATAATACTGAGTTAATTAATGGCGAGTTTTACTCGGGGTATAAAACAAAACAAACCTGGACAGCGAAGTATGATCAATACGCGAAACTTCCGGATGCAGACAATTTAACGTTTTTGAAGGAAGGTTATGATGAGCTAACATTCGAATTTAAAAACATCGACGGGAAACTCATTTCATTAAACGATGAAAAATATAAAAACAAAGTGGTGCTCATACAAATTATGGGTTCTTGGTGCCCTAATTGTATCGACGAAACAAACTACTTAGTGCCATTTTATAATGAAAATAAAAGTAATGGAGTAGAGGCTATTGGTTTGTGTTATGAGCGCAGTGAAGATTTTACGGTTGCATCTAATAACGCGAAAAATTTAAAAAAGCGATTAAACATTCCGTATGAATTATTAATAGCGGGCACAAATAAAAAAGGAAATGTAAATGAATCGCTTCCGATGCTGAAAAATTTTATAGCCTTCCCAACCTTAATAGTTATTGATAAAAAAGGCAAAGTTCGCAAAATACATACAGGATACTCTGGTCCTGCAACTGGCAAACATTACCAAGAGTTTAAAACAGAGTTCGAAATATTTATTACACAATTATTATCTGAAAACTAAATGAAGCACACCTCAATATTGACTGCTGTATTTATTACAGCAATAAGTATGTCTGCATGTAAAACAAAAAAAGTAGAAGCTACTACAGAAGTAAATTTACCAGAAGTTACGATACATTCTAACCCAGAGGCAAAAACATATTATGCTTCATACACTCGTTTGTCGGACATCATCCACACGAAGCTTGATATTAATTTAAACTGGGATAGTTGTTTTGTAATTGGAAAAGCGAACTTAAAAGTTCGCCCATATTTTTATGAAACAGATGAATTGATTTTAGATGCAAAAGGATATAAAATTAATGAAGTAAAAGTAAATACAAAGAAAGCCGACTATGCTTATGATGGGTTTAAATTAATTATTAATCTTGGCAAAAAATTTACTAAGGAAGAAATGTATGATGTGTATATAGATTACATCGCAATGCCAAATAAATTAAAAGTGAAAGGCAGTGAAGCAATAAATTCAGACAAAGGATTTTATTTTATTAATCCCAACGGCAAGAACAAATACAAACCCACTCAATTTTGGACACAAGGAGAAACTGAATCGAATTCTTGCTGGTTCCCTACTATAGAATCTGGCAACGAACGTTTTAGCCAGGAGTTAGCAATAACGGTTGATACTGCTATGGTTACTCTTTCAAACGGAAGATTAATGTATTCAACCAATAATTCTAACGGAACGCGGACCGATTTTTGGAAACAAGAGTTACCGCATGCACCCTATTTAACCATGTTGTCTGGCGGAAATTTTAAAGTGTATAAAGATAAGTGGAGAGGAATGGAAGTGAATTATTACATGGAGCCAGAGTTTACACCAAATGCAAAATTAATTTTTGGAAACACTCCAGAAATGATTGAATTTTTCTCCAACAAATTAGGAGTAACTTATCCATGGGATAAGTATTCGCAAATTGTAGTGCGTGATTTTGTATCCGGGGCAATGGAAAATACCGGAGCTGTTACTTTTTACGATGCCATGAATAAAACCGTACGCGATTATGAAGATCAAACAGATGAAGACATTATTTCGCATGAATTGTTCCATCATTGGTTCGGCGATTTAGTAACATGCGAATCATGGCCAAACCTTACCTTAAACGAGGGCTTTGCTACTTATGGAGAGTATTTGTGGGACGAGTATAAATACGGTAGAGAAGAAGCAGATAGAGGAGGATTTAACAACTTAAATGCATACATCGCATCGGCTGCAAATAAAAGAGTAAATATGATTCGTTTTGATTTAACAGATCGCGAAACAATGTTCGATGTAAACTCTTATCAAAAAGGTGGACAAATTATACACATGCTTAGAAAGTATGTTGGAGACAAAGCATTTTTTACAGCTATTAAACAATACTTAGAAACTTATAAGTTTAAACCAGTTGAAATACATCATTTACGTTTAGTTTTCGAAGAAGTAACGGGTGAAGATTTAAATTGGTTTTTCAATCAGTGGTATTTAAATCAAGGGCATCCGGAATTAGAATTTAATTACGATTATGTGGAGACGAGTAAAAAAGCAATTGTTAATATTCGGCAAAAACAAGATTTAAGTAAAAATCCATTGTATCGATTGCCAATTGATGTTGATATTTATGAAGATGGCAAAGTGCTAAGAAAAAGAATTGTGTTGGATAGCGTATCACAATCATTTGAATTTGCTACCTCAACAAAACCTTTATTAATAAATGTGGATGCGGAGAAAATGTTGGTGTGTACTAAAAAAGATATGCACAGCAAAGAAGAGTGGTTGCATATGTTTTACAATGCGCCTTTGTTTTTAGATAAGTTAGAAGCTTTGGAAGCATTAGATAAATACAAAACAGATTCGATTGTGCAAATGGCATTTTTAAAAGCATTGGATGATCCATTTTATTCTGTAAAAACATTAGCAATTTCTAAAGTTAAAGCATTAAACGAAACGCATAAAAAATTAGCATATCCTAAATTAAAAAGTTTAGCTATTAATGATAAAAAATCGATTGTGAGAGCTAGAGCATTAAAAGCTATAATAGATTTTTACTCCGATCAAAATAATGTGGAAGTGTTTACTTCGGCAGAAAAAGATTTATCGTACCAAGTGGAATCGAATTTGTTTAAGTACTATGTAAATTCGAATAAAGAGAAGGCTTGGGTAATTGCAAAAAAAGAAGAGAAAAGTAATAATTCAACTATACAATTAGCCATTTCAGAATTTTATGGAAAAGAAGGAACTGCAGCAGAACATTCTTTCTTTTTAAATTTAATTGAACGCAAAACTAATTTCACTTTGTTTTTAATTATGCCACATTACAAAGCCTACATAAAACGCATGGACGATGAGGTGATTAAAACAGGAGTGCAAGCAGTAGTAGATGTTTCGAAAAACACAACAAACACATTTGCTATTAATGCGATAAGAGGAGTGTTGAAGGAGATGAAGAATACAGCGAAAGCAGAGGAATTGAAGCAGGAGATACAGGTTGTTATAGATAAATTAGCTAATTAGCTTTTGGTCACAAAGGGCGCTAAGTACACACAATGGTACACAATGAATTCTTAGTGTACCATTGTGTGTACTTAGCGCCCTTTGTGAGCTTTATTTTATTACCCTTTCTTTTTAAGTCTCAAATTCAGCATTTCCACTAGCACCGAAAATGCCATCGCAAAATAAATGTATCCTTTGGGTATGTGCTGATCTAAGCCTTCGGCTAATAAGCTTACGCCAATAAGTACTAAGAAAGATAATGCTAACATTTTTACCGTTGGGTGTTGGTTCACAAATTTGCTAATGCTTTCTGCTGCAAATAGCATTATGATAACTGCAATTACTACTGCGGCAATCATTACTTCAATATGGTTTGCCATACCCACTGCAGTTATTACAGAGTCTAGTGAGAATACCACATCTAAAATTAATATTTGTAAAATCACAGAGCTGAAATTCACTTTCCCTTTTATTTCAGTATCATGATTTTCGCCTTCTAATTTTTCATGTATTTCTGCAGTTGCTTTATAAATTAGGAATAATCCGCCTATCAATAAAATTAAATCTCTACCCGAAATTTCTTGTTGTAAAACAGTAAATAAAGGAGCTGTTAAACTCATTACCCAACTTAATGAAAGCAATAATAAAACTCTTGTTATAAGTGCCAATGCTAAACCAGTTTGGCGAGCTTTCTTTTGTTTTTCTTTAGGGAGTTTGCCCGAGAGGATAGAAATGAATACAATATTATCAATACCAAGTACAATTTCTAATAAGGTAAGCGTAAGTAAAGCTACCCACATGTTGGGGTCTAACAACAATTCCATAGTGTATATTAAAGTTTTAAGTTTCTAAGTTTTGGTGCAAATTTAGCAGTTAAGCTGGTAACTAAAAGCGTCATACTGCCGCCAAAGATAACAGAAGGAACCAAACCAAGCAAACGTGCGGCAAAACCAGATTCAAAAGCTCCTATTTCATTAGAAGATCCTATAAAAATACTATTAACAGAGGAAACCCTGCCACGCATGTGGTCTGGAGTGTATAATTGTACAATGGTTGTTCTTATTACCACACTTATATTATCGAAAGCGCCACCAAGTGCTAAAAATAAAACAGATAAATAGAAATTAGTAGAAAGCGCAAATGCGATGCTACTCAAGCCAAACAATGCTACAGCATACAAAAGTTTTTTACCAGCATTAGCGTGTAATGGTTTGAGTGTAAGTATTACGGCCATTAACAATGCGCCTATAGCAGGAGCTGCTCGTAATACCCCGAGCCCTTTAGGCCCAACATGTAAAATTTGATCCGCAAACATAGGAAGTAAGGCAACCGCACCTCCAAAAAATACTGCGAATAAATCTAAAGAAAGTGCGCTTAATAGCAACTGATTTGAAAATACAAATCGTAAACCAGCAGTTATGCTTTCTTTTAAGCTTTCTATTTTTTCTGATTTTAACACTGCCCGAGTTGCGATAAATGAGAAAAACAAAAACGATAATCCGAAAAATAGCGTATTAAGTAAATAAGCATTTGCCACACCCATGAAACCATAAACAAAACCTCCAATGGCTGGTCCACCTACCGCACCAATTTGCCAAACAGTACTGTTCCATGTGGAAGAATTTCCGAATACTTTTTTTGGCACTACTTGAGACATGATAGCGAACATAGACGGGCTAATAAATCCACGCGCAAGGCCAGTAATAAATATTAAACAATATATAGGCAAGGTGCCAAAAGAAATAATTTGCTCAGAATTATATGAAAAGAAAAACAATAATGCTGAAGAGAGAATTAATACACTTATTGCTGTCATTAATACTTTTCTTCTATCATAATGATCTACCACATAACCAGCAAACAAGGCAATTAGAATATAAGGAACTGCTTCAGCAAGACCTATTAAACCTAATGATAGAGGATCTTTGGTGAGTTCATAAATTTGCCAACCCACACATACCGCCTGGAAATTTACAGCCGTGGTGAGAAAAAATCTTCCTAGGATGTAAAACCTAAATTCTTTGAAACGCATTGCCGCTAATGGGTCGTGCTTTTCTTTAATTTCAGTTGTCAAATTTAAATTCTTTAATATATGTTTTTTGTGTTACTAGTATTTCTACAATTCCATCGTCTATCACTTTCCAATTTGTAGTACACTTTTCGAGGTTTTTTGTTTCTACAAAGTCATTATTAATTTCCAATAAAGCATCCTTTTGCATCCATTTCGAAAAACGATTGTTTATATAAAAACCTTTATAATTATTGGTGTATTGTATAATATCGAGTTTATGGTTGTATAAACTTAATGCTTCAAAACTTTTATCATTACACGCAACTAAACTAATAGCAGAATGTTGTTCTTTCTCTAAATAATCTAATACAGAATGTAGTTTATTTGCCTCTTTATTTACCTTAAATACTTTAACATCCGATTGATTGTCTATCCATAAATTTATATCCTCTATGCTTAATTCTTGCTGTACTACTAAATCAATTTTAATAGGTTCATGATTAATCATATATAAAGTATGCTCATCAACTATTACATAAGGGCTCCATTCTAATAGCTGCGCAAGTAGTTCTAGGTTTAGCGTATCGTTAGAATGAATGTATAGAGCAGGTTCCTGCTTTTCTTTTACAAAATGGTGCGACGACATGTTATAACATTGAAGCTAATCCCATTGCAATCCACTCTTCTTTAGTTGGCCCATACATGCCAGGTATTACCAAACCTTCTTGCCTTAACAAAATACTTAATTGCCCTCTGTGGTGACTTTGGTGGCGTATAAGTACACTTAATACTTGGCCTTTTTCCCACAGATCTCCGTACATATTTACTTTTTCTTCTAAAATATCGTCAGACCAGTTTGTTTTTAATTTAGCTATTAATGAGGCCGAAGACTTTTTGTATTCTGAAATCAATTTCACAAGATCGTTAGTCTCATTGCTCGCATCGCTTAAGCCATCTAATGGCAAGCCCGCATGGTTAAGCATTTCGGCAATAGTTTCAGTAATGTGCCAAGCCAAACGTGCAATACTCCGTATATTTTCTGATCCTGTATTTTTAAAGTGATCGGCTGAAATAGCTTCAAACATTTTTAGTGTGCTTTCCGATTCGTAATTCCAAACCGCATAAAAGTCTTCTAATTTTCTGATCATAGCATAAAGTTTTAACCAAATCTACAATTTCATCTGTATTTTTCGACTGAAAATCATACTTTTGAGATTCATTTTTATATATATGTTAAGGACACATACTTGCGGGGCACTAAACATTAGCGATTTAGGCAAAGAGGTTATAATTAGTGGTTGGGTACAAAAATCGAGAGATTTAGGAGGAATGACTTTTATTGATGTAAGAGATCGATATGGCATTACTCAAATTGTGTTTAACATGGACGAGAACGAGGCTTTATGTAAACTTGCTCGCTCATTAGGAAGGGAGTATGTAGTACAAGTAAGTGGAACAGTTTTAGAGCGAAGTAACAAGAATCTAAAAATACCTACCGGAGAAATAGAATTAAAAGTAAATGCTATTGAAATATTAAACGAAGCTAAAGTTCCTCCTTTTATGATAGAGGATGAAACGGATGGTGGTGAAGAACTTCGTGCAAAATACCGTTACTTAGATTTACGCAGAAATGTAGTGCGTAAAAATTTAGAGCTGCGCCATCGCATGGCTCAAGAAACACGCAAGTACATGGACTCTTTAAATTTTATTGAAGTTGAAACCCCTGTGCTTATAAAATCTACTCCAGAAGGAGCCCGCGATTTTGTGGTGCCAAGCAGAATGAATAATGGTGAGTTTTATGCCTTGCCACAATCGCCTCAAACCTTCAAGCAATTGCTTATGGTATCTGGCTTCGATAGGTATTTTCAAATAGTAAAATGTTTTAGAGACGAAGATTTACGTGCAGACCGTCAGCCAGAATTTACGCAAATAGATTGCGAAATGTCGTTCGTAACGCAAGAAGATATTTTAAATACTTTTGAAGGCTTAGCCAAACATTTATTTAAAGCAGTAAAAGGAATTGATATACATGAGTTCCCTCGCATGACCTATGCAGACGCTATGCGTTTGTATGGTTCTGATAAACCCGACATTCGTTTCGACATGCAATTTGTAGAACTAAATGATGTAGTGAAAGGTAAGGAGTTTAAAGTATTTGATGATGCAGAATTGGTTGTAGGAATTTGTGCTAAAGGATGTGCAGAATATACACGCAAGCAATTAGATGAATTAACTGATTTTGTAAAACGTCCGCAAATTGGTGCTACCGGTTTAGTATACGCTAGAGTACAAGCAGATGGAACCCTTAAATCATCTGTAGATAAATTTTATGATGAAACAGCATTGAATTTATGGAAAGAAAAATTTGTGGCAGAACCAGGCGATTTAATTTTAGTGTTAGCGGGTGCAGCAGATAAAACCAGAAAAGCATTAAGTGAATTGCGTTTAGAAATGGGTAACCGATTAGGCTTACGTGCAAAAAATATATTCGCTCCATTATGGGTATTAGATTTTCCTTTACTAGAGTGGGACGAAGAAAGTGCGAGATATCATGCCATGCATCATCCTTTCACCTCACCTAAGCCCGAAGATATTTCGATGTTAAAAACAAATGCAGGAGCTGTAAGAGCAAATGCTTACGATATGGTGATAAACGGGACAGAAATTGGCGGAGGCTCTATCAGAATTTATAATAAAGAATTACAATCTACCATGTTTGATTTGCTTGGCTTTAGTAAAGAAGAAGCACAAAAGCAATTCGGATTTTTAATGGATGCCTTTGAATTCGGTGCTCCTCCACACGGTGGTATTGCATTTGGTTTCGATAGATGGTGCTCTTTATTTGCTGAGTTAGATTCTATACGTGATGTAATTGCATTCCCTAAAAATAATTCGGGCAGAGATGTTATGATTGATTCGCCCGCAACTATTTCTAACGATCAATTAAAAGAATTAGGAATTAAAACCCTTTAATGGTTTATTGAATTTATAACTGGCTTTGCAACTACTTTAATGTTTCTTCGTTTGGTAGTTGCACAACCATTGGGGTTGGTTTCTAATACTTCTACATAGCCATTGCCTAAAGATGTCCACCTAATTTGTACAGCGCTTGTACCATTTCCATCTAATATAACTCCTCTGTTTACTGTCCAGTTTTTGGTATTCAATAAATTTGTAGCGATGTTATAAATATCAACTGTATTTATATCGCAAACAATTGTATCGCCAAGCACATCTGGACTTGGGTATGGGTATGAAAACACGAACACACTGTCTTCAAAACATCCAATATTATTAGTTTCTAAAACAGTTAAGGTATCTATTCCTTCTTTTGTACTATAATTTATTGTTGAATTACTTGACGAACTTGTAATCGCATTTTTTGTAGACCTCCACATATAAGTACTACCAGCATTATTAGCGGTGGAGAATGAAATGTTAGTATCGAGTTTACAAAATCTATTATTACCAACTATGGATGGTTGTGGCCTTGGTAATGTTTGTGTAATTATAGTATCTCGCTCCACATTTACATACCACCAAGTATTGATGGTGCGCTCATCGCCAAAGCCATTGCTTGGCCAAGGATGGCAAGCATTACTTACACAACCTGTTAAATTTGTAGAGCCACCGGGTATGTTACTATCATCCCAAAACAAGCGTGGTTTAATTACTAAGGGTCTAATAGAACTTACTATTAATCCGTTTGTAAAATTTTCTGCATCAAAAATTGGTAAATTTGTTAAGCCAAATTTATATTCAGCATTTATTTCGAAATTTATATTCTGTGTAATTCTATTGCCTAATCCATCGTTTCCATCCCAAGGAATACACGTAGTTCCAGTGCTTACATTTTGCCCAAAAATTAAATCGTTAGTACCTGCTTGGTAACCCGCTACCCCGTTTAAGTTTACCACAAACTCTATGTAACCGGCAGCATCTGTAGTAATATTTAAACAATAATTAGGAGCACAACCCGTGAGTTGTATATTGGTTTGTAAAGATCCAATAACACCGCTTGGATAAATGTTATTATCGGGATCGTTTAAAAATATTTTATAAGATGAATAAGTGTAATTACCAGCACGCGATTGCCTATCTAATGCGGGGTTGCCCGTGTTTACGCTACCCGTACTGTTACAAGCTACCCTAAAGGCATGTGGTTGTATGCCATTAAAGTTGATGGAGGTTACCACACCATCTGTAGAATACACAAAGAAGGTTCCTTTAAAAGTATTTGTTCCACCATTAGTGGTAATGTCCCAGTTTTTACTCCATAATCTACCAGTCTTTGCCGTAAGCGAAACCGTATCTATTACCGTAATGTCGAACATCTCAAAAATTCTTTTATTGCCGTTTGGGTTGGTAATTACGGTTGCACTTCCTTGGTTAAATTCTATGTAATAATCGCCTGTAGTGTTTGGTTTGAATTCTATGGCAGTATATCCTGAGCCACCACTAATTTTACTTGGACCAGCAATAGCTCTAGAGTATGCATTAATAAAACCAGTTCCCGAGCTTGGAACTTTTGTTGGTCCGGCAACCACGTTTCCATTGGGGTCTTTAATTCTGTACCATACATCTGTTTTTGCGGCGCTACCATCTGTAACCCTTCCAAAACCTATGTATATTTTTTCTCGAGCAGAAGCTACGTTTATGTACATTCGCTCATCTTCTTCGGCAATGTAAGTAGCAAAAGTACGCTGCCTATCATTAATCTGTATGTATCCAAAATCGCCAGAAGCAGGCCTCAACTGTTTGGTACCCTCTGCCATAACTGTTATAACAAAAATTAGATAGAGAGCACTTAAAGTCAATTTCTTCAGCATGCAGATATATACGAGAAATGTATTTAAAGGTTCTGTGTATTTTAATAATAAATCCTGAAATGCTCTTTCGGTTTTTTTTGATCGAAAAACATAATTCCAATATGCAGTAAATCTATACTGATAATGTTTTTTTCGTCTTTACACAAATGCTTCCACACCTTACGCTTCTTTTCATCTTTAAAAATACCAGCAAAAACAAAAATAGATTCAGAACTTGTATTCTGTTTTAATAGATGATATGTATCCATTAGTTCTGCTGCATGCATTTGCTCTCCAAAGTATACAAAGCCTAATGCAGTATGTTCTTGCCCTGCATCGGTTGTAGCAATGTTTTTGTTTAAGTTTGATAAAGCCTCTATACTGCTTTCATCAGCATTTATACAGAGTATATTATTGTTTGGTGCAAAATTTGCTATTCGAAGTACTAGGCTTAGTATTTTAGATTGATGTATAGCCGGTTGGTAAACCACCTTTTCTAAAAAAGAATACACAAATGGCGAATGGGTGCCGTGTAAGGTATTGGAAAACAAGTAATGCGAAAGCCAATGGTATGTCCGAAGAATGGGATTCATATCCGAAATTAGGGCTTTTTAAACAATTTTAGGATTAAAATAAGAATTATTGTAAATTAGGATATATGGATGCTAAGGAATTAGAAGCTTTAATTAAACTGCTCGACGATTCGGATGTAGAAATCTATCGACATGTAGAAGATAGAATTCTGAGTTTAGGTCCGGATGTAATCCCAACTTTAGAGAAGACTTGGGAGAATACCCTCGATATTTTATTACAACAACGCATAGAAGAACTTATTCATAAAATTCAGTTTAGCATTGTAAAACACGATTTGCAAACATGGGCAGTTTCGGGTGCGTTTGATTTACTTAAAGGTTTTATTACAGTATCTAAATACCAATATCCAGAACTCGACGAACAAAAAATAATCAATCAAATTGAAGCCATAAAACGCGATGCATGGATTGAACTTAGGTATGATACCAGCCCTGTAGAAAAAGTAAAAATTTTAAACCATGTAATATATAATATGCATGGCTTTACAGGTAACGTTACCAATTACAACGATCCGCAAAATTCATATTTAAACATTGTAATGGAATCACGCCGTGGCAACCAAATTTCTATGGCCATTGTGTATTCGGTAATTGCACAAATGTTAGACATTCCGATATATGGAGTGAATTTACCACAACATTTTATTTTAGCTTATATTGATGAAGCAAATGATTACCAAGACTTGCACGATCACCAACAAGGAATATTATTTTATATAAATGCCTTTAACAAAGGTTTTATTTTTAACAAACGTGATGTTGATTATTTTTTGAAGCAGTTAAATGTACAAGCGCACCCAAGTTTTTATCAACCATGCAGTAATATTCAAATTTTAAAACGAGTATTACGTAATTTAATAAACTCCTACGAAAAACTCGGAGCTATAGAAAAACAAACTGAAGTTCAGGAAATGTATAATGTGTTGAATGAGATTGAAGGAGAAGATATCTAACACATAATTTCGTATGTTTGCCCTATGGAGTATCAGCTGTTTAGCCTAAAAAATGGGCTTCGTGTTTTGCATAAACCAAATCCTTATTCGCCAATAGTACATGCATGTGTGGTTATTAATTGCGGTTCGCGAGATGAAGACCAGGCAACACAAGGTTTAGCACATTTTATAGAACACATGTTGTTCAAAGGAACATCAACAAAAACATTATATACTATTTTAAATAGGATGGAAGTGGTGGGCGGTGATCTAAATGCTTACACCAGTAAAGAACAAACTTGTATACATGCATCTTTTTTGAAACCACATTTAGAACGTGCCATCGAATTATTTGCCGATTTATTATTTAACTCTACATTTCCAGAACAAGAAATTGTAAAAGAAAAACAGGTAATAATGGACGAAATAGATTCGTATTTAGATTTACCGGAGGAGGCAATACAAGACGATTTCGAATCGATTATTTTTGATAAGCATGCACTTGGTGCAAATATTTTAGGAAGCAAAAAAACAGTAGCTAACATACAGCGAAAACATTTATTAAAATTCACAGAGCAGCATTACCGTGCCGAAGACATTGTAATTGGTGTTTACGGAAATGTGGATGAACAACAATTAGTAGACTTGGCGAATACCTATTTTGCGAAAGTTAAAAAACATGCCAAAGAAGTAGTTCGTGTAAAGCCTAATAAATACAAGGCTCAACAAATAGTTCAACAAAAAAACAGTGTGCAAAGTCATGCAGTTATAGGAAATAGAACGTACTCTATACATCATAAAGATAAAACTGCCATGTTATTGCTCAATAATTATTTGGGCGGACCAGGCATGAGCTCACGCTTAAATATGGAGATACGCGAAAAGAAAGGGATTTGTTATGCAATAGATGCAAACTACACACCCATGAGCGATACCGGAATTTTTTCTATATACATGGGTACCGATGCAGAGAAGATGGAAAAATGCATGAGTTTGGTGATGAAAGAATTGAAAATAATGCGCGAAAAAAAGTTAAGTGCATTGGCCTTAAACCAAGCGAAGAAAAAATTTATCGGACAAATTTCATTAGCAGAAGAAAATCATTTATCGGTATTAATCGCATTTTGCAAAAGCATATTAGACCATGGCAAAGCAGATACTTTAGAACAGATTTATGCAAAAATAGAAGCTGTTTCTGCCGATGATGTGTTGAGAATTGCAAACGATGTTTTCGACGAACGTAAATTAAGTAGCTTATTATTTTTACCAGAATAAGATGGAATTTATAGAACAAAATTTAGCAAAATACATAGAACAACATACAGATGTGGAGCCATTGCATTTGCAGGAACTCAACAGAGAAACACAGTTAAAAGTACTTAGGCCGAGAATGATATCTGGACATTTCCAAGGCAGAGTATTAAGTATGCTCATGAAAATGATAAAGCCTACGCGCATTTTAGAAATTGGCACTTACACTGGATACTCGGCATTGTGCATGGCAGAAGGCTTACCAGAAAATGGTGAATTAATTACCATCGATATTAATGCAGAGCTAGAAGAAATGATGCAAAAGCATTTTGACAGAAGCAAGTATTCAAAAATAATAAAGCACTTCTTAGGCGATGCCATAGATATAATTCCTACCCTAGAAGGAATGTTTGATGTAGTATTTATTGATGCCGACAAAGAAAATTATGCTACCTATTACGATTTAGTTTTCGATAAAATTAATGTTGGCGGATATATACTTGCCGACAATGTTTTGTGGAGTGGCAAAGTAGTAGACGATGACATAAAACTTGATAAAGACACAAAAGCCTTATTAGATTTTAACGACAAAGTGCAAGCAGATGACAGAGTAGAGAATGTGTTGTTTCCGATTAGGGATGGGTTGTTAATAGCAAGAAAAACTCTGTGAAACTTTGTGTGTACTTTGAGAACCTCTGTGAGCTATTTTTTTTCGCTAACTCTTTTTTCGCTAACTCGTCTGTATCCAAAATATAGCAATCCCGTAACAACCGCTTTGCCATATCCGATAAACGCCAAGTCAACAAATCCAACCTGAATAGCGTTCGCAAATGTTGTTTCAGAATTTATTTTTAACACTAACACACCAGAAACATATAAAGCAGTTTGCGCAAGAATAACTGCCAATAATATCATCCAAATATTTTGTTTGTGCCCCAAAAACCCTGCAATAAAGGCCGCAATGGGGAAGCCAAATAAATAACCTACACTTGGGTCGGCTAAAATGTCCATTCCATAAGTATCTCCGGCATATACAGGTGTAAATACTCCAAGCATTAAATAAATAAATTGCGAGGTCATACCTGCATTTGCTCCAGCTATTAAACCAGCTAACAAAACAAATACACTTTGTAAAGTTATGGGCACATCTCCATTCGGAATGTATACTTGCGCAGCAACTGTTGTAAGAAATGCAAACAAGGTGCTGGCGATAGCAAATTTTTTAAAATCCATTTTATTCTAATATAGCTCGGATATCATCTTCCGAAAGTGATTTAATAAACGACTCTTCCGTAGTAATTAAACTATCGGCAATACGGCGCTTGCGTTCTTGCAAAGCCAATATCTTTTCTTCAACCGAATTCTTCGTAATAAATTTATAAATAAATACGGTATTTTTTTGTCCTATTCTATGCGTTCTGTCTATGGCTTGTTGTTCTACTGCTGGGTTCCACCATGGGTCGAGTATAAATACATAATCGGCTTCGGTTAAGTTTAAACCTACACCTCCAGCCTTTATCGAAATTAAAAATACCTGAATCTCTTCTTTCGTTTTAAATTCTGTAACAACATCTTGCCTGTTCATAGTAGAGCCATCTAAATAAGAAAAAGAAATTTGTTCTTTCTTTAAATGCTTTCTGAAAATATCTAAGTGTTTTACGAATTGTGAAAATATTAACACCTTACTTCCTTTTGTTAAAATATTTTCCAATGTGTGCATTACATCACTAAACTTGCCCGATTCTCCATCGAACTCGGGGTCTGTCATGGCAGGGTGATTTGCAATTTGACGCAATTTGTTTAAGCCTTGCAATAATTGTATTTGCGAACGCCCAACGCCTTGCTCGGTAATCATTTTAAGCAATTCGTTACGGTAATACGATTTTGTTTCTTCGTAAATTTTTTCTTGCTCCTCACTCATATCTGAGTAATACAAGTGTTCTATTTTTGGTGGTAATTCTGAAGCTACTTGTTGTTTGGTTCTTCTCAATACAAATGGTTTAATCATCATTTGTAATTTCTTAGCCTTCTCTTCGTCTTGCTTCTTATCTATAGGAACTCCAAAATGATCGATGAAAAAAGTTTGCGAACCCAATAAGCCCGGATTTACGAATGCCATTTGCGACCATAAATCGACCACCGAATTTTCTACAGGTGTACCACTGAGCACTAATCTATATTTCGATTTCAAAGTTCGTACCGAACGAGAAATTTTTGAACTTGGGTTTTTTATAATTTGACTCTCGTCTAATATAATGTAATGAAAAAAGAAATGCTTGAACAATTCAATATCCAATCGTATAATTCCATAGGTAGTTAATACCACGTCATAATTCACAAATGCTGAAATATCTTTCTCTCTGAAAACTCCAGTATATACTAGTATTTTAAGATCTGGGGTAAATTTTTTCGCTTCGTTTAACCAGTTATGTATTAAAGAAGTTGGCATAATAATTAACGAAGTACGAGGCACATCATCAGTACGTTTTGCCGAGTCGAATAAATTTGTTTGAGCACTTTCAAACAGCGTAGGTTGTGTATGTTGTATAATTGCATCTTCTTTTGCTTTTTGTAATAGTGCAAGTGTTTGTATGGTTTTACCCAAACCCATATCATCCGCTAAAATTCCACCGAAATTCCATCGGCGTAAAAAATGAAACCAATCATATCCTGCTTTTTGGTAAGGGCGTAGCTCTCCCTGAAATCTTGCAGGCATTTCTACTTCATCTATTCTCTCAAATTCTGTAAGTCGTTGTAATTTCCTATCTATGGTTACTTGTGCAAGTTCAGAATCAGCATATTCTTTTAATAATGCAACGTGGTGTTTTTTAAATTTTAAGTGCTGGCCATGTTCAGAAAAATGAAACAAGTTTTGATATTGCGCAAACCACTCTTCGGGTATAATGGCAATCTCCCCACTTGGCAATACAAATTCTTTTTTGCCATTTAATATATGGTCCTTTAATTGAATAAAGGGAACTTCAATATCTCCAAAATATACCGTAGCATACACATCAAACCAATCATTTGATTCATTAATTTTTAAATCGATTTTACTTTTACCAAGGAAGTATTTTTTCCCTTTTTCATCTTGATTTATTTGAAACCCTGCAGCACTCAAAGTATCGTGGTTAGCAGCCAACCATTCTAACATCTTATGGTAAGTGCCTGCCTCTGCTTCGCTCTCATTTGTTTTTAAAATAAATGCAGAACCATCAGAAGGACTCAACCCTAATTCTTTTAATACATCTATTTTAGTAGCTTCCCATTGCAAAGATCTTTTAACACGATGAAAAACATATTCATCATTTTTATTCTCAACACTCACCGAAACTTTTGTGCCCGATTGATATAGGAAATTATATTTACCGTATTGAAATGATAATACTAACTGTATCGTATCATTCCAAGCGTATACCATTTTTAATTGAGGCTTCGCTTCAAATTGTTCCGTAATAATTTGAAATCCTTCAGCATAAACATTATGGCGCTCTATTAAGGGGCCAATAAATTTTTTAAAATAAGTAGCTTCAGAATTTTTTGGAATATCAATGTATCGTTTGTTTAAAAATGGAATTAATTTTTTTCCATCAAGCTCTGGTTCAAAAAACAGTAAATCTTTTCCAAGCAACATATAAGCTGGTTGCATGCAAATTATTTCTGCATCTTTAAACATAAACTCAATGCGGTTTCCTAAATATTTAATAGTAGGGAAATAGCGTGTGCCTTCTGGGCTTCTTCTAAAATGAAATAAAACAGATGTTTGTTCTTTGGCGATAAAAATTTGCTTATTCGCAGGGTCGCCTTCTTTCCCCATTTCATAAAAAGGTTTATCGCCAATTAATTGGATGGCTTCTACAATTTTCTTCTCGAGTATCGGGCGAACAATTGCATATAATTTATCGTTCCAAATTTTACTGAAATATTGTGCCGGGCGAATAATTTCTTTATGGTATTTTTTGATGATGTACTCTTGATCTAATTGATCTAAAAGTTTTATCAATTTATAATCGCTCTCGTCTAAATAAGCATCAAATTCTTTAGCTGTTTGAGAATATAGTTTACGATGACTTAGTGTAAAGCTTCCGTTCGGATTTAATTGAACGATATGAGGTTCTATAACATGCCCTAAGTAGGGGTGTTTACAGAGTGAATAAACTAATTTACAAGGCTTTTTACTATCTACGCGTACCACAAGTGTTACCTAAAAAAAATTTAGGTCAATTTATAGCACTAAAAAAATTCAAATGTAATTTAATATAATCGCTTAATGAAATTTATTAGCCATTATTTTAAGAAATATCAATACTGCCTTCATATACTTTTACTGCAGGGCCAATGAGAAAAACATTGCTGAATTTTTTTTCTGTTCTATTAAACCGCACTTCTAAATTCCCTCCCTTTGTTTGGATAGGTACCGCAATATTGCCTTGTAAATTGTTTTTAATAGCGTATGCCATGGCCGCGGCTGTAACGCCAGTTCCACAAGAGAGTGTTTCATCTTCTACCCCTCGTTCATATGTTCTAACATATAATGAACCGTTCAGCCATTCTAAAAAATTAACATTAATGCCCTCGTGTTTATAAGTTGAATTGTATCTAATGTTACGGCCTTGCTTAAACACATCAAGCCCATGTACATCATTCACCCATTTTATATAATGTGGCGAACCTGTATTTAAGGTAATATCATCACCATCCACATTCCAGCCGTTCACATCAATCATCCCCAACTCAATTTCATTCTCAGAAATTTTGGCATAATGCGGACCGTCTACTGCCAAAAAATGACATTCAGAATGTATCATTTTTAAGTCCTCTGCAAACCTTACTAAACATCTCCCCCCGTTACCACACATGGTGCTTTCATTTCCATCGGCATTGTAGTAGAGCATTTTAAAATCGAAATTATCTATATTTTCAAGTAGCATTATTCCATCGGCACCAATTCCAAACCTTCTGTCGCACAATCTGTTATATAATGCGATATTATTTATTGGGAATTGCTTATTCCGATTATCAAATAAAATGAAATCGTTTCCGGCGCCTTGGTATTTATAGAATTTGAATTGCATATTTTGCCTATCGATATACTGTAAACTAGTTTTTACAAAAGTACGGCAATTTTAATTGAATTAAATACGTTTAGCTGGCATTGATTTTGAAAATGATAAATTTGAATAGATAAATCCTTTAAACGAAAAAGATATGAATATGAAAAAGTACATTTTTATCGGATTGTTAGTGGCAGCAGTTGGTGGTTTTGTGGGCGTAGCTGCATATAAATTATTAGAAAGCCCTGAGCCTGTAACAATTTCCGAGCGACAAAAAGTTCAGTTCGCGAATTTGCCAGTGTATCCTAACCCTGCCGAGGGTGGAACAGATTTTACCGTGGCTGCTGCTAAAACAGTACCAGGAGTAGTGCACATTAAAGTAATGGCAGAAATGAGAAGTAATGCAAATGAGTATGATCCATTCCGCGATTTTTTTGGTGATGGATTCGGAAATCCTTTCGGGCAACGTGGTCCGCAGATGGGTTCGGGCTCTGGTGTAATTATTTCTGCAGATGGGTATATCGTAACCAATAACCACGTGGTTAAAGGCGCTACAAAAATTGAAGTGATATTAAATGATAAACGCTCTTACAATGGTAAAGTAATTGGCACCGACCCGAATACAGATTTAGCCTTGTTAAAAATAGATGCGCAAAATCTACCTTTTATAGTTTACGGCAATTCTGATGATGTTAAAATTGGAGAGTGGGTATTAGCTGTTGGTAATCCATTTAATTTAACTTCTACTGTTACAGCAGGTATAGTATCTGCAAAAGGCAGAAGCATTAATATTATAGGTGACAATGGAAGCAAGTTTCCAATAGAATCATTCATACAAACAGATGCAGCTGTTAATCCAGGAAATAGTGGTGGTGCATTAGTAAGTACCAAAGGAGAACTTATTGGCATTAACACCGCCATTGCTTCTCAAACCGGAAGTTATGCAGGTTACTCTTTTGCAGTTCCAGTAAATTTGGTTCGTAAAGTTATGGACGATTTGTTGGAATATGGGAAAGTTCAACGTGCCTTTTTGGGAGTACAAATACAAGAAGTAAACTCGGAAGTAGCTAAAGAAAATGGATTAAAAAGTATTAAGGGTGTTTATTTAGCGGGTGTTTCTGAAGGGGGTGCTGCAGAAGCTGCAGGATTAAAAAAAGGAGATGTAATTACATCCATAGCAGGAGTAGAAGTTAATACAACCTCAGAGTTAACAGAACAAATTGGACGACACAGACCGGGTGATAAAATTGATGTAAAAGTAATTCGCGATAATAAAGACAAAGCAATTGCGGTTATATTAAGAGGAGAAGATAATTTAACAGAGCTGAAAAAGAAAGAAGCTGTTAACGTGAACTCATTATTAGGTGCTAATTTTTCTAAACTAAGCGATGCTGATAAAAAGAGTTTGAAGATAGAAAGTGGTGTAAAAGTTGGAAGTTTAAAAGCAGGAAAGCTAAGCAGCATAGGTATTAGAGAAGGGTTTATTATTACAAAACTAAATAACAAAACTGTAAATGAACCAAGTGATGTTGACGATGCCGTAAATTCAAGTGAAAGCAATATGTTGATGGTAGAAGGCGTTTATCCTCAAAATCCATATTCTAAATACGTATACTCATTTAACATTAAATAATAAGATTTATAAAACACGATGCATAAAAGCTAGTTCAGAAATGGGCTAGCTTTTATTTTTTATAGCAACATTCCAATCGATCCGCAAATACCTTTCAATAATAATAAGCCATCAATAATTATTAAATAATATAAAATTGATCTGCGCTTTTTCATAGAGTATATCACAAATAATAATGCCAAAAAAGGAATGGAGTTTAAAAGTATTCTGATGGCAGAGAAGTTATTTAATATGGCTACACTCATAAATAATCCAAAGCCAATAATGCTTAGTGGAAGTAAAATATAAAAGATGGTAGATCTTAATCCGTATTTCACCACAAATGTTTTGATTTCTTTATTATAATCGCTCGCATAATCTTTAATATCAAATAATATGGCCAGAATTAGCACATACATCATGTTTTTTAGAAACAACAAAACATACATGATGTTAAAATTTGGAGTAGTAGATTGCTCTACCCAAAATAATATTAGTGGAAATATAGTTACTACACCAGCCCATGTAAAGCCTATAATTATTGGTTTTAGCCAACCTAATGCTCTTAAATTATAGTTTGAAATTCCTTTAGAACTTAAGCCATAGTATAACAATGCTGTGAAAGGAAAAATTAAAATAAAAATAATATTAAGGTTGATTATTTTCTCTCTTAAAATATATAAATAGAGAAACGAAAGAATACTAATCAATATAAAATATACAGATTGTGTATATTTTAAAACAGATGAATATTTATAATACCAATTTGTTCTAGGATTATTTGTACTCGGGTCGTTTAAATGTGTGTAAGCTTTTGTGTAATAAAATACAGTTGAAAAGAATAGTATTATATAATATATTGGATGTAGAAAAGAAATATTTTGCTGTAGTGTTGATTCAATAGTGAGGGCTATGGCACAAATTCCATAAAAGTAATTTCCAAAAAAAATATTTTTTACAATGCTATTCAAGGTTTCATTATTTTTAATATTTCCTTCATCATATCAATTTGTATTGCCTGTATTTCCATTAATTCTTGTTGCTGATGTATCATTAGGTGGTCTAATTTCTCGTGCAGAATTCTAATCTCTAATTCTGATTTTAAATTTATCATGTAGTCTTTTTTGGCACGTTCTCTGTCTTTTTCCTCTTGCCGATTCTGGCTCATCATAATTACTGGAGCTTGAAGGGCAGCAATACATGAAAGTATAAGATTTAGTAAAATAAATGGATACGGATCATATGCATAATTAAAAAACCAATACACATTTAAATTTATCCATATAAAAATAAATATACCGAATGAAATAATAAATGTCCAGCTACCACCAAAACTAGCTACTTTATCTGCAATTTTTTGTCCCCTAGTTAATTTACTGTCATTATCTTCATCAACTTTATCGCTTATTGTCGTCTGTTCGTTTATCGAGCTTAATACTTTTTTTTCTAGATCAGAAAGTTGACCCAACTCCTTACTTAACATTTTTGAAATATATTCTTGTCGGAACAGATCCAATTCTGAATTTGCAAGATTCATGTTTTCGTTTAAACTTGGGAAATCCTGTTTAATAAATTCATATAATGATAAACGAATTTCATTTGCTCTAACTTTTTGATCTAATGGAAAATCCTTTCCAGAAAAATCACTTTTGAAAAATTCATTTTTCATAAAATTAGTTTGAAACTATAAGATAATATGTTTTTTTATTTGATATCAACCAAGCACCTTTTTTCTTGCTAAATTCTATAGTCGATTTTTTATTTAAATAAAACGGATTTTTTGGATGTTCGCAATAAAACGATTTTTTGAAACTTGTATTTACATATCTATTAAAATAAATGGGGTATGCACAAGTAATGCCTAAACCTTTTAACTCGGCATTTTTTAAAAACGCATTCCGATCTCCAGCCTTGGGTAAATGTTTGGTTTGAATGATGGCGCAATACCTATCTAGCTTCCAACTTGCTTTATAATATAAATTCAACAATGCTTTTTCTCTGTTTTTATACCAAGTGTTAGTGTATGGTTTACCAAATGATAAGCTGGTTTGTAAGTTAATTTTAATGAGTTGCAGCACACTATCGTGTACCATTAAGTCGGCCAATCGCGTAGTATCTATTAGTCTAATTAATTCATTAGCTTTTAAATGATTTACTTTGTTCTGGTTTTTGTAGATAGAATCTGCAATTATTTGTAGACTAGTATTACTAACTTTAGAAATCATGTAATATATGGCATTTACACAAGTCTGAAAATTATTATGATGTTCAATGTCAAAAGATTTTACACTGATTTTGTTTCTTGGAACTCGGAGTAGATTTAAAGTGTATATTTTTTTATAAAACTCTTTTTCTTCAGTATTAGAAAAGCGAATGTTCTTTAACACATTTGTATCTGTACCGCTTATGTATAAGTTTACAAAAAAACAAAAACTGGCATCTCTTTCTAAAACTAAATGGTAAGGAAATTCTATCGCTTGTTGATTTATTAGTTTGTAATAGGCATCGTATACGCCGGTCATACCACGAAGCTCGCCTATAATTAATTTGTATGGAATGTCTTTTTTAGAATTGATAAAAGTTGATTTCTGAATTTGAGCAACAAGTTCGAAACTGTTTATAAATAGTAAAAATGCTAATATATATTTCATGCAATAATTATTATTTCAAATCCGATAGTTGTTTTTTTATTTTATAATAATTCAGCCTAAACAAATCAAACAATAAAGCAAATAATAAAATAGTGGCCGCTAAGATTAATGTGGCTTCCTTTATATAGTAAAATAAGTATCCGCCAGCGATACCGCCAATTAAAAAAAACAAAATAATTGTTAAACGCAATTTAATGCTTTTAAATAATTTATTTTTATCTGGTAAGCTTGAGTGAAAAAATAATTGAGAAAGCTCTATTCCTAAATCGGTAAATAGGCCTGTAAGATGTGTAGTTCTTACGGTCGACTCAGAAATTTGGGTAACCAATGAGTTTTGCATACCCATAGCAAATAGTAAAATAGAGGCAATTAGCGTACTCGACATTAATTCATTTGTATAGTATAAATAAGTTCCCATAAAAAACAGAATAATAATTTCTATAGAAATGGGTAAGGCATGTGAGCTTCTTTTGCCTTTCTGTTCAAAAAATTCTGTTAATAAACTTGAAAAAAAAGAACCAAACAAAAAGGACAATATAAATAGCAAAAAGTTTAGTGCTAAGTTATATTGTCCTTGAGTTAGTTCTTCTGCAAAAAATGCAAAGTGCCCAGTTACATTAGTTGTTAAAATACCAATTGACAAAACACCTGTAACGTTTATTAAACCTGCATTTGCAGATAGCAAAGCAGCGAGTAACATATTATGTTTATAAGTCCTGTTTTTTCCTTTGTGCCGAAACATTTTATTTCGACATTAATACAGAGTCTAATCTACGCATATTGCCATCAATATCTTCTTTCAACATTTTTTCAACCATTGGCAACATTACATTCATTGGGAATGGCATTTTACTTCTGAAACCGTTCGTAACTTTAGTATGTGTACTGTCTATGGCTTCAAATGTAGTATAGGCGGTATCTGTAGCTTCAAATGGAATTTTAAAACGCAATTCATAATCGATGCGCTTATTTTCTTCCATTGAGATTATTTCTTGTTGCCCTACTCCAACCTCATCCATTTCACTCTCCCATGATGAGTAAGCACCAACTGTACCATCGGTACCTACATAACTAACTTTTACATTCGGGTCTAACATAACCCATTTGCTATAATATTTTTGGTTCTCGATTATTTTTACAAATTCATACACTTCAGAAACTGGTTTGTTAATAATTATTTCCGATTCGAGATTCATTTTTTTGGGTAATACTGCTGCAACAATTAAAATAATTGCTACAACACCTAGTACTACGAAAAGTAAAATTTTTAGAATTTTCATATTATTGGGGGTTTTGGTTAATTAAAGTTAAAACTTATTTTCGAAGAATTGAGTATTTGAAATTCCGAAACATCGAAAATGTGCTAAAACCTAAATATGCTCGAAAAAATTAATCGATTCTCGTCTTTTACCAAATCTGCCACATAATTTGATGGATTTCCAATAGGAGCATTCCATCCATTTGCAGATGTTAGCCCTCCTCTGCCCGAAAAATAGGGCACAGAAGCATGTCTGCTCACGTATTCTAATCCAAAAGTGGTGTACTCATTTGGCATAAATTGAAATCCTGCCGAAACATCCCAGCTTTCAAATATATCGCCAGGGTTTTGAGTTAAAATTCCATTTCCACTTGGGAGCAGCGCTAAATATCTTCCGGGGTTGTTTAAATAACCACCACCAGTGGTTAATGCCCATTGTTGTTTTTTACCTAACCAAAATCTATTGTAAAACATCCAACTTACAAAATTTTGTTCGGGTAATTTATTTTCACCAAAAGCACTTACCCCTCCACCTTTTTCAAAACCAATATCTGCAGTAACTGAAAAGGCTGCTTTAGATATAAATTTATTTTTGTTCTGAATGTATCGAACTAATACACTATTATCCGAATGAAATCTTGTTCTATCGGTATTGTTTGGTGTGTCCCAACCTACATAACTACTTGTTACCATCGATATCCATTCTTTTGGGCGCCACATTAATTGGTATCCTACTCCAGGTCGCTCATTAAACATGGCATAAGTTTGCCATCCATTTATTAACCATACTTCTACTTTTAATTTTTCTGTAGGAAATGCTTGCAATCTTGCACCTGTAAAAAACCAAGGAGTATTGTCGCTTGTAAAAGATGGCTGGTAATTCCAATTCTCAAAATTATTATAAGATAATAATCCAACGTATGATTTAAAAATTCCGAAATCTATATTTACACCATGCATTTTATTTAAATGTATTCCTGCATATCCTTCCGTTACATATCTTAATGCAGTGTACAAATCAAACTGACCGCGCAGTGGTGTATTATCATTTCTTGGAATTCCAGTGGCACGAGATCCAAATTGCAACATTAACTTTGCTCTTGCACCACTTTTAGGTTCTTGCAATTCTGCTCCTGCTTCAATGTAAGATAGATTAAACTCATTACTTCTAAAAGTAGCGGTACTTCCGGAATTGGTATGATCAATAGGCCTGTTAAACGAATAATTATAATTCATATCCATAGTTAAACCACCTGTTATGTATTTACCTTTTAACAGTGATTGTGCTTGCCTGTTGTTTCCTTGTAGCCAAGTAAAATCTCCCCAAGCAAAAGGCTCTGCTTTAATGCTATCATTTTGAGCATTGGTGTTTATTGTAAATACTGTAAATAGTATTACAAATAAATTTCTTTTTTTATTCATTGTATTCTTTTTAAATGTATTTGCGGTGGAGTTTGGTATACAAGTGGTACATGTTCTATTTGAACATCGCACTTATCTAATCCAAAAGCTTTTTCATCTCTTTGTCCGAGTTTCTTAAGAATGAAGTAAGTGTTAAGCAGAATGCCTTCTTTTAAAGAGAATTCGTTTTCTACTGATAAGAATTTTTCTATGACAATAAATTTAAAATCTATTTCATTGGTATATACTGAATTTTTACTACCATCAATTTTATTGGTATTTATTAATTCTTGAATTATATTTTTGAAATACAATTCTGATTTCGGTTGTATTCTAAATCCTATATAAATATTTATTTTGATGATTTTGCCTTCCACTAATTCCGAAACATCATAATTTAATGTATAAGGCTGCTCCGTTCTATGAATGTGTAAGAACCAATAACAATCAGCTCGTTTAGGTTTAGTAGCTAGAATCGATTTTATAATTTTTTCTTCTATTTCATGACGATTGTTTGCTTTAGTAAGGTATATGAGGTGGGTACTATATTTCTGTATAGATTCATCTTTACTTAATTGGTGTATTAATGAACTGTACTCCCCAACCTCTACAAACTTTGTAAGTTTATTATTTATTTTCCGTGCATAATACCAAATGTACATGGTAAGAAAAATGAATAATTCAAAGAATAAAAACATCCAACGTTCTTTTATTTTAGCAATGTTTGCAATAAAGAAGGAGATCTCCACCGTTCCAAAAATTAGAATAATAATGGCAACTACAATTGGATTCCATTTTAATTTATAAACTAAGAAATAACTTAGCAAAACGGTTGTCATTAGCATTGCTACAGTTATTGAAAATCCATATGCCGCTTCCATGTGTGTAGAACTTTTGAAATATAAAATCATTAGCACACAACCAAACCATAAAATACTATTTACACTTGGAATGTATATTTGGCCTTTACTTTCTGAAGGTTGCCTAACTGCAACTCTAGGCCAAAAATTCATATTCATGGCTTCACTTATCAAAGTAAAACTTCCACTAATTAATGCTTGCGAAGCAATTATAGTTGCAGAGGTTGCTACAGTAATTCCAATCATTAGAAACCATGCGGGCATTAATTCATAAAAAGGATTCCTACCATCCAGTGTATTACCATGTTGATTAAGCAACCAAACAGCTTGACCAAGATAATTTACAACCAAACATATTTTTACAAATGTCCATGTTATTCTAATATTCTCTCTGCCGCAATGCCCTAAGTCGGAGTATAGCGCTTCGGCACCTGTAGTAGCTAAAAAAACAGCACCCAAAATCCAAAAGCCTTGAGGGTATTCTATTAATAGTTTTATAGCATAGTACGGATTTAATGAACTTAAAATAGCAGGGTATTGTAATATGTAATGCATGCCTAAAGCGAATAGCATGCTGAACCAAATTACCATTACTGGACCAAATACTACGCCCACTTTTTGTGTTCCAAAACGTTGAGCAAAAAATAAAATAGATAGTATTATTATTACAATAGGTACTGTTGGCAAGTGTGCCAAGGATGGAACTAAACTTAATCCCTCCACCGCCGATGCTACTGAAATAGGTGGAGTAATAATTCCATCCGCAAGTAAGGTAGTAGCACCTATAATGGTTGGTATAACTAGCTTTTTACTGTATCTCCTAACAAGTGCATATAATGAGAAAATTCCACCTTCACCATCGTTATCAGCTTTTAATGTTAACCATATGTATTTTATAGTGGTTTGTAAAACTAAGGTCCAAAAGATACAAGAGATTCCGCCGTAAACTAAATTTGTACTAATTATTTTTTCGCCTATAATGGCTTTGAAAACATATAATGGACTGGTGCCAATATCACCATAAATTATACCTAATGCAACTAATAGGGAAGCTGCTGTTATTTTTGATTTGTTTGATTTTGCTTCTAACATAATGAAGCAAATATCCTGAGATGTTTATTGGTGTTTTATAAAGAAACTTGAGGAAGTATAAATATTTTATAAAGATTAATTGAATCGATACCCAATACCACTTGCTGTAATAATGTATGTAGGCTTATTCGGATTTACCTCTATCTTTTTTCTGAGCTGCGCTATAAATACTCGAAGGTACTGAGTCTCGTTTGCATAAGTCAATCCCCATATTTCTTTTAATAAATATTGATGAGTTAGCACTTTGCCCTCATTTTTTGCCATTAATACAAACAAATTATATTCTGTACTTGTTAGTTTTACTTCAATATTATTACGTTTTACAATTCTTGCATTTAAATCAATTTCTAACTCATCAATAATAATATTAATACTATTTTCAGAATGGCTATTTCTTTTAATTGCGGAACGAATTCTGGCCAATAATTCTCCAGATCTAAATGGTTTAGTTAAATAATCAGTTGCTCCATTATCTAATGCATTTACAATGTTGTTTTCATCGTCTTCAACAGATAAGATAATAATAGATTTTTGATACCATTCTCTTAATTTTTTTAATACTTCATGTCCGTTTATATCTGGCAAACCTATATCTAATAAAATTAAATCCGGAGGATGTGTAGCGGCTAGTATAATACCTTCTTTGCCTGTACTTGCTGTATTCACCTTGTAATCATTACTCTCCAATGTAATTTCCAATAGTTTCCGAATAGATGGCTCATCGTCAATTATTAAAATTTCAGCCTTATTCATTTTTAATATTTTTTATATAACTCGTTTCAATTGGCATATTAATATTAAAACTACATCCTTTTTTCTCTCTATTAAAAACAGAAATTGTACCATTGTGTGCATCAACAAAACCTTTCACAATGTATAATCCTAAACCTGTTCCACCAGTTTTACTATTTGCTAAGCGATAAAACTTTTCAAAAACATGTTGTAAATGTTCTTCAGGTATACCTGGTCCTTCATCAGTAATCATTAAACTTAATTCTTTGTTTTCAATACTAGTTTCAATAAGAATGGTACTATTGTTCTCAGAATATAAAATGGCATTGTAAATTATGTTATGTATAATTTGTTCGAATATACCTGCGTCAATTTTTACTAACGGAAGTTCTTCATGAGGAATGAAAATAATTTTATGTTCTGTTTTTTCTTTTAAATGTTCTATGCTCGAAAAAATTAATTCGTTTATATCCGTCCAATCTTTATGTAATTTCAACATCCCATTTTCTATTCTACTCATGTTAAGTAAATTTTCTACTTGCCTATTTAAACGAATACTAGCCATTTCAATTTCAGTTAGTAATTCTTTCTTATGTTGAGGATTGAGTTTTGTGTCATTCTCCTTTAAAGTGTCTACCCCTGCAAGTATCGTAGATATTGGTGTTTTAAGTTCATGAGACAAGGAGTTTAATAAAGTATTATAAAGTTTGATACTTTTTTCTTGTTCGTCTTTTTCACGAGCTTTATTTTCTTGTTCTCTGATTTTGATGGTAAGAACTGCATTAATTATTGCAATAACAAAGTACATCAGAAACATCAACAAATCTTCGGTGGTATAAATATGAAAAGTGAATAAGGGAGGTATGAAGAAGAAATTCCAGATGCAAGCACTCAATAATGCAGAGAACATAACTGGTAAAATCTCAAAAAACATAGCAAGAATGCTTACTGTAAATAATAGAATTAATGCTACTACTTTGTAACCAATAAATGGGCTAATAAGATAGCACAGTATAGAAACGATAACTACTAAGGTTAAACTAATAATCCACTGATAGGATATGGGAACTTTTGTTTTCATGCTCTTAAATCGGAAGCAAGTTAGCCCAAGTATTATAAAGATTTTATAAAATTTAATCAGATCAATCTCTTACTTCTTCCACAACTTCCGTAGCACTTTTCAATCGGCCAGCTTTATAGAAGTATCGTCGGTAATAATCTTCACGCAAATCAGAAACAATTACGCCAGAAGAGGTAGATGCATGTACAAACTTATTATTACCTAAATAAACTCCCACATGTGATACTTGCCCACGCCTTATTCTAAAAAAAACCAAATCGCCTTCTTTCATCTCTTCTTTAGAAATTGGGTTGGTCATTTTATACATACTTCTTGAATCACGCGGCAGACTTCTTTTATATACATTCTCATATATAACACCCGTAAAACCAGAACAGTCTATTCCTTTTTTGGTCTCGCCACCAAATCTGTAACGTGTACCCAACCACTCGTACATCTGATAGTATAGTTCTAAATTTGCAGAAGTATCTATATTTAAACCTGTTTTTTGTGCATGAAATTGAAAACGTAAGGTGTCCGGATCTAGTACTCCTTTGTCTTTAACTACTTCTTTCTCTGCTATATCGGGTAATTTATACTTACGGTTTTTGGTTTTTCCAAATTGAGCGAAACCGAACTGCTGTCCAATGCACATCATCAAAATAACTAAAAAAGCAGCTTTAAATCCTCTATTCATGTATAAAATCTCCTCCAAGGATTTCAAAAATACGCATCTTTCTTTAAAAATCCGACTCTTAGCTAAGTGTAAAAGGTACACTAATAAAAAATGCCAATTTTAGCCTTATTTTTAAATATTTTTCGCATTTTAGAACTCTGTAAGAATTGCAGTAAGATTTACTTTTTAGCATTTTATTAATAGATTTGCGATTCTATTGCATAAACAAAAAAATATGGCAGTTAAGATTACAAAAGAAACTTATTTAAACTGGTACGAATCAATGTTATTGATGCGTAAGTTCGAGGAAAGAGCTGGGCAGTTATATGGTCAACAAAAAATACGTGGTTTTTGCCATTTATATATTGGGCAAGAAGCAGTGGTTGCAGGTGCAATGTCTATATTAAGAAAAGAAGATGGAATGATTACTGCATACCGCGATCATGCACATGCCATTGCAAAAGGGGTTACTCCAAATGCTGTGATGGCCGAATTATACGGTAAAGTTACCGGATGCTCTAAAGGTAAAGGTGGCTCGATGCATATGTTTGATGCTGAATGTAATTTCTTCGGCGGACATGGTATTGTTGGCGGACAAATTCCACTAGGTGCAGGTATTGCTTTTGCAGAACAATATAAAGGAACAGATAATGTTTGCGTTTGTTATATGGGTGATGGTGCAGTGCGCCAAGGTGCATTAAACGAAACCTTTAACATGGCGATGCTTTGGAAATTGCCAGTGATTTTTATTTGCGAAAACAATGGTTATGCAATGGGAACTTCGGTATCTCGTACCACAAACATGACAGATATTTATAAAATCGGATTAGGTTTTGATATGCCATGCGCTCCAGTAGATGGTATGAGTTGTGAGGCAGTACACGGTGCAATGGACGAAGCAATTGATCGTGCTCGCAGAGGAGATGGACCAACCTTTTTAGAAATAAAAACATACAGATACAAAGGGCACTCTATGTCGGATCCGGCGAAATATCGTTCTAAAGATGAAGTGGAAGATTACAAACAAAAAGATCCAATTGAGCAGGTAAAAGCAACCATCTTGAAAAAGAAATATGCTGATGAAAAATGGTTAGAAGAAATTGATGCGAAAATAAAAGATATAGTAGAAGAGTCTGTAAAATTTGCAGAAGAGTCGCCATATCCAGAAGCTTCAGAATTATATACAGATGTATATGTTCAAAGCGACTATCCATATATAATGGACTAATAAAATTAATTAGGTAAAAAGAAATTGGGTTATTTAGTTGAACTTTCTTATTACACTATTTAACCAAAAACCTTAATAACCTAATAACTCAATAACTCAATAACAATTTAGAAATAAAAAATATGGCTGAAGTAGTAAGAATGCCTAAGATGAGCGATACCATGACCGAGGGGGTATTGGCTAAATGGCATAAAAAAGTTGGGGATAAAGTAAAGTCGGGAGATTTAGTTGCCGAAGTAGAAACGGATAAAGCAACCATGGATTTTGAATCGTTCCAAGAAGGAACGGTATTATATATTGGAGTAGAAGAAGGGAAAGCAGTTCCTGTTGATGGGATTATTGCAGTGTTTGGTAAGGAAGGTGAAGATTATAAAAGTTTATTAACGGATGCGCCTGCTAGTACAAAAGCTGAAGAAGTAGCACCAGCAAGTACTTCAACAAAAGCAGAAACGCCTGTTGCATCAACATCATCAGCTCCAGCTTCAACTTCATCAACTGATGCAAGAGTAAAAGCATCGCCTTTAGCTAAAAAATTAGCCGAAGAAAAAGGAATTGATTTATCACAAATAAAAGGTTCTGCAGAAAACGGAAGAATTATAAAGAAAGATGTAGAGAGTTTCCAACCTGGAGCAGCATCTTCATCAACAAAACAAAACACTATTTCTATACCAGCATTTGTTGGCCAAGAAAAATATACCGAAGTACCGGTTTCGCAAATGCGTAAAGTAATTGCAAAACGTTTAGCTGAAAGTAAATTCTCGGCTCCACATTTTTATTTAAAAATGACGGTTGACATGAGTGCTGCAATGGATGCGCGTACTAAAATGAATGAGGTTGCACCAATCAAAATTTCATTTAACGATATCGTATTAAAAGCAGTTGCTGTTGCATTGAAACAACATCCAAATGTAAACTCATCATGGTTAGGCGATAAAATTCGTTACAACGAACACGTAAACATTGGGGTTGCGGTTGCTGTAGAAGATGGTTTATTAGTTCCTGTAGTTAGATTTGCAGATGGCAAATCATTGTCGCACATATCAGCAGAAGTTAAAGATTTCGCTCAAAAAGCAAAAGATAAAAAATTACAGCCAAGCGATTGGGAAGGTTCAACTTTTACCATTTCGAACTTAGGTATGTTCGGCATCGACGAGTTCACTGCAATTATTAATCCACCAGATGCATGCATACTTGCTGTTGGCGGTATACAAGCAGTTCCGGTAGTTAAAAACGGACAAGTAGTACCCGGAAACATAATGAAACTTACCCTTTCATGCGATCATAGAGTTGTAGATGGAGCAACAGGTGCTGCATTTTTACAAACACTTAAATCATTATTAGAAGAGCCAGTACGTTTATTGGTTTAATCTCCAAAGATTTTGCACAACCGATTTTAATATCTATACAATCGGTTGTGCTCAAAATTTCCACCGAAATTAGCTTCAGCTTTTTCAAAAACAAAATCCTTTACATTTTTTAATTTTTTTTGCGATTTCGCAATAACAAAAAGCTGTTTATTGCATTGAATCGCAGAAAAGCTTAATAAATGCAGGCACTTTAAAAAACCTTCATAAATGCAGTTTTTTGGTGGCACGACTTAAGTGGTGGCATGACTTAAGTCGTGCCACCAAATTTATGCCACCAAAAATTTATTTTCAATATTTTACTAAAGTATTCTAAACTATTTTTAACATCTTGCGTCATACCCCTAAACTAAACCCTAACCCGTATGAAGCGCTTACTAGTAGTTTCAATGCTCATGTGCATTGCCTTTGCATTTCAACAATGCTCTAAAAAAGAAGACTCTATAACAAACACAACTGTTGCTTATGCTGCAATAAAAGCTGCATTTGGCTCTAACATTGATTTAGAGAATTTGAAAAATTACGAAGGGCAAATAATTCCAGCTTATATAACTAAAGACAACACAACTACAAACCCAATTAATAATGCGAAAGCTACAATTGGTCGTGTGTTATTTTATGATAAAAAACTAAGTATCGATAATACAATTGCATGTGCAAGTTGTCATCAACAACAGTTTGCTTTTGGCGACACAACACTAGCAAGTAATGGTGTAAGTGATGGCAAAACTGGTCGTCACTCTATGCGTTTGGTAAATGCGCGCTTTTCTCGCGAAGCTAAATTCTTTTGGGACGAACGTGCTGCAACTTTAGAAGCCCAAACTACAAGGCCAATTCAAGATCATGCCGAAATGGGCTATAGTGGAATAGATGGTCGCCCTGATATTTCTGTGCTATTAACTAAATTAACAAACATTGCCTACTACAATGAGTTGTTTCAGTTTGTATATGGAAGTACTGAAATTACCGAAGCGAAAATGCAAGAATGTTTATCGCAATTTATTAGAAGTATACAATCTTTCGATTCTAAGTTTGATATCGGAAGAGCCCAAGTAGCAAATAACAACCAGAACTTTCCGAACTATACAGCACAAGAAAATACAGGGAAAAACTTATTTAATACAGCGCCAGTTTTTGATGGTGCAGGTGTTAGAACAGCTGGTGGACTTGGTTGTAATGGTTGCCATAATGCACCGGAGTTCGATATAGATCCTAACAGTAGGAACAACGGAATTATTGGAGTATTAAATGCTACTGGTATAGATGTAACAAATACACGTGCTCCATCATTAAGAGATTTAGTAGGGCCAAATGGCGAGCCAAATGGACCAATGATGCATACTGGAATTTTGAAAACCTTGCAGCAAGCTATTGGTCATTATGGTACTATTGTTATCGCACCAGGTAATACTAATTTAGACCCTCGTTTAAGACCAAATGGTAATCCTCAGCAGTTAAATTTAAATGCACAAGAAGTTAATTCGGTAATTGCATTTTTAAAGACGCTAACAGGTACAAATATATATACCGATACGAAATGGGCGGATCCGTTTTTATAGCGTTATTATTTGTACTCTTTTAATTGATAGTAAAAGAGTACAAATTTTAAATATAACTGAGGCTACATTTCTATATTTAATTTCAGAGTTGTAGCAAACCTGACTATTAAAGGGTTGTTTTGAAGCAATAAAGCAAGAAAAGTTTATTAAATGCAGGATCTTATAAAAACCTGCACAAATGCAGTTTTTTGGTGGCACGACTTAAGTGGTGGCACCACTTAAGTGGTGCCACCAAAAACGGGCCAAAAAAAATATTTTTTCTACCCTAATTCCCTAGCTCGTTAATCGCAATCCAAGCCATTAAACCTGGTGCAATTTTTAGTGCTTCTTCGTCGATGTTAAAGTTTGGAGTATGCACTGATGCTGTTATTCCTTTTGCTTTATTGCCAGTGCCAAGTCTGTAAAAACTTGCAGGCATTATTTGCGAGTAGTAAGCAAAATCTTCTGCGGCCATCCAAATGTCTAAGTTTAATACGTTTTCCTTGCCTAAATAATTTTCAGCAGCAGCTTTTGCTTTTGCAGTTACATGCTCATCGTTAATTAAAAATGGATATCCTTTTCTAATTTCCAATTCTAATTTTCCGCCCATGCTCTCCACTAAGCCAGTAGCAATGGTTCGAATGTGTTCGTGTGCTTTTGCACGCCAAGCCTCGTCGAGTGTGCGGAAGGTTCCTTCGATGTACACTTCATTTGGTATTACATTAGTTGCCCCGTTTGCAATTACTTTGCCGAATGATAACACAGAAGGTGTTTTGGGATCGGCGTTTCTGCTCACTACTTGTTGCAAAGCCACGATCATGTGCGAAGCAATTAACACAGGATCAATGTTGAACTGTGGCATTGCTCCATGCCCACCTTTGCCAATTACTTTAATATACAACTCGTCTGTACTTGCCATGTATTTTCCGGATCGAAACCCTACTTTACCCGCTTCTATTAAAGGCATAACATGCTGACCAATTATTGAACTTGCATTCGGATTTTCTAATGCGCCTTCTTTTATCATGATGCTCGCGCCACCTGGCAATTTTTCTTCTGCCGGTTGAAATAATGCTTTAACGGTTCCTTCCCAATCGCCTTTAGTTTCATTTAAAATTTTGATGGCAGTTAATAAAGAAGAAGTATGCACATCGTGCCCACAGGCATGCATTACGCCTGCGTTTTTAGATTTATATGGAACTTCGTTCGTTTCTTGTATTGGTAATGCATCTATATCTGCACGTAAAGCAACTACTTTTTTCGAGGGGTTTTTTCCAAGCACATGTGCCACAATTCCAGTTTCTGCTTTTATTTCAAACGGAATATCCATTGCTTTTAATTGCGCTTGAATATATGCTGATGTTTCAAATTCTTGAAATGATAATTCAGGATTTGAATGTATATGATGTCGATAAGTTTGTGTTTCTGAAAAATATTTTTCAGAAAGCGATTTGATTTTTTCTAACATAAACTAGTTTTATAATCCGTATTGATCAATCAAATATACTAATGCCGCAATAGATGCTGCACCTAATTCTAATTCTCTTTTATTTACTGCTTCAAACACATCGGTTGCTGCATGGTGAACATCAAAGTAGCGTTGCGAATCTGGTCTATACCCAATTAATGAAATGCCCGGTGCTTTTAATGGCCCTATGTCTGCACCACTACCGCCTTTTGCAATATCGTGTAAGCCGTACGGTTTTAATAAATATTCCCATGACTTTATTTTTGAAATTACATTAACTGGTGCATCTATACTAAATCCTCTAGGCGTAAATCCTCCAGCATCTGTTTCAATGGCTGCAAGGTGTTGCTCTTTCAATCGTTTGGCTTCTTCAGCATATTTGTAACCACCGCGCAATCCGTTTTCTTCGTTCATAAACATTACCGCTCTTAAAGTATGCTTTGGACGGATGCCATTTAATTTAAACAAGTTTAATACTTCTAATGATTGTACACAACCCGCGCCATCATCATGCGCGCCTTCTCCTAAATCCCATGAATCTAAATGCCCGCCAACTGTAATAATTTTGTCCGGGTATACACTACCTTTAATTTCTCCAATAACATTGTAAGAAATTTTATCTGGTAATGTATCACAATTAAATTTCATGAAAAAAGTAGTGCTCTGTTTTTTAATACTTGCACTTAATAATTCTGCGTCTCTGGTAGAAATTGCAGCTGCAGGAATTCTTGGATAATTATCATCATATCGCATCGCTCCAGTATGCGGGAATTCGTCTATTCTTAAATTCATAGAACGAACGATACATGCTACAGCCCCATATTTTGCTGCCTTTGCAGCACCACTGCCTCTTTGGTTTACAGCTCCTCCATATGCATGAAAGGTTTCTATATGTGTTGCTTCCATCGGGCGATTGTAAAAAACAATTTTGCCTTTTATTTTTTGCTCGCCAAGTTTGTCAAGTTCATCAAAGTTTTTTACTTCTATTACTTCAGCTTTAATTCCTTTTGCTGATGTTGCAACAGAGCCACCTAATGCGCAAATATTAACAGATTGTTTAGTGGTAGAAATTTCCGCTTTCGCATCGTCTAACCTGCGCCAAACCGGAACTTTTACTTCTTGTAAATACACACGATCAAAACCGTATGATTTCATTTTCTCTTCTAAATAAATAACAGATTTATCGGCATTTTCAGAACCACTTAATCGAGGTCCGATGTTTTTGCAAAGATATCGCAGTGTTTCATAACAATCGCTTTTAGTTAAGGCAGTTTTATAAATATTGCTGATGGTGCTTGAGTCGTTTGCTTGACTATAGCCCAATGCAGGAAGCAATAGAAAGTATAACAGTTTTTTCATAACTCAAGATAGATATAATTAGCTAATTAAAGTACGATCTCTTCTAACTTCGAATTAAACAACTTGTATTGTAAATACTGATAGTTATTATCTGCTTTTACACTGATCCACTTTTTGTATTTGAAATACCATTTCAATTGTTGAGAGATAAATCCTTTTTTCAAATAAGCTTCAATAAATGGATGTACCGTTAAGGTAATTCCTTTTTCATTTTGCTCATTCAACACATAGTTTAAATTATTTTCGATGTCGTCTAATAATATAATACTTGCACGAATTTCTCCTGTACCTCCACAACTTGGGCATTTTTCTACGGTAACAATGTTCATTTCTGGACGAACACGTTGGCGAGTAATTTGTACTAAACCAAATCTGCTAGGTGGTAAAATGGTATGTTTTGCTCGGTCTTCGAGCATTACTTCTTTCAAGTGGTCGAACAAAATTTTCTTGTTCGATGCTTTGTGCATATCAATAAAATCAATTACTATGATGCCGCCCATATCTCGTAAACGTAGCTGGCGAGCAATTTCTCTTGCAGCCTCCATGTTTACTTGTAGTGCATTTTCTTCTTGATTTATTTCTGTAGAACTTCTGTTTCCAGAGTTTACATCAATAACATGTAATGCTTCGGTATGCTCAATAATTAAATAAGCTCCACCGTGTATGTTTACAGTTTTCCCGAATAAGCCTTTTATCTGGCGCTCTACTCCAAAGTGCTCGAAGATTTGTTCTTTGCCTTTGTATAGTTTTACAATTTTTTCTTGTTCGGGCGCTATTTGATGGATGTATTGTTTGATATCTTCGTATATCTCTGGGCTATCAACATGTATATTATTGAAAGAGGCATTTAGCATATCTCTCAAAACAGTCGCGGTTTTATCCATCTCCCCGAGTATTCTTTTACCTGGTTCGGTAGTGATAAGTTTTGTGCTGAAATTTTCCCAACGAGCTACGAGCTCATTCAAATCGTTGTGTAATTCTGCTACGCCTTTCCCTTCGGAAACAGTACGAATAATTACACCAAAATTCTTTGGCTTTACACTTTCAATTATTTTCTTCAACCGGTTGCGTTCGGCAGCTGTTTTTATTTTTTTTGATACTGATATTGCATCCGAGAATGGCACTAATACCACATATCTTCCAGCCATCGAAATTTCCGAACTTAATCGTGGTCCTTTAGATGAAATAGGTTCCTTGGCAATTTGTACTGGGATAATTAAGTTTTTCCCAAGTACTTCCGAAATTTTGCCGCTCTTGTTTATGTCTTGCTCTAATTTGAAGTTCTCTAATTTAATTACTTCGTTTTTAGGAGCAGTACGTACACGTTTAGCATACTTCAAGAGGGATTGTACCTGCGAACCAAGGTCGAGGTAATGTAGAAATGCATCTTTTTCATATCCTACATCTACAAATGCAGCGTTCAAGCCGGGCATTATTTTTTTAATACGCCCAAGATAAATGTCGCCCACCGAAAAGTTATTATTAACTTTTTCGTGGTGTAATTCAATCAATTGCTTGTCCTGCATCAATGCTAGCACTACACCAGTAGGCGTGGCATTAATAACAAGTTCTTTGTTCAATTTAAATTTCTTTTTTCACACAAATCACCCTGCCATACAGAAAAATGAACAGCTATTTTCTATGAATGAAAACAAATAAGTCATGCACGAAAACGCTAAGCGCTCGTGCATGATAAAAGATTGTACAGCTTTGTTTAAAGCTTATTTCTTTTTATGTCTGTTTTTTCTCAAACGCTTTTTACGTTTGTGAGTAGCCATCTTATGTCTTTTTCTTTTCTTACCGCTTGGCATAAGTTCAATGTTTAAAGTGATACAATTATTTTTCTAATGTTTTTATATAATCATCAATCCCTTTTACTATTTGAGGATCAATAACATACTCTTTTGCTTTTGTTAATGCGTTTATTGCACTTTGCTTGTCGCCGCTTTGTTCAAAAGCTTCTGCAAGTAAAGCATAATTTTCGGCACTTGGCTTTTTCTTTACAACTGTTTCAAATCTGCTTATCGCTTTATCGAATTGTCCGGATTTCATTGAAAATAAACCAAGGTTCAAATTCGCATTCACATTTTCAGGGTCTGCCTGTACTACTTCACGTAATAAAGTTATTCCCTGCATTGGGTTTTCAGATCCTTCAACAAAGCATGTTGCCACACCTGTTTTAGCATCTAAATTCGCTGGTGCGATTTTCATTGCCTTTTCATAACTCGTTCTCGCTTTCTCCATTAACAAGGGAGTTAAGTTGCTGTCTGAGCTATTTCTGTAAGCATCTCTAAATGCATCACCAGCTTTTACATACAAATCTACGTTGTTAGCTTCTTTTTCACTTTGTTCTAAAAAGTAGAAGCCTGCTACTGCAAATTGTTTGTATGCGAAATAAGCATCGGCTAATGCTAAACGGCTTTCTTTTTCCTGATCAGCCGATGCTTCTTTTAATTTTTGTTCTAATGAAGTGATGTTGTTTTTCACTTCTTCCGGAACACTTTTTAAAGCAGTACTTTTTAACTCCTCGAAGTTTAAGGTACTTGCAGTTTCTGTGTTCTGAGTTTCTGCTTTACCTCCTTTGCTTGTGTTAGGTGCAATAATATCAAGGTTATACAATACTACTACTAGTACTATTGCCGAGAGAATTAATGACCATTGTAACTTACTTAGGGAGCGCATAAATTATTTTACTTCTACTAATGCTTTGTTTTTGCTTGAGTTTTTCACTTTCTCAACAAACGTTTTAGCCGGTTTAAAACTAGGCACAAAGTGCTCAGGGATAATAATGGCTGTGTTTTTCGAAATATTTCTAGCAGTTTTCTTTGCTCTTTTTTTCACGATAAAAGAACCAAAACCTCTTACATACACATTCTCACCTTCTTGAAGTGAACCTTTAATTACTTTGAAGAAAGACTCCACTGTTTCTTGTACGTCTACTTTCTCAATTCCTGTTTTCGCTGCGATTTCAGCGATAATTTCAGCCTTAGTCATTGTTTCTATTATTTATTTATTATACAATTTATTGCTCTTTTTTGGGGATGCAATTATAGGGCTTTTCATTCATAATCAGAAATAAAATGTTAAAAATCACACAATTATTATTTTTAACTGACAAATACTAAGTCTTTGAAAATCTTATACTTGCTTTATAACTCCATTTTGAAAGCAAATTCATCATAAAATTAAGATATTTGAAACATGTACATTCGTAATACACTTGTTTCATGGTACCATCAACATAAAAGAGATTTACCTTGGCGAAATACCACCAACCCTTATTTTATTTGGTTGTCAGAAATCATTTTGCAACAAACCCGCGTAGAGCAAGGTCGACCGTATTACGAACATTTTATTTCAAAATATCCCGATGTGGGTATTTTAGCTTTGGCTTCTACAGATGAAGTAATGCGCTCTTGGCAGGGCTTAGGTTATTATAGCCGTGCACGTAATTTGCATTTCGCTGCCAAACAAGTGCTCAATGATTACAATGGTTCCTTTCCTACTAGTTATGCCGAGCTACTGAAGCTAAAAGGAGTAGGAGAGTATACTGCTGCTGCCATTGCCTCTTTTGCTTTCAAAGAAGCAAGCCCTGTGCTCGATGGCAATGTGTTTCGTTTTTTGGCTAGGTATTATGGTGTACACACTCCCATAAATTCGCCAAAAGCTAAAAAAGAATTTATTGCTATAGCTTCGGAACTAATCGACCACCAAAACCCAGATGTATTTAACCAAGCAATAATGGAGTTTGGTGCACTTCAATGTAAACCGCAAAGTCCAAATTGTAATATATGCCCGTTTCAATCAAGTTGCTGGGCCCTCGCAAATAATAAAGTGTCTGAATTGCCTATAAAAGACAAAAAAATAAAAAGGAGATCCCGCTTTTTTAATTATTTTATTTTGAAAGATGAGGGGGCAATTGCGTTAAGAAAAAGAACCGAAAAAGATATTTGGCAAGAAATGTACGAGTTCCCCTTACTCGAAACCGAAAAAGAATTGTCGGAAATGGAGGTTTTAGAATTGGCAGTGGAGATGAAACTATTATCGGAGAATATGGAAGTATTAAAAATCTCCGAAAAAATTAAACATGTTTTAAGTCACCAAGATATTTTTGCAAAATTTTTCGAAATTTCCGACCCGCGTTTTCAGTATCAAAATCGCGATAAATACCTATATATTAAGGATGACGAAATAAGCTTTTTTGCATTACCCCGCTTAATCGAGGTTTACTTACAAAAATAATTCATACCTTTATTTCGTTAAAAAAATACAAATTATGTCAGGTGTAAACAAAGTGATTTTAGTCGGACATTTGGGCAAGGACCCAGAGGTTAGACATTTGGAGAATGGTGTGAATGTTGCTTCGTTTTCTCTGGCAACAACCGAAACTATTACAAATAAGAACGGGGAAAAGCAAGACCTAACCGAGTGGCACAATATTGTGGTATGGCGAGGACTTGCAGATGTTGCGGAGAAATATTTGAAAAAAGGAAAACAGATTTATGTAGAAGGTAAAATTAGAACTCGTTCTTGGGATGATAAAGAAGGAGTGAAAAGATATACTACAGAAATTGTTGCCGATTCGTTTACCATGTTAGGTAAAAAAGAAGATGGTGGAAGTTCGAACAGCAGTTCAATGAACACCAACATCCCTTCTGCTTCCGAAATTGTAAACAGCGCAGGCGGCGAAGACGATTTACCTTTTTAATTTTAATTAAATTATTAAATTTTGGAAACACAGACGGATCCTTATCCCTCCCAAGAAGCAGTTGGTTTAGTGCAAAATTATTTAGCAGTAGACCAACTGTTTTTATACTTCATCATTATTATTGTTGCTTTATTTTTATTGGCTTTATATAGCGCAGCCGAAAAAGCAATACTCAGAATAAAAGATAAAGACATTGCCGATTTAAAAAAATCGGATACAAAATCGGAAGAGCGATTGCTAGGCTTGCTCGATCAACCGATGCGATTACAAGCAGCACTTTCTATCAGCATAACTTTTTTACTGGTAATAGTGGCAACCATCCTAAACATTATATTTCACTACTATTTCCAAGAGTACCTAAGTTATAATGTAGAGATATTTTTGTTTAGCGTATTCATCACTTTAATACTTTTAAAAACGGCAACTTTTATACCAGGCTTATATGCTACAAGATATTATCTTGGATACTCTCGTTGGGTAGTGAGTTTGCTTTCTGTTACTCAATGGATATTAAAACCCATTATTGAGCTATACTTTTTTGTATTCAGAATTCTAAATAAACTAGTTCCGAAATCTTATAGAATTAATGAAGCAGAGATGAATCGCATGAACGATTCTGAATTAATAAACGAAGAGAATGAAGAAGAGCAAATGATTTTAAAAGGAATTGCGAACTTCGGCAACATTTCGGTAAAACAAGTGATGCGAAATAGAATGGATGTGGTGGCTATCGATTTTGAAATGGAATACAAACAAGTTGACCGTAAAATAAAAGATACTCGTTATTCTCGCTTACCTGTATATGAAAATAATTTAGACACCATAAAAGGAATTTTATACGTGAAAGATTTAATGATAAATCGCGATGAAGTAAATTTCGAATGGAAATCGTTAATTCGCCCTGCATTTTTTGTGCCCGAGTATAAAAAAATCGACGACTTGTTGAAAGAGTTTAGAACGCGCCATACGCATATTGCAATTGTGGTAGATGAATATGGTGGAACCTCTGGAATAGTAACTCTAGAAGATATCTTAGAAGAAATAGTTGGAGATATTACAGATGAATACGATGAAGCCGATGATGAATTACGTTATTCTAAACTCGACGACCATAATTATGTATTCGATGGGAAAACGCCACTTACCGATATTTATAAATTGTTAGATATTGACGAAGAAACCTTCGACGAAATACGCGGTGAAGCAGATACCATTGGTGGTTTAGTATTAGCCATTGCGGGCAGGTTTGTAATGACTAAAGAAAAAATAACATTCGAAAATTTTATTTTTACAGTGGAGTCTGCAGATAGAAGAAGAGTGAAAAGAGTAAAATTTACAATTGTAACAGAAGATGAATAAAGCGTTTTTAGGAATACTAATTAGTATCTTTTTTATTTCATGCAACAACGATTATAGCCCTAAGCCCAGAGGATTTTATAGAATAAATTTGCCTGAAAAAGCATACAAAAATTACAGTAGCGATTGCGCTTATTCTTTTAACATTCCTACATACAGCATGGTGGTAAATGATAGTACTGCCGACGCAAACGAGTGTTGGAAAAATGTTGTGTACAATGGCTTAAACGGGCGACTACACATGAGTTATTATAAAATTACGAACAAACAAATGTTAGCTTCTTTAATAGAAGACTCAAGGCGTTTAGTTTTTAAACATACCGTAAAAGCAGATGGAATTAGTGAAAGCAGAATCGACCATCCGGATGCAAAAGTGCACGGATTGTATTATGATATTGAGGGCAATGCAGCCTCCTCTGTTCAGTTTTTTGTAACAGATAGCACTAAACATTTTTTACGTGGGGCATTGTATTTCTACGCCGCACCTCAAATAGATTCTATAAAACCTGTATTGGATTTTGTGAAAAAAGACATCGCAGTAATGCTCGAAACCTTTAAGTGGCAGTAGTTCGTTTGCTCGTTTGTTCGTGTGCTCGTATGCTCATAAGCGAGTTGTGAGCATACGAGCACATGAGCAAACGTTTAAAAGAGATGTATTTCTTCAGCCTGAATTATTTCCTTCGTAACGTTATCCTGAATAAAAGCTACATAAGTCATGTGTTTATCGCTCCAACTTGGGTCGAGGGTTTGAGTATATGTTTTATTAGTGGTATAACCTTTAGGAATAATACTATTAATGGTGTATAATTTGTCGCCCCATGTAGAGTTTACAGCTGCTCTTAATAAATGGCGATGAACAAAATCTGGTACATCAACATTGCCACCTGTTGGGCTGCATTGTGCGTAATATTTTTGCCAATTAATTACACTGTCTTCTACGGCATATAAAACCAATTGATGTTCGGCGCTGGCTTCCTTCAAATATTTAGCAGAAATTTGTATGGTTACAGTGCGAGTGCCGGCATTGTATGTTTTGCTCATGTCGAGTTCTGCTATAACAGCAGTATCTAATGAGGCAATGGCACTAGCCCATGCAGTTGCAGATAAAACTCTATCACTGTTATATGGGGTTCTGCTCACCATACCTGCTGGCAATCCTATTCCGCAAGTATTACAACCAACATCAAATGCAGTAGCTAATTCTTCACCAGCAGTGGTACGATAGTCGGTTCTAAATTTAGAACCACTAGGGTAGGGTTCTGCAAAAAATCCAACATGTGTACTCACCACAATAATACGTTCGCCATAAATAGAATCTAATTTCTTAGCTTCTTCTGCAGCACAAGGGCAATTGCCACAAGTATGCCCAGTATAATCTTCTAACAATATTTTACGCAATGGTTTAGTAGTATCAATATTGTTGTTTACTTGTTCATCAAATGGTCCTTCTAACACATCACAAGATGTAATGGCTATTGAAAACGCAAATGCAATAAATAATATCTTTTTCATCTTAATAAAATTAAAAAGTAGAGGTAATAGAAACTCCAAAACCGTTTGATGCTGGAATTTGGCGACACACACCACCTACACATAAAAATCCTTCACGTTGCTTACCGTATGATAACGCTATACGAGTGGCATTCTGTATATAACCCATTGAAGCCGATACATAATGTACTTCTTTTAATGAATTTTTAGGATTTTCGTAATTGTACTGATCGATTAATGCAAAGAACCAATGTGGCGAAACAGTATATTCTACTAATGCCATGGCCCATGAGCCTTCATCTTTTTTATTGTATAAATGTTGAAGTTCCGTTCTCACGGTGTTCTTCTTGTTTATTTTATATTGAGTTTCTAAAATATTGATGTGAGAATACAAAGTGCCAAAACCTGATAATCCTTGAACTACATCTTTATTGAAAATTTGATACATGTAGGTATAAGTTAATTTCCAATTAGCATCTATTTTTTTAGTTACTACCAACTCCCAATCTTCATACATTAACACTTTACCTGGAGCAAGTTTGTTTATATCGTACCCAAAATCGTCGCCTGTTTTGCTTGTATCTAAACTGCTAACATGCGAGTATGCTAAACTTACCATGGTGCCGTATTTACCACCTAATGCAGTTCCTTTTTTAAAGTTGTAAGATATTTCTGCTTGGTATCCGAACTCTCCATTAGGTTGAGTAGCATATGGATAAAAAGAAGCAAATGCATAGGTGTATTGTTTAGTAATGGCTGGCAAATAATTTATCAATAATACGTTACCTGTAGCATCTCTATTAGATTTAAAATCCATATTGTCTACAAACTTTGCAGAGGCAAGTACGCTTAAGCCTTTGTTTGCATAGGTTGCCGAGGCAAACAATGCGGAACCTGGTTTGTAAATATATTGATTTGTAAACGATGGGTCGTTTATTTTATAAGCATACTCCGCGTAGAAATTCATCTTTGGAGTTATAATGTTTAATCGTGCAGCAGAAGATGCCACATTTTCTGGCAATATTTTTAATGGGTTCTGATCTTCTTGGTATTTACTTACAATACTCCCTCCAACTATGTAGGTAGTACTTTTACCAGCTAAGGAAGATATTACTTCATTTAAATTAATTTCTCCGTCAAAACCTCTAACAATGCCTTCTCCTTTTTCGAAGAAAAAACGTTGTTGGCCAATTACCGCTTTTAAATAAATTCCTTTTTTAGGTTGATAGCGAATTCTCACTCCATCCATCGCATTATCTACTCCTAAGCCTCGCTCTTCGTAGCTTCTAAAAATTAAACCAGTACCAAATTGTTCATAGAAATTACCTACCGTAAATTCTAAATTATCCACTTCGTAAGATGCATATCTGTAAGTAATGCCACTCCCATTGTACCTAGAGTCGAAACCAACTAATGGGCCTAAGTACGATTCGTATCTTAAACCAGCTTTAAACTTCCCTCGAGTATAGTTGAGGTTAGCAAAACTGTTCATTCTTATTTTTTCGTCAATTTTTTGAGCGCCAATTATACTGTCTTCAATATAATTTTGGGCATCAAATTGGAAATTACCATGAAGCTCACCGGCATTAAATTTATTTTCATTTTCTTGGGAGAATGCCACGCTTGATACTAGCAAACAACCCAAAAAGAATATTTTTTTCATTTTATTATTCTTTAATCGATTCGCCTTTTGCTAATTTCTTTACTAATTCGTACAACTCATCCTCATCACCAGGAGTGTAAGAATTATGTTGCCAAACCACCTCACCTTTTCCGTTAATTAAAAATGTATGCGGTATGTTGTTTACATTTAATGCACGTTTAAAATCGCCGTTTGGATCTAAATAAATTTCATATTCCCAATTTCTAGCTACTACAAATGGTTGTACACGAGCAGAGTTTCTAGAGTCGTCTGTTGATACGGCTACCACCTTTACACCAGTTTCTTTTTGCCAATCTTCATACACTTCAGAAATAGCGGTAAGCTCCTGCACACAAGGTTTGCACCAAGTTGCCCAAAAGCTAATAATCATTGGTTTGCCATCGTTAGATAAAAGTGAAGTATTAAAAGTTTCGCCTGCAATTTTCTTAACATCAACAGATGGAATTTTGCTTTGAGCATTTGAAACGATTGCTGCACTTATCAAGCAAATCGTTAATAAGATTTTTTTCATTTTGTTTGTGCTTATAGGAAAAGTTAAAATTAATGATTTCAATTTGATTATAAACAAAAACAGCCAATATTTCTATTGGCTGTTTCAATATTGTATTAAAAAAATTGAATTAGCGAGTTAAAGCAACTTTAGTGCTTACAACATCGTTACCAATTTTAATAGTTGCTTGGTAAATACCATTTGCTACAGATTCGTTAGCAGTCCAAGTTAAGAACTGAGAACCTCCAACAAATTTAGCATCAGCACTAGTGTATATTAAACGACCAGTTAAGTCGTAAATTTCTAATGTAGCAGCTTCTGTAATTTTATTCAATTTTACTTCAAAGTTTGTAACACCGTTTGAAGGATTAGGGAATGTATTTACTGTAAATGCATCTGCTTTTTTAGTGATAATACCAGTACTGAAGTTTTTCTCGTTAGAGTTAAACACTTCACCAGTATTAGCATCTGTAACCCAAGCTATAATGTGTACTTTATCTGGGTTAATACCTGAAGGCAAAGTATAAGTATAGTTATATGTATGAGTAGAGTTTGCAGTTACCGAAGTAGGTAAACTAGCTTCTGTACCTACCCAATTTCCTAAAATTGCACGAGCAACATGGTCATAAACCATTTGTGCTGCTGGCACTGGGCTAGGTAAATTATGGTAATTACCCATTGGTCCGTTTGCACCACCTGAGTAAGCATTTACTTGGTTATAACCAGAACCTGTTCCTCTAACACCATCTTCAACAACAACTGCATTGAAACGTAAGTCACCAGATAAGTCGGCAGCAAAAGTAGCAGATAAATCGATATTATAACCTCTTGTTCCAGCATTGTAAGTAGCGTTTACTGTAATGTCGCATGGTGTGTAACCATTAATTCTAGCATCGTATTCATCAAAAAATACAGATGGATCAAAAGCACCGTCTTTACGATCTACTAATCCACTTGGGTATCCTGGGATGTAACCAGCTAAGTTATCATCGTATTCTGCAACTTCCATTGGATCTGAGTTGTGAACAGCTACTAACATTGCTGTTGTAGGATACACTTTATGTAATGAATCCATGTAAACCGCACCTCTTGGGCACCATTGGCACCATGTACCAGTAGCTTCTTCGAATAATACACGTTTAGTTGGTTGGAATGCCAATGCAACTATCGATTGAGATAATGTATCGTTAGTATGGTTGTTATCACCTGTTAACTCAGCCCAAACTTTTACAGGCCATGTTCCTGCAGAAGGAATAGTGAAAGTAGCAGTGTGATTGAAAGAATAAGTTTCTGCTGAAGCTATGTTCAAACCAGTTAAGTTTGCAGTTTGTGTAGAACCATTTGCAGTGTATTTTATAGCTAAGCTAGTTATTGGACTAGAACCAGCGTTTAAAACTTCACCTGTAATGTTTACAACAGCACCTGCTCCACCAAATGGAGAGAATGTTAATTTGTTCATTGCAACATCATTTGCAGGTTGAACACCATTAATAAATCTATAGAATGCGTTATCAACTGGAGTATCTTCTGTACCACCATTTGTAACAACTGATGGAGTGTTTGGTGCACCGTTTACTGTGTAAGCGTTTGAACCATCAACCTGAATACCAATTGTTAAAGATGTAGGAGTTACATAAGTTCTCTGGTCAACAATATAAATATCATTTGTTGTTTCTTCTAACACTATACCCCAATATGTCCAGTTAGTTCCTGATGAACCAGGAGCTGAATATGAACAAAATTGAATCCAATATTGGCGGTTTGGAGCATCTCCAAACACTTTCCAACGGATAATGTCATTTGCACCAGAACCAGCTAAACCCCAAACCATAACAGAATTGTCAGGAATTGAAGCACTAGGTAATGCCTGATTTGTTGAACTTGGAACAGCTCCTGCTGTAGTTGAAAAAGTTAACACACCAGAGGTAGACACTTTGTAAGCGGTTACTGGAGTTCCGTTAAAGTTAAATGTAAAGTCGCCAGGTAGTGTAGCAACAGTTGACCAAGATGGAGTTGCACTTGTTGTAGCAATTGTAGTCCAACCAGTAGCGGTAGGTTGCTCAACATCAGTGTTCACGCCTTTTGGGTTTTCACCTGCAGATAAGTTAGGTAAATAGTAGTATTGTGCATTCGCAATGGTAGCAAAAGCCAATACAATCATTAAAGTAAAAATTTTTTTCATTTTTTTATATAGATTTGTAGTGTTAAAGATGCAAAATAGCATCAAATAATGTACCATATTAGAAAAAATAATTTAAACTAACAACAATATTGGTATAATTTTCGCTGTATAAGTTAAATTTCAATTAAATAACCATGAAAAAATCTTTACTTTTAGTAATTTTCAGTAGTATATTCTGTTTTGCGAACGCTCAGAACATACAAATTGTAGATCCAGTGACCAGTGTAGTGGGCAGTTCTGAAGAAATAGCGTACATTAATTTGCACGTTAAGAACAATAGTTCCTCTACTCAAGAAATATTTTTACAAAGAACGATCATTTCTTTGGTACCAGGGCATTTAAGTTATTTCTGCTTCGGAATTACATGCTACCCTCCAGGTGTAAGCAAATCTCCAGATAATTTAACCTTAACAGCTGGTACAACAGACGAATCTGTAAAAACATACATCGATCCTCGTTCTGAAGTTGGCGTTAGTACTGTAAACTATTGCTACTACAATTTAGCAAAAACAGATTCAGCTTGTTTATTATTAACCTATGATATTGCTGCTACAGGTATTGTTAACAACTCTCACTTGAAATTTGTGAAAGTATTCCCAAATCCTGCTGATGAAAATATCAACTTAGCTTTTAACACTGAAAAGGTTTATGCGAACTCTGAAATTCAAATTACTGATTTAAGCGGTCGTGTGGTTGCTTCAGAAACAGTTAGCACTAAAGAAGGCTTAATAAAAGTTGGTGTTAGCACTTTACCTTCGGGTATCTATGTTTGCAATTTAGTTGCCGATGGGGTTTCTATTGCAAGAGACAAGGTGATTGTAAGATAATTTGCAAATTCGAAAATGTGCAAATGTGCAAATGGGGCGCTACTCATTTACGCATTTGCACATTTTCGCATTTGAACATTTACTCTCTGCCAGGAGAGTGGTGTAAATAGGCAGAGAATTTTCTAGTTTGATTCTGTTTTCGATTGTAAATAATATCTACCAAGGGGTCTAAGTTTTTAAAATTAGATTGTTCGTTGTTGCAGAGTATTATAATGGAATGGCGGTTTTCTAAATCGCGCATGAAAAAAGTTTTAAAACCATTCCACCAGCCTCCGTGGTAAACAATTACTTCTCCACTTTCTAATGTATACGTTCTCCATCCAAAGGCATAATTAAATGGTCCTTCTAGTTTTTTGCTGCCCGGCACATACATAGAATCTAAAGTACTGTCGGCTAAAAATTTTCCGGAATGTAATACTCGGTCCCATTTATGCATATCATCAACTGTTGAATAAATACCTTTATCGCCCGTTGCGCCATCTAAATAATCGTGTCTAACCTTTGCTCCCCATTTATCGTGCGCATCTACGTATTTAAAATCGCCTAAATTATTTACATCTAATACATGCGTGTGTTTCATACCCAATGGTTTAAACACATCTTCTTCCATGTATTTTTTAAAACTTTTACCGCTCACTTTTTCTACAATGGCGGCGAGTAAAACATACCCCGTATTGCTATAATCCATTCGCCTGTCCGGAAAAAAATAAACCGGGGGCTTGTGTTTAATCATCATTTCTACTACGCCTTGATTTGTTAGAGGTGTTTTTCTATCAGAAAATTTTTCGCTGAAATAAGTGTAATTACTTAAGCCACCTCTGTGTTGTAGTAAAAGTTTTATGTTGATGTTTTTATATGGAAAATTTGGGTAAAATTTTTGAATGCTATCGTTCAAACTTAATTTACCTTGTTCTACTAATTTTAAGATAGCTGCAGCAGTAAATTGTTTACTCACTGATGCTAACTGATAAACTGAATTCAATTTCAGCGCATGCTTTTTCTTACCTGGATCTTGGTAACCATATGCGCCTTTAAATAATACGTGCTCGTTGTAACTAATAAGCACAGTGCCATGGAAGTTTTGTTTCGTGGCCAATGTTTCAAAAAAGCTTTCTATTTTTTTTGCTTTTTGTTGAAAGGCAAGCGTATCATATGGGTTTAAAGGTTCTTCTAAATTTACTTTAGCGGTTTCTGTTTTTTGTGAACATGCAACAACTAAGGTAAAAATACCAATCGCAAAAAATCTCTTCATCAAACTAAACTTCTTTTATTTTATTTTTAAATAATGCATAAACAGGTATGCCCATTGCCACTATAATTAAACCTGGCCAAGAGTAATTAGGCTTATATATCAACAAAATAATACACACTGCCGAAGCTAGTAAAATGTAGAGTATCGGGATAAATGGATAACCTAAGGCTTTATATGGACGCTCTGCATTTGGTTGTGTTTTTCTTAATTTAAAAATTCCTAAAATGGTAAGTATGTAAAATAGTAAAACGGCGAACACTACATAATCTAACAAATCTCCGTATGAACCAGAGAGGCATAGTATACAAGCCCAAATACACTGATAAACCAAGGCATTGCCGGGTACTGCGTTTTTATTTAATTTAGACATTCCCGAGAAAAACAAGCCATCTTTTGCAGTTGCATAATACACACGTGCACCAGAAAGTATGCAGCCGTTATTACATCCGAAAGTTGATATCATAATTAATACAGCCATCAACACAGTAGCACCTGGTCCGCCAATGGCTTCGGCTACTGCAGCAGCCACTCTATCATTGGTAGAAAACTGTATTCCTCTACTCATTACATCCACACCATTTGGATCGCCGTGCAAAGGCAGTACTAATAAGTAAACCACATTCATTAATATGTATATGAGTGTTACCAAAGAAGTACCTATTACCATGCTCAAAACTAAATTGCGTTTTGGGTTTTGAATTTCATCTCCAGAAAAACCAATGTTATTCCATGCATCGCTAGAGAACAAAGAGCCAACCATGGCAATACCTAAAGCAGGTACAATTCCCCAAGCTACAATAGTTTCAATGCTTAAGGCTCCACTCGCATCTTTTGTGCTACGTGTAGCCGACCACATATCGCTAAAATTTGCGGTAGCAACATCATAATTAATACCAAAAAGTAAGCCTACTATTATTAAACCAAATAGCGCAACAATTTTTGTGCTGCCAAAAATATTCTGAATCCATTTCCCATTTTTTACTCCTTTAGAATTTATAAAAGAGAGAAGCACAATACTTGCAATGGCCAATAATTGCACACTGCTAATTTTAAAACTACCAAGCTTTAGTAGAACATTGTCTTCAGAAATAAGATCTGGCAATAATACGCCTGTATATTTTGCAAATGCTACACCCACGGCAGCAATGGTTCCTGTTTGTATTACTAAAAACAAGGTCCATGCATATAAGAATGCAATGGGTTTGCCCCAAGCTTCGCGAAGGTAAACGTATTGCCCGCCTGCTTTTGGCATCATGGCAGCAAGTTCTCCATAACTAATAGCTCCGGCAATAGTTATAAAACCAGTAATGAGCCATATCAACAAAAGCCAACCCGATGAGCCTACTTGCCTTGCAATGTCTGAACTCACGATAAATATCCCAGAGCCAATCATTGTTCCAGCAACGATCATTACCGAATCAAATAGCTTTAATTCTTTCTTGAATTCTTGTTCTGCCATTTTTTTAAAATTTTCCTAATATAAAGAAAATACGATTATACGACCATACGATTGTACGACTATACGACTGAACGACCATACGATTTTACGAAAGTTGAGTTGTACAATAATTGAAATTAAACATGTTACGAAAACGCGACACCTTTGTAATTAACGCAAAATTTTTGTTTCGCACGGTCGTACAGTCGTATAGTCGCTTGATCGTATAATCGCAAATTCGAATAAATTCTTACTTTTGTATTACAAAAAACTAAGCAAATGGTAAAAGAAGTTACAGTGCAAGAATTAAAAGCGATGAGAGATGAAAACAAAGATTTTCAGCTAATCGACGTTAGAGAAGAATTTGAATACGAAACAGTAAACATACAAGGAGAATTAATTCCTCTTGGAAATATTTTGTTAGAGTCTGATAAAATTGCGAAAGACAAACAAGTAGTTATACATTGCAGAAGTGGAGCACGCAGCGCCGCAGCTATTATGCAATTAGAACAACAATTTGGATTTACCAATTTATATAATTTGAAAGGTGGAATTTTGGCTTGGATAGCGGAAGTAGATCCATCTTTGCAATCTTAATCGAATTCGCTAGTTCGTAAATTCGCTAGTTCGCCAATTCGACTATGGTTTACCGAAAGAAAAAATATAGCTACTTAATTAGCACCGACCGACGGAAGCTTAAGGCTGCATTTATTTGTGAGAATATACAAGCAATGTATTGGGGGCAAGAATTAAGTAAAGATGAGATTTTAAATTCTGTAAATAATTCCAGGGCGTATGGTTTGTACTACAAAAACACACAAATAGGTTTTGCGAAAGTATTAACAGATTATGCTCGTTTTGCTTATCTCTCAGACGTGTTTATTGCCAAAGAATATAGAGGAAAAGGCTTGTCGGTTTTTTTGTTAGAAGGAATATTAGAAGACCCGGTTTTGGCCGATGTGAAAAAATGGATGCTCGCTACTCGCGATGCACATGGGCTTTACAAAAAAGTTGGATTTACTAAATTGCTCGACCCAAGGTCGTTTATGCAATTAAAAAAGGGCTAATGTAAATTAGCCCTTTTTTTGTATCAATGTTGCACCATCAACTTTTTCGTTTCTATTCCTTCAGCGGTAATTACTTGAATTAAATAAATGCCATTTTCTAAATCAGAAAGGTCTAAGTTTATTATATGATCTTCGGTTTTTTCTGAATAAATTTTCGCTCCATTCAAATTATAAAATTGAATTTCGAAGGATGCTGAATTTGTAGATTTAATACTTACAAAGGAACTTGCTGGGTTTGGATAAATATTTGCACGTTCAATAGCAGCCGTGTTAGTATAAGAACTCGTACCCCCAAACTCAAACATTCCTTTGCTCGAAGTTGCAAGTATGCTATTTCCAATTAACAAGGATTTTATTTGTGTACCTGAACTTAAACCTGCATTAAATGCTTGCCAAGTTAAACCTGCATCAACAGATCTTATAATGGTAATGGTGTTTTGTTGCGTAGAGTCGAATCCTAAACAATATATATCATTACCTCTGTAAAAAAAGCTCTCGTAAAAATTGTCTGTATAAAATTTAAATGCCCCATATTTCAATTCTTTTTCAAAAACTAAACTGTCGTTTTTTACTTTAAATAAACTGTCGGGTTTGAAATAAGTATTCTTTAAAAAATAAAATTCGTTATTGTACACACTTGTATTTTCATACCAAACATCGCCCATAGTATGTTTTAATAATTTCCAATTACTTGCATTGTTTTCTACTTGGTATACGTTTGTTTTTTTGATGTTGTTCTCGTAAAAAGTATTCACCACCATTAAGTTTCCGTTTGCACCTCCGTAAGTATTAAAATAAGATGCACTGCTTGGCACTGTTGAGCTAACATCAGCCCAAGCACCACTTTGTTCGTTGTAAAATTTGTATGATTTTACATTCGATTCGGTAACACTCATCCATACTCCTGTATTGGTTATACCTAATACTTGCCTTTGCGAAAAATTGCCAGCCGGCATCACCAAAGTATCCCATGTAACACCATCAGCAGATTTATAAATTTTATCGCTTGGCATTAAATAAGCATTATATACATACAAGTTGTTTGTGCTTGCTTTTATAGATGTGCCAGTTCTTTCATTACTAATAGTTACTGCCGAAAAACTCATTGCATTATCTGCAGAAACATACACCCCACTCTCTGGGCTGCTCACGTAAATTTTAGAGTTAAACGACACCATGTCTCCTAAACTTGCTGCATACAATCCGTTGTTTTTCTCCACTCTATTAAAGTTAGAGTCGAGCTCAAAAACACCGGCTCTGCTACAGGCTAAGAAATTAGAATTATTAGTTGTTCTTATAGATGCATAATAGCCATATAATTTAGAGGTGTTTACATTCGTCCAGTTAATACCATCTTTAGATCTTAATACTTTTGCAGAATTAAAAAATGGATGAAAGCAAAAGCCTCCAACTGAATATAATTTAGAGTAATTTTCGGTAAAGTCAGTTCCATTTACCCAACTTGTGCCATTATAACCATACAAATTTGTAGCTATTATGGTGTTATTTTGGTTATAGGTTGGTAACATTAATACCAAATTACTGCCAGCCGCTCCCATTCCTCTAATGTCTGTATTTGCAGGTATTCCAGCTGTATTTACGGTAACCATTTCATTTTCGGCATCTAATTTTTTTAAGAAAGCGCTTTTGTTAGTCCATAAACTTCCGGTGTAACCCCATAAATACAATTCGTTATTCAACGTAAAAATATTTATAGTTGCTGTTACCGTATCGGCAATGGTCCAATTTGCTCCAGCATCTTTAGATATGTAAAGGGTACTTAGTCTTGTGTTAAAATCAGATTTCGTTAAAAACAAGTTCGAGTTTTTTATCCCGAAAGTTGTTTCATACGCTGGCCTTACAGTAGAAGTATTTACTAAATTCCAATTGAGTCCTTCATTGGTTGATCTGTAAAGTTTAGATCTGAAATAAGCATAAACCGTATCGTTGCTTAGGTGTAAAGCGTTGGGCTCAACATCGTTTACATAATTGCTTAAGTCGGCATCCATATCCGATGAGATCTTCGCCCAATTTTCGGCATTGTCTGTACTTGCATACACACCATCGGTACTAAGAGTAATAATTTTGCCAGAGCTTAAGGTAATTAAATCGGAGCAAACTGCCCCTTTAATTTGGTTTTTGCGTTGCCAAGTTTGGGCATCTGCTAAAAATGGAATAGAGAATAATAGAATTGCGTAAAAGTATTTCATTTGAATAGTTTATGATATCCTCAAAACTATAACAAATGGCACTCTTAATCCATACCTTATGAGTTGTATTTAATGCTACGTGCTAGTGGGTATTAATTCGCTTTGCCGTATCTAAATTCTTCGAAATTATCAGCCCCGTCTACAGTTCCTTCTATTCTGGCAAATAAAGAATCGCTTGCCATTTTTTTGTAGATGATGCGTTGAGGGTAGTCGTGGTTAATGTTTTCAAACACTGCTTGCTCTTCTATATCAACCAACGTAAAATCTGTAGTTTCTTCGTTGTTTACCGTAACTGAATATATTATTTGGCCCTTGCGTAAAATCACTTTTGCATTTTCAGAAAAGGTAGTATCGCCATCTGTAGAAATAGCAAATGCATGACCATTATAGGTAGAGTCGTCAACTTTGTCCCAGTTCTCAAAAAGGGTGCCCTCTTCTGTTTTGCTTTCCCAATTTCCAAGCATCCACTTTAAACTAGAGAGTTCTACGGTTTTATCTGTGCTGCACGATTGGAATAAGAAAATTGAAGTGCAAATGAAGGAAGCTTTTAACAATTGGGTTTTCATGGCGTTTAGTATACCGCAAAAGTAATCACTTAATTTACAAAATGTTAATTTTTATTTAAACATTTCTTAATTATTATCCTCTTTTGAATTCAAAAATGGTAATCTCTGGTAAAATACCAATCCTGCCTGGGTAACCTAGGAAACCATATCCAACGTTTACATATAGTTTTTGAGCATTGCTTTCGTATAATCCCGACCATTCTGGGTACACATATTGTACTGGGCTCCATTTAAAATCGCCAAACTCTACTCCAAATTGCATTCCGTGCGTATGCCCGGCAAACATCATATCTATATCTTTATGGTCTTTTAATATTTGTGCACGCCAGTGGCTAGGGTCGTGAGATAGCAAGAGTTTAACAGGCGAGTCGTCTGTTCCTTGTTTTGCTTTTTCAATATCGCCTTTACGCGGGAATCTTAACGAAGAGCCCCAATTCTCTACCCCAATAATCGAAATCTCTTCGCCTCCTAATTTCAACTTTCTGTTTTCATTCAACAATAAATCCCAGCCCAAATTTTTATGTACCTCATACAAATCTTCTAAATTCTTCTGCTTTGCTTGTATACTCGGCCATTGTACATAGTCGCCATAATCATGGTTACCTAAAATAGAATATACCCCTAATGGAGCTTTTATTTTTTCGAAGATGTTCGTATACTCTCGCATTTCCGAGGTTTTGTCGTTTACTAAATCGCCTGTAAAAAATACTACATCACATTTTTCCGCATTTAATAAATCAACTCCTCCTTGCACTCCTATTTTATCATAAAAACTTCCAGAGTGTACATCAGAAATCTGACCAATTTTTATCCCATCGAAACTCTTCGGTAAATTAGGTAGGTAAATGGTTTTGCGTTTTATTTGGTAATCGTAAACGTTATTAGAAATTAGGCCATAGTTCATAGTTACAAAGGGCAAGCCTGCCATAACCAAACCTGTTTTGCTTAAAAATTCCGAACGAGTCATTCCCGATTTTACTTCTGAAACCAAGAGCTCCCCACTATTTTCTATTTTCTTATTTCCTTTTTTCTTAATTCCTGTTTTCTTTAGCAGCCAACTCAATCCCCTACGTATATCGTCTATCAACAAAAACGGAATGGCGAATAATTTTGAGAAATAATGAATGAAAAACCAAACCAATATTATCGTTCGCAAAGCTCTGCCTATAGATAAAAAGATGCCCATAAACAAGCCTGCTAAGGTAATGGTTACTATAAACCAATACCCTCGCAATATCCAACGACGTTTGTTTTCAGAAGTATATTGAAGCGATACTTTTACCGCCTGAAAAACATAATAATCTACTAATAACAATATGCCCGAAACGAGCAATAAATTCAAAATCCTACTTTCCATTTTTTTAACTAGCGGAATCTATAATCGTTATCAAAACCCAAATCATCGTCTTCTTCAGAAAAGTTATTTCCAAATAAGGTGTTTAGCATGTCTTTAAACTCGAATCCTTTTTCAATATAATTTTTGCTAATTAACGAATATTCTGCCAATGCATGCAAGGTTAATTCCATCATAAATAACAAGGAATCTTCATCGAGCTTTTTAAATTGTTGTTTAACTAATTTCTCCAAACCTGGAACAAGCAATAAATTTTCTTTATAACCGCTTTGACTTAATTTATCGGTAATATTTATTTGGTTGCCCTCTCCAAACCAATTAATAATTTCTTGGTAAGGATTTTTTTCTTTTAGTTTTTTAGATTTTTCTGGGTCGGGCATTTGTTGTACAAATAAGGTTTTAATAGCCTTGCCTAATAATAACTGTGCAACTTTAGCAGGGCCTTCTAACTCTCCTTCGTACACCAACTCAATTTTACCTGTTATAGAAGGTAATACTCCAATAAAATCTGTAATACGAACGTTGGTTTGTTTTTCTTTATTTAAGATCATCCTGCGCTCGGCGGTGCTTATTAAATTCTCGTAAGCGCTAATGGTTAAACGTGCTGAAACACCACTCTTTTTATCTATGTATTCACTTCCTCTGGCTTCAAAAGCTAATTGCTCAATTAAATCTTTTGCCAATTCAAAAACCTTAATCGATTTTTTCTGATCAGCATTTATTGCTGCTTCTTGTTGAGTAATCGATTTTGATATCTCAATGGTTTTTGGGTAATGTGTTAAAATCTGGCTTTCAATTCTGTCTTTTAATGGAGTAACAATGCTACCTCTGTTGGTATAATCTTCTGGGTTTGCAGTAAATACAAATTGTATATCTAAAGGCAGTCTTAATTTAAAGCCTCTAATTTGAATATCTTTTTCTTGCAAGATGTTGAACAAGGCCACTTGTATACGCGCTTGCAAATCTGGCAATTCATTTATCACAAAAATTTGTCGGTGAGAACGTGGTATTAAACCGTAATGTATTACTCGTTCATCTGCATAGGAGAGTTTTTGTGAAGCTGCTTTTATAGGATCCACATCACCAATTAAGTCGGCAACAGTTACATCTGGAGTAGCTAACTTTTCGGTATAGCGCTCATCTCTGTGTAGCCATGCAATGGGTGTTTTATCTCCAAATTTTTCTATGGTTTGTATCCCATACCATGAGATGGGGTGGAAAGGATCTTCAAATAATTCCGAACCTTCTATATAAGGCACATACTCATCTAGCAACATTCCTAAAGTTCTTGCAATTCTGGTTTTTGCTTGCCCACGCAATCCCAATAAAAGTATGTTGTGTTTAGATAAAATGGCTGTTTGTATTTCAGGAATTACTGTATCATCAAATCCAATTATACCATCAAAAGATGTTTCGTTGTTTTTTAAGCGAAGCAGTAAGTTCTCGCGCATCTCTTCTTTAATGCTTCGGCTTTTGTAACCTGATTTTTTTAATTCAGCAAAAGTTTTGATCGATTGTAGATCTTTCATATTTCTATTTTATATTTTTTCTTCTGTTTCTAACGTAATCTTCAAACACGTATTCACCCAATCCATTTAAGGAACTGTAAAATGCTTTACCACCATTGGTAAGTGTAAACTCCCTTACAAACTGTTGTAAATAGGGGTCTTTCGCAATCATGAAAGTGGTAATAGGTATTTTTAATTTTTTACATTGCGCGGCCATGTTCAATGTTTTGTTCACAATTTTCCTGTCTAAGCCCACACTGTTTTTGTAATATTTCGCTCCTTCTTTAAGGCACGATGGTTTCCCATCGGTTATCATAAAAATTTGTTTGTTGCTCGTTTTTCTTCTTCTTAAAATATCTGTAGCCAACTCTAAACCTGCATATGTATTGGTATGGTATGGTCCCACTTGTAAATAGGGCAAATCTTTTACTTCGATTGGCCAAGCGTCGTTCCCAAATACAATAATATCTAGTGTATCTTTTGGGTATTTTATTTTTATTAATTCTGATAAAGCCATGGCTACTTTCTTGGCAGGCGTAATGCGGTCTTCGCCGTATAAAATCATGGAATGAGAAATGTCAATCATCAATACCGTCGACGATTGTGTTTTGTAATCCATTTCTTCTACTTCTAAATCGCGTTCCGTTAAATGGAAATCATTAATGCCATGGTTTATTTGTGCATTGTGAATAGATTGGGTCATGTCTATACGATCCAAGGCATCGCCAAATTCAAATTGCCTGCGTTCTGCATTTTTTTCGTCGCCTACGCCAGAGTGTGGTGTTTTATGTTGGCCGCGACCAGCCTTTTTTAATTTCCCAAATATTTCTTCGAGTGCCGATTGGCGAATGGTTTGTTCTGACTTCGCGGTAATGTTAACCCCTCCGTTCTGATTGTCGTCTTTTAAATAACCATTCTTTTTTAAGTCCTCAATAAAATCACCCATCCCATATTCGTCGGTAGTAATTTTATATTTTTTATCGAGTTCGTTCATCCATTGCAATGCCTCGTTGGCATCGCCAGCTGTATAATTAAGCAATTCCATAAATAGCTTTAAGAGCTCTTCAAAAGAGCCTTTTGGCATATCATCAGGAATAAATGAGCTAAATTGGTATCCACGCATAATAGAACAAACGAAATTTATAGTGTAAAGTTTTTTAAATTACGAAATTAGCAATTCGAAATATGAACAAAATAATAGCAATCTTATTAATGTCGCTTTGTTTTTACACAAAAGGGGTAGCACAGAGCGAAGAGCAGAAAGCAGTAGCACAGTTGTTAGAGGCTCAACGCATCGCTTGGAACAAAGGCGATTTGGTGGAATACATGAACGGATATTGGCAATCAGACTCGCTAGTGTTTGTTGGCAAAAACGGCCCACAATATGGTTGGCAAAAAACGCTCGATAATTACAAACGTTCTTACCCCGATAAGTCGACCATGGGCGAGCTGTTTTTCAATTTGCTAAAAATTGAAAT
>CALRUR010000007.1:0-159466 GCA_943371425.1 Sphingobacterium thalpophilum
ATGTAGTAATGTCTGATGCTACAGCTCTTGGTGTAACTGTTACCGTTACTGCTTTTCCTGTGTTTGTTAAGTTCTCACATTTTTCCGTTCCATTAACAGTTACATAATATGTTGTAGTAGCTGTTAAGGTTGGAGTTGTATAAGTTGCACCAGTAGATAATAAATTTGTAAGTGCTGCATCGCTGTACCATTTATATACTGCAGAAGTTATTCCCGTTGAGGTAGCTGATAAACTTGCAGTTGTATTTGCACAAATTGTTATACCGTTTGAAGTAATGTCTGAGGCAACTGCTCTTGGAGTTACTGTAATCGTAACTGCCTTACCTGTATTCGTTAAGTTCTCACATTTTCCAGTTCCACTTACACTTACATAATAAGTGGTAGTACTTGTTAAACTTGGTGTTGTAAAACTAGCGCCTGTAAATAATAAGTTTGTTAAGGCTGCATCACTGTACCATTTAAAAGTTGGTGATGCAATTGCTGTACTTGCTACAATGGTTGTAGTGGTGCTTGCACAAATAGTTGCGTTCGCGGCAGTGATATCTGTAGCAACTGCTCTTGGTGTAACCGTTACTGTTACAGCTTTACCAGTGTTCGCAATATTCTCGCATCTTTCTGTACCAGTTAAAGTAACATAATAGGTTGTTGTAGCAGTTAGACTTGGAGTCGTAAATGTTGCACCTGTAAATAATAAATTAGTTAGTGTTGCATTACTATACCACTTATATATTGGTGATGTAATACCCGTTGAACTTGCGGTTATGCTCGTTGAAGTATTTGCACAAATAGTTGCATTATTTGCTGTAATATCAGAAGCTGTACTATTAGGCGTAACACTAACTGTAATTACATTACTAAATGATTCTGTACAATTATAAGAGGTGTTTACAACTCTTATAAAATAAGTAGTTTGCGTAATTACTCCTGGATCATAATCGATTGCATTCGCTCCATCAATATCAACAAAACCAGTTGTACTACTTGTTGTAGAAGCTTGCCAATTTATAAAGTAAACTTCACTACCACCTGTTGGAGCTCCTGTAAATGCAGAAGGATTACCTGATCCGCAATAGGTAATAGGACCCGTAGAGGTAATGGTATTTGAAATCGCTGGGAAAACTCTAACCTCTACAACATTACTATACAATACGCAACCACCTGAAGTATTTTTTCTTCTATAATAATAAGTGCCCGGTGTAGTAATATTTGCCGGATCATATGTTGCACTTGTAGATGGGCTTGTTGCATTTGAATAAGTAATACCATTAGTAGATACTTCCCATTGATACGATGGTGAACCTGAATTCTGTACGTTCGTAATTATTCCAGGATCTCCACTCTCACAAAAATAAACCACACTCGGTGCAGCAATTTGATTGGTGATTGAAGCAGAAACCGTAATCGTTATTGCATTACTAGATACGGCTGCACATGCCCCTGAAATAACCTGACATCTAAATAGTCTTGTTCCTGAAGTAAAATATTCTGGATCATAATCTTTATTGGTTGCTCCAGATATATTAGAATAATTAGTGCCTCCATTAGTTGATAATTGCCATTGGTAGGTATAAATCCCATTCCCACCTGCCATTGTTGGTCCTGTAATTGTTGGTGGATCATATGGTCCACAAGAATTTGTTAAACCAGCATATGTTGGCTGACTAGAAAATGTTGGTGCTGTATTTATATAAATTGCCACTACGTTACTATAAAATGGCGATCCACAACCAGAAATTGTAACTCTTCTTCTATAATATTTGGTGGTCGATTGTGACCCTGGGTTATAATTCTGAGAAGTACCACCCGAACCCCCGCTAGTAGCAGTCCATGTAGTTCCGTTTGAAGAAGTTTCCCAATAATACGTGGCACCCGAAATTGCAGTGGATGTAAATGCACTTGCATTGTAACTTGTACCACAAAATGCTGTAACAGGTGCCGTTATTACGTTTGCAGCCCCAACAGTTATTGTACTTGTTAATATATTATTACACCCAACCGTTACCGCATCACACTCCGCTTGTGGATCTGTAGGTGGTGCAGCATCAGGATTAATAGCGTCTGGATCTGTAACGTCTGCAGGGCGCATCATACTTGCTGTTACTACCATGCTACTTCCTGTTGGGTTACTTGCAATGGTACCCGAAACAGTCATGGTAATAATTGCACCATTATTCATTTTCAACACCGCATTAGCCTGCTGTGCTGTGGAAGTACTAGTAGATACTACACTCCCAGTACCTGTGGTAACGGTGCCTGATATAGAAACATTTGTTAAATCAGTTGGGTATGCCAATCTAAACGCTGCTCCACTTACATTATCAGGACCGTTATTTTTTACTACTACTGTATAAGTTATGTTTCCACCGGGGCAAACAGTATTTGAGCTTGGTGTAATGCTTACTGTTTGTAAATCCGATTCTCTAATACCAATGCTAACACTCGAAATTACTGCCTGACTTGGTATATAGGTCCAAGAGTCTATTGATTTTTCATTACCAAAACCAAAGTCGGTGTCGTTCCCAAATTTATGTCCGTTTACACTACTTCTTATTCCATTTATATTTGCTTTTATTGGATTTGGAATACCTCCAGATTGGGGTGTAATTGTTTCATCATTCCAATAAAGTGTGTCTTGGTTTGCAATGGCATTTCCATTCGCATCCGTCCTGTAAATAATTAATCCATTTTGGTTATCTTCCAAATCCAAATATGGAAAATGCACTTCCGCTCCTAATAAAACTACTTTAATTTTGATGGTCGTTGTACCCGATCCTATTTTATTCCCCTGCCCATCATTACCATCAAAAAATACACTGTTATTACCATAAAAGGCAGTACCTGTTAATCTTCTATCTACAGCATCTGTATATATACCATTATTGTTTACGTCAATATCTATATTATAATTACAAGTTTGGTTTGAAACAAATCCGATATAACCTCCAGCGGGGTTACTTCCTGCAGCATTTGGTGTACCCTCTACTCCATTAAATGAATAACTACTAACGGTGGGAGTAACCGGTGATGTTTTTAACCATGTATTACCTAAAATTGAACTAGAATTCTGAGGTAAATCTGATGAAGGCGGATTAAAAAATAACTTTTGCGTAATGTTATTTATTCCGTCTGCAGATCGCGGATCTTGTACAGGAATGTTTGTTGTACTGTTATAGCTCGAGTAAGAAGCTTCACCTTCTGGAGTCTTAAATCCTTTATTATTAACAAAAAACGCTGAATTTAACCCTTGACTTCCGTTATTCTCTACTTTATAGAAAAATCCATCGTTTGTTAGAACATAGAATTTACCATAAAAACCATTAGTATAGTCTGCCGCTTGCACACTATGAAACATGGTGGTAAATAAACGACCGTTCACGAAGGCAGTATTTCCAGCATTTCTTACCGAAACATCAAACGCAGCTATTAAATTTTGATCTGTTGGTTGATCAGAGGTATTTGTTGCAGTCCAACTTGCATTTGCCAATTTTGCTACAGGGTTCGCTAAAACAGATGAATCGGGTGAAATGAAATTTATTTGCCAAATCCCTTCTTGTCCTGCTGTTGCAGTTCTAGTATAAGGAGAATAACCTGCAGTATATCCTGGGTAATCAGGTCCATTTAACTCCTCTGTTCTATTTGCAATTCTACCAACTGTGGTAGAAGCTGTTCCTGAACTATAATGATCGCCATTGGGCGCTTTTAGATCTATTCTCCCTTTTTTGCTTCCAGTTCCTATTCCTTGAGCACTCGAACCCACATAAATGGTTTCCCCTTGTTTCACATATACATACATTGTACCCTTCGTTGGAAAAGGGTTAAATACAGAAACGGTAACAGTACTCCCTAAATATGCCCTAAAACCCGACACTCCACTCGGATATAGATCTTTACTACCTTCTGAATAACCTGAGGTTATTCCAAAGAATAATAAAGTAATATATAAGGAGAGCGTTTGTAATCTTTTAATCATGTGTAATACTGGGTAATAGGTAATAAATATTATATTCTATCTTTTTTTCTATTGCACTAATCTCAAATTTGTCCCAATATGAGACAACGATTGTTTGCGCTTTAAAAAAATGACATAATCTATAACATTTGTCATTTACCTAAAATTTAACAATCGGCCTAAATGACCTATAAAAGCAATTTTTAAACTTTGGCTAATTTTTTAATGAAAGTTTAGTTTAGTGCACATATGAAGAATCAAATATTCTTCCGATTTTCATACCTATATAATGTATGAATATAATATTCTGGTAATCAGAATATTAAAATCAATACTTTATTCTAGAAAAGATGGAGATTTTGAAATTTATCCCAATAAGGAAATGGTTTTGTTAAAATTGGGAAAATGTATACACAAAACTACTTTTTAGATGCTATCCATGATATAAACTCAGGGAATTCTCTTCGCCAAAATGCTTCATTGTGTTGACCGTTTGCGATCGTTTTTGAAATAATATTTCTCTTGCCTTGTTTTTTTAATATACTCGAAACTTCTTCCATGTTATCTAGGTACTTCTTCCCCTCTAATTCCCCTGCCACCATATACACATTTCCAGTCCAGCCTGTACTATTGCTATCTAGCTCACTTTTTAAGGCCCCCATGTTCGTCCAAAATGCTGGAGAAAATACACCCGCACTCCCAAATATTTTTGGATAGCGAATTAATCCATACAATGAAATTAAACCACCCATAGAACTTCCACTAATAATTGTGTTTTTTGCTTCTTTTTTTGTTCTATAAATACTATCTATATATGGTTTCAAATCGTACACTAAATCTTCTAAATATTCGGTGCCCTTGCCTTTTACATCCCATACATTTATTTCATCTGGTTTTACCTTAAAATCATATGGACTATACTCTGCTAATCGATCACTTAAACCGTTATCTATTCCTACAATTATTAAATCTAATTTTAACTTTTTTGTCATCGTATCCATGCACTCATCTACTCCCCATTCACCAAACGGACCAGTTAATTCATCAAATAAATTTTGTCCATCATGCATATATATTACTGCATAATTCTTATTAGATGTCAATTAATCAGATGGCGTGTATACCCATATTCTACGAGTCTTTCCGAGTCTTCGAAGTGGATAATTATCAGAAATTATTTTTACATTTTTACTAGCAGTGCTCTGCTTAGGAATATTTGCAAACTCATCTTTCCATCTAATAATTTTTACAACAATAGTGGTGTCTTTTTTTATTTTTGATGTTTCAATAATTCTGTTAGGAATGTCTTTCCCACTCTCATCACTCTCCACCATATCCCATGCACCTTTAGTAATTTTATACATCACTAATTCTACATTAGGTACCTCAAATGTTAATTCATAAAAACCTGTAGTACTTTTTAAAATTGATACTCTTTGGATGCAGGATTCCATCCATTTAAATTTGAAGCAAAAAAATAGTTATTGTTAGAATTTTCTTTAGGTAATATTAATCGTAATGTAATTGTCTGCTTCGCAAACGCTAAAGTAGCAAATAAAGAAAATATATAAATTAATGTAAATTTCTTCATATTAAATTATTCTGCAATTTTTATAACACTAATCTTTAAACTAGCTTTGCATTGTCTAACTACTAAAAACTAAAGACTATATTACCATTGCAACTAACTTGCCTTTTTCTAACACCGGAATAGTTTTGCAAATATTCTGTTTCAAACAAAATTGTATATCGTCTTCTATGTTAAGTTCTTTTAATCGTTGGCTATGCGACGATTTATATAAATATTGGCGTAAGTTATCTTTAGCTAATAAATACATGTCTTCAGCAGCAATGGCTGCATCGCAATAATGATTAAAATTATTTTTTAATTGATGAACTACAGCGCCAGCAAATAAAGTATCTTCTAAATTAAATTTATTTTTCCATCCAGAACATAATAACAATACATCCTGATTTTGTAAAGCCAGCCAATTACACAAACTATCTAAATTTAAAAAAGAACCGATAATAATTTTATCTGCTGCTTTTGCTTGTTGTATAGCATGTGTTCCGTTAGTTGTAGTTAAAACAACTTTTTTTTGTGCAACTTTTTCTTTGGTGTAACTAAATGGTGAATTACCAAAATCAAAACCATTTACTACTTCACCATTTCGCTCTGCAGCTAATAAGTATCCTTTGCCATCAAAACTCATACACTCTTCTACGCTTGCCACCGGAATAATCTCTGTCGCACCATTTTCTATTCCATAACAAATAGATGAGGTTGCTCTGAAAATATCAATCACCACTACTATTCTTCCGTCAATTTTATAACTGGGAATTAAAACCGGACTTAAACAAACCTCAATCTCTCTACTCATCTTATCCTTTGTAGAATGGGTACTTCACAATTTTTGCTTTTACTTTTTGATCTCTAATAGAAATATAAATTTCAGAATTTTCTTTTGCTAACTCTGTTTTTACATAACCCATTCCAATTGCTTTTTGTAATGATGGTGATTGTGTTCCAGAAGTTACAATTCCAATTTCAATACCCTCCGTATCTACAATTTTGTAATCATGACGAGGGATTCCTCTATCTATCATTTCAAATCCTACAAGTTTACGTTGTACACCTGCTTCTTTTTGCGCTTGTAATTTTTTTGAATTAGTAAACTCTTTACTAAATTTAGTTATCCATCCTAATCCTGCTTCTATTGGCGAGGTAGTATCGTTTATATCATTACCGTATAAACAAAAACCCATTTCTAATCTTAAGGTATCACGTGCACCTAAACCAATTGGCTTTATGCCAAACTCCGCTCCTGCTTCAAAAATTGCATTCCATATTTTTTCTGCATTTTCATTTTCAAAATACACTTCAAATCCACCAGCACCTGTATATCCTGTTGCAGAAACAAGTACATTTTCAACACCAGCAAATACTCCTTTCTTAAATGAATAATATTCCATTTCGGATAAATTAATATCAGTAAGTTTTTGCAAAGTTTCTGTAGCTTTTGGCCCTTGTACAGCTAACAATGAAGTCTTATCCGAGATGTTATGCATCTCTACATTCTTTGTATTGTATTTCTGAATCCAATTCCAATCTTTTTCTATGTTAGATGCATTAACTACCAACATATACGATTTCTCATCCATCCTGTACACCAATAAGTCATCTACAATACCCCCTTCTTCATTTGGTAAACAAGAGTATTGAACTTTTCCATCAATTAATTTAGATGCATCGTTAGAACAAACACGTTGAATTAAATCTAAAGCATTTTCGCCTTTCAAAATAAATTCGCCCATGTGCGAAACATCAAACACTCCAACCGACTTTCTTACTGTATCGTGTTCTGCATTTATTCCTTCATATTGTACAGGCATGTTATAACCTGCAAATGGAACCATTTTGGCTCCTAAATTGGTATGTACCGATGTTAATGCTGTATTCTTCATATATTTAAATAAGTGCCAAAAGTACGAAAAAAACCTGTGCTATTTGTACTAAAAATTTAGCTTCAATTGCTTGGGTAATAATGTAAATGTAGCCCGATGATGCATACAAGCCCCATATTTGGCAATTGCGTCGCGGTGATCTTTAGTAGGATAACCTTTATTTTTGAACCATTTATATTCCGGAAAATCTAAGCCAATCTTTTCCATGTATTCGTCTCTATATGTTTTTGCTAGTATAGAGGCAGCTGCAATCGACATAAATTTGGCGTCACCTTTTATTATACAATGGTGATCTATAGAAGGATATGCCTTAAAACGATTGCCATCTATAAGCAATAATTCAGGGCTTACAGCCAGCTGATCTATCGCTCTATGCATTGCCTTAAATGAAGCATTTAATATATTTATCTCGTCTATTTCTAGTGCTGTACAAATCCCTACAGCATAAGCCAAGGCATGTTTTTCTATTATTTCCCTCAATAAAAGTCTGCTATTTTCAGACAATTGTTTAGAATCATTCAACAATTCGTGTTCAAATTCCTTAGGCAAAATTACCGCAGCAGCAAATACAGGACCTGCCAAACAACCCCTTCCTGCTTCATCACAGCCCGCTTCTAGTAAATGTTGTTGATACCATTTTGCTAACATCCCACAAATTTATTATAATCAATCAATAATCGAATTACTTTTTGATTTTGCTCCTTTATCGGATTTGCTGTATGTTTGAACATTGCAAAACGTATAAATATGTCATATAACTACAGAAAAGTTTTATATCAAGATTATTATCAGAATCAATCTGGTCGCCATTTTCAATTACAAATTGAAGAAAAAATGAATCGCGATGAACAACTTTTTCGTTCAGAAATTTTGCCCCTAATTCCAAAAAATAAAGAAATAAAACTACTCGACATTGGTTGCGGCTTCGGCTCATTAGTTCGATTATTAAAAAAAGAAGGTTTTAGCAATTTAAAAGGGATTGACCTTAGCGAAAGTCAAGTGAAAATTGCTCATGATTTTGGGATGATTAATGAAATTGAAGTGAATGATATCTCAAAATATTTAGTTGATAAAGAAGATTACTTTGATGTAATCACTGGTATAGATATTATTGAACATTTTAGCAAAGACGAGTTAATAGAATTATTAGCTACTTTGAAAAAATCATTAAAACCAGGAGGTATTGCTATCTTCAGAACTCCTAATAACGATGCACCTTTCGCTACTGTTTTCGCAAATGGCGACTTCACACATGAAAATTATATGAATAGCTCATCTGCTACACAATTAAGTTTGAGTATGGGTTTCATAAACATCGAAGTAAATCCATCACACTTACAAGTAGAAGGCGCCTTAAAAGAAATAATAAGAAAAATTACTTGGGCTGTTATTTCAACATGTATTAAACTTATACTTTTCGCAAGTGCAAGAAGTTCTAAAAATGTTCTATTAAGTCCGAACATGATTATAAAAGTTCAACGCCCGTAACCATACTCCATTGAAAATAGGCATTAATACACGTTTTTTAATCGAAAATAAACTCGAAGGAATCGGATGGTTTACATTCGAAACTTTAAAACGAATTTGTATTGCTCATCCCGAACATGAATTTTACTTTTTCTTTGATAGGCCTTTTCCTCAAGAATTTATTTTTTCTGAGAATGTAAAACCAGTCATTCTTTTTCCGCCTGCTCGTCACCCAATTTTATATTATTTATTTTTCGAATTTGCCATTCCAAAAGCAATTAAAAAATATAAAATAGATTACTTTATTTCTACGGATGGCTTTATACCTACACGGCCTAGCGTACCAAGTCTTGCTGTAATACACGATATTAATTTTGAACACAGGCCCGATGATTTACCCCTGCTAACTAAATTATATTACAAGTATTACTTTCCTATTTTTGCCAAACAATCTAAAAGAATAGCAACAGTCTCAGAATTTTCCAAAAAGGATATCATTACAACATATACTATTTCACCAAACAAAATAGATGTTGTTTATAATGGTGCAAATGAGAGTTATTTGCCAATTGATTCTACAACTCAAGAAAAAGTAAAAGCAAAATACAGTAATGGTAAAAATTATTTTGTTTACCTAGGTTCCCTAAATCCTAGGAAAAACATTAAAAATCTACTCCTTGCATTTGAAAATTTTAAAGAAAAAACAAACAATGATTTTAAACTTTTAATAATTGGCTCGGTTATGCATAATGATGCTGATTTTAAAGCTGTATTCGAAACATTAAAATATAGAAACGATGTAATTTTTTGTGGGAGATTAAATACCACCGACTTACATTTAGTTATTGCTTCTGCTTATGCGATGACCTATGTGCCCTTTTATGAAGGCTTTGGTATACCTGTATTGGAATCTATGTATTGCGATGTGCCTGTAATTACCTCAAACACTACCTCATTGCCTGAAGTAGTGGCCGATGCGGCTATTTTGGTAAATCCTAATTCTATAGCCGAGATTTCAGATGCCATGGTTAATTTATATTCCGATAAAAATTTACATTCTCAACTAATTTTAAAATCACAACATAGAAAGCTAAATTTTACTTGGAATAAAACTGCTTTACTTTTTTGGAATTCTATCGAAAGATTAATGAAAGAAAATCCTAAATTTTAATTAGTACATTTACGTATGCAAAGAAAATTTATCCTCAACCTTATACTAATCATTTTAGTAAATTTGATGATAAAACCTTTGTACATTTTTGGAATAGAAAGAAACATTCAAAATCTTGTAGGTGCCGCAGACTACGGACTTTTTTATTCACTTTTTAATTTAAGTTTTATTCTAAGTATTGTACTAGATCCAGGCATTACTAATTATAACAACAGACATATTTCGCAAAACGAACATCTCTTAAGCACTTCTTTTTCGTCGATATTTTCTTTTAAAATTTTATTGAGTTTTATCTATCTTTTTATCATCAGTTTATATGCTCTATTTTTTAAATTCAATACTGCAGAATGGTACTTATTAGGCATGCTTGCACTCGGCCAAATATTCAATTCCATTACCTTATACAATCGCTCAAACCTTGCAGGGATGCAGCTTTTCAAAACCGATACATTTATTTCCATTTTAGATAAACTATTAATGATTGTAATTTGTGTACCAATAATATATTTTGGTGTAGGAATTAATAGTTTCGATATAAACACATTTATACTTATTCAAACTTTATCTTTTTTGGGTGCAAGTATTATTTCCTTTTTCTTTGTAAAAAAACACACCTCATTTTTCAATATTCAAATTAATTGGAATAAAAGTTTGCAGATATTAAAAGAAAGTTATCCTTTCGCAATACTAGCCTTGCTAATGTTAATGTACACTAAAATTGATACTGTACTCATTAAAGAATTTCACCCTAATGGAAATGAACAAGTAGGAATTTACGCTGCGGCTTATCGCTTAATTGATGCGTTGAATATGATAGCGGTGCTCTTTTCGGGCTTATTATATCCAATTTTTGCAAGAATGATTAAAGAAAAAATGCACATTGAATCGCTTGTAAAAACTTCATTTTCTCTATTAGTAATTCCATCTGCCGTATTTGCCCTTTTTTCGTTTTTTTATGCTGAACAAATTATGCAATTGCTCTACACAAATAATGTGCAAAATGCAGCTAACATTTTCAGAATATTAATAATTGCATTCGTATTTATTTGCAATGGGTATATCTTTGGGACCTTACTAACTGCCAACGGAAATATTCGTTTGTTAAACAGAATCGCATTTTTAGGTGTAATCTTTAATGTTTTGTTAAATATCATTGTTATTCCTCGATATGGTGCACTTGGAAGCGCCTATATTTCAGCAATTACTTTCTTTATAGTTACATGTACTCAACTTATCTATAGCTTTCAAAAATTCAACATTCATATTCAAATTAGCTATGTATGGAGGGCTTCTTTGTCAATTATTGTTATTCTACTTGTATGCTATTTTTCTATGCTATTAAATTTCAATTGGTTATGGAATTACGCCTTAGGCCTATCAATTTCTATAATAATATTGATTATAAGCCGTTTACTTCCTATAAAGCAACTAACCTTATTAATGAAGCAAGATAAAATTGTTTAGATAATAATTTTAACTTTGCAATTATTATAACCTAAATTAAATGAAGCTAGAGAACGATAACAGCTATTCTTTCGAAGTATTTTATTTTATCAAATTAGTATGGAGCTGGAAATTCTCCATTATTGCAATATGTTTTGCCGCAGGTATACTTACCTACCTTTTTACTGGTCCAACTTTCATAGAGCCTAAGTACAAAGCTGATGTAATTTTTTACCCCACCACAAATGCTAATTTATCTACAACTATTTTAACAGAACCTGGTAACCAAGGCTATGGCTTGTTAGAATTTGGAACAGATGAAGACGGGGAACAGTTATTGCAAATTCTCAAATCAGATGAAATGAGAAATAATGTGGTTATTAAATTTGAATTGGCTGCACATTATGGATTTGATACCTCTAAAGTTGTTTCTATGTTAGGCCTTCGAACCATGTTAAGCAAGAATTTAGAAATAAAACAAACAGAATTTAAAGCTATACAAGTAACAGTATTCGACAAAGACCCTCAGCTTGCAGCAGACATTGCAAATTATATTGCAAACTATGCCGATTTTCAAAAAAATGCAATTCAGAAAGTAAAAGCGAAAGAAGCATTATCAATTATAGAAAAAGAATATCTGAAAGAACAATTGTTGATGGATTCTATTAATAATCAATTAATGGAATTGAGAAATTTAGGTATATATGATTATTTCGAGCAGTTCTCTCAATTAAATGAAGCATATACTACGAACTCAATTAGGCTAGATCAAGAGGAGGCGCTACTTAAAGTTTACGAAGAAAATAAGAAGTCACTTCCAGATACTTTAATTATTAAAACAAAAGCTAGAGTGCAAGGGTACCGTGCAGCAGTAAATTCTTTAAAACCAACTCTTGATAAAATTAAGAAACATGGTGGTTCCTATATCAACAACATCGACAACCTAGAGCTCGAACGTAAAAAATTACAAAGCCTAAAATCAAGGTACGAAAGTGCCAAGATGGAATACGAAAGTGCTTTGCCACAAAAATTCATAATTAACGCTGCTGAAAAACCAGAAATACCGGCTAAACCCCGCAGAATATTGAGCTCTGCAGTAGTAGCTGTATCTACTTTTTTCTTCGCACTTATAATAATTGCATTAATCGATATTTTTCCATTCATTAGAAAAAAATTAGCTTGAATAATTTAAGGAACATAGGGAAGAATGATTATTATTTCTTTTTTAGTTCGGTATTAATTTTCATTGCAGTTAATATTATAGGACTATGGAAAGATATTCCATATGTAAATGCCATTCCGTTTATAATACTTTTCGGAATTTTAGTAATTAGAGATTATAGAATTCTATTCTATTCGTTATTAGCAGCATTACCTATTTCAATTGAATTCTTTTTTGGGAGTTTAAGTTTATCGGCACCATCAGAACCAATTCTCATATTCTCTACAGGAATATGGATAATATTATTAATAAACAAAAGAACGAACATCTCTCAATACATTAATAACCCCCTATTAATATTATTAATTCTACAACTGCTACTCTTTGTATTTAATATCTTCATTTCTCGTGAGCCACTTTTATCGTTTAAATATTTACTTGCAAAAGTTTGGTTCTTCGGCGGATTTATTCTGTTACCATTGCTTTTTTTAAAAGAAATAAAACAATTTAAAATCGCATTCTGGTCGTTTTTTATTCCATTAATGATTACGGTGTTTTATACAATAATAAACCATGCCCTTACAGGGTTTAGTTTCGAAGAAGTAAATCAATCGGCACGTCCGTTTTATGCAAACCATGTTATATATGCATGTACTCTTGGCCTTGCCTTGCCCTTTAGTGTTGCAGCATTAGGTTGGTACAAAGAACATCCATTAATAAAACTCCTTTTAGTTACAATGATATTGGTATTGGTATTTGCAATTATTACTTCCTATACACGTACTACATGGTTAAGTGTGGTAGCAGCAATTGCAAGCGTTTTTGTATTTAAATCGAAATTCCTGAAACTATCATTTGTGGTAGCTTCTATCGGTGTTGTATTTTTCTGCTATCAATTAGTTGATCAGAATAACTATATGAAATACGCCCCAAATTATACCAATACGGTTTTTAACAGAGAAGATTTCAGCAAGCATATGGAAGCAACTGTTGAATTAAGTGATGTATCTGGCATGGAACGCGTTTATCGTTGGGTGGCGGCAATAAATTTAATTCAACATAATTTTTGGTTTGGAACCGGCAATAATACTTTTTATCCAACCTATAAAGAGTACGCAAATCCTGCATTTATTACCTATTTGAGTGATAACCCAGAACGCTCCAGTACACACAATTATTTTTTACTTATTTTTTGCGATCAAGGAGTTTTTGGCTTTCTTATTTTTATAGCAATCTATATTTTAGCAATGTTAAAAACTAAAACGATTTACACCTTAAGCAACTCAACTTTTATAAGAAATTTAATGCTTACCTGTTTTGCTACCTTGGTTATCTTTTTAGTTCACCTTGTATTAGGTGATATGGTAGAGGTTGATAAAAACGGAGGAATATTTTTATTAATTATTGCACTAATTATAGGAGCAGAACATATCGTAAAAAATCAAGAGATTTAACTAAGCTTAATTCTTCTGATCAAATGCATCTCTAATACCAGAAGAGAAAATGTTAAATGCATATACCAATAACATGATGGCTAGGCCTGGTATTAAAGCTAGATACGCAGCATCCATAATTATATAACCATAATGTTCTTTAACCATACCGCCCCATGTTGGTGTTGGAGGTTGAGCACCAAATCCTAAAAAACTTAGTCCGGCTTCGAGTAAAATTGCAGAGGCAAAATTTGCTGCAGCCATTACTAATAAAGGGCCTAAAATATTTGGAAGTATATGTCTGAAGATTATTCTGAATTCATGGTAACCTAAAGCTTTTGCAGCTTCTACAAACTCTATGTTTTTTATGCTCAAAATTTGTCCTCGTACCAACCTTGCCACTTCTACCCACATACTTAATCCAATTGCAATAAATACCTGCCAAAATCCTTTTCCTAATGCAAACGATATTGCTATTACAAGTAATAAAGAGGGTAATGACCAAATCACGTTTATAAACCAAGTAATTAGTGCATCTAGTTTGCCACCGTAATACCCTGCAATTGCCCCTAAGAACACTCCTAATAACATTGAAATAACAACTGATACCAAACCCACAGATAATGAGATCCTGGTTCCTAAAATCATTCTGCTCAATACATCTCTACCATATCGATCTGTACCTAGCCAATAAGTTCTAGTAATATATTTATTTGTACTTAAAAGAGTGTCGGTTTCAAAAACAGGGGTGTATTTAATATTAGACTCTGTACCATTAATCCATTTATTAATAAAACTATTGTTGATGTTAGTCTTTCCAGCTTCTTCTACCTTAAACTTTATTTTAGTGCCAGGTGGCATGGTGCTAATTTCTAAATGCATTTCATTCGCATTCGGACTATCATCAGGCATTATTAAATAACCCGCAATTGCAACTACTATAGTAAATAAAATTAAGAAGCCACCAAACATAGAAAGTTTGTTCTTTTTCAATTTCGAAAAAACTCTTTTTAATGGGCTATTAATTTCTTTCATTTTACTTTTCTGCCTTTCCAAATATAGGTAGTACTAAAATTACCTAACAAGCCTACTGTAATTATATAAGGTGAATATAAAAATATCACTATAAAAAGATATGGCAACAATGAAATTCTTTTAAAAAACCACAATGTTTGCACAATAAAGATTGCATCAAAAAGAAATTTTAATATAAATGCAACTTTCAAATAAGTTAAAATCTCTACATTCTGAAAACTAAATACAACAGAACCTAGCAATACCAAATTAAATAAAAATATAGAAATCAGCATTGCACTTGTTCTATAATCTGTAAAAGTGGATTCATTCGAAGCCCATCTTATACGTTGTTGTAAAAACCCACTAAAATCATTCTTCGCATAAGTTAGCACTACTGCACTTTTGCTTTTTAAAAAACCGATTAGATTTGGGTATTTATTATAAACTTTATGTAATAACATTTCATCGTCTCCACTTGCCTTCATATCTATTCCTTCGTATCCATCAATTTCATGAAACAAACTACGTGTATATATCATGTTTGCGCCATTGCAAGTATTTGGCATTCCGTTTTTTATACAAGCGGCAGAAGCTCCTATCAAATATTGAAATTCGATTGTTTGAATCTTCTCAAACCAAGTTTTTTCAAAATGATAACTAACAGGGGCTGAAATTAATTGAACCTTTTCTTTTAAATAATAGTCTACAATACATGCAATCCAATTCTCAGAAACTCTACAATCGCCATCAGTAGTTACAATTAATTCCGCTCCCGAATTATTTACACCTAAGGTTATCGCTCGTTTTTTATATGAATTAATTTTTTCATCCACCTTTAATGGTATAACTTTTACATTTTTAAAGTTTAATTCATTAATTATTTTTACCGTATTATCTGTAGAGTCATCGTCAATAACTAATACTTCAATATATTCTGATGGATATAATTGGGATTGAATATCGGTTAATAATTTACCTATGTGTTCTTCTTCATTTCTAACAGGAATGATAATAGAAATGGTTGGATACCTGTTAAAATTATACGTGGGCTCATGTACTCTAGTTCTTGTCCAACCTATTATAAAATAAGTAACAATAAATAAATAGGCTAACAACAATAAATATAAAACAACTAAAATAACACTCACTTCTATTAGTTTAAATGTAGAATTTTAACCTGTAAAAATCTTCGGCAAGATAACATTTTATCTTCCAATCTTGTATCTTTACAAAGGATAGAAATAGATTTAAAAACCTTTGAAAGAGCAAATTATTTTAGGTGTAGACCCTGGCACTTCTGTTACTGGGTTTGGTTTGATAAAAGTAGAAGGCAAAGAAATTAGCTTAATAGAATTAGGTATAATAAAAACTGGTAAAACAGACGACCATCCACTAAAACTTAAAAAGATATTTGAAGGGGTATTAGGAATTATAGAAACTCACCACCCAGATGCTATGGCAATAGAGGCCCCTTTTTTCGGTAAAAATATACAGTCGATGTTAAAGTTAGGTAGAGCACAAGGCGTGGCCATGGCAGCAGCTATGTACAGAAACATACCGCTTTGCGAATATTCCCCTAAAAAAATAAAACAATCTATTACAGGTAATGGAAATGCCTCTAAAGAGCAAGTGTCGTCGATGTTACAAGCGCTTTTAAAATTTGATGGGCACCCAGAATACCTCGATGCAACGGATGGCTTAGCTGCAGCAGTTTGCCATTATTTACAAAATGATTTAAGTGGACTTCAGAAAAATAAAACAAAAAAACCCGCGAAAAAACACACAGGTTGGGCAAGTTATTTAACTGAAAATCCTGATAAAATAATTAAGAAATAATAGCTTGTTCTATTTGTTTAGCAAGAGCAGAAAATTCTTCACTACTCATTTCTATTCTTTCTGAGGTAAACGACATGTCTGCTATTGTATTCATCGGAATTAAATGAACATGTGCATGTGGAACTTCTAAGCCTACTACAGAAACACCAATTTTCTTACAATCAATTACTTTTTTTAAGCCTCTTGCCACAATCTTTGCAAACAACATAAGTTCTGCGTAAGCTTCATCGCTCATATCAAAAATATAATCCACTTCTTGTTTAGGGATGCATAAAACATGTCCTTTTACAACCGGTCTTACATCTAAAAAAGCTAAAAACTTTTCTGTTTCTGCAACTTTATAGGCAGGTATTTCACCCGAAATTATTTTTGCGAAGATGCTACTCATAACCTTGATATTTCTATAATTTCAAATTCCATGGTGCCATTCGGTACCGTAATTTCTGCTTTGTCGCCTACAGATTTTCCTAATAAACCTTGAGCAATTGGTGATTTAATAGAAATCTTTCCTGATTTCAAATCTGCTTCTTTTTCAGCAACTAATTGATAGGTCATTTCTGTTCCATTTTTAACATTCTTTATTTTTACAATAGAGAGTGCTAATACTTTACTATTATCAATTTTCGACTCATCAATTACACGCGCATTACCAAGCACTTGCTCTAGTTTAGCGATTTTTAGTTCTAATAATCCTTGTGCTTCTTTTGCAGCGTCGTACTCTGCATTTTCAGATAAATCACCTTTATCCCTTGCCTCCGCAATTTGTTTTGAGATACTAGACCTGCCAACTGTTTTCAGATGGTTTACTTCTTCTTTTAATTTGTCTAATCCTTCCTGAGTGAAATAAGTTACTTCAGCCATATCCTTCTTGTTTGTATCAATGAAATATAAAATAAAAGAAGACTGTATTTGCATACAGCCTTCTTTCAAGCAAAATTAATAAAATATTATTATAAACTTATACGTGCACCAATTACATGTGTTCCATCAAACACATAAGTTGGAGAATACGCATAATCAATTGCAAACGTTGCTCCCTTATCATTAAGTGGTAACTCGAAAGTTGCACCCATAGATAAACCAGTGTAAACAGTTGGAGATAAGTCTTTATTGGTAATGTCTGACTGAGCATTATAACCTGCTCTCAACATTAAATATTTCTTATATCCATACTCAGCACCTAAACCAATTTGGTCGTTAGAGAATGCATTCGAAGTAAAATTACCTAAAGCAGTGATTCTGTGTGATTCAGCTAAGTAGAAATCATAAGACAAACCAATGTTTAATAATGAAGGTAATTGGTATGCTTGTGACTTTCTATAACCCTCAACTGCAAAAGGAAGAGTTGGGTCAGTAAAGGTAGCCATCAAACCATCGCCTTGCATTACTAGATCTGGACCAATATTTCTTAACGAAATACCTAGTTTAAATTGCTCTAAACTTCCTGTTGAGTATTGTATACCTGCATCTAAAGCAAAACCATTTGCACGTAAATCTGCGATTGATTGTTGAATTCCTCTAACCGCTACTCCACCTCGAATACTATTCGAGAATTCTTTAGAATAGGCTACTGCAAAGTTTATCAATTGAGGTGAGAATTTACCTAAACCACCTTCTGGTCTGTCGTTTGTGGTTACATCAATATCTCCAAAATTCATAGAGAAAATAGATACACCTAATACTCCATTATCAGAAACTCTTTGGCTCATTCCGAATGCGTTGATATTAACATCCGATCCTTTAAGCCATTGGCTACGTGAAAAAACAACCTCTGTTTTTTTTGTATAAGCAAGGCCACCAATATTTAAGTTTAAGGCTTCAACACCTCTGGCATTAGAACTGTTAAATCCTCCAAAACCAGCGCTTCTAGCCCAAGGATTTATTAACAACTCATTTGCACCACCTGTTCCAGCTCTTTCACCATTACCAGCAATTAAAGCTGCTGGTAAAAGTGCTGTAAGAACAGATATATATGTAATTCTATAAAGTTTTTTCATATCCATAATAATTTATGTTTAAGGTTAGAAGTTAGTGAAATCAACAGGTCTCATTACTCCCATCCATTTAAGTGTCTTCTCTCCAACACCTGGGCAATTTATGTGTATAATGTATACTCCAGTTGCAATAGGAATTCTATTTGCATTTCTTAAATCCCACTCAACAAAAGTTTGTAAAGGATCTGATTTTGTGAAACGTCTAACTAAGATTCCGTTTGTGGTGTATATTGTAACACTTGCCTGTGCAGGTAGATTCGTGATTCTTACACGATAATCATTTCTATCTGGCTCGTAACTTGAGTAAGCATAATAAGGATTTGGAACAATATTAATTAATTCTAAAGCCAACTTCTTATTCAATGCCTCATCATTTGTAGCTCCCTTAATTACATTTTTATCATTGAAACCAAATGCTGGGAAACCACCATTTGAACCTGTAGATACGTTTGTGTAATATGGCTTAGAAACTCTTAACTTAACTTTTACATCTGTAGATAATAATGTTTGACCAGCTTTCAACACAGGAACATTCACCCAATCAACCATACTCAATACTTGGTATTTAGCAGGATTTCCAGGATTATCAATGTTTGCATTCAAAATACTATGTATTTGGTTACAACCATCGTATTTTCTACGAGTAACATAAATAAAGTGACGACCACCTTTATTAAAGAAATCTTGATTTGCAGTTGGGTTCCAAATCATATCATCTCCATTTTCAGCGGGTAAGTTCGAAGCTTCTGTAAAGAATATATTAACTCTTTCGCCAGTTTCTAAATTAATAGCATATCCTGGAAATTTAGCACGACCTACTCCAAATCCAATGTCTTTCTTACGTAAGTTTAGTCGCTTTTGAGCCCCTTCGGTATTTGCTTCTGTACCAGTTCCTAATCCCGCTTCTAATACAACACAATCAGACCATTTTGTTTGATCGTTTGTAAATACAATATCATAACTTCCTAATGAATCAAATTTAGAGTTATTTGCATTTTTAGATGCAGGATCTAATAATGGAGTTGCTCTTCCATTTTCACTACTTATAGATCTTAATAACTTATATGGAGCCCAAGTTGAACCTAGTATATTACCATAAGCATCATTTGGATCATTCGCCGGATCACCACTGTTAATCCATCCTAAAACTGAACTTGAAAATGTAGTTGTTCCATTAAAACCAGAATACCAAGGCTTTGTAGGGTCTTTAAATTCTAATGAAGCCCCTAAGAAACAGTTATTCTCATTGGCAATAGCACTAGGCTGACCAGGCTTGCCTTTAGTATTATCAACTACTATATAAAAACCTAAAGATGTTCTAGATTGTAATACCACACTACCATTTGGCAAGGTTCTAAATATTCTTTCTTCAGCAATTTGCTCATTAGGTGTTAAGGTATTTACTGCATCATAAGTAGTATCAGAAATCATTAACAATGAATCTGTATCTGCATCTCTCAATTCATATGATTTCATATCCGCTGTAAACTTAAGAACATAGTTACGCTTCTGAATTTTATTTGGGTCGAATACTTTTATGTATACTGGTCCATTCCCAGAAGTGTAAGAAACCGGTACTCCAGAAGTATTCGCAACAATTGCTGCTTCAGATTCTGGTGTTAACTCTAAACTTTGTCCGCCGTTTCCAGCTCCATCTAATTTAGTTAAGGCAATTGTTCTTTCGTAATCACCATTAATTAAACCGTTAATTACTTGTTTACCAACGGTTACATTTACCACACTTGTAGAAGTTCTACTAGGTAAATATTTAGTTGATTTTGCATTTCTTGAGTATGAATACGGTACGACTAAGAAGTAATAGGTTTTTCCATTAACTAATCTCGAATCGAAAGATGTTGAGAATGCATCTGTATTTATTTCGAAATTATGTCTTATACCTTTGTTTTCACCCTCAACCATAATTTTGGCTTGCGTATTCTGAACCAATGGGTCAAATGCTTTATTGATAATGGTGCTTACAGAATCTTGAATATCAACTTGGCCAATTTCAATTGCATTATTAACATCCTCTATTTGAGATGCAGAAACAGTACCATTTTTTAATTGATATATTCTATACCCTTGGAACTTGTAATTATAAATAGACAGATCCTCGTTATCTAATTCATTCTGATTGTATTTTTCCGTTTTATCAGTATTTTGTAACGAAAGGATAATGCTTTGGTCTCCAGGTATTAAAACTGTACTAACTGGATCCGGACCATTTGCCAATTTAAAATCGTTATCAAATAAAATTTGTGCTTTATCATCTGCAACAATACCGGCTGCAATAGATGCGAATTGATCACCTGAACTAGCTCTAGCCCATACAGCACCAATAATAACTTCATTTACTGCACCAGGGTTTAAGGTAAATGGTCCTGATGATTGTACCATCCTTCTATCACCCGGAGATTGAGTTTCAGACCAATTAGGTCTTCCGTCTGGATCAGTTAAACCTGGGAATGCATAATGGCATGCGTCGGCACCACCCCTACCTGATGGAGTTCCATAGGTTAACGGTTGCCCATCTGCCCAGAAGCCTCTTAAATATCTATACAATTCAATAGCGTCTCTTGGATCAGAATCAATGCCTGGTTGGCCTTGGTTGGTAAACAACATAAAAGTTGTCATTGGTAATTCATCACCATTTTCATCTTTCGGACCTCTAAAATAATCTATTCCAAAAATTGGAGGAGTAGTTCCATAACCTGGTGATGCTCCATCTTCGTCTGTTGCGTCGGCGTTATAAGTATAAGCAAAACTTCTTCTTTTTGCTGCTAATGGCCCAGCTCCATCTGGATCTACCTCTGCCATGTTACAACCTACATAATCATCGTCTGCACCACCCAAATCTGAATCTGTAAAAACACCGAAATATGTATCATACAATGGAGAAGTTGCTCTATTCGCCACTCGATACTTGTAAAAGGTCATGTTGTTAATTTCATTTGAAGTTGAGAATGCAAAAGCTGTACATTGAATCTCTAGTCCGATAGGCTCGCCACCCGGATATGCAGTATGCGTGTTTCCTTTATCGTTATAAACCCACCATATCATTTGATCTGGGCGTGCACCAAGTACCCGTGGATCTAAGGTTGGGTAATCCCCATTTGCTGGAGAATAAAAACCATCACCATCTGAATCATTAAAAGGTGCTAAGTATTGAGTCTCCCCTCTACTTGCATCCCCATTTCCTGGCCAATCTAAAATAAAAGGCGTAGCTTCTTTTCCCCCTTTAAAATCGATAATGTCTTTTTCTAATACACTAAATTGTTTGTCCCAGAAAGTACAATCGTCTTTATCTATATCAGCAGTTGATGTATCTAATGGTCCTGGCCAAAAATCTAAACCCCTCTGGCGATATGTTTGTCCTGCAGTTTTTAACTGCCCACCATCATCCACTCCACCAAACCATAATGCCGAAGCAAATGAAGAATGTACACTTCTCTGTCCTGGGTCTACTTTTGGTATTTCATAGGCAGCATTTCTTGTTCCAAATAAATCCCACCACATGTCACCACCATTAAATAATTTTGTTCTAACATTGTTTATTGCTAAGTCAACTTGTGAACTTGGCGGATCACACCCTGCTGCTATTTTCATAACAGTAGAATTGGGCTTAGGACCTAATTTGCCAGTATAATACCTTGCAAAAGAAGATCCTGAGCTAAGTAGCATTGTAATCGTACCGATTGTAGCTACTAATAAACCTTTATTTATATATTTTCTCATTTTCTTTTTCCTTTCCATTAGAAGTTATAAATCGCACCTAATCTTATTACTCTTGGTAAACGGAAGTTATTAGGATCATTTACTCTAATTTTATATAAGTCGATGTACGAATCAATATTTCCTGCTGTACCAATTCCGTTTAAAAAATCAGCAGATTGTGTTGAAGCCAAGAAACCATCGTCATCTGGCAAACCAGTTGCAGGGTAAACACTTGCAATACGTTCTGTATCAAATAAATTTTGAACCAATAAATAAACGTTTAATGTTGTATTTCTACCCTTACCCTCTGCGTTTTTAGCGGTTAAAGCAAAATCTTTATCTAAACGTAAATCAATGTTGTACTGCCAAGGTAAACGAGACCCATTAATTTCTCCAACTAATCTTCTGAAACGAGTATCATCTGCCGCTAAAATATTTTGAACTATGTTTTGAGAAATTCTAGAATAAGGAGTTCCTGAACCAGCTCTAAATATTAAATTTACTCCAACATTCTCTAATACTTTTTGCAAACTTGCTGGACCAGTATACCCTGTTCCTTCACCATAACGATAATCAATAGTGGTAACTATTGTATGTCGCTGATCATAATCTAACGGCAATGCAATACGAATTGGTTCCGACTCACCGCTTGATATTAAATTCGCTGCTGAGTTAGCATCAGAACCTGTACCGTTAGCAAATTGTAATGTATAGGCTGCGTTTACTTGTATATTGTTGGTTCTTCTTAAATCATATTGTAAAGTGAATCCTTTAATTGTACCAAAGTCTCTGTTCTCATATGTTAAATACGAGGTTGGATATGCAGTTGAAATTTGTACTTGTTGGAAGTTGTCTTTTAACTCCTTGTAAAAAGCAGTTAATGTAATTGCAGACGAGTTTCCTAATTTTTGCTTAAATCCAAATTGGTAGTTAATTGTCTTCTCTGGTTTCAAATCAGGACTGATAATAACTTGACCTTGACGACCTAAAGATTGTAAGTAATAAGTTACTGGATTAGAAAACACGTTTGTACGTGGACGTTGTGTTAACACATCATAGTTAGCAAAGAAACTTGCTACATCTGATATTGGAAATGAGAACGCAATACGAGGCATAATTTGTGTTTGTGGCTCGTAATCTTTAAATGCACCAGTTGTTAAGGTTGGAGTATTTGAAGAGTCTAGTGCTGAACTTGCTAACCAAGGTGTAGGACGACCAGTTGCTAAACTTCTAATTTCATTAAAATCCTGAACAACATTACCTTCTGGATCGTAAAATACATCTCCAGAACGGTAACCTCTTATGTTACTTGCAGAACTTGGATCGTCAACATAAACTGTTGCATCAGATGGTATATTAGAAGGACGTGAAGCTAACTCACCAGCAGTACGAGTTTCAAATAAAGAATATTTGTCTTTCAATACTTGTTGGTTTGCATCAAAACGATCCACACGAACTCCTAAGTTAAATACGATGTCTTTAAATGTAAATTTATCTTGTATATAACCTGCAGTATAAATTGGGCGGAACGCACCAATAGGTCTGGTATTAACATTCGCTGGATTTAAGAAATCCTCCATTGTTACGTTATCATTTGATTTTTTTCCATCAAACGTATAACCATTATATGTATAAGCTAATCCAGATGGATTGAATAAATCCAAAAGATTAGTTGCACTAAACATGTCTAAACTAAATGTGCTAGGATCATATGCATCAATGTCTACAAAATCACCTGGGTTTAATCCCAATTTAGTACGAATATTTTGTGCAAATAAAGTGGTTGCATCGTTGTAGCTATTTTGAGTACCTAATGCAAAGGTGTTATCATTAATTAAGGTAACATTTGGATTTGTTACATCTAATGTCATGTTAGCATAATCAATTGCCGATTCGTCAACTCTTAAGTATGAGTTTTGTTGTTGACGCATAATGGTCCACAAACCTCTTGGGTTAATTCTGAATCTGCTTTCAATTCTTTGCTCATACTCAATACCAATTTGTATAGCATGACCTTTCAAATCTGCCGACGCCATAGCTGTAATTCTGTACTGATCACTGTTATTTATATCGTACAAGTTTGAAATAGTACCTGGTACGTTAAATAAACCACCATATATTTGCTGTGCTGTTCCACCGTTAGCAATACCTGTTAATGCAGTGAAACTAGAAACGTTTGTATATGTGAACAAATCTGTAGAAGAAAGAGCTTCTTGTTCGTTCATGTAATTAATAAGATTTGTATTGTATTGCGCAATGTATGGGTTTAATGAACCTGCAGTAAATGTTAATCCTGAGTCAACTTTTCCACCAGTACTTGCAAATGCTAAGTTTGAAACGGTGTATGTTTTACCATCAGAACCCATTAATGTATCTATTTGGTTATCGCCATTTGCATCAGATAATCCTTGAAAGAATCTTCTATCTGTTGTAAAGTTTCCTAAATGGCCATATTCAAAAAATCTATCTCTATGGTTAATATCTTCTTGAACTCTATGGTCACGAGAGAAATCTGCTTGAATTGTATAGTAAGCATTCTTCAATAACGATTTAGAATCGTCGCCAGATTGATTGAATTTTTGAGTATAACGACCAAATACTCTAAAGTTATTACGAGTGAACAAACCGTTATTTTCTGAATTAAACAACATGTTATTTCTATTATATACTCGTTGACGTTGTGAAGTACCACTAAAGCCTAAAGCAAAAGTATTATTTAAACTAGGTTGAAAATCGAAACGTGTACTAAAGTTTAAGTTTCTATTTTCATTATCGTCTTGTGCTTTTTGTTTTTCTAAATCTGTTGCCCTTGCATAAAATGTAGTTGGAATTCTAACAATACCACTTCTGTTTGGAGTTGGACCAGCAATTGTAGATAATTGAGTAGGATTTGCACGAATTGCATCTATATAACTATCCTTACCTTTATATGCACCGACATATGATGGATCTTGATCTCTACGCGATTCTAACTCAATAGAAGCGAAATATCCAATAAGTGGGGTTGGGTTGTCTGTATCTTTGTCTTTCATTACTAAAGGACCACTCACGTTACCACTAACTAAATTGTAGCCATAACCATCCAAAAATTCTGAAGTAACTGCTTCAACTCCTCCGTTGAATTTTTTCGAAGGACCTTTAGTAGTAATTGTTACGATACCACCTGTAGCATCACCGTATTGAGCGGGCACACCACCTGTTATAACTGTAATTTGTTCAATTGCACCTTGAGGTAAATTTGTAACACCTCTCACTTTCACACCATCAATGTAGTAATCGTTCGCATCTGTACGAGAACCTTTAACACTCAAGGCAGCACCTTCATCTGCTTGGTATACACCTGCAGTAGTTGATACTAATGAGTTAATGTTACGTGTAGGTAACTTAACGATTTCTGCAGCGTTTAAACTTCCTCCTGCAACGGTATTGTCAATCTCGATTAATGGTTTAGCATAATCTGAAACTGTAACCTCTGCAATGTTTTTAACACTTGCAGCCATATCAAAGTTTTGATAGGTTTGTTTGTTGGATGTAATAATCAAACCATTGATTAAACGATCGTTGTAACCAATAATTTTTACTCGTACATCGTACTTACCTGGGGGAATAGGCTTGATGACAAAATTACCATCAAAATCCGTTTGTTGTGCGGCTACTTGTGAACCAGATTGTTCAACAATAACTGCTGCGAACGGGATCCCTTCCTTTGTCTTTGCGTCTTGTACTTTACCTCGTAACTCCCCTGCACCACTCTGTGCAAATAAGGAACCACTATAGGCAATAGATAACAAGAGTAAGAATGCGTAGAACTTTCTCATCATAATATTGATCTAAGGGTTTTTAAATTTTTATTAATCATAAAGATAATTGTTAAAAAACGTTAATTCCAAATAAAAGTAAGATAAATGTTACACTTTCATTAAATATTCGAAATACGATTTCTATATAATTTTCGTTTTCAGCAACTTATGCGTTTAATGTGCCTGTAAGCAATTTTTGAACTAAAACCTCCGAAATTTTTTCATACGATTCGTAGGTCCATCCAGCAATATGACTGCTTAAAATCACATTATTTGCATTAACTAACTCTTTATACCACTCATTATCATCTCCTTCTAAAGAATTAATCCTTTCGTCTTCGAGAACATCTAAGCAGGCCCCCAATACTTTGCCAAATTTTAAAGCTTCTACCAAATCTGACGTTTTAATGACTTTTCCCCTAGATGTGTTTATTAAAATGGGCTTTTTTGATAGTGTATCAAAAAAGTGACGATTAATCATGTGACTTGTTTCTGACGAAAGCGGAATGTGTAAACTTATAATGTCCGACTCTACTTTTATAGCATTTATAGACACTTCTGTAACATATGCGTCCGAAAAATTAGACAAATACTTGTCGTAGGCTATTACATTCATCTCAAAACCCGAAAGTTTTTTAGCTAAACATTTACCTGTATTACCATATCCAATTATTCCAATAGTTTTTCCTTTTAATTCAAATCCTCGATTCTCTTCTCTTAACCAAATCTTATCACGAATTTCTCTATCAGATTTATTAATATTACGAACTAAGTTTAACAATAATCCTATAGTATGTTCTGCTACTGCATCTCTATTTCCCTCTGGTGCATTTATTAGTTTGATGTTTTTTATTCGTGCATATTCTTCATCAATATTATCCATGCCCGCACCAGCTCTTGCAATTATAAAATCATTAGGCATTACATCTATAATTTCTTTATCTATAAAAAATTTAGAACGTACCAAAAGCACATCATAAAAAGGGATTTCGGCCATTAACTCTTTTTTAGTTAAGCTAAATTTTTCTGTTATTAAATGCCCTGCCGCTTCCATTTTTTTATGGAAGATTTGATGCACTTCATCTACTGCTAGAATTTTCATTTATTAGAAATAAGTTTGGTTAACTCTACAAAATCATCAACACTTAATCGTTCTGCTCTTAAGTCGAAAACTGGTTCATTTATAATCTCCGTATGGAGCATAGGTCGTAATGCATTTCTCAATGTTTTTCTGCGTTGATTGAAGCCCATTTTTACAATGCTTTTAAATACCTTTTCATCCACACCTTTAAACACGTCGTCGGTTCTTCTTACTGCTTTAATTACACCCGATTTAACTTTCGGGGGAGGATTAAAAACCCCAGGAGCCACCGTAAACATATAATCAACCTTGTAATAAGCCTGAATTAACACACTCAATATACCGTACTCTTTAGATCCTGGAGCCGATGCAATTCTTTCTGCCACTTCTTTTTGAAACATCCCCACAATTTCATCTACTACTTCTACATAATCAATTGCATGAAATAATATTTGCGATGAAATATTATAGGGGAAATTTCCGATGATGCTTAATTGTTGGCCCGCTTCAAATAGCGTATTTAATGGGAGTTTTAAAAAATCGCCAGAAATAATTTTACCTGTAAGATTCGGGTATTTTTTTTCTAAAAATGCAACCGATCCTTTATCTATATCCACCACTTTTAAATTTATCCCCTTATCTAATATTAAAAAATCGGTAAGAATTCCCATCCCGGGGCCTACTTCAATTACATTTTTTAACTGATTGCTAACAGCTAGCCCTGCGACTATCTTTTCAGCAATGTTTTTATCGGTTAGGAAATGTTGCCCTAAATGTTTCTTTGCGCGTACTTGCATTCTATCTTTAAATATTACTGACAATTTTAGTTAATTTGCGACGATATTGGAAAATAGAATTACAACATGTCGGATCAAGGTAAAATAAAAATCGGTATAAGTTTAGGTGATATTAACGGGATAGGCACGGAGGTGCTCCTCAAAGCAGTAGTGGATACTCGCCTCTCAGAGCTTTGCACTCTTATTGTTTATGGCTCATCTAGGGTTACTTCCTTCCACAGAAAAATGTTAGGAATTGCCGATTTTAGCTTTAATATTATTAACGAAGCCCATCAAGCAAACGAAAAAAGAGCCAATTTAATTAATTGTTGGCAAGAGGATGTGAAGGTAGAAGTTGGTGTTTCCACAGAAATTGCAGGCAAATACTCTTACCTCGCACTCGAAAAAGCAGCGAAAGATTTAAAAGAAGGTAAAATTGATGGCTTGGTAACCTTGCCTATCAATAAACACAATGTAAAACAAGCTGGGTTCGAATTTCCTGGCCATACAGAATACTTACAATCGTTAACAGAAGCCAAAGAATCGATGATGTTAATGGTGAACGACTACCTAAAAATTGGATTTGTTACCGGGCATTTAGCACTAAAAGATGTAGCTCATGCTATTACTCAAGAAAAAATAATCCATAAACTAGAAGTATTAAACACCTCGCTAAAGCAAGATTTTGGCATCAGAAAACCTAAAATTGCTGTTCTTGGACTTAATCCACATGCCGGCGACTCTGGTGCAATTGGGCACGAAGAAGAAAAAACTATTATTCCTGCCTTAGAAAAAGCAAACCATAAAGGCATCATTACTTTTGGGCCATATTCTGCAGATGGATTCTTCGGAAACCATCAATATAAACAATTTGACGCGGTATTAGCTATGTACCACGACCAAGGCCTAATACCTTTTAAAAGCCTTTCTTACGACCAAGGAGTGAACTTTACAGCAGGCTTGCCTTTTGTAAGAACTTCACCCGCGCATGGAACGGGTTATGACATTGCTGGAAAGAACATTGCAAACGAATCGTCGTTCAGAGAAGCAATTTATAAAGCAATAGATATTATACGAAAAAGGGCCGAATTTGAGGATTTAAACTCCAACCCTTTGAAAATCCATAAGTTGTCGAGAGATAGAGGAGAATAGCATTTTAAAAAAAACGTTTCTTTTTAGATTTTTTTTTATACATTTGCAGGCTCTTAAAATTTAGAAATGAACAGGCTGAAATTGTTTTCAATCCCGTTTACCAGCCTAAAAAACGGTAAACACACATTCGATTTTAAGATAGAAGATTCGTTCTTTAGTGATTTTGAATACTCTCCTATCAAAAAAGCTGATATTTCAGTTGATTTGGAGTTCAATAAGCAAGAAACAATGTTTGTATTGGATTTTGTGATGAAAGGAGAAGTAGAATTAACTTGTGATCGTTGTAATGAAGAGTTTAGAAGTCCGTTCCACTCGAATGATAGACTGATTTTTAAATTCGGTGAGGAAAATGAAGAGCAAACAGAGGAGATAGTAATTTTATCAAGATCTGAGCACGAAATAAACCTTGCTAGTCATTTATACGAATTTATAGTGGTAGGTATTCCATTAATACATGTACATCCAGATTTAGAGGATGGAACCTCTGGATGTAACCCCGAAACACTAGCAATACTTAAGAAATTAAGTTTACAAGTAGACGAGATTGAAGAAACGGAAGAAAAACCGGAAACAATAATTGACCCAAGGTGGGAAGCCTTGAAAAAATTAAGAGATAATTAATAATAGAAATAAATAATTGAGCTATGCCACATCCTAAAAGAAAGATTTCGAAATCGAGAAGAGACAAGAGAAGAACTCATTATAAAGCGGAAGCTTCTGCGATGGTAGTTTGTCAAACTACTGGAACTGTTCACATGCCTCACCGTGCATATACCGTAGATGGTAACTTGTACTACAAAGGCAAGATGATCGTAGAAAAAACAGTTAACTAAAAAAACAACCCACATGAGAATCGGTATTGATATCATGGGTGGCGATTTTGCTCCCAAGGCTACGGTCTTAGGAGCAATTTTAGCTTATAAAGAACTCCCTTCAGATTGCCGCATTGTTTTAATTGGCGACGAGCAACAAGCGAAAACTATTTTGCAAGAACAAGCTGTTCCTGCAGAGCAATTCGACTTTGTGCATACTGAAGAAGTGATAGAAATGGGTGAACACCCAGCAAAAGCTCTTACCCAGAAACAAAAATCGAGTATTGCCATTGGTTTTTACCTTTTAAAAGAAGGCAAAATTGATGCATTTGCCAGTGCAGGGAATTCGGGCGCAATGCTTGTAGGCTCAATGTTTAGCGTAAAAGCTATACCAGGCATGAGCAGACCTGCAATTTGTACTTACATACCGAAAGAACACGGTGGTTTTGGAGTAATGTTGGATGTAGGTGCCAACGCAGATTGTAAACCAGAAATGTTATTACAATTTGGAGTTTTAGGCTCTATGTTTATGGAAACCGTATTTAATGCTACCAATCCAAAAGTAGGTTTATTAAATATTGGCGAAGAGGAAGAAAAAGGAAACTTACTTACTCAAGCAACCTATCCATTATTTAAATCATCAGAAGAAATAAATTTTATTGGAAACATTGAAGGCAGAGATTTATTTAATGATAAAGCCGATGTAATTGTTTGTGATGGTTTTACTGGAAATGTTGTATTAAAATTAGCAGAGAGTTTTCACGATTTAACCATCGGAAATGGATTAAAAAGTGAGTTTTTCGATCGCTTTAACTATGAAAACTATGGAGGTAGCCCTGTTTTAGGGGTAAATGCTCCAGTAGTAGTTGGGCATGGTATTTCGAGCGAAATTGCCATTAAAAACATGATAAAATTATGTAAAGAAATGGTACAATCTCAATTAACTGAAAAAATTAAGGCTCGTTTTAACTAAAAATTTTAAATAAAAATCTATATTTAATCCCGCAATAACACTGCGGGATATTTTTTTATACAATGAGCAACACGAAACTACATGCAGCAATAACTGCTGTTAACGGATACGTTCCTGAGTATATACTCACCAATGCCGAATTGGAAAAAATGGTGGATACCACCGACGAATGGATCCAAACCAGAACCGGTATTCAAGAAAGAAGAATATTAAAAGGAGAAGGTAAAGGAACATCAGATATGGGTGCCGAAGCAGTAAAAGGTTTACTTGCAAAACGTGGCATCAATGCAACAGAAATTGATTTACTTATTTGCGCAACCACTACCCCCGATTATCAATTCCCAGCAACCGCAAATGTAATAACAGATAAAGTAGGGGCAAGTAATGCATTTAGTTTTGATATAAACGCTGCATGCTCGGGTTTTATTTATGCACTAAATACAGCTGCTAAATTCATCGAATCTGGTACATACAAAAAAATTGTAGTGGTAGGCGGCGATAAAATGTCGTCGATTATTAATTACGAAGATCGTACCACTTGTATTATTTTTGGTGATGGTGCTGGTGCAGTACTTTTAGAACCAAATACAGAAGGAATGGGTATACAAGATGCCATTTTAAAAAGCGATGGATCTGGAAGAATACATTTACACCAAAAAGCAGGAGGCTCTGTAAAGCCTGCATCTCATGAAACCATTGATGCCAAAGAGCATTACGTATATCAAGAAGGTCAATCTGTATTTAAATTTGCAGTAACTAATATGGCAGATGTATCTGCACAAATTATGGAACGCAATAATTTAACTGCCGATGATATTGCATGGTTAGTGCCTCACCAAGCGAATAAACGTATAATTGACGCTACCGCAAATAGAATGGGTGTAGGACCAGAAAAAGTAATGTTAAATATTCATCGTTACGGAAACACTACTAATGGAACAATTCCATTATGTTTGTGGGAATGGGAGAAAAAACTAAACAAAGGTGATAATATTATTTTAGCAGCTTTTGGTGGAGGTTTTACTTGGGGCTCTATTTATATTAAGTGGGCGTACGATAGTTAGTATGCTAGTGTGATTGTATGCTAGTGTGCTAATTTGCTAATTGAGAATGACTAAATTAAAGAAATAAAATAAAAATGGATATGGATATTAAAGAAATACAAGAACTGATAAAGTTCGTAGCTAAGTCGGGCGTAAGTGAGGTTTCTATCGACCGTAAAGATTTTAAAATTACAATTAAAGCAACAGGTTCTGCACCCATGGTTGTAAATGCAACCGTACCAGCAGCAGCACCGGTTCAACAATTAGCAGCTGCGCCTGCACCAGTAGCAGCAGCACCTGCAGCAGCTCCAGTTGCAGAAGCATCGAACCTAATTACTATTAAATCTCCAATGATTGGTACTTTCTACCGTTCATCGTCGCCAGATAAACCTTCGTTTGTAAATGTAGGCGATGAAATTGGAACAGGTAAAGTGGTTTGCATTATTGAAGCAATGAAATTGTTCAATGAAATTGAATCAGAAGTATCAGGAAAAATTGTGAAGATATTAGTTGATAATGCTTCACCAGTAGAATACGATCAGCCTTTATTCTTGGTAGAACCAATGTAATAATTACATTGAATTTTTTTTAGAATTCAATAGAATCGTATTATTTTTTTAACCTTCAATTTAAACTCATGTTTAAAAAAATATTAATAGCAAACAGAGGCGAAATTGCCTTAAGAATTATAAGAACCTGTAAAGAAATGGGCATCAAAACGGTTGCAGTATATTCTGCTGCCGATAGAGATAGCTTACATGTTCGCTTTGCAGATGAAGCTGTTTGTATTGGTCCTGCACCTAGCAAAGACTCGTACTTAAGCATCCCGAATTTAATTTCTGCTGCAGAAATTACCAATTCGGATGCAATACATCCGGGCTACGGATTTTTATCAGAAAACGCTAAGTTTTCTCAAATCTGCAGAGACTACGGAATTAAATTTATTGGCGCCACACCAGAACAAATAAATGGGATGGGCGATAAAGCTTCGGCAAAAGATACTATGAAAGCTGCCGGTGTGCCAACCATACCAGGATCTGATGGCTTACTTACCGATGTTAAAGATGGTATTAAAGTTGCAAACGAAATTGGTTACCCTATTATACTGAAAGCTACTGCCGGTGGTGGTGGTAGAGGTATGCGTATTGTTTGGAAAGATGAAGAGTTTGAACCTGCATGGGATTCTGCTCGCCAAGAAGCAGGTGCCGCTTTCGGAAACGATGGTATTTATTTGGAGAAGTTTATTGAAGATCCTCGCCATATTGAAATACAAGTAGTAGGTGATCAATTCGGAAAAGTTTGCCATTTATCTGAACGCGATTGTTCTATACAACGTCGCCATCAGAAATTAGTAGAAGAATCTCCTTCACCATTTATGACTCCAGAATTGCGTAAGAAAATGGGTGATGCTGCTATTATTGGCGCAAAAGCCGTGAACTACGAAGGTGCTGGAACCATAGAGTTTTTAGTAGATAAACACAGAAACTTCTATTTCATGGAAATGAATACACGTATACAGGTAGAACACCCCGTTACAGAAGAAGTAATAAACTACGATTTAATAAAAGAACAAATAAAGGTGGCAGCAGGAATTCCTATCTCAGGTAAAAATTATGAGCCAGCTATGCATGCCATAGAGTGCCGTATCAATGCCGAAGATCCTTGGAATAATTTCCGTCCATCACCAGGAAAAATTACCAACTTCCACTCACCTGGAGGCCACGGAGTGCGTGTAGATACACATGTGTACGCGGGTTATACCATTCCATCTAATTACGATTCTATGATTGCGAAATTAATTTGCGTTGCACAAACACGCGAAGAAGCGCTAAACACCATGGAACGTGCATTAAGTGAATTTGTAATTGAAGGAGTAAAAACAACTATTCCTTTCCATTTAAAACTGATGAAAGACCCTAACTTTAGAGCAGGTAATTTCACTACCAAATTCCTCGAAACATTCGACTTTACAGAATAAAGGAAAGCGGACAATTGTCCGCTTTTTTTGTTTAAATTTGACAGCAATATATGTCAGGATTCTTAGATAATTTTCGTCGTGCCACCGACCCCAATTCAGATATGTCATTTGTAGACCATCTCGAAAGTTTACGTTGGCATTTGGTACGTGCAGCACTTGTTATCATTTCATTTTCAGTCGTTGCCTTTATTTACAAGGATATTCTTTTTGATGTAATTGTTTTCGGCCCAAAAGATCCAAATTTCTGGACTTATCGTAAACTATGCGAACTAGGTACAAAATATAATTTAGGTGCCGATTTATGTATTGATAAAATCAATTTCGTAATTATGAATAACACCATGGCAGGTCAGTTTAACTTGCATTTGAGTGCTTCATTTTTAGGTGGGTTTATATTAGGCTTCCCTTATTTATTGTGGGAGTTATGGAGATTTATAAGACCAGGATTACATAAAAGAGAAAGACGTTACGCAACAGGTTTAATTTTTTGGGGCAGTGTGTTATTTATGATGGGAATTTTATTCGGATACTTCATCATTACACCAATGTCTGTAAACTTTTTAGGAAGTTATGTTATTTCCGAAGAAATTATAAATCAAATAACCCTCGATTCTTATTTAAGTACTGTAAGTATTTTAACGCTTGCTACGGGCTTAGTTTTCGAATTACCTATAATCGTATACTTCTTATCATTAATGGGTATTGCAACGCCTAAATTTATGCGAAGCAACAGAAGAATTGCCTTGTTTTTGATTTTCTTATTGGCAGCCTTCATTACCCCATCTCCCGATATTCCTACACAATTGTTAGTAGCTATTCCGCTGTATATTTTATTTGAAGTAAGTATCTTAGTTTCAGCAAGAGTGGCAAAGAGGAAGTTGAAAGAAGAAGCAGAATTTTATTCGAGTTAACATTAAAAAAATAGTAAAATGAAAATAGCAATTGGAGGCGATCATGCCGGATTTGAATACAAAGAAATGCTAAAGCCCATGCTCGAAGCTGCTGGGCATGAAGTGAAAGACTTCGGACCCTATACAGCCGATTCTGTTGATTATCCAGATTTTGTACATCCATTAGCCAATGCAATACAACACCAAGAGTACGAACTCGGAATTTTGATTTGTGGAAGTGCAAACGGTGTAGCCATTACAGCCAATAAACATAAGGACATACGCGCAGCTATTTGCTGGGATGTACCATTAGCTTCCCTAGCGCGCCAACATAATAACGCAAACATTGTTTGTATACCAGCACGCTTTACAACTGTAGAACAAGCCAAAGAAATTACCAATGTTTTTGTTGCTACCGAATTTGAAGGTGGCCGACATGCAAATAGAGTGAATAAAATAAATTGTTAACCATGAAAAAAATTAGTTCCTTGCTAATAGCTATTTTGTGTTTTGTACAAATAGCTATTTCACAACATTTAGCTGATGCTACCCCCTTTAGTTCTATTATTGATGTGAAAGATTTACGTCAACACTTAAGTATTTTAGCCTCCGATGAATACGAAGGCCGCGAAACAGGAAAAGAAGGTCAACGCAAAGCATCCGAATATTTGCAAACAGAATTTCAAAAATTGGGATTAGTCCCTACTAGTGAAAACGGATATAAACAATACTTCAAACTAAAACAAAAAGTATTAGCTAATAGAAAGCTGAGCATTAACCAACGCGAAATGGAAATTGGCGAAGAGTTTTTTGTAGCGAAAGATAGAACTGAATACAACATTTTGAGCAACGAAATTATTTTTGTTGGTTATGGTATAAACGAAGGGGCATACAATTCTTTTAAAGGAATTGATGTTACTAATAAAGTGGTAGTGGTGATAGACGGGGAACCAAAAATTGACGACAAGTATATTATTAATGGAGATGGTTCTAAAAGCAAATGGTCTGATCGTAAATTTAAAATTGAAGCCATCAGAAAATTAAATCCGAGCTTAATAATTTACATCGATAATAATTACGAAAAATATAAATCATATTATAAACATCAATTAGAAAGCAGCAGTTTAACATTAGCTTTTAAAAATAAAAACGCTACAAGTATTCCTGTAATTAACGCTGGGCAAATTGTGGCAGAGGAACTATTAAAAGCGAATAAAAAAATATACAACAAAGTATTAGAAAGTTTAAGCAAAAAGAAAACGGCTAGCAAAGCATTAGTGCTGAAAAGTACCCTCAAACTTGATGTTCAGTTTATAGAAGAGGATGTAAAATCGGACAATGTATTGGCTATGATACCAGGTACTGATTTAACAGATGAATATCTTTTTATTACTGCACACTACGATCATATTGGGGTAATAGATGGCAAAGTGTACAACGGTGCCGACGATGATGGTTCGGGCACTGTAGCACTTTTAGAAATTGCTCAAGCTTTTATGGAAGCAAAAAAAGTGGGCAAAGGACCACGTAGAAACATAGTATTTATGGCCGTTTCTGGAGAAGAGAAAGGTTTGCTTGGATCAGAGTATTATGTAAACTTCCCCATCATTCCATTATCTAAAACCATTGTAGATTTAAACATCGACATGATTGGTAGATTTGACGAAGCACATAAAGAAGATACTAATTTTGTATATGTAATAGGTGCCGATAAATTGAGTTCGGAGTTACACAGCATTAACGAAAAAGCGGCAGAACATGTAGGCATAAAAGTTGATTATAAATTTAACGATCCTAAAGATCCTAATAGATTCTACTACCGCAGCGATCATTACAACTTCGCTAAAAATAATATTCCCATTGCCTTTTATTTTAACGGTGTACATGTTGATTACCATAAAGAAGGAGATGAAGTACAAAAAATTACCTTCCCGATGTTAGCAAAACGTGCTCAATTAGTTTTTTATACTGCATGGGAATTAGCCAATAGAGATAAGAGAATTGTGGTTGATAAACAAAATGATTTTACCGATACTAAATAGTTAGAATGAGTTCTGTTGCAGAAAAATTTTTAGATAAGAGTACCATAAAAGCCTTTGATGAAGAACATCGAAGAAAAATTAATTTCAATATTGGCAAGTACAATGCCTCTGTTGACAAGGGTTTGCTGCAATTTGATAATTTAGAATACGCACGTAAAAAAGCACATACCATAAAATGGAAAGTAATGGAGAACCTCGACAAATATTTGTTGGAGTTTGAAAGTAATTTTATGCGTAAAGGAGGAAAAGTAATTTGGGCTAATAATGCAAAAGAAGCTCAAAAAGAAATTCTGAAAATAATGAAACAAGCCAATGCCAAAATGGTAGTGAAATCTAAATCCATGGCTTGTGAAGAAATAGAGCTGAATGAGTTTTTAGAAAAAAACCATATCGAATCTATTGAAACAGATTTAGGTGAATATATTGTACAATTACTCGGGCAGAAACCATACCATATAGTTACTCCCGCCATGCATCTTTCTAAAGAAGACATTGCGAAATTGTTTAACGAAAAGTTTGGAACACCCATAGATGCTACGCCTACAGAGCTTACTTTAAAAGCACGTGAATTACTCCGCGAAAAATATTTGAGAGCTGATATTGGTATTTCTGGTGGGAACTATTTAGTAGCCGATACAGGCAGTATTGCCATTACAGAGAACGAAGGAAATGCTCGTTTAACTACTTGCTTCCCAAAAATACATATTGCCATTGTTGGCATCGAAAAAGTTATTCCATCTATAAACGATTTAGATTTATTTTGGCCATTACTTTCTACAAGAGGAACAGGACAAAATTTAACTGTTTACAATACATTAATAAGCGGACCAAAACAAAGTGCAGAAAGTGATGGGCCCGAAGAGATGTATGTAATTTTACTCGATAATGGTAGAAGTAATTTGCTTGCACAAAAAGATCAGCGCCAAGCCTTGTACTGCATACGTTGTGGAGCTTGTTTAAATGCCTGCCCTGTATATAAAAATATTGGCGGACATACTTACGACACTACTTACTCCGGACCAATAGGAAGCATCATCACGCCGCATTTAAAAGGCATGGAAGAGTTTAAACATTTAAGTTATGCTTCTAGTCTATGTGGTAATTGTTCTGAGGTGTGTCCTGTTAAAATTGACATCCACAAAATTTTATTATATAATAGAAGAGATTCTGTAGATCAACATTTCGGTACTAAAGCCGAAGCCTTTGGATGGATGATGTGGAAGAAAGGAATGATGAGCAGAAAACTCACCGATATGATAGGTGGAAAATGGAAAAACAAATTTATGAATATGTTTTTCAAAGGTTCATGGGGTAAGCGCAGAGAGCTCCCAAGCTTCGAACAGAAATCGTTTAGCGAGCAATGGAAAGAAAAAAATGCCAAGTAGACTACTTGGCATTTTTGCTTTTTTTCTTACGTGCTTTTATTGCTTCACTTAAAATATATTCTATCTGTCCGTTCACACTTCTAAACTCATCGGCAGCCCAACGTTCCAGCTCTTTCATCATTTCTGAGTTAAGCCTCAATGCAAATGCTTTCTTTTCAGACATGATTTTTGATTAATAGATACTTCCTGTATTTACAATTGGTGCAACAGATTTCTCTGCACATAATACCACTAACAAATTACTAACCATTGCTGCTTTACGCTCATCGTCTAAATCAACAATATTACGTTCTGCTAATTTTGCTAAGGCCATTTCTACCATACCCACCGCTCCTTCTACAATTTGTTTACGAGCCGCTACTACTGCTTGCGCTTGTTGTCTTTGCAACATGGCTCCAGCAATTTCAGATGAATAAGCTAAATAAGAAATACGCGCTTCTAAAATCACAATTCCTGCTCTGCTCAAACGCTCGTTTAATTCTTCTTCTAATTTCTCATTTACAATGTGCGCACCTGCACGTAAAGTAATGCTCGACTCCTCATCTTCGAAATGATCGTAAGGGTATGCACCTGCTAAACTTCTTACTGCCGCTTCAGATTGTACTGCCACAAACTGATGGTAGTTATCTACTTCAAACACTGCCTTTGCAGTATCACTCACTTGCCATACAATTACTGCAGCTATTTCAATTGGGTTACCCACTTTATCGTTTACTTTAATAGGTGTACCATTTAAATTCATGGCACGTAAAGAAACTTTTTTCTTTGTAAAGAACGGATTCATCCACAGAAAACCATTGTCTTTTACTGTTCCTTTGTACACACCAAAAAGCGTAATCACAATTCCCTCATTAGGGTTGATAACCGAAAAGCCTGGTAGAATAAAAATAGAGACCACCACTAAAATTACGGCTACTGGAATTAAGTGTAAAGCAATGCAATACGCCGCCACACCAAGCAATGCAAAAAATAGCAATAGGATACTGTATCCTGAAATTGCACTTGTAGTTTTTTCTGATTTCATTTTTATATATTATTTATATTGATATCATTTTGATATTACAATGATAGGGAGTTTTGGGGAATTTTCAAAATAATTTTAAATTCGTTCACGCAAAAAACGCTAAGTTCTCGCAAAAAACGCTAAGAACATCTTTATTTCTTTGCTTTGCGAACTTTGCGAAACCTTAGCGGCCTTTGCGTGAACAAAAAATAGTAACGCCCTATTTACACATTTGCACATTTGCACATTTTCTTATATTTATAAAATGCACATATCACCCAAACTCCCAAACCTAGGCGACACCATTTTTACCACCATGAGTGTATTGGCAAATCAATACAAAGCCATTAACCTCGGACAAGGATTCCCGGATTTTCCAATGAGCGAAGATTTAGTGGAGTTGGTAAATAAAGCCATGAAAGATGGATTTAACCAATACACACATTCGAACGGATACCCACTCTTACGAGAAAACATTGCAGCGAAAGTGGAGAAATTATATGCGCAAAAATTAAATGCCGATACCGACATAACCATATGCCCAGGTGCTACCTATGCTATATACACAGCGCTCACAACTATTCTACAAGCAAATGATGAAGTAATAGTGTTTGAACCTGCTTATGATTGTTACCATCCGGCTATACAATTAAACGGAGCAAAATCAGTGATCATAGAATTACAAGCGCCAACTTTTGAAATTCCATTTGATGAATTGCGTTCAAAAATTAACGATCGAACAAAAGCCATCATTATAAATACTCCACACAACCCAACAGGTTATGTATGGACCAAGAAGGATATGCTCAATTTACAGGAATGTGTGCGAGGTAAAAATATTTTTATTATTAGTGATGAAGTATATGAGCATTTAATTTTCGACGAAAAAAAACATGAGAGTGTATTAAAATATCCAGAATTATATGAGAAAAGTTTTGTGTGTTATTCTTTCGGAAAAACCTACCATTGCACCGGTTGGAAATTAGGGTATGTAATTGCACCAGCAGCCTTAAGCAAAGAGTTCCGAAGCATCCACCAATTCAACGCATTTAGTTGCGATACACCCAAACAAGTAGCCCTATCAACATATATACAAAACGAACAAGCCTATTTGCAACTCGGTAAATTTGTACAACAAAAACGCGATTATTTTGTGGAGCTAATGAAAGGAACTCCCTTTAAAAGAATTCCTTCCTCGGGTTCTTATTTCGAATGTTATTCTTTTGCTAATATCTCTACAAAAAGCGATAAAGAATTTGCAATAGATTTAGTAAAAAATGTTGGTGTGGCAGCTATACCCGTATCAGCTTTTTATAAAAGTGGTAAAGATGAAAGTCTGATTCGCTTTTGTTTTGCGAAGAAGGAGGAGACGTTGGAAGCAGCAGTGGAGAGGCTGGCGATAGTCTCTAGTCGATAGTCCTTGGTCGTTAGAATAGGATAGAGAGTATTAAGAGTCTGACAGGGTTTCTTAATACTTAATACTTAATACCTAATACTTAATACCAATTCCAATTTCCAGTATTTTTACGACCTTTGTCGCGCAATAACCTATTAACCTAATAACACAGTAACAAATAACTCAATAACCATGCAATTCACCAACTCCCATAACCACTCCAAAGAAACCCTCCTCAACCTCTACCACCATTTGGTAAAACCTCGTATGATAGAGGAGAAGATGTTGATTTTACTTCGCCAAGGGAAAATTGGAAAATGGTTTTCGGGTATTGGCCAAGAAGCCATTTCGGTAGGCACGGCTTTGGCCATGCAAACAGATGAATACATTTTACCTATGCACCGAAATCTTGGAGTATTTACTTCTCGCGAAGTTCCATTGAATAGGTTATTGGCGCAGTTCCAAGGCAAAGCAACTGGTTTTACCAAAGGCCGCGATCGTTCTTTCCACTTTGGAACACAAGAGTACAACATTGTGGGTATGATTTCGCATTTAGGTCCGCAGCTATCTTTAGCCGATGGTATTGCACTCGCCGATACCTTGAGTAAAAAAGAAAAAGCAACTTTAGTGTTTACAGGTGATGGCGCAACCAGTCAGGGCGATTTCCACGAAGCATTAAACGTGGCAGCTGTTTGGAATTTGCCAGTTATATTTATTATCGAAAATAACGGTTACGGTTTATCGACTCCCGTTTCCGAACAATATAAATGCGAACGCTTGGCCGATCGCGGTATTGGTTACGGGATGGAAGCCGTACAAATTGATGGTAACAATATTTTGGAAGTGTACGATACTATGTTGAAATACACCGAAGACATCAGAAAAAATCCGCGACCAATATTAATTGAATGCATGACCTTCCGTATGCGCGGGCACGAAGAAGCATCGGGAACTAAATATGTACCAAAAGAATTATTTGAACTTTGGGGGCAAAAAGATCCGGTAGAAAATTTCGAAAATTATTTATTGAAAGAAGGAATAATTGACGAAGAATATGGAACCTCTTATCGATATAAATTAAAAAAAGAAATTGACGCCGCTATAGAAACTGCATTTGGCGAAGCAGACATTATTCCGGATACAAAAATAGAAATGGATGATATGTATGCTCCGTATACATATAAAGAAATAGCACCATCAACAAATAATAAAACAGAAAAAAGATATTTAGATGCCATAAGCGATGCGCTCAGACAAGGCATGCAACGCCATGAAAACTTTGTACTCATGGGGCAAGACATTGCAGAGTATGGAGGGGCATTTAAAATTACACAAGGTTTTGTAGAAGAATTTGGCAAAGCAAGAGTACGCAATACTCCATTATGCGAATCGGCAATTGTAGGTGCTGCCTTAGGCTTATCTATTAATGGTTATAAAGCAATGATGGAAATGCAGTTTGCAGATTTCGTTACCGAAGGCTTCAATCAGATAATAAACAATCTTGCCAAAACACATTACCGTTGGGGCCAACACGCCGATGTAATTATTCGAATGCCAACAGGTGCAGGCACCGGCGCAGGACCTTTCCACTCGCAAAGCAACGAAGCTTGGTTTACCAAAACACCCGGATTAAAAGTTGTGTACCCAGCATTCCCATCGGATGCAAAAGGTTTATTGGCTGCAGCCATTGAAGATCCAAACCCGGTAATTTATTTCGAACATAAATTTTTATATAGAGGAATTTCAGAAGAAATTTTCGACGATTATTATACTACCGAAATTGGTAAAGCAAACTTGTTGAGAGAAGGAACCCAAGCAAGTATTATTACCTACGGACTTGGTGTGCATTGGGCATTGGAATATGCAAATGAACATCCAAAATTATCATTAGATATTATCGACTTGCGTTCGCTACAACCATGGGATAAAGAAGCGGTAGAAAAAAGTGTAAGCAAAACCGGTAGAGCATTTATTTTACACGAAGATACTTTAACCAATGGTTTCGGCGCCGAACTTTCTGCACACATCGCCGAACATTGTTTCCAATATTTAGATGCCCCAGTAATACGCTGCGCCAGCTTAGACACAGCGATACCAATGAGCAAAGCATTAGAAGATAATTTCTTGGCAAAATCTCAGCTAGCAGAAAAGTTAGCAACTTTGTTGAATTACTAATTACGAATTATGAATTACAAATTACGAATTACAAATAGGCAGATTGGTCACTTTATAACAATTTTATCACACGATAAACTAATAGGCATAACCTTTGTTATTTAATATTAAAGCAATAAATTAACCCACAATTCGTAATTCATAATTCATAATTCAAATGAAGTTCCTCTACATAACCCTATCCATCCTCGCCCTACTAGCTATTGTTACCTACCTTTTCACACAACAAGCTAGCTTTGGAAAAAATCCAACAGGTGCACGATTAGAAAAAATTAAAAAATCTAAAAATTACCGCGACGGTGCTTTTCAGAACATACACAACACTCCCAATTTTGGAGATGGTTATAATTTTTGGAAAATATTAAAATTGTATTTTGATAAAGGACCCACTAATCCAGAAAATACCATTCCATCTAAAAAAGTAATGTTCGGGAAAGTTGATTCATCTGATTTCAATTTAACATGGTTAGGACACTCTAGCTATATTATACAAACAGATGGCAAAACCATTTTAATAGATCCAGTAATTGCCGGAAACGCTTCGCCAGTAAGCTTCTTCGGCAAAGCATACCCAATACAACACCCATACACTTTGGCAGATTTACCAGAAATAGATTACCTTATTATTACGCACGACCATTACGATCATTTAGATTATAAAACCATTGTTCAATTAAAAAATAAAGTAAAACATATTTACACTTCTTTAGGTGTTGGTTCGCATTTAGAATATTGGGGAGTACCTGCAGAAAATATTACAGAGTTAGATTGGACTGAGTTCGCAAACATCAACAACGATTTAAAAATTACAGCCTTGCCTGCACGACATTTTTCGGGAAGAGGATTTACACGTAACCAAACTTTATGGTCGTCATTTGTTTTAAAAACGAAAACAAAAAATATTTATTTAGGTGGAGATAGTGGTTATGATGATCATTTTAAAACAATAGGAAAAGAATACGGACCGTTTGATTTGAGCATGCTGGAATGTGGGCAATACAACCCCGCTTGGGGTTACATACACATGATGCCAGAAGAAGTGGCACAAGCGGCCGAAGATTTAGGAACCAAATTATTATTGCCGGTACATTGGGCAAAATTTACTTTGGCTTTACACACTTGGTCTGAACCCATTGTACGTGTTACCAAAGCTGCAAATGAAAAAAACATTGCTATTTGTACACCGATGATTGGCGAAACCATCACCCTAAATAAATATACTCCCAATACAAAATGGTGGGAATAAAAGATTTAGGTTGATGAATTCAGTTTTATCAGTATATTTAAGTATAATTTATATTGATGAAAAAGTTTTTACTCCTGATTTTATTATTCGCCAGCCAGCTAAATTTGTTTGCACAAGATGCAACATGGAACGGTGGTGTAGGAAAATTAATTTATAATAATTGCACCAACTGTCATCATGAAGGCGGCATTGGTCCGTTCAGTATTTTAACATATGACGATGCGAAAGACAGAGCACAATCTATAAAATACCACACACAAGATAGGCACATGCCGCCTTGGAAAGCCGACCCAAGCTATACAAATTTTGTTGGCGAACGTAGGTTAACAGATGCAGAAGTAAGTTTAATATCGCAATGGGTAGATAGCGGAACACCATTGGGCACGGGCGTTTCACCGGTTCCACCTACAATAAAATTAGGTTCGCAACTTAATAGATTAGACCAAAGCACTACTTTTCCGAAATATACTGTACAGTTAAGCACTGACGATTATAGAACTTTTGTAATGCCTACCACACACAGTGGAACTAAGCACGTAAATGCAATTGAATTTTTACCAAGCAATGCAAGCATTGTACATCATATAATTTTATATCACGACCCAAGTTCTTATTCTAGGAATTTAGATAGCCTAGATCCGGGTCCGGGTTATGCAAGTAATGGTACCGGAGCTGCTAGTCCAAATGCTGAGCTCTTAGGATTATGGACACCTGGCGCTGGTATATTTTACTTGCCCGATAATATGGGTTACGAGTTACCAGTAGGAACAGATTTAGTATTAGAAGTGCATTACGCACCCAATAGCAATGCGAAAGCAGACAGCACACAAGTAAATATCAAATACACGTCGAGCAGCCCGGTAAGAGTAATTACCATGGATTTGCCATTGTACCATTTCCCACCAGTACTACAACAACCAGCATTAATAATTGCAGCAAATACGGTTAAAGAATTTACACAACGTACTACCTCTGGCAACAGCGATATTTCTGTAGTAGGAGTATTTCCACACATGCATTTAATTGGTAAATCTTATACTATATTTTCTACTAAAAGTACCGATACTACCAAGTTAATTCGTATACCAGATTGGGATTTCCATTGGCAAGGGTTTTATACTTTTCGGAAACTAGTTAAAATTCCACGTCAATCTATTTTACAAGGCAAAGCTGTGTATGATAATACAAGTAACAATCCACATAACCCTAGTAACCCTCCTATTACGGTATCTTCTGGAGAGAATACAAAAGATGAAATGATGGTAGCCTTTATTGCTTACACTACTTACCAAGCAGGCGACGAAAATATAATTTTAGATAGCACACTTGTAAATACAGGGATTGAACAAACAGAAAATTCAAGTTTAAAAATTTATCCTAATCCGGTGAATGATTTTTTAACGATAGAACTTGAGGAAGAAATAAGTTCTGTGAAAATAATTTCTTTAGATGGTAGAATATTATTGAATGAATCATCTGAAAATATAATTGATGTTACTAGTCTTTCTGCTGGAATTTATTTTGTAGAAATAAAAACGGATAGAAATAGCTATAGAAAGAAAATTGTGAAATCTAATTAGCGTTTTTGGGGTCACAGAGTAACACAAAGTACACACAGAGTTTCACAAAGTTTTTTTTCTCGTATACTTATATGCTTATAATTAAATTATATTTTTTTCAATTCTCACATATATATTCATAACCTGATACTTTACCTTCTTTTGATTTCCCCATGCAGGGGTCCCCTAACGCAGCGTAGCGAAGTTGAGGTGTGGTCATAATTTGATTCCAAATACCGAACGCAGCGTAGCGATTTGAGAGGCGGTCTTTCGGATTATCGCTCTATCGTTCTAAACGTTAAATTAATTCTAGGCGTATTTACCTTCGTAGTAGGCGGAAGTCTGTGCAACCAATGCGTTTGAGTGCTTCCTTTCATTACCAATAAACTTCCGTGCTCTAAAAATACTTCTAATTTATCTGCAGATGTTTTATGTTTAAAAGCAAACTTACGTTCGGCACCAAAACTCATAGAGGCAATTGCGCCGTCCTTTTTCAAATCAGTTTCTCCATCGCTGTGCCATGCCATGCCTTCATCGCCGGTGTGGTATAAATTTAACAAACAAGAGTTATACGTTTCGTTAGAAAGTTTTTCTGCAATCTCTTTCAGTGCTACTAATTCTTTAGTCCAAGGTAATGCTGTTTTGGTAATTTTAGAATAGGTGTAGTTGAATTCTTGTTCGGCATACCAAGCTACTTTGCGTTTGGTAATTATTTTTTTACCATAAATTAAGGCTTCATCATTTTTCCATTCAATCGTATTCATCAATATATTGAAGTAATAGTCTGCTTCTTGTTTAGAAAATGTTTTTCCATAATAATTAACTTCCCCATCAAAAGGCAATAAATTAATCTGTGCAGAATTAGTATTGAATAAATCCATGGTACTTATTTATAAACTTGTGCAGATTCCCAAGCAATAATGGCTTGCTTACGAGTTGCTCCCCACATATAACCACCGAGTATGCCCGATTGTTGTATCACTCTATGGCAAGGAATTAAAAAAGCTACTGGGTTACTTCCAATAGCCGATCCTACTGCTCGTGCAGCCTGCTTATGGTCAATATTATTCGCTATGTTTCCATAGCTATTTAATTTACCAAGTGGTATTCTCAACAATGCACTCCATACTTTTAGTTGGAAATCTGTTCCTTTTAAATGCAATTTCAATTCGGGCAAATTACTCCAATCCGTTGAAAAGAACTTCATTGCCAATAAATGTTGTTCATCTGATTTCTGCACAAAATTTGCTTGCGGAAATTTTGCATTCAGTTTACTAATGGCATCAGAATTATTGTCATCAAAAGAAATATAACATATCCCTTTGCGTGTTGAAGCAATTATAAGTTCTCCAAAAATACTTTCGTAAAAATCATAATGAATCATTAAATCTTTTGCTTCATTTTTATACTCAGCAGGCGTCATCCCTTCTATACTCACAAACATATCGTGCAAGCGTGAAGTGCTCGAAAGACCAAGTTGATGGCTAGTTTCAAACAAGTTCAACGACTCTTCTTTGAGCAAAGATTTTGCATGTTCAACACTTAAATATTGTATAAATTTCTTCGGACTAATACCAGCCCATTCAGTAAATAAACGTTGGAAATGAAAAGGACTAATATTCACTTTACTTGCAATATCATCCAAGCTAGGTTGTTTTGTATAATTACTCTTGATGTATTCTATAGCATTTGTAATACGCAAAAAGTCTATGGTTGCTTGCTCTTTCATTTATTCAATTTAAAATGCAAATTCAGAATATTCAATTTAAACTAAAACCCGTTTCTTGCTAAAAAAAAATCCTGCAATTTTTTGCAGGATTTAAGTATATCCATCTACCTTATTTCAACGAAAGCCAATCGGCTACGATTAAACAGCTTTCTTCTAAAATAAAATCGAATGGTTTTTCGCCTTTGGGTTTCGTTTCTCCTTTTTTCAACGGTGCTAAACCTCTAGCTACTCTTCTTTCATTTTCTCTGTCTAAACTTTTTTGTTCATTCTCATCGCGCTCCTTCTTCATCGCAATTTCATTTAAGGAAGTTGCTTTTTCTACTTCACTTTCGTTAAACTTTTTAATATCATCCAACATGTAAGCATACTCTTTATTATTCTTCATTCGCTTTTCGTGCTTATCTGTTAAAGACTTGATACTTGATTGTAAAGAGGCTATCGGTTTGTAATTCGATTTTTTTATCTCATCCCAAGGTAAGGCAGATTTCTCTGCGCTCTCTCCGTATTTATCTGCCGGATAAATCATCGGGAAATTAATATCTGGTGTAACTCCTTTGTTTTGTGTGCTACTTCCATTTACTCTATAAAACTTTGCAACCGTTAAATTTATTTGTCCGTAGGTATTTTCTTTACCAACTATTTTGTTGCTAGTATTACTAATTACTTGATCTAAATCTATTGCATTTTGAACGGTACCTTTCCCAAAACTTTGTGTACCTACTACTATTCCTCTTCCATAATCTTGTATAGCTCCTGCAAAAATTTCGGATGCCGATGCAGAAAATCTATCTATCAATACAGCCATAGGGCCAACCCATGTAATACTCTCATCATCATCTTCACCAATGTCCACTTTATTTTTTGTATCTCTCACTTGCACCACAGGGCCAGATTTAATAAACAAACCAGTTAAATCAATCGCCTCTACTAATGAACCACCACCATTGCTTCTTAAATCAACTATTACTGCATCTACATTTTCTGCACGCAAACTATCTAGAATTAATTTTACATCTCTAGTAGTTGATTTGTAATTTTTATCTCCACTTTGGTATGCTTTAAAATCCATGTAAAATGCAGGAATATCTATAATTCCTACTTTATACGTTTTACCATTTTGCTTTATTTCTTTAATTTCTTTTTTAGCCGATTGGTCTTGTAAAATTATTTTTTCTCTAACCAATTCAATTATTTTTGGGCTTGCCACATCTTGCCCCTTTGATACAACTTTTAATCGCACGGTAGTACCCTTAGCACCACGTATTAATTGTATAGCATTATCTAATCTCCATCCAACAATATCGGTAAACTCACCATCTTTACCTTGTGCTACTGCCAAAAATTTATCATCAACACTTACCAATCCGCTTTTATCTGCCGGGCCACCAGGTGTTATGGCATTTACGGTTACAAAATCGTTATCCATTCTCAACGTTGCACCAATGCCCTCTAAAGAACGGCTCATGTCTATGTTAAAGTTTGCAGCATTACTTGGGTTAAAATAATTAGTATGCGGGTCTACAGATTCTGTGTACGCCGACATAAATGCTTGGAAAGCATCGTAACTATTAACCTTTTCAGCTTGTGTTACCAAATTCTGATAACGCTTTTTTAAGGTCTCTTTGCTTTTTGCAGAATCTGATCCTGCAATTTTTAAATTCAACAAATCGTATCTTAATCTTTTTGTCCAATAAACATCACTCTCTTCTTGAGATTTAAACCACTCTTGTTTTTCTCTATTAAATACAATACTTTCTTCATCCGTAAATTCAAACTTTTCAGTTTCTAATTTTGATAAAATAAAATTCATTCTATTTAAATAACGCTCCATGTATATGTTGAACATACTAAACGGTTGCGTTAATTCTCCCGACTGTAAAAAATCGTCGTAATTATTTCTGTCTTGTTTAAAATTATTAACTTCTGTTTCGAAGAAATAAATTTTACTCGCATCAATATTATTCAAATAGGCATCAAACACTACTTTTGATAGGGAGTCGTTTAAGGGTACTTTTTTATAATTGTAATTGGAAACCAGTGCCACTACTTGCCGACAAACTTCAACTTGTTGGTCGCTGGGTGTAATATCTTTTTTATTTTCAGAAGCACAAAAAGAAAATGCAGTTGCTGTACTTATCAGCAATAATAGGGACCCTAAGCCAATTCTCATGATAGTTTTACTCATCTTTATATTTTATATTCACTAATTAAACAATAATAACAAAGATTTGGTCTAATTGCTTTGTAATTATTTAGTTTCAAAGGGCAATTTAAGATATTTTTAATTTCTGAATAATAAGTACTTTTGAAAATGTTGCAATTACCAGAAGATTTTAAACGTCAAATGGAGGCCGATTTAGGCCAAGAGGCTCCTAGTTTTTTTAATGCCTTAAATACAGAAAGCCCCACTTCTATTAGATATAATCCTAATAAACAAAGCCCTAACCTTAATTATTTTGAGGGTAGCAGTGTTATTCCTTGGTCGGGTAATGGCCATTACTTAGAAAAAAGACCTTCGTTTACCTTCGACCCCTATTTCCATGCTGGGCATTATTATGTTCAAGAGGCCAGCTCAATGTTTTTAGAAGAAGCCTTAAAACAAAGTGTTGATTTAACAGAATCTCTTCGGGTATTGGATCTATGCGCTGCACCCGGAGGTAAAAGCACTCATTTAAGCTCCTTAATTTCTGATGATAGTATTCTTATTAGTAACGAAGTAATTTCAACCAGGGCATCTATACTTGTAGAGAACCTAACCAAATGGGGAAAAGCAAACGTAATTGTGTGCAATAACGACCCCGAGCATTTTAGCGATTTAGAAAATTGTTTTGATGTAGTAGTGATAGATGCACCGTGTTCTGGCGAAGGAATGTTTAGAAAAGATAATGATTCTATAAATGAGTGGAACTTAAACAATGTGAACATTTGCAGTGCAAGACAAAAAAGAATTATACATACCGCTTCAAAATTACTTCGTACAAATGGTATCATCATTTACAGTACTTGTACATTTAATACTAAAGAAGATGTAGATCCTATTAACGATTTATTAGCAGAAGGCGGATGGGAATCTATCCAATTAAATATTGATAAATTTCCTGGTATTGTAGAAAGAAATATAAGCAGCAATACAACATTGTTTGGATATCATTTTTATCCACATAAAATTAAAGGAGAAGGCTTTTATATTTCTATTTTGAGAAAAACAGAAACTGAAGAATCTAAATGGCCGAAGGTGATGAAGAATGTTGATTTTACTGATAAAAAAACTAGAAATGTAATTTCAGAATATATAGAAACAGACGGATTAGATTTTATTCAGCACAATCAACAAACACTTGCGTTTCCAATAAATTTAAAAAATGAAATGTTAGGTATACTCAACACTTCTTTACGAATTAAAAAATTTGGAATAGACCTTGGTCAAGTAATTCGCGAAGAATTAATACCAGACCAAGCCTTAGCTATGTCGCTAATTCCATTAAAGAAATTCGAAACCTTAACGCTAAGCAAAGAGCAAGCAATAATGTATTTGCAAAAAAAAGATTTTAATACCAACACTAATTTAAAAGGTTGGTATTTGATGAAATATGAAAATGCAGTGTTAGGTTTTGCTAAACTTATTGGAAATAGAATGAATAATACTTACCCTAAAGAATGGAGAATTCGTTCTGAACAATAAAGGCAACAATTCTGTTGCCCTAAAATTAATTTTTAAAAAATCCATCCAATGTTTTTATAAACCATTCTGGCTGATCGTACATTATAAAATGTTTAGCTCCATCCGTTTGTTTTAATTGAACTCCCTTTAGGTTTTTATACTGTAGTGCAAAAACATTGTACGAAGCTTCTTTGGTATAATCAGGAAATGCTGCTATTGGTTTATCCCATGCCACCATTACCATTGTATTTGTTTTGATATTTTTCAGCTCATCTCTTAAATCAGTTCCCATCATTTCTGCGAAAGTTTTACCCATGGTATACCTATCCGAGCTCATAGACCATGTGCAAGCTTTTTCTATTTGCGCTTCATTGGTAATCATGGTTCTCAGAATATTCATTTGTTGAGTTCTTAATACTTTCTCATCCGTTTTTAAGTAAGAATTTTCTGCACCAATTAGCATACCTTTTATTTGTTCCTCTGTACGCGAAGAATCTTGAGCAGCCATTAAAAAAGGCATGGCATCTACTACAACTAATTTCTTTAATAAGCTTGGTTCAGAACTAGCAATCATTAAGCCATAAAAGCCACCCATGCTGTGTCCTACTAATATTGCATCATTCTTAGCATGCGATTTTATATAGGCTATTAAATCGGCTTTTATGGTTAGCATAATATCCTTCTCTTTTATAGGTGCAGCTTCTGCAAAACCTGCAAGTGTAAATGCATAACAAGTGTAATTTGTTTCGTAGTGTTTTATGGTTGCATCCCAAACTTCTGCCGAACATAAAATTCCTGGTATAAAAAATATTGGCGAACCTTTACCCGAAATTCTTACACTAAATGATGGGTGTTTTTCAATTTTTTGTGCGAACGAATTGCTTGTTAAAACGATCAACAAAATAATTCCTAATAGTAATTTTATCTTTTTCATAATAATTGGTTTTTACTATTAGAGTGCAAACTTTTTTATTTGTTACAAAAAAAATAAAATAATTTTATAATTGATTTTCGATGTTCTCCAGAGATGAAATCATCTCCTCTAATTTAGCATTGTTTTTAAGACTTTGTTTTTTACCAAGTACAAATTGTGCATACAGCATCCAGGCAATGGTAATGCTATAAGCTCCTATTTTAAGGGCTATGCTCGCTTCTGCTAAAACTTCATGGTAATACAAGAGTAATCCAACTAACAATATAATGAAATAAATTTTCATATATATATTAGTCATTTTTTGTTGATCTTGTTTTATTTTTTTTAATTGTACAATGTGTTCTTTGGGGCTCAATAGTTTATTACTATTACGTAATTGAAATAAGTTTCTCAACATCAACATCGAATAAATAAATACTAAACTAACCAGTAATGATAAGCCTAAATGTGTAGTATTTTTTTCGAAGTCTAAGAAAATCCAAACAGATAACATTACCACTAAAGAAAAGAGCATGGCAATTATTGCAAAAAATAGTTTTAATGCCATTTTATTTCTTTTAGCGTTTATGCCTGTTAATACTTGTTCAACAGAAAGTGTATTTAACTTCTGTTCTTTCCAAACACTCATTAAATCATCAAACTCTTTCATATTTTTTGTATAGTTCTGTTAATTGTTGTTTAATACGATGAATCTTTACTCTTAAATTCCCTTCAGAAACCCCAGCTATTTCAGCTATTTCAGGGTATGGTATCTCATCTAATACCATGGTTATTATTAATCGATCACTCTCTTGTAATAAAGCAATGCATTGATACAATAAACTAACTTTGGAATGTACTGTGTTTTCAGCTTCTGCGAATGATTCTAAAACTTGTTCGTTTATTTTTTCAGTTTGCAAACGTTTACCAATTTTTATAAATGATAAACAAGTGTTTACAGCAATTCTGTATATCCAAGTATTGATGGCAGAATTGTGTTGAAATGCTTCTAAATGTTCCCAAACTTTAAGGAACGTGTCTTGCACCAAATCAGAAGCTATATCGGAGTCGCCAGTATATGCATAGCATAAATGGTAAATCTTTTGATGGTAGGCATCAAAAGCAGTTTTAAATACGCGTTCTTTCTCGTTCATTATACATTAGAGAATAAAGTTCTCTAATTGTTACAAGAAATCAGAAATATTTACAACAAATTTTCAATAATCTTTTCAACGCTTACATTTTCAGCCTCGGCTTTGTAATTTCTTACAATTCGGTGGCGCAAAATAGGTAAAGCAATTGCCTTTACATCTTCAATATCTGGCGAATACTTCCCTTTTATTGCGGCATGGCACTTAGCCCCTAAAACAAGGTATTGTGAGGCTCTTGGGCCCGCTCCCCAGCTTAGGTAGTCGTTAACCATTTTAGTTGCTTCTGTTCTACCTGGACGAGTTTTTGCACTTAAGCTAACTGCGTACTCTAAAACAGTATCGGTAACTGGTAAATCACGTATTACTTTTTGGAAATACATGATTTGTTCTTGATTTAAAATTTTACGTAAATCTACTTTACGGTTAGCTGTGGTATTTTTTACAATTTGAATTTCTTCCGCAATGCTAGGGTAATCTAAAGAAACGTTAAACATAAAACGATCTAATTGGGCTTCTGGTAATGGGTAGGTTCCCTCTTGCTCTATTGGGTTTTGTGTTGCTAATACAAAAAAAGGTTTAGGCAATTCATGGTGTACACCTGCCGCTGTAACCGATTTTTCTTGCATAGCTTCTAGTAAAGCTGCTTGTGTTTTAGGCGGAGTTCTATTAATCTCGTCGGCCAAAATAATATTAGAAAATATGGGGCCTTTTATAAATTTAAAATGACGTTGTTCATCAAGTATCTCTGCACCGGTAATGTCTGATGGCATTAAATCTGGGGTGAATTGTATTCTATTGCTCGAAAGGTCTAATACATTCCCAACGGTTTGCACCAATAATGTTTTTGCTAAACCTGGTACCCCCACTAATAAGCAATGCCCATTACTGAAAATGGAAATTAATACTGCTTCTACAATTTCATCCTGGCCGATAATTACTTTTGCTATTTCAGTTCTTATTTCTTTGTATACTGATGACAGAGCATCAATCGCTTCAACTTCCGATTTGTACATAATTTTATTTAGAACGGTTTACTGTTTCTTTAATCCATGGTTGTAACTTTTCACAAGTAGCAAACTCTTCGTTTATTTTCACATACGTTTGTTTTCTTCTTTTGCTAAACCACTCTTCCATTACTTTATTCTGTTTGCTTTGTAAAGCTGCTTGTTGTATTTTTAGATAGTCGTCTTTTAAATTAGCTTGATGAGGTTCTGTTTTAGAAACAAAGTTAATTATTCTGTAAGCGGTTTCTCCAGTTGCTGTTTTGTATTGTGATGGTGGAGCAATTTCTGTTTCTTTCATATTTTCTAATTGAAAATAGATGGAAGGATCCACTTGGTCTGATGGAATTTTAGTACTACCATCTTGTGGATTCAACATTAACCCTGCATTATTTTTTGTAGCATCATCATCCGAAAACTTTTCGGCAGCTTCTGCAAATGTAATTTCTTTTGTAAGTATTAAATTGTAAACACTATCCAATACCTTCTTAGCATTTAATAAATCTTCGTAATCAAACGTTGGCTTAATTAATATATGGCGAACGTTTACCTGCTCACCTCTACGTTCTATTAATTGCACAATATGAAAACCAAATTCAGTTTCTACCACAGATGATAATTCACCTGGGCGCAGTTTAAATGCTACTTGTTCAAAAGCTTTCACTAATTCGCCTCTACCAACAAAACCGAGCTCTCCGCCACTTTTCGCCGAGCCATCTTGTGAGTATAAAATAGCCAAGGTAGAAAAGTCTTCGCCTTTAGCTACACGTTCTCTCAACGATTCTAATTTATCTTTCGCTTCTTGTTTTGCCTTTGCACTCACAATAGGTTTTTTTGTTATGATACCCACTTGTACTTCTTTATTAAAAAAGGGCAAACTATCTTTTGGAATGGTTTCGTAGAATTTTTTTATTTCATTTGGAGTAACGTTTACTGTTCTAGTAATTTCTTGTTGCATATTCTGCGCCATAATTACTGCACGTACATCTTCTCTTAACTCTGCTTTAAATTCTAAAATAGATTTACCAATAAATTGTTCCAATTTTTCTGCAGAACCAATTTGGCTAATAAAATATTTAATACGTCTGTTTAACTCATCTTCAACTTGTTGCTCACTTATCTCCAAACTATCAATCATCGCTTGGTTTTGCAACATCTTTTGAGTAAGTAATGCTTCTATTATTTGGCATTTTAAAGCCCCGTCATCTTTATATCCTTGCGCTAAATATTGTGAGTATTGCCCATCAATATCGGAGGTAAGTATAATGCTCTCTCCTAGCACCGCAACAATTTTATCTATAGGTTTGGGTTGTGCAAAACTATTCATAGATGCAAGTATGCCCAATATCATCAATAAAACTATTTTCTTAATCATTCTATTCTTCTTTGTATAATTCAATATCATTTTCATTTCTTGCCTTCTGGTAAACATCATTTTCCATTTTATTAATTAACTCCACTTTACGTTTATTTATGATGATGTTTTTTATATTCTCAATCTCAAACTCTAATGGCGAAACTTCCTCTTTATACATAAACTCCTTAATCTTCACAAGATAAACGAATTCTTGGTCACTAAAGTTTATGTAATTGTTTTTTTGCAGTATCGAGGTTTCCGAAAAACGATCTAAGGGTATAACCTTCGATAGCTCATCCAAATAAATCCAGTTTGTATCAACCAAATCATAATTAGGTGAAAACTGCATACAATACGTTTCTAATTCGTTCCGATCTTTCTCTTTAGAGGAGTTAAACCATCTTTTTACATTTTCTATCTTCAAGGCATTTTTAGGTATTACAACATAACTTGCCTTAATAATAGACTGTTTTAATTCAAAGTTATTACTATTTTCTTCGTAATATTTTTTTATTTGAGCGGGAGTAACTGTAGTATCGAGGTTTTGCGCTATTAATTGTTGCTCATACGAGTATATAATTAACGATTGACGGTATGTTTCTAACTGAGCTTCTAACGCCTCCTTATCCATCTCTACATTATCATTAGCTTGCTTAAGTATTACCGATTGCCTGATCCAATTTTCTACATAAGATTGTACAAGCAATATACTGTCACTAGAACTTGTTCCTTTGGGTACAATCCCATCCACATCACTAGGGTATAAATACAAATCAAATACTCTTGCAATAGGTTTCTCTTTACTTGTAAATACTTTTTTTATGTATTGGCAAGAACTAACGCTTAAGAGTAAAATAATTATGTAAATACTATTTCTCATAGAAAACAAAGGGCTCCTAAGAGCCCTTATTTTATTTGGATATTAATGATTTAAATACTGGTTCATTTACCGTAACAGGATATTTCTTACGTAAACTTTCAAGCCAATTTTTCTCTAAGTAGGTTTGGTAATCAGCTGTAGCTGCACCACGAACTTCGGAAAGTAATTTTGGTTGAGCTTTTATTTTTTCTTTTACCGACACAAATACCACTGTATTATTAGAAGCAATGTCTTTACTCATTCCCTTTTTCCAAGCAATTCCATCAATTATAGAATTTTCACTCGCTTCAAACTTATCTGTTTTAATAGTTAAGTTTAATGGGTTTTGTTTGTTCACTCTTCTCAACAATGAATCTTGTGTAATCTTTTTATTTTTCAATAATGATCTTACTTCTTTAGCAATATCGGCATTTGCACATGTGTAAATAGTTGCGTTTAACCTATCTGGCCACATGTATTTTGCTTGGTTTGCTTTAAAGAAACTTTCTAAACCTGCAGTGTCTTTTACAGCCGCCGACCATACTTTTTGATCTGTTAACTCAAATAATAAAATACCATCTCGATACTCTTCCATTAATGCTTTAAACTCTGGATATTTTGCATCTAATCTTGCTTCTTCATAATCCATCAACATTTTAGTAACATACATATCATACAAATCTTTTTTCGCTTTGAATGCCGACTCTTTAGTAATGCCAAGTTGAGCAGTAGTTATATAATCTGCAAAATCTGAAACTAAATATTTATTTCCTTGAATAGTAAATAATAAATCTGTTGGATTTTTAGTTTGCGATTTTTTGAATGTAGATTTTAAAATAGAAGAATCTAAATCAGTGTAAAAATATTGCAAGGCTCTAGTATTCTCAGTAAAATTATAATTCGTTTTCAACTTATTTATAAACGAAATTTTATTTAAGTCCGATCTAGTATCTCTATTTATTTTTGCTTTCAAATCTTCCTTTGCCTTATCAAATGCTGGTGGAGCTTTGCGTTCTAATAATTTCACAATGTGCCATCCATATGGTGTAGTAAAAGGCTTAGAGTAATCGCCTATGTTTTTTAACGCGAATGCTTGTTGCTCAAATTCGAATACCATTTTACCTGTACCGAACATTTGCATAGCACCACCATTTTTTGCTGAAGCTTTATCTTCCGAATATTGTTTGGCAAGCTCATCAAACTTTTCACCTTTTAATAATCGAGCATAAATTTCATCTATTTTTTCTTTTCCTTTAAGAGTGTCCTGCTTAGTAGCTTTTTCATTTAAACGAATCATGATATGAGCAGCTTTAACTTCACCTTGTGCAGGGCGTGTGTCAACTACTTTTACAATATGATAACCGTAACGAGTACGAAATGGCATGCTCACCGAACCTACTTTGGTATTATAACAAACCGATTCAAAAGGGTAAACCATTGCAAATGCAGAGAAATATCCTAAATCACCTTTATTGTTTTTTGCAGTTGGATCTTGTGAACCCTCACTTGCTACTTTTCCAAAATCTTCTTTACGCTCTACAATTCTTTTGCGTAAGGCCATTATTTTATTAAACGCAGCTAGCGTATCTTTTGGGGAAGCATCTTCCGAGCAATTCACTAAAATATGTGAAGCACGAATTTCTTTTTGCGAGCGCTCCCAAGCTTCATTAATTAAACGCTCATTAACTTCCTTATCTGTTAAATAGGGTGCCGCCAATTGCTTACGGTAACCTGCTAATTCTTTTATAAATGAACCCACTGTATCCATCCCTAAACTTTTAGCCTCAATTACCTTGAGTTTAAAGTTAATGTACAAGTCTAAGTATTCACGTAAACTTTTCTCATCTGGGTTCAGGGCTTGTTTGTTATTTTTCTTAAAAACATATTCGAACTCTTTTTTCGATACGTTTTCTTTCCCGATGGTCATTAAAACATCAGAGTTCTGAGCCATCACGCTAAACACCATGCCTATGCATGCAACAGAAAGCATTGTTCTTTTGTACCAATTAAATCGCTTCATCTTAAATTTTTATTACTTTTTGGTTATTTGTGCTAAAATAGAATAAATTTCAAAGTGATACAACGAATACAAAAGATTGATGTTATATAAATGCTTTTTTTAATTTAGCAGAATGGACGATAATTTATTAGCCCCCGACTCTTATAGCCTAAAACACTTGTTTAATGAGCCTTTATACCTTATAAAACAAGAGTTTACAGAGATTTTGCCTGCTTCAGAAAAATTATCCGAAACAGCAAAAAAAGTTATTGAACAAAAAGAAAATAAATTATTCGTTTTTACGGGTAATAATCTTAAAAACACTGTATTTATTGTGTTTTCTGACGATAAAGACATTCCTGCTATAGATAAGCTGCTTTATACTAAAACTTTAACGGCCTTAAAACTCTCAGAAAATGAAGTCGCTTTATGTGTTTCCAGCATTGAGCACATTCGCAATTTTGAACAAATTGCTAAAGAATTTCCATCCCAAAAAGTAATCTGTTTTGCCGAATCCGCTAACTATGGACCAGAGCTATTAAGTGTGAAAACTATTGATAGTACTATGGTTTATTTTTGCCCTTCCCTTTCAGAATTACAATTAAACCAAGAGTTAAAAATTAAGTGGTGGAACGGATTGAAAAGTTTTATCGCCTAAAAATTTTATCTCTTATCAATCGCAAAATCATATAAAAATGAACCAAGACATTTGGAACTAATCCGAAGTGTTTAGTTAAAATCGAAAACCTCTCTTGCAAGCCTTTTCTGTGGTGGATGCTAGACATCCCTCCATCCATAAATTTAGAAATAGTTAAATGCGAATTTATAATGGTGTTTGCATTTTTTATTGATCGTATTGCCCAATCAATATCTGCTGCAATTCTATAGTTTGTATTATAACTTGATGAGAGTTCTTTTTTAATAATAATGGATTGATGGCATACTAACATTCCATATCGAAAATCAGTCCATTTTAATTGCTGCGGTGGCCTAAGTCGCCTGTGGTGTAAAGGCTTTCCGTAATCGTCGGTTATTAATGTATCACCGTAATATACATCAGCATTTGTGGTAGTTGAAAATACATTTGTGAGTACATCTGTATCGTTAAATTCATCTCCCGAATTCAAAAACATTACATAATCAGCAGTCGATAATTTTTGAACTTTATTCATCGCATCGTAAATGCCCGAATCTTTTTCAGATTTCCAATACCCAATTTTATCGTTATACTTTTTTATAATTGTTAAGGTATTATCTTTTGAAGCACCATCAAGTATAATGTGTTCGATATTGGGGTATGTTTGTGATAAAACGGAGAGTATAGTGCGCTCAATAAATTCTTCGCTGTTATATACAACAGTGAGCACAGAAATGGTAGGTATCAAAGCGTTTTTCTTACTCGAAACACCATTAATTCTATATCCGCCTTCTAGTTCAGTCATAAAAAAAGCCCCCATTTTTAAGAGGGGGCTAACTATTTTTTTTAATATAAATTACTTTTTATTAGGACCGTTTTTCTTGAATTTTTTACCGTTTGGCGTACCTAAACGTACCATTGCACAACGGAAACCTAAATCTGCGCTACTTGCTTCTTCGTCTTTAAATCTTCTCATGCCTGGGTTTAAAAAATAAGCTCTATCATTCCAAGAACCACCTTTAAAAACTCTAGCTTTATTATTAATCATACTTGTAACACCGTAAGCATACATAGACTCGTCATCTAAATCGCCACGTTTATCAGGGTTAGAGTAAGTATCGTAATCTGTTGAACGCTTAATTCTACCTAAACTATCTTTTTCTGCAATGTTACCATCGGCATCTAATTGTGGTTTGCCATAAACGTTACCACGGAAAGGATTTAAATCATCTTTATCTTCTGGAGATAAAGGACGGTAAACATCCATTACCCACTCACTCACGTTACCAGCCATGTTATACAAGCCGTAATCGTTTGGTAAAAATGCTTTTACTGGACCAGTGTAGTCGTAGTTATCATTTAAGTAACCAGCAACCCCCATCGCATCACCACGTCCTCTTTTGTAGTTGGCATACATAATACCTTTACCACGTCCAATTTCATCGCGCATGGTTAAACCGTTCCAAGCGTATAATTTTTTCTCTCCAACATTTTCGTAGTTAGAATTTCCTTTTAGTGCTTTTGCTGCATATTCCCACTCAGCTTCTGTAGGCAAACGATAGTTTGGTAACAAAATACCATCTTGCATACGTACACGGCGAGTTGGCTCACCATTTGGATCTAAGTTTTTCAAGTTTTTCTTAACCATACCTTCATACTGACCAGCTAAATAAGCATCGGTATTGAAGTTGTCTTCGTTAACTTGGTTTGGATTGTCTTTTAAAATGCCTTTACTAACCAATATTCTTTCGTTTACACGATCTGTTCTCCAAGCACAAAACTCATTTGCTTGAACCCATGAAACGCCTACTACAGGATAGTTCTGGTAAGATGGGTGGCGGAAATAATTATCAACGAAAGGCTCGTTAAATGATAAAGGATTTCTCCACACCAAAGTATCTGGTAATGCTTTTTTGTACACTTCAGGGTAATCCTGACCGTATACTCTTTGCAACCAATATAAATATTCTAGGTAGTCTAAGTTAGAAACCTCAGACTCGTCCATATAAAACGATGAAACCGTAATACGACGTTCAAGATTATCTTGATCGTGTAAAAGATCTTGTTCCATTGAACCCATTACAAATGTTCCACCTTCTACTAAAACCAACCCAGGACCAGTTGCTTGTTCAACGTTTTTGAACACTTGAAAACCACCGTTGTTTTTATCGTTGTATTTCCAACCGGTAGTAGATGATTTCTGTGAACAAGAAACTGCAGAAATTGAAATCCCTACAATTAATAATTTGACAGAAAAATTAACCAATTTTTTCATTGTTTAAGTGCTAAATTTTGCTTAAAAACGCAGTAAATATATTTAATATTATTCTAAAATGCTAAAAAGATGGACAATTTACCCTTTTATAGCTTCTTGCTCTTCCTTTTTTATTAGGTGGAGGTAACTCAATCGACATTGAAAACTCGTGAGCACCAGATGCCGAAGCCCTTAATTCTGATGTTACAATGTCATAACTATAGCCGAATTTGTAAATGTCGTATTTGATACCAACCAAGCCAATAAATGCATCACCATTAACAAAACTAGTTCTGTACCAACCGCCTAACACAATTGGTCCTCGGTTATAGTACATACCTAAGTTTAGTTGACTCCAAGATGATTGTTGCTGAAACAATACATTAGGTGAAATAGATGCATTGAATTGTTTTTTACCTACAGGAATAAATGCACCTAAATGTGCAGTATATTTACGAGGCAATGGCGAATTACCATCTGTTAACGATTGGTTTGGTTCTGTTAAGTGATCAATAGATACCCCTCCAAACACTCTTTCTGTGAAAAACAAAGCTCCCGCACCAAAATCTACAAAGCTTTTGCTCAAGTTAGCTCCAAAAGTTTCTCCAGAATTCAAATCAGGTACACCATTCACATATCTGTAAACTAAGCCATTTGTATTAACTGAATTGTTAGAATATGCAGTATAAATACCTGGTTTTATAGTGAGTTTGTTATTTACCTTTAATTGATAAGAGTACATACCCGCAATTCTGGTGCTTTTAAAAACACCTCCTGCTTGGTTATCATTGGTTACTAATAAACCCACGCCGCCATTTAAAGCGGGCATGTATTGATCGTATCCGAATGCTAAATTCTTAAACGCATTATTTATGCCTGGCCACTGGTTACGGTAGTTGAGCGTAAAACGCGGACCACCTGCAGTACCAGCAAATGCTGGGTTTAAGTACAATGGGGCCGCATAAAATTGCGAAAAGTGCATGTCTTGTGCAAATGATTGCATAAAACCTAAAATTCCTGCCAGTGTTAGTAAGTATCGCTTCATTAATATAGAAACTAAAAACAATTTTCTAAAATATTATATTTTAATGTGGAACATCAAATATAAGATATTTATTTTTTTTGATGAGTATTTCGGCAATTTTATTGCCAAATATCCGTTTTTCATGCAATTATTTAAGCTAAAGCCCTAAAATAATGTATTTTGCCAAGCATTTAGATATAAAAAAAGACATGCGCCTTTTAAAAATAACCTCTGTATTAAGTATTTTAACTTTGTTTTGTACAATAAATACCTCAATTGCACAAAATAATATACAACGAAACCTTCGTTGGGAAAAATCGGAGATTGCAAACGCCGATGAAAAAACCACAAGAAATGTAGAGAGTTTTAACGGTGCAATATTCGACTATCGTTTCAAAGATCTTTCCCTTTATACGGAAAAGTTCAACGGAAGTTATGCAAATTTCAAAATAGTTAACCCCGTTTATGAAGCATTAACTATTGAATTGAGCAAAGCACAATTGGAGCAAATTGCCGAAAACCCCATTATATCAACCCAAAAAATATATGAATTAAAAAAAGAGCAAACCTTACTTACCATTTTACCCTATAGAAAAAATGTAAATGGGTCTGTTGAAAAACTAACATCGTTTAGCATTTCTATGTCGAGTGCTGCAAGCGAACGTGTAAACTCTGCCAGAACGTATGCAAATAATTCTGTATTGAAAGATGGGCAATGGTTTAAAATGGGCATTAGCAGCTCAGGTATGTATAAATTACGTTATGAAGATTTAGCAAACATGGGTATTGCTGTTGATCAAATAAATCCAAAAAACATAAGAGTATATGGAAATGGTGGTGGAATATTACCAGAGAGTAATTTGATAAGTAGATTTGATGATTTACAAGAAAATGCAATTCTTGTAGTGGGCGAGAATGATGGTGTTTTTAACAAAGAAGATTACATATTATTTTACGGTGCAGGTCCAAACAATATCTCTTATGATGTTAATAATAAAGTTTTATTAAACACAAATAATCCGTACACAACAGAGTCTTTTTATTTTTTAAATTTTGAAATTGGTGCGGGCAAACGCATGCAAACACAAGCTAATTCGACTCAAACACCCACAAACATTGCAAACGATTATAATTATTTCGAAGTGTATGAAAAAAATTATAGCACTGGTGTAAATGCAACTATAAAATCTGGTCGTGAACGTTATGGAGAAGAATTTAATAATGTAACTAATTATAATTTCAATTTCAATATACCGAATATAATTACCAGCAAACCTTTGCGTGTAAGAGCAGATTTAATTGGAAGAGTACAAAGCCCTCGATCAAGTTATTTTGATGTAAAATATAACGGATTACAAGTATCGCGATTAAATTGTTCGGGTGTTGAATTTAGTTATGATGCCGCTTATGGATCTACAGTTACTACGGGTTTCTTAACTCTAGCAGCTACAGAAAACATCAATATAAACATTGATTATTTCAAACCAGATATTACTGCACTTGGTTACTTAAATTTTATTTGGGTAAATGCTTTTAGAGAATTAAAAATGTTGAACAACCAAATGGGATTTAGAAACCTAGAAACCATTGGGCTGAATAAAATTACTCAATTTAATTTTACAGCATCAAATGTTAGTACAACAAAAATCATTGAAGTAACCAATAAAACTGAGCCCAAATTATTAGAATTAAATGCATCAGGCAATACCCTTTCATTTACTACCACTACGGATGTACTTAAAGAATTTCATGCATTTGAAGGAAATGAATTTGCAATCCCTCGATTTGTTGGTAAAATAGAAAATCAAAACCTTCATGCGCTAGGTCAATATGATTTCATTATTATTACACACCCCGATTTTAAAAATGAAGCGCAACGTTTAGCTGATTTTAGAATTTCAAATGACGGATTAAAAACGTTGGTAGTATTGCCAGAACATATTTACAATGAGTTTGGATCGGGTGCACAAGATGCAAGTGCCATTCGCGATTTCATAAAAATGTTTTATGACAGGGCTGGTAATAACATCGCCGAAATGCCTAAATATTTATTGTTATTTGGAGATGGTTCGTATGATAACATTGGGTATGTAAAACCGAATACTAATTATGTAGTTACGTTCGAAAGCAGAAACTCTACTTCGCCTTTTGGCTCTTATGTTTCTGATGATTATTTTGGATTGTTAGACGATGTTGAAGGCGATTGGGATTTAACCTCTTTCCCTACATATGGTTCGTCTGCGTTGGATGTAGCAGTTGGCAGATTGCCTGTACAATCGCCTTTGCAAGCAAGGCAAATGGTTGATAAGATTATTCATTACAGTAAAACAGAAACGTTTGGCGATTGGAGAAATAGATATGTAATGATTGCCGATGATCAGGATAACAACCTACACATTGTGCATGCCGAATCACATTCGCAAATTATTAAAAACAGAACGAAAGATTTTAACATCGATAAAATTTATTTAGATAATTATCAGCAAATAAGTACTCCAGCAGGTAGCAGATTCCCTGAAGTAAATGCAGCATTTAACCAACGAGTAAATACTGGAGCATTGGTTATTAATTACATTGGGCATGGTGGCGAAAATGGCTTAGGGCACGAAAAAGTGTTAACGATAGAAGATATTAATTCTTGGAAAGGCTTAGATAATATGCCAGTTTTATTAACGGCTACCTGTTCATTTTCTAGATGGGACGATCCACTTTTTCAATCGGCAGGTGAACTTTGTTTATTAAATCCAAATGGCGGTGCAATTGCAATGTATACTACCACTCGTATTGTATATGCAAACGAAAATAAATCAATTAACGAAGCATTTTTAAAATCACTTTTTGATAGCACAAACGTTGGTAGTACGAATACCTTAGGAGATATATTTCGAAAAAGTAAAAACTTAAATGGCCTAGGTCTTACCATCAATCAACGTAATTTTACTTTACTAGGCGACCCATCACTGCCTTTTGCTACCCCAAAATTCAAAGTAATTACTGAAAGCATTAACGATAAATTATCTACTGATGTAAATGTTGATACCATTAAGGCTCTAAATACAGTAACTATTAAAGGGTTTATTGCAGATTTAAATGGCAATCCATTGAATAGTTATAATGGAGTGGTATATCCAGCAGTTTATGATAAAAAAACTACACAAAAAACCTTGGGTCAGGATAGAGATAGTAAAGTAATGCCATTTGAAGTACAAAAAAACATAATCTACAAAGGCAAGGCTAGCGTACAGAATGGTAGATTCAGCTTTACATTTGTAGTGCCTAAAGACATCTCTTATAATGTTGGTTATGGTAGGTTAAGTTACTATGCGCAACTTGGTTCTGTAGATGCGAATGGATCTTTCGATAGTGTTAAAGTTGGAGGCAGCTCTAACTCTGCGATTGTTGATGCCGAAGGTCCTCAAATGAAAGTGTATTTAAACGATGAGAACTTTGCAGGTGGTGGAATTACAAACGAAAGACCCTTATTAATTGTAAAAATGCTCGATCAAAATGGAATTAATACTGTTGGAAATGGAATTGGGCACAATATAACGGCTACGCTCACATCAGGATTAAAAACACAAAAAATAGATTTGAATGAATATTATGAATCTACGTTAGATAGTTACCAAGAAGGAGAAATTAGATATCCTATGAATAAATTGGAGCCAGGGAATTATAAATTAACAGTGAAAGCATGGGATGTAGTAAACAACTCGTCTGAAATTAGTACAGAATTTAGTGTAATCGAATCATCAGAATTTAATATAGACAGGGTTTACAACTACCCTAACCCATTTACTACTAATACTGGATTTCAATTTGAGCATAATAGACCTGGTGAACAATTACAGGTGATGGTTCAAATATTTAACGTTTCTGGACGTTTAGTTAAAACGATACAACAAGATTTATTAGCTACAGGAACCAGAATTAGCAATATTGGATGGGATGCGAAAGATGAGTACGGGGACAAACTAGGCAGAGGTGTCTATGTTTATAGATTAAAAGTAAAAGCGGCAGATGGTTCGATTGCTGATAAATATCAGAAATTAGTAATTTTTTAACCTTTGCGGAATATAGATTTTTCTATATTTGAAACTTTCTTTTAAACGAAAGACTATCGTATTTAAAAGAATAATTTAAGAATTTGTAAAAAAATAAAGAGGATACAGCTTTTAAAGCTAAATAAACTGACAAATGATTTTGAAGAAAGTGATGTTAAAAAGAATAGGGACAAGTTTACTATTTGCTACTTGTAGTGTAATTAATATAAATATTGCGGATGCACAAATAAATTCGCAACAATTAAATGGCAGAGAATCTTCTGTTAATGCAATTACAACCGCTGTACCATTTTTACTTATTGGTCCAGACTCGCGTGCCGGTGCTATGGGCGATGGTGGTGTAGCTACTGCCCCAGATGTGTACTCTAACCATTGGAACCCTGCAAAATTTTCATTCATGGAAAAAAAGTATGCATTTGGTATTGCATATACTCCATGGTTACAGCGTTTAGTACCCGATATTAATTTAGCTTATTTGGGTGGTTATTATAAAATTGATAATAAACAAACGATTGGTGCAAGTTTAAAATTCTTTTCTCTGGGAGATATTACGTTTACCGATATACAAGGAAACGTAACAGGTACAGGTAACCCTAATGAGTTAGCAGTGGACCTTTCTTATAACAGAAAATTATCCGACCGATTTTCAATTGGTACCGCATTCAGATTTATAAATTCCGATCTAGCACAAGGTCAGCTTGCTCAAAACGGGCAATCGGTTAAAGCCGGTCGTTCTGTAGCAGTAGATTTATCAGGCTATTACACAAATCCTGATTATATTATTAATGGTAAAAAAACAACGATTTCTTACGGATTCAATATTTCTAACATTGGTGCTAAAATGAATTATACCAATGCAGCCGATAGATATTTTATACCAACCAATTTAAGAGTTGGAGCTGCAGGAACCATGAAATTAGATAACTATAACGAATTAACTGTATTTGTTGATGTAAATAAATTATTGGTTCCAACAAATCCAATTTATGCAGTAGATAGTTTGAACCAAGTAATTATTGGAAGCGATGGAAACCCAGTAATTGTTAAAGGGCAAACAACAGATGTATCGGTACCAAGAGGTATTTTTCAATCGTTTAACGATGCACCAGGTGGCGCACAAGAGGAGTTTAATGAGTTGTATTATTCTGCCGGTTTTGAATATTGGTACGATAAACAATTTGCCATTAGAGGTGGATATTTTTATGAACACCCAACTAAAGGAAACAGACAATATTTTACGTTTGGAGCAGGTATTAAATACAATATTTTTGGATTAGATTTATCGTACCTAATCCCAACAACCCAAACAAATCCATTAGAAAACACCTTGCGATTCTCGTTAACATTTAATTTCGAAACACCTGATCCCGCAAAACAATAAAATATTATGAAAATCAGAGTAGGTTTTGGTTTCGATGTCCATCAGTTAAAAGATGGACATCCTTTTTTTATGGGGGGTGTAAATCTAGAACACCATAAAGGAGCATTTGGTCACTCAGATGCAGATGTTTTAATACACGCAATTTGCGATGCCTTGTTGGGCGCTGCAAATATGCGCGACATTGGTTACCATTTTTCGAACACAGACCCTAAATGGAAAGGCATATCGAGTGTAATCTTGTTAGAAGAATGTGTTCGATTAATCGCTACAAAAAATTATTCGATAGGAAATATTGATTGTATGATCTGCTTGGAAGCGCCAAAAATTAACCCACATATTCCTGCCATGAAAACCATCTTGGCTAAGGCTATGAATATTACTGAAGATGATATTTCTATAAAAGCCACCACCAACGAGCAAATGGGTTTTATTGGCCGAGAAGAGGGCGTAGTTGCCTATGCTACGGTATTGATAGAAAAAAAATAAAAATATTTTTTTTGGCCCGTTTTTGGTGGCACGACTTAAGTGGTGGCACCAAAAACGGGCCACCAAATTTTGCAACGCAATGCAAAATTTTAGTGTCGCTGTCTTTTAGCTTCGAAAGTTATTATTGCAGTTGATATAGAGACATTTAAGGAATCTATTTTACCTTCCATTGGAATTTTAATTTGAATATTTGAGTTATCAAGCCAATATTCACTGAGGCCTGTTGCCTCGGTTCCCATTACTATTGCAGTGGGTTTAGTGTAATCTATTTGGGTGTAAAGTTTACTTGCTGTTAAAGCGGCAGAATAATAGTTTATGTTGTTTTTTATAAGCCAGCTTTTTACTTCTTCGTTTGTAGTTACAACAATTGGAACTGTAAAAATACATCCAACACTAGAGCGTATTGCGTTTGGATTATAGATGTCGGTTTTAGGATCGCAAATAATTACTGCATCAATGTTTGCAGCATCTGCAGTTCTTAAAATTGCGCCCAAGTTGCCTGGTTTCTCTACTGATTCAACTATAATTAAAAATGGATTTTCTGTTAAGCCTAACGTTTCTAAGGTAAAATACTTAGGTTTCATTAGGGCAATGTAACCATCTGATTTTTCTCTGTATGCTACTTTAGCAAAAACTTCTCTACTTACTTCAAAATATTGTGAAGCTTTTAGTTCATGTTCATTGGCACCCAGATCTGCACAAAAATACAATTGTTCAATTTCCATATCTGCAGAAATTGCTAAGCTCAATTCTCGCAAACCTTCTACAACTATTAAATTTTGCGTCCTCCTTTCAGAAGATTTTTCAATAAGTTTTACAAGATTTTTTACTTTGGGATTTTGTAGGCTAGTAATTAATTCGATTTTCATTGCTATTTGCTGCTCGTGTTAATTTGCTCAAAATCTACTCCACACTTACAATTAGATGCACAACCTTTGTTCTTGCTGAATTGGTTGCGTATGCTGCGAACAATGTAAAACACTGCCCATAAAAGTAATATGCCTACTATAATGTATTGTAACATGCTCAAAGGTATAATTTTAACCCCGAAAATCCTGCATTCATCGGTATTTTATACATTATAAACGAAATACATTTGTGTTGGTTTGCCTCTAAGCGTACATTAGTGTAATAATTAACAAAAGAATGACTCCTCAAACACATAAGAATAAGAAAAATAAAGAGTGGATTGGCATCTTTATTATACTAGTAGGTGTACTGTTTTTAGCACGTACTTTTGAACTACCAATACCAAACTGGGTGATTTCATGGCCAATGTTTATAGTAGCCGTGGGTTTATTAATTGGAATTGGCAATAAATTTAAAGATTGGACATGGGCAATAATAGTTGGTATAGGCGCAATCTTTTTGGTTGATAAAATTGCAGGCTATGATGTTCGCATGACCTCTATCATTTTTCCGGCCATTTTAATTGCGGTTGGAATTAGAATGTTGAAGAAAAACAAACCAGTTAAAGTTCATCAATTTGATGAAGCTTCTGGCAATTTTACAGAATTAGGTAGCGATGAATCACGTGATGATCGCTTAGAATTAGTTGCAGTTTTTGCTGGCAATAAAAAAATTATGGTGAGCAAAAATTTTAAAGGAGGCGAAATAGTTTCTGTATTTGGTGGCAATGAAATTAATTTAAGCAAATGCGATATTAATGGCAGAGTACAATTAGAAATTGTTCAAATATTTGGTGGAACCAAATTAGTAGTACCATCTAACTGGAGAATTCAATCTGAAATAGTTAGTGTATTTGGTGGCTTAGATGATAAAAGAAATTTGATTGATTTTAATAATAATGATGACTCCAAAATCCTTGTGATTGTTGGTGTTTCAATATTAGCCGGTATAGACATACGTAGCTATTAACATGTCGAAAAGTTTATTTGCATATCGGAAGTTTAACGCTTTATTTATTGTTCTCTTTTTAAGCTGGACAGTTACACATGTATGGATTGTACACAATGTGTTTAAATTTTCTTGGTTAACATCTATTTGGGATAGCATTATTTACAATACTATTTTAGCCGGTTGTGCTGTAATTATTAGCTTAGTACTGTTATTCTATAAACCTGTTGCAAAATCTATATGGATTAGCTTGTTGATGGTTTTAGTAATTACCTATATATGGGTTGAAAAAAGTCCGTTCCTTTTGAGCTTTGTAAATATTAGTGAAAAAAATTATTTAGAATTTATTAATCAATCTTTTTCTGTACGATTTATTTTTGGACTAATGATTAACTCTTCTGTGCTAGGCGTTAGTTGGTTTTGGTATGGAATAGAAGAACAACAAGAGCAATCTAAACGCCGACAAAAACTAGAAGATTTGGCTAAAGAGGCAGAGTTATTAAGTTTACGTCAGAAATTACAACCACATTTTCTATTTAATAGCTTAAACTCTATCTCTGCATTGGTGGTAGTAAAACCAGAGCAAGCCAGAACAATGATTCATCAGTTATCTGATTTTTTAAGAAGCACCCTACGACAAGAAGAAAATAAAAAAATTAGTATTGTGGAGGAGATGAAACAACTTGATTTGTATTTAGCCATAGAAAAAGTTCGCTTTGGTCATCGATTAAATACTACCATAGAAATTGACGAAAACATGGATGCACAAGTACCTGCAATGATATTGCAGCCTGTGGTAGAAAATGCAATAAAGTTTGGTTTGTATGATACAACTGGGACTGTAGACATCATTATAAAAGTAACACTCTCTAATAATATTGTAAGTATAGAAGTAAGCAACCCTTATGACCCTAGTACTAGATCTGCCAACGATAAAGGAACTGGTTTTGGCTTAAACTCTATACAAAGAAGATTATATTTATTGTATGCAAGAAACGATCTCTTGCAAATTAAAGAAGACAAGAATTTATTCATCACAAAAATTAGCATCCCACAATGAGTACTTGTATTATCATAGACGATGAACCCTTAGCACGTTCAATAGTTATTGAGTATTTAATGTCTTATCCTGAAATTAAAATTCTTGCCGAATGTTCGGACGGTTTCGAAGGCATGAAAGCAATTCAGCAACATCAACCAGACCTCGTGTTTTTAGATGTACAAATGCCTAAAATAAATGGCTTCGAATTACTAGAGTTAATAGATAACCCTCCTTGTATTATTTTTACCACTGCTTTTGATGAATATGCATTAAAAGCATTTGAAGCAAATGCAATTGACTATTTATTAAAACCCTTTAATAAAGAAAGATTTGATAAAGCCATACAAAAATTTAGTTCTAATAACATTCCTAAAATAAATACAGAGCAATTACAATTACCTACAAATGCAAATGCACAAAATAGAATAGTTGTAAAATCTGATGGTAAGATTAAAATTATTCCTACACAAGAAATTCAATATATTGAGGCTAATGGCGATAATGTGAAAATTATGACAAATGATGGTAGTTATTCTAAAAACAAAACCATGAGTTATTTTGAACAACAATTATCGAGCATTGATTTTGTTAGAATACACAGATCGTATTTAGTAAATGTGAGCTTAGTAACACGCATTGATGCTTACGATAAAGAATCGCATTTAGCAGTGCTGAGTTCGGGTATTCAATTACCAGTTAGTAAAAGTGGATATCAGAAATTAAAAGAAATATTAGGAATGTAAATTCTTACTAGCCGCTCTCTCTAATCGGTCGTTTATTGCTCTTCCGATACCAATAGTTGGAAATCTTTCTGCAATTATTAAATCTAGTTGCATTGCATCTAACTTACGCATGGTAGAAAATAAATTGGCTGCTGCCTCATTTATATTTCCGTTTTCTGAAAGTAAAAATTGATTTTCTTTAGGAAGATAATCAGCATACGTATTAAATCTAATGGCACATGTTTTTGCAGTTATATTTACAGTTGCACGTTGATCTTCAAAAACCATTGGGTGTGATGTAGCGTAATGTCGCTTCATCATTCCAGGTGCAATTATATTGTCAGAAATTAATAAATCTTCAATTTCTTCAGCAATACATAATTCAATTTCTTCTTTGCTTATTCCTCCTAACCTTAACAATCGAATTTTATTTTTTGATAGATCGATAATGGTCGATTCCACTCCTACTTCACAAACTCCACCATCTAATATATAAGGAATTTTTTCACTTAATTGTGCTTGCACGTGTTCTGCACTAGTGGGGCTTACATATTCGGAAGGGTTAGCACTTGGGGCCGCTAATGGATAATTAAGTTCTGCCAGCAGCGCTAGTGTTAAGGGATGATTGGGTATTCTAATTGCTACCGTTGATTGCCCTGCCGTGATAATATCTGGAATTGAAGAATTACTTGGCAATACATATGTTAAGGGCCCTGGTGAAAATGTATCTGCTAATTTTTTTAATTGATCAGTAATTACAATTCCCCAGTCCGCGAAACGCTCAAGTGAATTACTATGTAATATTAATGGATTAAATTTGGGTCGATTTTTTACTTCGTAAATTTTTAATACAGCATCCACATTAAAAGCATTTGCAGCTAAGCCATACACCGTTTCTGTAGGTATGGCTACTAGCTCTGCATTGTCTAATAATGCTTTTGCTTTGTTAATATCGACCCCAATTTCTGCCACTAATATGGTTTTCTTATTGCATTTTCAATATGTGCCAAATGGTGTTTACCATGCCATGAGTATAAGGCTAATAGAAAATTCAAACTCATGTCTCTTTTGCTTTCTGGATGATGAACTTTTCGTTCCCATTCATCAGGCTTAATAGATTTTATAAGTTTTACCAAACGCTTATGCACACCTTCAATAATTAATATTGAATCTTCTATGTCGTCGTTATTTCCATCTGCTAACAATGCCCATTTATTCTCATCGTATGGTTTTACCGTTGGATGGTCTTCTGTTAAGGCAAGTTTAAATCGAATTAAACAATTCATATGGCTATCAGCAATATGATGCACCAATTGCCTAATACTCCATGAGTCTGGTCTGTATTTTCCTAATAATTGTTTAGATGGTAAACCTAATACTGTATCTACTAATAAAGTTGGTAACACTTCAAATTCACGAATTGCATTTTTTCTGAATGCTTCATCGTAAACATCTGGGGCTTTAAATTTGCCGATTGGATATTTTAATTCTTCCATATTTATTATTTTTTATTAATGCGCTTCTAACCAATTTTTGCCTACACCTACCTCTACTAAAATTGGCACGTTAAGAGGGATGGCAGTTCTCATTTTTTCCATCACCAATAATTTCATTTCATCAATTTCTGATTGATGTACTTCAAAAACCAATTCGTCATGCACCTGCATGGTCATTTTAGATTTTAATTTACGATCGTTTAGTTCTTTATAAATATTAATCATAGCAACTTTTATCATATCCGCTGCCGACCCTTGTATTGGAGCATTTATAGCGTTTCGTTCTGCAAAACCTCTAACGGTAGCATTCGCAGAATTTATATCTCGTAAATATCTTCTACGTTTCATTATGGTTTCAACGTAGCCATGTGTTCTGGCAAATTCAATGGTATCATTCATGTATTTTTTAATACCAGGATATTGCAAGAAATAATTATCAATAATTTCTGCTGCTTCTTTTCTAGGAATGCCTAAATTTTGAGATAAACCAAATGCCGATTGTCCGTATATAATTCCAAAGTTTACTGCTTTTGCATTTCTTCTTTGCGTACTTGTTACTTCTTCTAGTTTTATACCATACACTTTTGCAGCGGTTGCGGTATGTATATCTAAGCCATTTGCAAACGCTTCCAACATGTTTTTCTCTTGCGCCATTTCTGCAATTACACGTAGTTCTATCTGCGAATAATCGGCACTTAAAATTACATGTTCAGCATCTTTCGCAATAAATGCTTTACGCACCTCTCTGCCGCGTGCCGTTTTAATCGGTATGTTTTGTAAATTCGGATTGTTGGAACTCAACCTGCCGGTGGCTGCCACTGCTTGGTTGTAAGATGTATGCACTCTACCAGTTGCAGAGTTTATCATTTCTGGCAATGCATCTACATAAGTAGATTTTAATTTTTGTAAAGATCGGAAATCTAAAATGTATTGAACAATGTCGTGTTTTGAAGATAATGCAGAAAGCACATCTTCTCCGGTTTGGTATTGACCCGTTTTAGTTTTTTTAGCTTTAGGGTCGAGTTGTAATTTATCAAACAATACTTCACCTAATTGTTTTGGAGAAGCGATGTTAAATTTTACACCAGCTTTTTCGTAAATAGTTTCTTCTAAATTTTTTATATCAATTTCTAATTCTTTAGAAAATACTTTTAAGGTTTCTTCATCTACTTTAACACCCGTCATTTCCATATCAGATAACACATAAACCAACGGGGTTTCTACTTTATAAAACAACTCCTCACCGCTATTTTCTTTTAATTTTGAAGAGAGCACTTCTTTTAATTGCAGCGTAATATCGGCATCTTCGGCAGCATAATCTTTTACTCTTGCTAGTTCTACATCGCGCATGTTACCTTGATTTTTTCCTTTTGCACCTATAAGTGTGGTAATTGAAACAGGCGAATAATCTAAGTAAGCATTCGCCATTATATCCATGTTATTCCGAGCATCTGCATCCACAATGTATTGAGCCAACATGGTATCAAACAAAGGGCCTTTTACATGAACATTGTAAGAAGCAAAAACAATAATATCATATTTAATATTCTGCCCAATTTTTTCAATTCGTTCATCTTCTAAAATATTTTTAAAATGATGAACAATTTCCATCGTTTTGCTTTTATCGGAAGGAACTGGAACGTAATAGGCTTCGCCTGTTTTAATGGAGAACGACATGCCCACCATTTCTGCCGTGTTTGCATCTGTAGAAGTGGTTTCGGTATCAAAACAAATAGAACTTGCTTTACTTAATTTCTCAATTAAATTTTTTATTTCTGTTTCTGTTTCAACTAAAAAATATTCGTGCGGAACTTGTTCTATTGTTTTGTAAACTCTAATTGATTCATCATCAGCATCGGCACTTGGCAATGCATCGCGTTTAGATGGTAATACTTGTTGCCCAAATAAATCCATTTGCGAATTAGATGCATTTTGCGAAGCTTCGGCAATGCTAAAGCTTTCACCAAACACTCGTTTTCCTAAGGTTCTAAATTCTAATTCTGCAAATAAGGGTTCTAACAATTCTTTGCTTGGTGAATCTAATGTAAATTCTTTTTCGTTGAATTCCACAGGCACATTTAACAAAATGGTGGCTAACTTTTTAGAAAGCAAACCTTGTTCTGCAAAATTTTCTACATTTTCTTTTTGCTTGCCTTTTAACTCGTGTGCATTTGCAATAATATTTTCCATAGAGCCGTATCTTTTGATAAGGTCTTTGGCGGTTTTCTCACCAATGCCTGGTATACCGGGAATGTTATCTACTGCATCTCCCCATAAACCTAAAATATCTATTACTTGGTGAACATGTTCAATCTCCCATTTTTTCAGTACTTCTGGCACACCCATTATCTCTACATCATTTCCCATACGTGCAGGTTTGTATATAAAAATATGGTCGGAAACTAATTGTGCGAAATCTTTATCTGGTGTCATGCAATACACATCGAAACCATGTTTCTCCGCTTCTTTAGCCAATGTTCCAATAATATCATCGGCTTCGAAGCCGTCTTTTGTAATCACCGGAATGTTAAACCCTTCTATCAATTTAAATACGTATGGTATTGCAGTCGATAAATCTTCGGGCATTGACTCTCTATGCGCTTTATAATCTGCAAAATCGGTATGCCTTTCTGTTGGAGCAGCGGTATCAAAAACTACCGCAATATGTGTAGGGTTTTCTCTTTTAATAAGTTCTAACAAGGTGTTTGCAAATCCGAATACTGCGGATGTGTTTAATCCTGAGGTGGTAAACCTAGGCGATTTACTCAATGCAAAATGAGCCCTATAAATTAAGGCCATCCCATCTAATAAAAATAACTTCTTACTCATATCATTTGCTTTACTCAAAGATAGAAAAAATAGGCAATGAGCTTCCTTTCATCAAACTAAATTTTATACCTTTAATACATGGGAAAACTAGCCGATGAATTTAATGCCTATCGTTCTAAGATGAATGAACGCATTGCCGATGAAAAAAACTTAAATATTAACCGCTTTTTTAACTTAGATACCACTAGTTACGCTGCAGGGGCATTAAATGTAAAAACGAAAGAAATGTTAGGATTGGTAGCCTCTATGGTACTGCGCTGCGACGATTGTATAAAATACCACTTAGGAAAGTGTAAAGATGAAGGAGTAACCAATGCAGAAATTTGGGAAGTATTTATGATTGCCAATTTAGTTGGGGGCTCTATTGTAATACCACATTTCCGTAGGGCTGTAGAATATTGGGACGAACTAAACGAACAATAATATGCCTAAAGAAATTATTAGATGTAATTGGTGCATTGGCGACCCATTGTATGAAAAATACCATGATGTGGAATGGGGGAAAGTTACACATGATGAAAAGGTTTTGTTTGAATCCCTAGTTTTAGAAAGTGCACAAGCAGGATTAAGCTGGATAACGATATTACGTAAGCGCGAAAATTACCGTAAAGCATTTGCAAACTTCGATGCAAAAAAAGTAGCAAAATTTGATGATGCAAAAGTGGAGGAATTAATGCAGAACGAAGGGATTATTAGAAACAGATTAAAGATAAAAGCAGCAATATCTAACGCTAAAATATTTCTAGAAATTCAAAAAGAACATGGTTCATTCGATGCGTTTTTATATTCTTTTATGCCAAACAATAAACCAATTGTGAATAAAAGAAAATCGATGCACGATATTGTTGCGAGCACCAAAGAATCGGATGCTATTAGCGCAGCTTTAAAGAAAAAAGGCTTTAAGTTTTTTGGAACTACTATTTGTTACGCTCATATGCAAGCAACTGGAATGGTGAATGACCATATAACTACTTGTCATTGTTATTGAGTTCAACACTAGGGTTCCAATATTTATTTTTGAAATCTACTACTCTGTCATTTTTTATTTGAACACCTTCTGATAGAAGTAACTCTTCCATTAAATCGGGACTTGCAAAATGAAACTTACCCGTTAAATCACCATTTCTATTTACCACTCTGTGCGCAGGAATGTTATCTTCTGCAGTATGCGAGGCATTCATGGCCCAACCTACCATACGCGAAGAGCCTTTCATTCCAAGGTGTTCGGCTATGGCACCATATGAGGTTACTCGGCCGTATGGAATTTTTTTCACCACTTCGAATACACGTTGAAAAAAGGAATCATCTGCTTTCATCAAAATTTAAATTGAATGTAATTAATGTTTTTTCCTTTGTCACGGTAAATCTTTTCGTAAGTTGTTTGTATGGATAACACTTCATCTAACCACAATTCTTTATACAAATCGTTTGTGTTTTTAATTATGGTATAATTAAATTCTTTTATTTTCTCTAAAGTATATTCATACAATCCATCGTTATCTGTTTTTAAATGAACAATTCCGTTGGGCTTAAGTATTTTTTTATACATTGATAAAAAACGTTCAGAAGTTAATCGTTTACGTTCTCTACTAATTTGAGGTTGAGGATCTGGGAAGGTTATCCAAATTTCACTTACTTCCGCATCGGCAAAATGTTCTTCAAGTTTTTCAATTTCTATACGCAAAAAAGCCATGTTCGAAATATTCTCTTCTATACCTGTTTTAGCGCCTCTCCAAATTCTGGCTCCCTTAATATCAATACCGAAAAAATTTTTTGTTGGAAAATATTGAGCAAGGCTCACAGTATACTCCCCTCTTCCGCAGCCAAGCTCAAGTACTATGTCTTGGTCTTTTTTAAAATAATCTTTATTCCATTTGCCTTTATGCACAGAATTTAGCTGAAACACATTTGTAAATGTTTCTAACTCTGCAAATCTTCTTAATTTATCTTTACCCAAAACTCAATATTTTTTTGCCAAAGATAATAAATCAAATTTCTGTTTTTTAACGTTTATAATATTAGTATATTGATGGCATGACTCAGCAAATCCTCATCACTATTAGCATTTTGGTAATTGTGTCCTATTTTTTTGATATTCTTTCAAAATGGGTAAGGATACCTTCTGTACTGTTTTTATTAGGCAGCGGACTTTTAATTAAAATTATTTGGGAGAACATAGGATTACCTGCATACGAGGTAAAACCACTTCTTGAACTATTTGGTACCGTAGGGTTAATATTAATTGTATTAGAAGGTTCACTTGATTTAGAACTTACTAAAAGTAAAATTCCAGTAATTAAAAAAAGTTTATTATCATCCACCCTACCTTTACTGGTAGGTTCTATTGCATTAGCATTTATTATTCAATATTATTTCGGTGGAAGTTTTAGGTTGGCATGGTTAAACGCCATACCCATTGCCGTAATAAGTTCTGCGGTGGCTATACCTTCTGCAGCAAATTTTGAGAAGAGCAAAAAAGAATTTGTAGTGTACGAATCGTCTTTTTCGGACATTATCGGCATTATGCTTTTTAATTTTGCTTTAATGGATGATGCTGGATCGGCAATGTCGTTCTTTAAATTTGGTGGCGATACAGTATTAATTGTATTGATATCTGTACTGTGTTCCATCCTATTATTTGTATTCCTACATTTTGTAAAACTTCATATAAAATTCATTTTCACATTTGCCATTTTAATTTTGGTATATGCCTTAGTGAAGCAATTACATTTACCTTCTTTATTATTAGTAATGTTTTTCGGATTACTCTTAAACAATTACAAACTCATACAATTAGAGTGGATACAAAAATGGTTGAAAGAAGATAAATTCGATAAAGAGTTGGAACAATTAAAAAGCATTACTGGCGAATCAGCTTTTTTAATAAGAACATTTTTCTTTCTATTATTCGGCTTTTCGCTTGAGATAAATAGTATCCAAAACATTAGCATGTGGCAAATTGGTTTAATAATGATTGGGGTTTTATTTCTCTTTAGGTATTTAACACTAAGGTTTATAGACAGGAAACTATTGTTTCCGGCCTTATTTATTGCACCAAAAGGGTTAATTACTGTGTTATTATTTTATAGTATTCCAACAGATAAACGTATTTTTGGGTTTGCAGAGCCCTCAATATTTGTAATTATTATTATATCGTTATTATTGATGATGGGGGGGACTTTATTTAAATCAAAAATTTCAACTAATTAGAATGGAAAAATCTTCTAAAATATATGTTGCTGGGCATCGTGGGATGGTAGGTTCGGCAATATATCGTAAACTTATAAATGAAGGGTACAACAATATTGTAACAAGCAGTTCAAGCGAATTAGATCTTCGAAACCAAGATGCTGTAATACGATTTTTTGAAAAGGAGAAACCCGAATACGTTTTTTTGGCTGCAGCAAGAGTGGGAGGAATAATTGCAAACGATACATTTCGAGCTGATTTTTTATATGATAATTTACAAATTCAGAATAACGTAATTTATAATTCATATAAATTTGGTGTAAAAAAACTATTGTTTTTGGGCTCGAGCTGCATTTATCCAAAGCTTGCGCCACAACCTTTAAAAGAAGAGTATTTATTAACTGGCACGCTAGAACCAACTAACGAACCATATGCAATTGCAAAAATTGCTGGGATTAAAATGTGTGAGGCTTATAGAGCTCAATATGGTTGCAATTTCATTTCAGTAATGCCTACTAATTTATATGGGATTAATGATAATTATCACCCTCAACATTCACATGTTTTACCCGCACTAATTCGTCGTTTCCATGAAGCTAAAATAAATAATTTAGAATCTGTAGAAATATGGGGTACTGGTACACCCTTACGTGAATTTTTATTTTCTGACGACTTAGCAGATGCTTGTTTTTATTTAATGCAAAATTATAATGAATCAGAATTTATAAATGTAGGTTCTGGTCACGATCTTAGTATAAAAGAACTAGCCATACTAGTAAAGAAAATTATTGGCTACAATGGAGAAATTAAATTTAACACTACTAAACCCGATGGAACTCCTAGGAAATTAATGGATGTAAGTAAACTACATTCTCTAGGCTGGAAACATAAAGTAGAATTAGAAGAAGGTATTGTGTTGGCTTATGAAGACTTCTTAAATAAATTATGAATTATGAATTTTGAATTAAAACCCTAATTCAAAATTCATAATTCATAATTCACCTTTTAGAATTTGTACGCTACACCAATAGTCGCAGTACCTAATCCGTAACCTAATTCTGCGAAAGCACCAATGTTATCTGTAATATAATAACGAGCACCAGCAAAACCACCAAAGATTACACCACCAGCAGTAATATTGTTGAATGGAGGTCCTGGATCTGGTTCGAATCCTACACTAGCAGCATTGTAACCTAATAAAGCACCAACATAAGGATCTAATTTATCAACTCCTAAATCGAAGTGATAACCAGCACGTGCACCAACTAAAATGTAAGTGTAGTTTACTTTAAAAAATCCTAGGTCTTCATTTGTAGTAGAAAAACCTACGAAACCACCTAAAGAAATTTTTTCTTTGAAGCCATAATCAACGCTTGCAGAAATAGGAAGACCTAAGCCACCACCTAAGCCAATGCCTACATTAGCCACTAACGAACCTTGTTCGTATTCTTGTGCTTGGGTTTTTTGTGCACTAAATGCGATTGTTACAATCGTAAATAGAGAGAGTAATAATACTTTTTTCATAATTTGTTTTTGGTTTGTTGATACAATATTACAGCATCTCACAAACCAAAAACATCCCCTCAATTGGGTAAATTTATATACCCACTAGCACGTACTAGAAATTTGCTTTTCTTTTTTCTACAAAAGCAGTAGTACCTTCTTTAAAATCTGCAGTACCAAAACATTTACCAAATTCTTCAATCTCTACTTCGTAACCATTTACTCCATCTACAAAGCCAGCATTTACAGAACGTATTGCATGACTAATAGCAGTGGTTGATTTTGTATGAATTTTAGCTATAATTTCTTCACATTTCGAAATTAAATTTTCTAAAGTAGTAACATGGTTTACTAAACCAATTCGGTGTGCCTCTTGTGCGTTCACCATATCAGCGGTCATAATCATTTCCATGGCTCTACCTTTACCCACTAATTGCGCTAAACGTTGCGTACCTCCGTAACCTGGTATAACTCCTAAACCTACTTCTGGTAGTCCCATTTTAGCATTTTCACTTGCTACTCTTATGTGGCAACTCATTGCAAGTTCTAATCCACCTCCTAATGCAAATCCGTTAACCGCAGCAATAACGGGTTTTGGTGAATTTTCAATTAAATTAAATACACTTTCGTGCCCAATTGCACTTAATCTTTTCCCTTCTTCTACACTAAAGTTTGCGAACTCTGCAATATCAGCCCCAGCTACAAAAGCTTTCTCTCCATCGCCAGTTAATAAAATAGTACGAACTTCTTCATCAGCAAAACTTGCTGTAAATGCATGGTTTAGTTCTTCTAAAGTTTGTTTGTTTAAAGCGTTTAATTTACTTGCTCTGTTTATGGTAATATATTGCGTACCATTTTTTTTCTCTGTTAAGATGTTTTCGTATGTCATTATTCAAAAATTAATTTTTCTAAACTTAAAGTATTTTCTGGGTAGGTTTTTCTTAAAGAGATGGATGATAAAATACAAATTGCAGGCACTCTATTCCCATCATTAATAATAAACACTTGTGTATCGCCTATTATCCACAAGTATCCTGTTGATTGATTTTCTTTATCTAATGCTTCGTGCTTTTTTTCTTTTACAATTGGCGATCCATGTTCATTAGTAATGGCTGATATTACCGCCGCTAAATCTTGGTGATTAATGTCGAACTGTATTTCAGCAAGTTTTTCTTTATAAAAACGAACATTGCAAAATATGTATTTGTATTTTTTTAAAAATAAAGAATCGGTATTTACTAAATCGCAATTCATAAAATCTTTACCAGATAATTTTGAATTACAATTTGCAACCATGGTGGTTTTAGCATGTAATTGCCCCCATTTAAATTGCCCATAACCAGATTTGCTAACCTGTGCAGTTAATAAAAGTGGCGCAAAAAGCAAGAAGAATGCAAAAATGATTTTCATATTAGAAAGCACGGTGTTGCTCTACCCAAGAACTTATGTATTGAACAATTTCGGTAGTTGGTGTTCCAGGAGGAAATAATTTACCAACCCCCTTTTCATTTAAATCATGCATATCATCTTCCGGAATAATTCCTCCTCCTGTTAATAATACATCATTTAAATTTTTCTCTTTCATTAACTTAATAATTTTAGGGAAAACGGTATTGTGTGCTCCACTCAATATGCTCACTCCAATGGCATCTACATCCTCTTGTAAGGCTGTGTTCACAATCATTTCGGGAGTTTGCCTTAAGCCCGTATAAATTACTTCCATACCTGCATCACGCAGTGTTGTAGCAATTATTTTAGCCCCTCTATCGTGCCCATCTAATCCGCATTTTGCAACTAATACTCTTATTGGTCTGTTCATTTATTCTAATACTTGAATAAGTTTTATAGAGAATCGATTATTTTTTTTGATGTACTTCAAAAGGTTATCCTCGTTCATTTTTACACTAAAAGTGCCTTTAGAAAGTTCGGATTTATTGCTTACTAATTTCACCTCTTCAAAATATTTATTTAGAATCCTCTCATCACGCTTAGTACTCTTTTTTGTAGGATTAATAATTGGAACCAACAATAGTCCTTTTCTATACTTTTTTATTTCAAAACCAATCCAATTCGATTCGTTTTTCATAAAATAAAAATTACGTGAAGAGTAGGTAGAAAAAACATTTTCAGCATCCAATACTTTTAATGTTTTAATACCAGACTCAATTGTGCTATAAGAATTTTTTGAAACAATTATAGTGTCGGTATCCGACTTGTTATTACTCTCATGAATATACAGGTAAGTGCCTTGTAATTCTTGAGGGAAAGCCGATTGTTTTTCACCAGGGTAGCGATCGAATTTCAACGATTGGCAGCCCGTAGCTACTACAATTATTAACAGTATTAATAATTTAATTTTCATTATTTTGTTTCGTTGAAATGTTTAATTGCTCTCTCTAATCGAGCAACCACTTTTTCTTTTCCAATTAATGCTATCATTTCGAATATTGCTGGTCCTGCTGCAACACCAGAGATGGCTACTCTAAAAATCTGCATTACCGAACCTGCTGAAATTCCTGTTTGCTCTGCAATTTCTTTGAATTTATTTTCAATAGAGGTGTGCGAGAAATCTTCTAATGTATTTAACGCATTTGTTAAATTCATCATAAAGTTTGGAACATTATCTTTCCATTTTTTCTTTATAACTTCTGCATCAAATTCTGTTGGTTCCTCAAAAAAGTAAAATGCAAGCGACCAAAACTCTGTAATAAATTGTGCCTTCTCTTTAATTAATGCACAAACATTTTCTATGTAATCTATATCAGCATTAATCCCTTTTGAAATAAGCTCTTTGTTAAATATTACTGCTAACTCTGCATTGTCTCTAGCTCGTAAATATTGTTGGTTGAACCACTTCGTTTTATTAGCATCAAATTTTGCACCAGATTTAGAAATTCTATCCACAGAAAAAGCTTCAATTAATTCTGTCATGCTAAATATTTCCTGATTAGTACCTGGGTTCCAACCTAGCAATGCCAACATGTTTATAAATGCTTCTGGGAAGTACCCTTTCTCTCTGTATCCAGAACTTATTTCGCCCGAAAATGGATCTTTCCACTCTAATGGAAATACCGGGAAGCCCAATCGATCGCCATCTCGTTTACTTAGTTTACCATTTCCATCTGGTTTTAACAATAAAGGTAAATGAGCAAACTGTGGCATTACTTCTTCCCATCCTAAATATCTATATAGTAACACATGTAAAGGTGCAGATGGTAACCACTCTTCGCCTCTAATAACATGTGTAATCTTCATCAAATAATCATCTACCACATTCGCTAAATGGTAAGTTGGCATTCCATCCGATTTAAATAATACTTTATCGTCCATTTGCGAACTGTGTACCAACACATTTCCACGAATCATATCCGTTACACGAATTTCTTCTTTACGAGGAATTTTTATACGTACTACATAAGCATCGCCGGCTGCTAATCTTCTCTCCACTTCATCATGCGGCAAGCTCAAAGAGTTTTTCATACTCTCGCGAGTAATGTAATTGTATTGTGGCGAAGCAACATTACTTGCTTTTAATCGCTCACGCATTTCATCTAATTCTTCGGTAGTATCAAAAGCATAGTATGCATGCCCAGCTTCAATTAGCTGCATAGCATATTGGCGATACATTTCTTTTCTTTCTGATTGGCGGTAAGGAGCATGCGGACCACCCACATGTACGCCTTCATCAAATTTCATTCCGCACCATTCTAGTGCTTCAATAATGTATTGTTCGGCTCCAGGCACAAACCTAGTTTGGTCGGTATCTTCAATTCTTAATAAAAAATCGCCACCATTTTTTTTTGCAAATAAGTAATTATAGAGAGCTGTTCTCACTCCACCCATGTGTAAAGGGCCCGTTGGGCTAGGGGCAAATCTTACGCGTACTTTTCTTTCTTCCATAGCATCGCAAATATAGGATTTTAAGCTAAATATCGTGGAAATGCGTTTTTTTCGTAATTTAACCTTGATGAATATTACAGAATCGAAAAAACGTTGGAAAATTGGGCTGTTGAGCTTTGCCGGAATTATTGGATTATCTTCTTTAGTTTACACCAATATTTTAGTTAAAAAGCTCCAAAATCAGGAAAAAGAAAAGATTGAACTTCGATTAGAAGCCACCAAACAATTAGTAAAAGCAACAGATACCACTGATAGTCAATTTATTGTTTTCTTGTTCGACTATATCATCAATAAAAATAATACGGCCCTCATTATTGCAGATTCTAACGATGTAATTTTACAAACTCGAGGGCTCGACTCTACCAAAACCCTAAATATTGAGATTGAACCCGACAAAAAACTCGATCCTGATTATTTTGCCGGTCAATTAGAAGAGATGAAATCTCAACATGAACCGATTGTTTACGAAGTTTTTCCGGGCGAAAAACAATATATTTATTACAAAGATTCATCCATTTTAACCCAACTTAAAGTTTATCCGTATTTGCAATTAACCATAATTGCGATTTTTTTAATTGCATCCTACCTTGCCTTTAGTTCCAGCAGAAAGGCAGAGCAAAATAGAGTTTGGGTGGGAATGGCCAAAGAAACCGCACATCAATTAGGTACTCCTATCTCCTCTTTACTTGCATGGATGGATTATTTAAAAGAAAAATATGCCGACCAAGATCAAAGCTCCTTTAATGAAATGGAGCATGATATACAACGACTAGAATTGGTTGCCGACCGTTTTTCGAAAATTGGTTCGATGCCGCAATTAAAACCAGAGAATGTATTAGAAGTAGTTACACATGGCATCGAATACATACAAAAAAGAAGTCCAGCACGTATTGTATACGAAGTAAATGGAGATGCATCTATTGAAGCGAAATTAAACCCTTCTTTATTTGATTGGGTAATAGAAAACTTATGTAAAAATGCGGCGAATGCAATTGGTACCGAAGGTAAAATCAGCATCTTTATTCGCAAGCATAAGAAAAAAGTGTACATAGATATTTCTGATACCGGCGTTGGAATTCCGAAATCTAAATTTGAAACAGTTTTTGAACCTGGATATACTACACGTAAGCGGGGCTGGGGTTTGGGACTTTCATTAGTGAAAAGAATTATAGAAAACTATCATTATGGTCAGATTTTTGTGAAAGAATCTACACTGGGTAAAGGCACTACATTTAGAATTGTATTAAATGCATAAGTATATTTTCTTTTTCTTTATGTTGATTTTTCAGGATTCCGTTTTTGCACAAAATAATGCAAAAGAAATTCAAGAATTTGAATTACATAAAGCTCTATCTAATAATAAAAGTAAACAAGCCAGAATATCGAACATCAATTTACACTATGTAGATTTTTATTGGGAAGCCAACCCTGAAATAAATTTCATTAAAGGAAAAATAACTTATCATTTTATTGCATCAGAAAATTTAAATTCTATTGTATTTGATTTTGCTGCTAACATGCAAATAGATTCTGCAATTTATAAAAATGAATTTTGTGTTGTAGGAAGAAGTGGTGATGAAATTAGAATCAACTTACCATCCATTATTAACGAGGGTCAATTAGATTCAATAGTAATCTATTATCAAGGCGAACCCAAACAAACAGGCTTTGGTGCATTTAGCGTTTCTAATCATGCCTCTGGTCCTGTATTATGGACACTTTCCGAACCGTATGGCGACAGAGAATGGTGGCCATGCCAATCTAATTTATCTGATAAAATTGATAGTATTAATATACATGTAAAAACTCCTAAACCTTATATTGTTGGCAGTAATGGTTTGTTAATTAAAACAGATTCTATTGACACGTCGTACATCTATCATTGGAAACACCGATACCCAATAGCAAGTTATTTAATTGCCATTGCCATTTCTAATTATTCAATTTTAGACGATACTTTGCAATTACAAAACGGTGCAATGCAATTTTTAAATTATGTTTACCCGCATCAAGTAGAATTGTCGAAAAAACAATTACATGAAACCAAAGAAATTATTCATTTGTTTGAAAATCTATTTGGCGAGTACCCATTTTATAAAGAGAAATACGGGCACGCACAATGTAATATTGGTGGAGGCATGGAACACCAAACCATGAGTTTTATGGGTAATTTTAACAAAGGACTTATTGCTCATGAACTGGGCCATCAATGGTTTGGAGATAAAATTACTTGTGCAAGTTGGAAAGAAATTTGGCTGAACGAAGGTTTCGCCACTTATTTAGCAGGGCTTATACACGACTTCGGCAAGAACGATACACTGTGGGAGGTTTTCAAACTGCAATCAATTACAGAAGCATTACAAGCTAAAACTGGCTCCGTTTATGTTGATGATACAAGTAATGTAAGCAGAATTTTCGATTACAGATTAAGCTATGTTAAAGCCTCTTTAATTTTACATATGTTGAGGTGGAAACTCGGCGACGATTTATTTTTTGCTGCCTGTAAAAATTATTTAAATGATGATGAACTGAGTTATTCGTTTTCAAATACTGATAAATTTAAAAATCATTTTGAACAAATAGCAAGTATGAACCTCGATGAGTTTTTTGCCGATTGGTTATATGGTGAAGGCTACCCTATGTATGAAATACAATGGGAACAAAAAAAGGATTTTACTTTGCATGTAAACATTAAACAACAAAGTACACACTCTAGTGTAAACTTCTTCGAGATGCCTGTACCTATTAAGTTTAAAAACAATTATGTAGATACAACACTTGTGTTTAACAATGTAAATAACAATCAAGATTTTGTAATTCCTTTATCTTTTAAAGTAACCAGCGCGAGTACAGATCCACAAAGATGGTTGCTTGCAGAATACAAAATCAGCAATAGAACTGAGTTTGAAAATTTTGATAAACTATTAATAGATACTTATCCTAATCCTACAAACGGGTTAATTAATATCAACCTAAATAAAAAAATAATAATTAATTCTGTTGAGGTATTTACCAGTTTAGGGGAACCAGTATATAAATCAACTTACTATATAGACCCCACTAATTTTATACAATTAGATTTAAGAGATTTTGAAAATGGGTTTTATACTTTAATAATTAATGAAGAGAACAGAAGTTCGACTTTGAAATTAATTATTATGAAATAAAAATATGCTATGATAAAATTCTTAAATAAGTTTTGCTTACTAATACTATTATTTGCCTCACTTTCATCATGTAATAAAAAGGACTATTCTATTAGAGTCGATGGACATATATATAATAATTGCAATTTAGTACCTGTAGAAAATGTAGAGATAAGATTGTATAATTCGGCCCAGGATGGCTTTGCAGAGAAAATAGCAAAAACAGATTCAAACGGCTATTTCAATATTGAATTAAAAGGAGAAGGGAATGCCGAACTTAAAATATACATTCAAGATGTATATAGTGGCCCCATTAGTAGTTGTAGTGTGAATGTAATTAAATCGGATACAACATACTTAGAATTAATTAAACTTGATTTGAATGACAGAGATACATTATATGCTTCAGTTATTCCTGTTGATTTTTACAACTCTATGTTTTTTGTACCCCCTATATTTAAAATTCCATTTTCAGAATTTAAATCAAATAAAGCATTATTAAAAATAGATAGAAGGAAGCTGTTAAACTATTCAAATAATACTTATTTAGCATTAAATAAACTATGGGTTAGCAATAATTTTGATGCTCATATAGTTTGGGGAGTTGGGAATGATGATTTTCAAATGAATAAAGAAAAACTAATTAAAAATACATTTGGGTCTAACGACAGAATCAAATTACTAAGCTTAAAGGGTTGTGATGGTTTAAATGAAATAATATTATATTAAAATGAAATAATGTTTTCTAGTACGAAGCAATAATTATGAAATAAAAAAAGAGGGCTTGAAATTAAATTCCAAGCCCTCTTTTTTTATTGTGATATTTACTATTCGATAATTAATTTTTGAGTTTCTGATGCATCACCTAAATCTGCTTTAATAAAATAAGCACCTTTTGGCAATGAGCTTAAATCAATTTCTTTTTTAATGTTCTGACTGTTATCGTCATAATTTTTAGACCAAACTATTCTACCTAACTGATCTATTACTTGAACTTTTAAGTTTGCATTAGATACCCCTGTAATGCTTAAGTTTATTAAGCCTTTACTTGGGTTCGGAGTTACAGAGAATGCAGTAATTTTTGTATTTGCATTTACACCTACGGCATTAGTTACTTCAATTGTTTTACTTGCCGATGCAGAACATCCTTCTGGGCTTATAAATGTATAAGTAATGGTATGTATACCTAAACCTGCTACAGATGGAGTAAATACTCCGTTGCTAACACCCGGGCCAGAATACGTACCGCCTGCAGGTGTACCACTTGTTAATTGTAGTGGTGTTGCATTTGGGTTAATGGCATTAAAGTCTGCTAATGTTACTACTGGTGCTGCGTTAAAAGTAATTTGTACAGAGTCGCTTCTTCTGCTACATAAACCATTTGGCGCAGTAATGTCGCAATAGTAAGTTCCAGATTGAGTTACTTGTATTGCTCTAGTAGTTGCACCTGTGCTCCAAGAATAAACACCAGATGATTGTGATGCTGTTAAGGTAATTGTATTTCCTTCGCATGGCAATACATTGTTTTTGTTGATGGCTCTAACTGGGTTAGCTAATGTAACAATATAACCATCTTTCGTTTGAGATTTACCATCTACTAACAAGGTTACTCTAAATTTACCAGCTGTAGAATAAGTAACCGTAGGGTTTGCATCTGTTGAACTTGCTGGTGTACCACCTTGGAAAGACCAAAGTATACTAGCACCTGGAGTACTGTTTGTAAACGTTACCGTTTCACCAGGGCAAACATAATTATTATCTACCGTAAAATCTGCAACCGCAGCATCAGGGTCTACTTCTGCCCACCAAGTTGCCCATGTATTAATAGTTCCACCTGCATATTCTTGTATGGTCCAAAATGTTGAATCGTTTGTAGGATCCACTACTGTATTTGAGTAATCGCCCCAACGGTTTCTTCCTGCTCCAAAATCTTTGAAATATGTATTCTCTCCGAATTTGTATGTGTACTCATCTCTGAATGTATTTATTGGATCGTTCGCTCTTCTTAATGAATAACCTGCCGAAGCATATTGAGAATTTGAAAAACTTGAGTAACCAATTAACACATCATTTTTATTGTTCACTGCTATACTTGGGTAATTGTAATGACGGACACCTGTAGCATCATCAATAATATTACGTTGTATAATATTTCCTAAGGTATCTAACTCCCACCATTGTATAGAGCTTCTATTTGCTCCACTTTGTGGTAAAAATATTGCATGAGTTGCCCAAATTCTACCATTTCTTACAACCACTTGACGCATTCTGTGGTCGCCTGCATTAATTAAATTTGCAGAACCTAATTGAGGGTTAAAATTACCGTTTGTACCCGCACCTGTAGCCCAGGTATTGTTAGATTGAATGGCAATCGGAGCAGACATTGATGGGTTTGTAGCCGAACCAGTAATTGTTCTCATGGTTAAGGTACCTTTTCCTCCACTGTTACCACTTGCAGAACGTATTAAAAACATTCTGTCTGTAGAATTATCATAGTGTATAGATGGGCATGCAACTGCAGTAGCTTCATTTGTAACTTCAAATTTGGTAAATACTCCTGTTCCATTATTGTACACATCTGCTTTGTCCCAAACATATATTTGGTGAGATGTACCCGAATTTCCTGGCATAGGGAATAAGTTCATTTGAACTACAATCCACTTATCATTATAGCCAATACTTGGAAAATCTACCCATCTAACATTTGTTGGGTCTACATCTACTTTGTACATGTTCCAGCCTTGTGTAGGGTCTGATGTTTTTGATACCGCTAATAAAGTACAAGAATTATTAGATTGTGGCTCTGCAGATGAAACAATAATCCATCTGTTCGCAACATGATCGTATAAAGCTTTAGGATCATAAGTACTAGTTAAGCCTCCAATTGGCGACCAAAAAGAATTTAATGAAACTGTGCTAATGTTAACGCCTGATTTATTTTGAATTCTTACTTGAGTGTTTAAGGTAACAATGGTATGGTTAGGGCCCACTGTACCATTTACATCTGGTGGAATAGATGTGCTGTTATCATTTAATCCGTTAAAATTTTTAACAGGTGCAATTGAGGTTATTGCCGAACTTGTTCTGTTTAACGAACTGTATGCCGGGAATGGATCTGTTTTTACAATGCCACTTAAATCTGCATCCATTTCTGGTATAACATTCGCCTTTTTATTCCCAATAAATTGTATTGGTTTCCTAGCAGGTTTGTTATACGATTCTACTAATGCAATCTGCATAAAGTTTACTTCTTTTTTTACATCTGCAACACCATGTTGCTTCGTAACACTTGCATCCTGCGCATTAGCAGTAAACATTGCTAATCCAGCAATGCTTAATAATGCAGTTTTTTTAATATGTAGAGTTATATTCATGATAAATAATTTTTCAATAAAAGTTAAATTTACGCAAAATGAAGCAATATTTCATACAACACATTAAATTCTAAATTGTTGAACACAAAAAAAGGGCCAAGAAAATAATTCTTAGCCCTTTTTTTTAAAATGTTATTTAATTATTCGATAATTAATTTCTGAGTTTCTGATGCATCACCTAAATCTGCTTTAATAAAATAAGCACCTTTTGGCAAAGAACCTAAATCTATTTCTTTTTTAATGTTCTGACTGTTATCGTCGTAGTTTTTAGACCAAACAACTCTACCTAATTGATCTATTACTTGAACTTTTAAGTTTGCATTAGATATCCCTGTAATACTTAAGTTTACTAAGCCTTTACTTGGGTTAGGTGTTACAGAGAATGCAGTAATTTTGGTGTTTGCATTTACACCCACTGCATTGGTTACTTCAATTGTTTTACTTGCCGATGCAGAACAGCCTTCTGGGCTTACAAATGTGTAAGTAATGGTATGTATACCTAAACCTGCAACAGATGGAGTAAATACTCCGTTGCTAACACCCGGACCAGAATACGTTCCTCCTGCAGGAGTACCATTAGTTAATTGTAATGGAGTTGCATTTGGGTTAATGGCATTAAAATCTGCTAATGTTACTACTGGCGCTGCGTTAAAGGTAATTTGTACAGAGTCGCTTCTTCTGCTACATAAACCATTTGGCGCTGTAATGTCGCAATAGTATGTACCCGATTGAGTTACTTGTATTGCTCTAGTAGTTGCACCTGTGCTCCAAGAATAAATTCCAGATGCTTGTGAGGCTGTTAAGGTTATTGTATTTCCTTCGCATGGCAATACATTGTTTTTATTGATGGCTCTAACTGGGTTTGTAAGTACAATAATGTACCCGTCTTTTAGCTGTGTTTTACCATCAACTACTAAGGTAACTCTATATTTACCAGAAGCTGCGTAAGTAACTGTAGGGTTAGCATCTGTAGAACTTGCCGGTGTACCACCTGCAAATGTCCATTGTATATTACTTCCAGCAAAACTAGCTTTATTGGTAAACGCTACACTTTCTCCAGGGCAAACATAATTATTGTCTACACTAAAATCAACAATGTCTGTGTATGGATTTACATGTGCCCACCAAGTTGCCCAAGTGTTAATAGTTCCACCTGCATACTCTTGTATGGTCCAAAATGTAGAATCGTTTGTTGGGTCTATAACTGTATTGGTATAATCGCCCCAACGGTTACGAGATCCACCAAAGTCTTTAAAATAAGTATTCTCACCATATTTAAATACATACTCATCTCTAAAAGTATTTATTGGGTCGGTACTTTTTCTGAAAGAATAAGCACCCGAAGCATATTGTGTAGGAGCAAAACTTGCATAACCTAACAATACATCGTTCTTATTATTTACCGCAATACTAGGGAACGAATAAAATCTTTGTCCAGTTGGGTCTTCAATAATATTTCTTTGCTGTACATTTCCTAACGTATCAAACTGCCACCATTGTACACCACTTCTGGTTGCACCACTCAATGGCAAAAATACCGAATGAACGGCCCAAACTTTACCATCTCTTACCACTACGTGGCGCATACGATGATCGTTAGTTGCAATTAAACTAGTAACACCTAATTGAGGGGCAAAGTTAGTGTTGTTTGCTCCAGAACTAGCCCATGTATTATTAGTTTGAATGGTTGTAGGCCCAGATAATACTGGTGCTGTAGCCGTTCCGCTAATTGTTCTCATGGTTAATGTTCCTTTACCAGAACTGTTACCACTAGCTACTCGCATTAAGAACATTTTACTTGTTGAATTATCATAATGTATTGATGGGCAAACAATAGCTGTAGACTCATTTGTGATTTCAAATTTTGTAAACACACCTGCTCCATTATTGTAAACATCTGCTTTATCCCACACATAAATTTGATGTGAAGTAGCTGTTGAACCTGGCATAGAAAACAAATTCATTTGAACAGTAATCCATCTATCATTAAATCCGATACTTGGATAATCTACCCATTTTGTGTTGGCAGCATCAACATCAATTTTATATAAGTTCCAGCCTTGTGTAGGGTCTGATGTTTTAGATACCGCTAATAAAGTACTTGAGTTATTTGATTGTGGTTCTGCAGATGAACAAAATAACCAACGATTTGAAAAATGATCATACAATACTTTAGGGTCATAGGTAGAAGTAATACCTCCTAATGGAGCCCAAAATGAATTTAAGGTAACAGTACTAAGTGTATTTCCGCTACGATCTTGTATACGTACTTGTGTGTTTAAGGTAACCATAATGTGGTTCGGACCAACCGCTCCATTTACATCTGGTGGAATTGAGGTACTGTTATCATTTAAGCCATTAAAATTGTTAATTGGTCCCGGAGAAGCAATACCCGAACTTGTTCTGTTCGCTTCCGTGTATTTTCCAAAAGGGTCCATTTTAACATTGCTTAGGTCTGCATCCATTTCCGGAATTTCCCTCGCTTTTTTATTTCCAATAAATTGAATCGGCTTTGGTGCCGGTTTGTTATAGGCTTCAACTAATGCAATTTGCATGAAGTTTACTTCCTTTTTTGTATCAGCAATCCCTTGCTGACTTGTAACACCTGCTTCTTGTGCATCTGCTTGTGTAAAAATTGCGATTGCAGACGAAAGTAGAAGTGTTCTTTTTAAGAGTAAATTTAGATCCATAAATAAATAGTTTTCAATAGAATAATAAAAATACAAAAAATCTTGATTATTGAATCCACTTATAAGATTTTATTACCTTTGAACATGAAGAAAACCCATTATACAGCTCATTTTTGTCTGTTTTTTGTCATTTTTTTGTTTGCCCTGCCTGCTTGCAAGGTAAAAACTGCCGAGGCCCCTGTACCTACTAAGGTTGTAGCCCCACAAGTAAACAGACCCTTATCAACCATTAACATACCCATAAGTTTATCTATACAAGATTTAGAAAATGCTATTAATAAACAATTTAATGGTTTGCTTTATAACGACGATTCTTATGAAAATAACGACAACGATAATTTAATTGTAAAGGTTAAAAAAATTGATGCTTTTAAACTTTCTGCCGCTGGCGATAAAATTAAAATTATTGCCCCTTTAGAAGTATATGTAAACGGGCGATTAAAAAAAGATTTCTTCAGTTTGTTCGATCAAGATTTTGGAATAGATAAAAATAAGGAAGCGACTTTTAAGCTGAACGTAGTAATTAATACTAAAATTAATGTGAACCAAGATTGGGACATCATCACTAAATCTGAAGCCGGTTTTCAATGGAGAGAGCAGCCTTATTTAGAACTCGGACCAATAAAAATTCCGATAGGCAGTATTATTGAAACAGTAGTAAACAATCAGATTACAGACATCAACAAAAAATTAGATTTAGAAATAACTAAAAACATTAAAATAAAACCCATAGCTACACAACTATGGAACCAGCTGCAAGCACCCATTGTAGTAAGCGAACGTTACCAAACGTATTTGAAAATTTTACCAGAATTTATTTCAATGTCGAACGTTACCAGCGATGGTAAAAAAATTGATGTTAACTTAGGATTTAGATCAGACATTACTTTGTTAGCTGGTACAAAACCAGAACCTGTAGAATTAAAACCACTACCAAAATTACAACAGCAAACACGCATAGACAGTACCTTTAATTTGTACTTTGCTGCCACTATGAATTTTGCCTATGCTACTCAACTTGCGAAAGAACAGTTTGTTGGTAAAACGTTGAAATTCGATAACGAAACGCAAGTGGTAACCATTAACGATTTAAATTTTTTTAACAACGGAAATAAGTTGGGGATGATGATTAACCTCGATGGATATTTTAGAAATGGTTTTTTTAAGAAAAAATTCAAAGGAACAGTGTATGCCCTAGGAACCCCTGTTTATAATGATAGTACGCAAATTTTGAGTATTAAAGATTTTGATTTCGACATAAAATCTAAAGACGCTTTAGTTGGAACTGCGGAGTGGTTGTTAAAAGGAAGTTTCAGAAAAACTATTCAAGCTAAATTGCAATACTCTATGAAAGAAGAAATAGAGAAGGCTGTAAAAACTGCCGACGATGCCTTGAAAAATGCTAAAATTCCGAACATCAAATTAAATGGAAAAGTAGAAAAAATTGCGCCTTATGGCATTTCGCTATCCGAACAAGGTGTGCAGGTGATTATACAATCTACCGGTGATTTAAAAGTATTTGTAAATAAATTTTAATGTTAAAATATGGACAAACCAGCAGATAATGAATTTGCACCATTTTATAATACCTATGTAAAGTTGGTTGAGGGTGATGTAATTGTATTCTTAGAAAAACAATTACAACGCTTTAATGATATTTGTAAAAATATTCCAGAGGGAAATACTTTGTATAAATACGAAGAAGGTAAATGGAGTATTAAAGAAGTAATAGGACATTGTATAGATACCGAACGTGTTATGTCTTACAGATTACTTCGCATTTCTAGGGCAGATAAAACCGAGCTTGCTGGTTTCGATGAAAACGAATACATCCAACAATCTACTTACGATAAAAGGCAATGGGATGGCATAATTGAAGAATATAATTCACTAAGAACTGCAAATATGTTGCTTATAAAGTCACTTACAGATGAGCAACTCAGCAAAACTGGCACTGCTAATAAGCTACCCATCAGTGCTAAAGCCTTGGTATACATAATTGCAGGGCACTTAGAACATCATTTAGGAATACTCATTAGGAGGTATTTAAAATAATCTTATTTTTAGAAAAAATTAAACTATGGATCGTTACTTTGGAGTATTTGGGATTATATTGATTTTAGGCTTATCGTTTTTACTATCGAATAATAAAAAAGCAATTAATTACCGTTTAGTATTTACTGGTTTATTTATACAAGCATTGTTAGCGGTATTTATATTAAAAATTCCATTGGGTCAAACCATCTTTTCGCATATTGGTCACTTCATTACTAAAATACTCGACTTCTCTAATAAAGGTGCCGACTTTGTATTCGGACCATTGGTAAATTCGAATTTGCTTTCTCCATTATTTGGCCCTGGCAATTCATTTATCTTTTTCTTTAAAATTATCCCTACCATAATTTTCGTATCTGTATTGGTAAGCATAGCCTACCACATTGGTTTAATGCAACGTATAGTAGCTGTTTTTGCTCGCGCGGTACATTGGTTAATGGGGGTTAGTGGTTCAGAAGCTTTATCAAACGTAGGCAGTGCATTTGTGGGCCAAGTAGAAGCTCAAATAATGATAAAGCCATACATCAGCGGAATGACAATGTCTGAGTTACTTGCCAGCATGGCGGGGAGCATGGCTTGTATAGCCGGCGGTGTAATGGCGGTGTACATTTCTATGGGTGTGCCTGCAGAGTATTTAATAGCCGCCAGTATAATGGCAGCGCCAGGTGCTTTAGTTATTTCTAAAATTGTGTATCCAGAAACAGAAGCTTCCGAAACAAAAGGAAATGTAAAGCTCGAAATTAAAAAAGCACATGAAAATTTAATGGATGCCATCTCTCATGGTGCGAGCGATGGGATGAGAATTTCGTTAAACGTAATTGCCATGTTGTTAGGTTTTATTGCTTTAATAGCAATGGTGGATGCCGGCTTAGGATGGTTGGGTAGCTATTTATATTCGCATACTAGTTTAGATTTAAGTTATGTAGGCATTTCTTTAAAAGAATTAAGTTTGAAAGAAATACTTGGATCTATTTTCTCCATATTCGCTTATGCAATGGGTGTGCCTGCACAAGATACTCATGCAGTTGGTTCTTTAATGGGAACCAAACTGGTAATAAATGAATTTGTGGCCTACTCAGATTTATCTCCAATGATAGCTGCAAAAGCATTACAACATAAATCTATTGTGATTGTAAGTTTTGCCCTGTGCGGCTTTGCAAACTTTAGTTCTATTGCCATACAAGTGGGTGGCATTGGAGAGTTAGCTCCCAACAGACGTGCAGACTTAGCTAAGCTTGGTTTTAAAGCATTAATCTGCGGAACATTTGCCTCTTATTTATCTGCAACTATCGCGGGTTTATTATTATAATAAGGTAGGAATTTGTACAATGAATTTACTCCCTACACCGGGAGTAGATTCCATGTGTATGTTACCATTAATTCTTTTGAGTGCTTCTTTTGCAACATATAAGCCTACACCCGAACCGGCATTTTTATGCACTCCTCTAAAAAACATGTCGTAAATTTTATCTTGATGGTCGGGTTCTATCCCAATTCCATTATCTTCAATCTCAATAATAGAACCTTCTAAATTTGTTTTTACTCTAACATGTATTGTTTTATCTGTTGTATGTTCGTTATGAAACTTAATTGCATTCAATAAAATATTGTTTAAGATAATTCTAATCCTGCTCTCATCCGATCTAATAAAAACGGGTTCGTTTATTTCTTTTAAATATTGAATGTGCACATCTTTTAAATGACTATCTAATTCGAAAATAATTTCATTAATAATGGTTCCGAAATTAATGTGGTTAATTTCTACATCTAACCTATTGCTTCTATAATACTTAATAATATTTTGAACGAAAGCATCCATTCTGTTTACAGTATGGTCTATCATATCAATGTATTCGGGCATTCTGCTAGGTTCTTCAGATTTTGCCACTTTAATAATTCCTAGTATAGATGCAAGCGGTGCACGCAAATCATGCGAAGCCGAATAAACAAATTTATCTAACTCTTCGTATGCTTTTTGTAATTGTATATTTTGTTCTCTTAATAAAAATTTAGTGTGATAAATTTCATGAGCATTTTGAATGGCTACAGATAACACTTGTTGATCCCAAGGCTTATCAATAAATCTGTAAATCTGACCTCGGTTAATTGCTTCAACAACTGCTTGTATATCGGTATAACCTGTAAGTAAAATTCTAATAGGGTGTGGGTATTTAACCAAAATAGATTCGAAAAATTCTACCCCGGTCATGCCTGGCATACGTTGGTCGCAAATAATTACGTGTACTTGCTCTTGGCCTAATACTTTGGTTCCTTCTTCTGCAGATTCTGCAATAAATATTTCGTAATCTTTTCTGAATAAAGCTTTAAATGCATGAAGATTGTTTACTTCATCATCAATATATAAAACACGGATTTTATCTCTGTTCATTTTATTGAATTAATGGAAGTGTGATAATAAATTCTGTGCCTACTCCTAATTCTGATTTCACCTCTATTGCTCCTTTGTGTAATTCTATTATGCTGTAAACTATTGATAAACCAAGGCCTGTACCTTCTCCCGCTTTTTTAGTTGTAAAAAATGGATCGAAAATTTTACTTCTAACCTCTTCTGTCATCCCTATACCATTATCAATAATATGCACACTCACATTATCACCATTACTTTGTGTTCTTATAACTACCTTACCCGCATCATCATTTGCATGTGATGTTAACACTGCTTGGGCGGCATTGTTTATAATATTCATAAAAACCTGATTCAATTTACCAGCAAAACATTCTATTTCTGGTATCACGCCTAATTCTTTTACAATATTAATTTTCCCTCTAAAAGTGCTACTTAAAATAATAAGAGTAGAATCTATCCCTTCATTTATATTTGCATATTTCAAATCAGATTCATCTAATCTCGAAAAGCTCTTTAACCCTTTTACAATCTCTACAGTTCTGCCTGCACCATCGGCCATGCCTTTTAATAACACATCAATTTCGTGTGTTAAATATTCGTAGTCTAATTCTTTTTTATACTGTTTAACCTCGTCGAATTTATCGTCAATATTTAGTTCTGCAATAACTTCTTCGTATTTTTTAATGAGGGCTTGTATGTCTTCAATATCTCTACGCAAAGGTTTAATATTAGAGCTCACAAAGTTTATTGGGTTGTTAATTTCATGCGCAATACCAGCGGTTAACTGACCGAGTGAGGCCATTTTTTCGGCATCGACCAATTGGGTTTGTGCATTTTTTAAATCTGTGAGGGCTGTGTTTAATTCTAAGTTCGATAAGTTTAATTCGTGTGTGCGTTCTTCTACCTTCACTTCCAACATTGTATTCTGCTCGCGAATTATTCGTTCATTTTCTTGCGAAATGCGTAAGGCCTCTAATTGCGATTCTTCTTTCTCTTTTCTATAAATATTAATTTTATCTGCAAGTGCAAATGATAGTAAGGTTACTTCTAATGCCGAACCAATTTGTAATGCATAAAAAGTAAGATTATTGTAAGGCAACATGTTGAAGTTTCTTAATACAAACACTACCACGCTTAATAAAAAGATGGTCCAGGCTACTAAAAAATAATTGGCAGGTCTGTAACCTTGTCTTCCAATTTTATAAGCAATGTAAATGGTTAACAGAGAGCCTATCATTGCAGTAAGCTGCACTAAGTTTTGAGCGAAATAGAATTCGTTCATTAAACTCAATACAAAACAAACTGTATAAAAAATAAAAATCCAATTTAAAATTTTATTTCCTAATGGGTAGGTTTCTTTAGTATTTAAAAAATGTTTTACAAACGCAATAGCTGTCCAACCATTTAATACCGGTATTAAAAAAGTGCTTTGTAAAACCAACCAAGTAGAGTTTGGCCATAAGTATTTAAAGCCATAGCCTTGTAATACCGCTTGTGTTAATCCCACAAAAATAATGTAGGAAACATAGTACAAATAACTTTTGTCGCGAACGGTAAAATAAACGAACAAGTTATAAATAGCCATTACCAAAATAATCCCAATGTACAAACCAAAAACCAAATCCTTTTGAATTAAGTCCTCAAAAATGGGTTGCTGTGCTCCAATTAATAATGGTAATTGAATTTGTTCCCCACTTTTTACTTTCATGTAATAAGTAGCGGTCTCTCCTTCAGCAATGTCTAAATAAAATAAGTGATTTTGGTTGTTTATTTTTCGATCATGAAAAGGCAAGAGTTCACCGGCCAAAATACTGTCGAATTTATTATTGCCAATTGGCGAGTATATTGCCACTTCATCTAAAATGGGATATTGCAATTGCAATAATATTCGCCTGTTTGCTAATTCATTTTTTACGGTAAAGCGAATCCAAAAAGTATTTTTACTGATGCCCAAATTTGGAACATTATCTTTGCTTTTTACAAAGTCGTTCGATTGTAGAATTTCATTAAAACTTAGCTTATTGCTTTCGTCTTTTAAGAGATAGATACTTTTTCCAATTGATTGTATTGTTTTTTCATTATTAAATACAATGGTATCATTAGAAAAACCTTGATGTGTAAATATTACTAAAAAAAACAGGAACAAGAGGTTCAGTTTCTTCATACTTTGTTAATTCTTTAAATTGGGTATTTCTAATTGATATATTACTTCAAATTCGCCTTTTGGTCCTTTTTCTTTTTTTATTTGATTAGGGCTTTTTCTAAGTTCAAAAATATTTTCACGTTCTTTTTCTTCGGCATGTGCTAGCACATCTACATCTAAAATAGCCATTGCCGTTGCCACAAAATCATCTTTAGGGTAAAAGAAAATTCCCTTATCGCCTAACGATTCTTCTATTACCGCTCCAACACGTTTTCCCATTCTGGTGGTAACAGGGGCGCATAATACATAAATTTTATCAATGGGTAATTGGTTTACAATAGAAACGCATACTCTGCATAATATTAAACTTCCAATGCCCATCCCTGCAACCTCCATCGAATTCCACATTCCACAAATCTCCGCACAACCTTGTTTTACAAATTCAAATATTTTCGAATCGTAATGGCCTAAAGCATGCTCAATGGGTAATTGTATTTTACCATCTACCATTTGAACCCTAGCGCCACCATACACTTTTTCTCCCGATTCATCTTCTACAATTATAACAATTGTATTCTCACTATTTACCCAATCGTTGTTGGAGGAAGTAACTTTAGCTACGCCAAAATGTATTTCCAACAAACGACGGTGACCTTCTATGAATTTCATACAGGCCTCCTTATCGTCAACAGCTCTAAATGCTCTGATTTTTACCATGAGTTTTAGATGTTACTTAATGAGTTCATTAAAATCAACATAATATCTACCCGAGAGTGTAGTTTGTTTTAATAATATCCTTCGGCAAACATCTGTAACCATAGCGCCACCAAGCACTACAGATGAAGCAAGTTGTGGCCATGTAGAAATAGTTTTACCCATTTCTGCTAATGATAGGCGCATACGATCTGAAATGTTCTCTATGCCTACCATTGCCCCAAGTAATGGAACTTTTTCTTGGTTGCTCAAATTTTTAAGCGCATTTAAATCGCCCATGTTTTCTGGTATTAAACCATGTAACATCGGTCGGTTCGGCTCTAAATCATACCGCTCAATATCTATCATGCCCCTGTCATTGGTTTCCATTACCACGGGTATACCCAATGCTCTTGCTTTTATTCTACTCAATATTTTTACATCTAAGCCATCACACTCTTCTACTAACAAATCGATTTTACCATCATCCGTTAAAAAAGCATCTATGTTTTGCTCTGTAATTCCTTCTCTAAATATTTTAACTTTTACGTATGGATCCATTTCTGCAATCTCTCTTGCAGCCACTACCGCTTTAGATACTCCAATGTTTGTAACAGAGGTACGTATCCTATTCATGTTGCTCAATTCAATTAGATCAAAATCTGCTAATCGAATTTCACCACAGGTGCGTTCCATTACCAAAGTAAGTGCAATCATTTGGCCTACTGATAAGCCAATTACTGCAATCTTCTTTTCCAATAAAATACTGCGTTCTTCGGGGGTTATTTTATAAAGGTTCCTACTAGTCCGTAATTCTATAAACTCATCTTTATTTAAAAGATGAACTAACTTCTTATTCCAAGGATAATAAACCCAACAACCATAGTAATGTGCAGACTTTCCAGCCAACAGTGCATGTACCTGTTCTTCGTACTCGTGTTCCGACAAAGGAGCTCTCGGATTACGTATTTTAATCAATTCGCGTAATTGACTATTTAATTCGTCGATTACTGTTATTTCTTGTTGTTCATCAATTAAGCGCTGAACTTCAAGCATTTCATTATGGTTGTTGATGTTAAAAACTCTTGGTAAGAAGGCATCATTCAATATACTTTCTTTAAATTTTAACATTTGTTGTTGTTGTCTGGTTCTAAAATCACTAAAATTAGTATTAAATATCCAAATAAAATTCGATATTTATAAAAATATTCGTTTATTTTATAAATCTGTAGAAGAATTAAATAATATAAACCCCAATTATAGATGGCTGATTCTCGTATAAAAATACTTTATGTTGATGATGAGGAAAATAATTTAAATTCCTTTAAAGCCGCATTCCGTAGAGAATACGACGTAACAGTTGCGATCTCTGCAAACGAAGCAAAAGAGATTTTAAAACAAAAGAAATTCGAAATAATCATTACCGATCAACGCATGCCTGGTATAACAGGTGTCGATTTTTTGGCGAGCATAATACAAGAATATCCTGAAGCCATAAGAATGTTGCTTACAGGTTATGCAGATATACAAGCAGTAATTGATGCAATAAATAAAGGCCAAATCTATCAGTACATCACCAAACCTTGGGATGAACAGCAGATGAGAGTAATTATTAACAACGCGTATGAGATTTTTTCTCTTCGTCAGGAAAACAAAGAATTACTAAAAAGTTTAATTCGTGCTAACGAGCAATTAGAATTTTTACTTCGCCAAAAACTGCTTTCTTAATTTATTTACGTTTTTGTTTTCTTGTAGTTTTAGTGCCTTTTAAGCTTTCTAATTCGGCAGCCATTTTCAACATTTGAGTTTTCAACTCATCAATAGAATGCTCTATTTGAATAGAACTTTTATAGCCTTTTTGATCAGACTCTGCAATTACATTAGTAGTTTCCATCTCTAAAATATCACTTGGTGTTACGCCTAATATTTTAGCAATTTTTATAAGTCTCGATACCGTTAGGTCAGTAACATCTCTCTCAATATTCGAATATGAAGCAACTGAAATATCCAGTTCATTAGCCATGTTTTCTTGGCTAAAACTTTTAATGGCTCGCAATATTCTAATTCTTTCTCCGATAGTAGATTTCATAATCCTAAAAATAATTCTAGATTCTGATACGACTTTTCAGTATAAATAGATTAGTTTTAGTATATATTGAATAATTTTATAATTACTGATTAAATTTTATGCAAATAATATTGTTTTTTTTGGCTTGTCCTTTTTTCTGTATTTTGCATTTCAATTTTAATTATGGCCCTACCAAATATATATACCACACAAGGAACTGAGGAATTAATTGCACGAATTAATCAACTTAGCCCTATTAGTCAGCGCAGATGGGGTAAAATGAATGTTTCGCAAATGTTGGCACATTGCTGCGTACCCTACGAGCAATTGTTAGGCGAACGAAATGATGCACCTAATGCAATGATTAAATTAATGATGAAATTGTTTTTCAAAGGAACCATGACGAATGAGATTCCCTACAAACCAAATTTACCTACAGCTCCTTCTTTTATTATTGTAGATCAACGCGACTTTGAAAAAGAGAAGCAAAGGCTTATAGCATATGTTAGAAAACCATTGGAATTAGGCGAAGCACATTTTGAAAACAAGTACCAACTTACACTTGGTAAGTTAAATGCAACACAATGGAATAATATGTTGTGGAAACATCTCGACCACCACTTGAGGCAATTTGGAGTATAGCTTTTTAGAATTTAGTCTTTAGATATTAGTATTTAGACATTAGAATCTGAATGCTGCACTTGCAATTAATGAGCGAGTTAATCCATCTGCTCTTACTTTACGCACAACTAATGGAAAGGCAATTGTTAAATCAATAGCCTTATTATTTTTTAGTTGATGAGATGAATTTCCAATTACATTTAAAGTTAATCCGTTTGAGTTTGGCAAATCGCTCTCTATACTTGTAATAGGGTCTTGCACCCTGTCATTCTGCACTCTATAAATAGCCAATACACTTGGAGTGACTTTCCATTTTTCATTTACATTGATATTTCTTTCTGCTTTCAAAATTGCATCATCACCTCTGAACAATTTATAGGAACCAAAATAGTTGGCAGCATCTGCATTATTAAGCCAATCTGCAGAGCTAGCCAAAAAAGAGTTTTCGTTAGAAGAGATTAATACTTTTTGATAGGCGGTTGTGAAATTCCATTGTTTGTATTGATACACGAAACCAAGTATACCATCAAAAGTACCTAAGCTTGTTTGGTAAGGCATTGGCAATGCTTTTCCCTTATCACTTAAGTTCGAATTATTAACCGGAATTTTAAAACCTATAATTGTATTGATGGAAGAACGCTCATTTATTTTTTTATAAATGGTAGTACTTAGAGATAAGTCGCCGATGCCATTGGTGTTTGCAATATTTCCGAGGTTTACTAAATACGGTACTTTTAATTGTAAGTAAATTGCTGTGTTTACTTTCCAGTTTAGTTCTGCTGCACTAACTAAGTGTAATGTATTTTGCTCGCCAAGGCCAACACTTTGACTTATTTTAAAATTAATGGAAGATGTTTTTTCGATAGTAGTTTTCAGGCTATCGCCTGTATATAAATGAGGAGCACCCATGGTACATACACCGGCATCGCTGCAACCTTGGGCAATTGTTTGAATAGAATAGAGAAATAAGAAAATAGAAAAAAGTAAGAAGCGAATCTTCATATGATATCTGTTTTAACCAAATATCAACTTTTTTAATAATAAAAATGTAAGCCAGCCGACAAATAAGTAATTAAACAAAAAAGCCTCTCTAAAATTAATTAGAGAGGCCATCTTTAAGCGTACAATTTTATTTTACATCAATATTTGTAAACGTTCCAGAAAGAGTTCCAGAAGTACTTGTGCTCGTAAATACGCCTGTAGTTTTAGTGCTAGTAATAGCGCTAATGGTAACAGCTCCAGCATTAGCAACATATAAGGTAGTACCATTTAAATACGAAACCGCATTTAATCCACCAACTGTATACAAACCTGCAGTATCGGCAGCTAAATTAATTTCAACCAACATTGCAGAACCACCTTTAAAAGCTTTAATGGTATTGTAACGCGAATCAAAATAAGCAGAATCGGCCGTAACATTAGTAGTGCCATTGTCTGTTGTAAATACAAATGAACCTGCATTTGCTGTTTGTAAGGTGTTTTCTGCATCATCTTTAGAACATGCAGAGAAAATAGAGATGGTAGCTAATAAAATAGCCGAGTAAATTAATTTATTCATTTGTTTAGTTTGTTTAAGCTACAAAGTTATGTGCTAAACTAATTTTGTATATACCCAATGGAGGGTATATGTGTGTACGTATTGCAGCGTATTTGTTTTGAATACATCATAAGCGATATATAGTCTTCAACAATAATTAAGGAGTATGCAATTGTTAATGCAACAAACTGCAACCCAAAATTTATCGTTAGAGACTTTACAAAATGGATTGTATTTTGTGGAAGCTATTTTTGAGAACGGCGAAATTGGAAGAGCGAAAGTAATGAAGCAATAAATAGAAAATAGTATTAGGGAAGCCTCGGAGATATTCGGGGCTTTTTTGTGGTCAAAAAATTTTAGGATGTTAAATTATGAGTATCATGAGCACTAAACCTCCTAATTACTGAGAAATTTATCGATTATATTATTGAATCGGAAATCGAATAGACTAAATTCCATTAGTGTAATTAAGCATTGTATTTGAATATAAAAAACTGTAACTTGGTGCATATGAAAGAATTGATTTTATGTTTGTTGACTTTATTTAGCTTGCCAAGCACAAATGCTCAGCATTTTAAATTATTCGTTGAGGGCAAACAACATTCTTTTCAAACCGATAATGGCTCAATACATATTAATAGTTTCGATTCAGTTCGTGTTTATGGTGCCGATAAGTGGATTTATAATTATAAGTATAACCAAGATTTAATTTTAGGTTATACTCCATGTAATAATTTGTTATTAAACTCTTGGTTAGGTAATTATTTTATTGAAAAACAAAATGGCTCTTATATATTTTTTAATCATGATAACGACTCCATTCTTATCCAAACGGATACTTCAAAAGGACCTTGGAAATTAATGAATATTGGTGCAAATTTTATACAAGCATCTTTCAACAAACAGAAAAATAACGATTCTACAATATTTATTAATTTTCAAGCAAAAGACACTAATGGACTAAATATAAATCACCCAATAAACAACCAAGAAATAATTATTTCTAAGTTTAATGGAATTCTAAAAGCGTTGGATTTTTATCATTTACCAAACACATATGTATATAATAATGTAGGTTCTACAAACCCTAACAATGGAATAACGAACCTGAAAACCGATAGTATTTATAATTATAATGTTGGAGACGTATTCCATACTTATTATGAAGGAGAGTTTTGGAGTTATAGACAGCACCAGTTAATCAAAATCTATACTGAATGGATAATTACCTCCAAATCAGGTTTAAAATATTATTATAAAGAACGAAATTTAGAACAAAAATTAGATGGCTATAATAATCCTACAATAACAGTTAAAGACAATACGATTATAAAAAATATTAGTTATACTCCAAGTTATTTGGATATAAATCCATATGTAAATATTATAAACAATTCTGGTAAGCCTTCATGGTCGGAATTGTATTTTGATAGTTCATTAAACAAGGTTGTTAAGGAAGTACTTGGTTTTGGTGCATGCAAAAGCAAGTCCACATATGGTGAAAGTAGAATATTTTGTTCTGGATTAGGCGAATTTAAAAATACCTATAGCGATGGTAATAAGAGTAAAAAAGTTATGCTGTATTACAAAAAAGGAAATAATAGTTGGGGCCACCCAATTAACTTCGATTCAGTTCGAAATGTGTTTTTCACAGGAATTGATTCTAAAGTAATAGATAATAATATAATAATACACCCAGTTCCAACTAAAAATGAATTAAATATCTTGAGCGATACTCCTTTCAAAACTTACTTAATTTTAAATGCTTTGGGTGAAATGATAGAGGAAAAAAATTTAGGGAACAAAAATATAAATATTTCACATCTTGCTAATGGTATATATTTCTTAAAACTAATTAATGAAGATAAGGTTATCACCAAAAAATTCATTAAAGAATAAATTCCATGACATTCTTAAAATACAATTAATGTTTATCGCGAACTAGTAAAATTTCATATTTAAGAGTTTTTATATACTAATACTCAATAAGGCAGCTAGATTTATCTATAACAATGCCCCACATTTCTATATGGCTTTGCGAAAAATAAAAATATCCCCTGAAAATGAACAAAAAGCTCCTGTTAATTAACCCTTTAGAATAATTTTCACTTTTTTGTTGAAAATAAGCTTTGAACCTGTATATTTGCAGTCCAAGAAAACGGAGTGGTAGTTCAGCTGGTTAGAATGCCTGCCTGTCACGCAGGAGGTCGCGGGTTCGAGTCCCGTCCATTCCGCAAAGCCTTAGAGAAATCTAAGGCTTTCTTGTTTTATAATAATTACAAATTTCAGTTGGTAAGACTACTAGTCCCGACTCGTTGGGAAGGTCGTGGGTTCGTTCCCGTCTACCAATAAAATTCGCACAAGCTATTCCGCAAATTTTCTTTCTAGCTAAATGCTATTGCTTATGTAATATAAAACCATATTAAAAATAAAAAGCTCCAGCATTTAAATTGCTGGAGCTTTATCTTATTAACAAAGTAAAATAATAGAATTATTATACAGTCCCTTCTTTCATTCTCTCCGCGTTCTCTGCGAACTGTAATCCATCAATAATATCTTGTATGTCGCCGTTCATTACCCCTGGCAAGTTGTACGAAGTCATGCCTATGCGGTGCTCTGTAAGCCTGCTTTGTGGGAAATTGTAGGTTCTTATCTTCGCCGATCTATCGCCCGTTGCCACCATTGTTTTACGCTTTTTAGAAACTTCCTCTAAATGCTTGGCGTACTCCATCTCGTAAATCCTCGATCTTAATACGCCTAAGGCTTTCTCGTAGTTCTTCATTTGCGATTTCTCATCTTGGCACTGCGCCACAATACCCGTAGGTATATGCGTTAAACGCACCGCAGAGTAAGTCGTGTTTACCGACTGACCGCCCGGGCCCGATGAACAGAATAAATCTTTACGGATATCATTCGTTTTTAAATCAATATCAAACTCATCTGCCTCTGGTAATACCACCACAGATGCTGCAGATGTATGTATCCTACCTTGTGTTTCGGTTGCCGGTACTCTTTGTACCCTGTGTACTCCAGATTCGTATTTTAACGTACCGTATACATCTTCTCCAGAAACATTCAATACAATCTCCTTATATCCTCCTGCTGTTCCTGGTGTATAATCTACTAAATCAACTTTCCAACCTTTGGTTTCGCTGTAACGTTGGTACATTCTAAATAAATCACCAGCAAAAATACTCGCCTCATCTCCTCCTGTACCCGCTCTAATCTCTACAATGGCATTTTTAGCGTCTTCAGGGTCAATTGGAATTAACATCAAACGGATGTCGTCTTCCATCTTGTCTCGCTGTTGTATTAACTCATCTAACTCAGATTTTGCCATCTCTCTAAACTCTTCATCCTTCTCCGTAGCCAATATCTCTTTGTTTGATTCTATATTACTCATTACATTACTGTAAATATTGTATTGAGCTACTATCTTCGATAAGTCTTTATATTCTTTGTTGAGTTGAGCGAAACGCTTCATGTCGCTCATAGCATCTGGACTAGAAAGTTCTTTTTCTACGTCCTCGAAGCGGTTTTTTATGGCTAAAAGCTTTTCTAACATGTCGTTCATATCCTGTAATTCTCCTTTAAAAGAATGCAAAATTAAGCAAAAAACGCTTAAATACACGTATATAGAACCTAAATTTTAACAGATGGTTTTAGATTGATGCCTTTCTTTAATAAGCTATAGCAGCAAAATAGGTGTTAAATAGAAAGCATGGAAAATAAAAAAAGCCGATTGTGAAATCGGCTTTGGGTGTTTACGCAGGACGTATGCCCTGCAGTAACATGTTTAGTTTAAACTCTTGCTCTTTAATTGTTTTAATAATTTCACCAACCATCGGTGCGTTTTTTTCAATAAACTGATCGCGGGTGGTAGTAGCAGACTTAATATGTATTAATGCCTGAATTCTATTGGTAATAATTTGATCTACCTCTACGTCGAATAAATTTGCCAACTTATTATAATTTTCCATAGTAGTTTGGCTATCGAAGTTTTCGATTTTAGAATACGCAGATTGTGTTAAACCAATTCTTGATGCTACTTCCTTTTGAGTATAGTTGCGCAATTCTCTTAATTGCTTTAATGTGATGTATGTATACATAAAATTTGAGTTTGGGTTATTTAATACACATTTTACAATATACATGCCGATAAATTTAGGAGGCTTGGCATTTGGCACATAGTGCCTAAAAACGTATAAAAACAGCGTTTTTGCAGCTTTTATACTTTCCCATTACTATAATAGTATCCAAACAGTAAACTATTATTCCCAAAATAGAACAAAGGAAGCCCAGAAATATGATGATTAGGAATATTATTCTCCAGTTTGAAGAATGAGTTGTTTATTCTTTAAGAAAAAATAAACTTGATTAGAAAATAAATAAGGTTTTTCATGCCCATTTAAATTGCTTGCAAGCGTATCTGTTTTTAGAGATTGATACGTAATCCAATAATTATTTTTTTGATAAAAAATTTTATTTGTTTCTACTTGCAAAATCTCATCCGCTAAAATTGGAATTGTTTTTTTATATCCACCAAATAAATCAAAAACAAAAATTCCATTTTTTTTATCTGCTAAAAAAAGTTCATCACCATATTCAATAATAACATGTGGATTTATTTTTTTTGATAACACTAAATACAAATCTCCGCTCTGAAATATTACATTTAACTGATCATCTAATTTCAACAAACGTCTGTTCAAATTATCGTACATCCACAGTCCATTGTTGTTTGATGATGCGATAGAGGATACCCAACCATCAGGATATTTATTTCTTATTTGCAAAGAATTAATTTCGGTTAAGTTTACATCCAAAAATTTAACAATGGCTTGGTCGGCATAAAACACTACTACTCGCAAGGGGTTGCTCACATCTATAGAACTAATTTTGCCACTCTTTAAATCGGCGAACTTAGTATAACGTTGTATGTTGGTTTCGTATTTAGTGAGTATATTTTTTGCATCATAAAAATATACATTTCCAATTCTGTCTACTTTATAATCGATTACATCTTCTGCAATTATTAATTCTTTTTGTGCGAATACAAAAACAGAATATAAACTGATAAAGAAAAATAGAATTATTTTTTTCATGTTTAAGATTCAAACTTTAGAAGTTCTATTCCGTGCTCATTCCATTTTGCATAAGTTTTATGATGCACCCATTCTCCTAAATTTATATAACGGCTATTTTCATTGAGTTGTATGTTCAATGGTAAATGTCTGTGGCCAAAAATAAAATAATCAAAATGTTCTTTTGCTAATACTTCTTTACTATAAATAGCCAGCCATTCTTTTTCTTCACCTAAAAATTGCTCTTTACTATCGTTGGCAATTCTGCTACTCCTCGACCATTTGTCGGCAATCCATATCCCTAAATTCGGATGAATTCTTGCAAACAACCATTGGCATAATTTACTTGCAAACACTTTTTTCAAAAATTTATAAGAATAATCACCAGGGCCTAAACCATCGCCGTGGCCAATTAATACTTTGTGTCCGTAATGTTCGCGAGTTATATTATCTCTATAAATTTTAACGCCTAATTCTTTTTCAAAATAATCAAACATCCACATATCATGGTTGCCAGTAAAAAAATATACAGGAATTCCACTGTCAACTATTTCAGCAATTTTACCTTGCAAACGTGCAAAGCCTTTTGGAATTACTTTGTTATACTCAAACCAAAAATCAAAAATATCACCCACCAAATAAATCTCTTTTGCATCTGCTTTTACAAAATCGAGCCAACGCACTACTGCTTTTTCTCTGGCCCTCGAACTTGGCGCATCTGGCACACCTAAGTGGAAATCGGAAGCAAAATAAATAGATTTATGTTCGTTCATTTTTTATTGTTGATCATCAATTAACATTACAAATATTTCTCTTGGGCCGTGTGCTCCTAAAACCAAAGTTTTTTCTATATCGGCAGTTCTACTAGGTCCAGTAGTAGTACTAATCATGGAAGGTAATTTATCGTTGTACCTATTTTGCACTAAGGTTAAGGCATCTCCAATATCTGCACAGAGCTGCGAGGTAAATGCAATTACCACATGTATGTGTGGGTATATAGATAAACGTCTGCCAGCTTCGGATGCATTGGTTATAATTATACTGCCGGTTCTGGCTACTAATGCATCGCAAGTGGTAATGCCTACATTAGCTTGTTCAAAATTTACATCTGTTTGCTGTAGGTCGCTCATGTTATCTCTCAACCAAGCCAATGAATTTTCCCAGCAATAAAGTTCGGTCCATTTTCTTTCTACTACTAATTGTTGTAAGTCTGAAATGCATTGTTCTTTATCTTCACAAAACAAAAACTGCCCGTTAATTTTAGAAAATTCTTGAGCGAATTGAATCTCTAATAATTCATCTGATTGTTTATAAATAGGACCCGTTTCTTCTAGGCGTGGGTATGGATTGTCTGTTTTCTCAATCAGTGCTTTTCTGATTTGTTTCAACATTCTTTCTTTAGGGGTGGCTTCGCGCATAGCACAAATTTAGTAAATAAATAGAAAAGGACGCTTACGCGTCCTTTTCATTCCTATTTTTAAATGTTCTTATCTGTATCTTCATTCAGAATGTCGGGTATAGGTTCCACCGCAATAGTTGCAGTTTCTTCTGTAATTACCTCTTCTGCTTTAGCCTCTTCAATAATAGCTCCGTTTACAAATTCATCATAAGTAGTTCTAGTATCGAATGGGCGTTTACCCAATAAATCTTCTAAATCTGATTGGAAAATAATTTCTCTTTGTAAGAGTGCTTGTGCAATTTTCTCTAAGCCTTCTCTGTGTTCGGTTAACAACTCTTTTGTTTGCTCGTACACATCGTTAATTAAAGCACGCACTTCAATATCAATCATCTCAGCTGTTTTATCAGAGTATGGTTTACCAAAACCGTACTCGCCTTGAGGATCGTTAAAAGATACATTCCCAACATTCTTATTCATGCCGTACATGGTTACCATTGCATAGGCAAGTTTTGTAATTCTTTCTAAATCGTTTTGCGCACCGGTAGAAATTTTACCGAACACAATTTCTTCTGCAGCGCGTCCACCTAAGGTCATCTTTATACTATCTAACAATTGCTCGGTAGTATATAAATATTGTTCTTTAGGTAAGTATTGAGCATACCCTAATGCCGCAATACCACGTGGCACAATAGATACTTTTACCAATGGATCTGCATGTTCTAAGAACCAACCTGCAATAGCATGACCAGATTCGTGGTAAGCCACTATTCTTTTTTCTTCCGGAGAAATAATTTTATTTCTCTTTTCTAGTCCACCAATTACTCTATCAATTGCATCTTGAAAATCTTGCATATCAATTGCTTTTTTGTCTCTACGAGCTGCAATTAATGCTGCTTCGTTACATACGTTTGCAATTTCTGCACCGGCAAAACCTGGCGTTTGTGCGGCTAATTTTTTTGTATCTACTTCTGGAGCCAAGGTTAATGGCTTCATGTGTACTTTAAATATTTGTTCTCTACCAATTAAGTCAGGTCTATCAATAGCAATTTGCCTATCGAACCTTCCCGGACGTAACAATGCAGGATCTAATACATCTGGTCTGTTGGTTGCAGCCATAATAATTACTCCCGAGTCTGTACCGAAACCATCCATCTCTACTAGTAATTGGTTCAAAGTATTTTCACGCTCATCATTACCACCCATAATTTGGTTTTTACCACGAGCACGACCTACTGCATCAATCTCATCAATAAAAATAATACACGGAGCTTTTTCTTTTGCTTGTTTAAATAAATCTCTCACACGTGATGCACCAACCCCTACAAACATCTCTACGAAATCTGAACCAGATAGTGAGAAGAAAGGAACTTGTGCTTCGCCGGCAACCGCTTTTGCAAGCAATGTTTTACCAGTACCTGGCGAACCCACTAATAATACTCCTTTTGGAATTTTACCTCCGAGTGCTGTGTATTTCTTAGGATTCTTAAGGAAGTCTACCACTTCCATTACTTCTGTTTTTGCTTCTTCTAAACCTGCAACATCATTAAAGGTAATGCTCACTTGCGATTCTTTATCGAACAAGGTTGCTTTAGATTTACCAATGTTAAATATTTGTCCACCCGGACCAGATCCACCACCAGAAATTCTGCGCATAATAAAAATCCAAATGGCAGCCATAATTGCTAAAGGTAAAATCCATGTTAACAAGAAATCTCTGCCCCAATTAGATTTTTCTATAAACTGTATGTTTATTTGCTCATTTGGAGTAAAGCCTTTTTGTAATTCACGTAATTGTTCTTTAAGGTCGCTTACAGAACTAGATGCTTCTGTAAAATAATAATGCGGACCAGCACCGGTAAGAAATTTACTAGTGTTAATGTCTTTATATTTCTCGTTTTGTAACTTATCTTTTTGCAAATAAATTTCTACGATGTAAATATTTCCTTGTTGAAAGGCAATTAGTTTTTCTACATCATGACTTAATAACATTTCATTAGTAAATCGTTGGTAAGAAATTTCTTTCGCAGAATTACCCGAATACATAATGTTAAAGGCTAGTATACCGACCAATAAAATACCGTATATCCAATAAAAATTAAATTTAGGAGGTTTGGGTAAAGTTCTTTTGGGTTTCCCGTTTGAGTTACCCGAATTAATTTTTTTATTATCTTCCATTTGTTTAAAATTCCTTTTTAAAATAATTTAAGCTGATTGATAGGTTGCAATTTCTGCATCGCCCCATAAATCTTCAAAACCATAATGTTCTCTTTTTTCAGTTCTAAAAATATGAACTACTACACTCACAAAATCTAACAGTATCCACTCCGAATTCTGAAACCCTTCTTTATGCCAAGGCTCTTCACCGAATGCTTTGTACATCTCATCTTCTACAGAATCGGCAATTGCTTTTACTTGTGTAGATGAATCGGCGTGACAAACCACGAAAAAATCACTGACAGAACTGCTGATGTTTCGCAAATCGAGGCTCACAATATCTTTTGCCTTTTTCTCTTGCATACCGTGCACAATAACTTCGGTGATGCGTTTAGATTCCTCTAAATTGTTGCTTGTTTGTTTAAGCTGTTTGTTTCTAAGCATTAAAAGCGATTAATTTACACAAAAATAAAAATTATACGATTACATCTATACTATGTCGGCAATATTCACAGGTAAAAATACTATTCACTTTAACCGTGTTACATCCACTAACAACGTTCTTTCCGAAATGTTGTCAAATTCCAAGCCATTAACAGAGGGCTCGGTAATTATGGCAGATGAGCAAAGCCACGGAAGAGGGCAGCATGGCACTTTTTGGGAAGCCAGCCCAGGTAAAAACATCACCATAAGTATATTGTATAAACCTGAGTTCTTAACGGTTGAAAAGCAATTTTATTTGTCGATGGCCATAAGTATTGGCCTTTGTAACTTTTTAGAAGATGTTTTACATACAAAAGTGGAGGTAAAATGGCCGAACGACATCTACATAGGGAATACTAAAATAGCCGGCATCTTAATAGAAAATAGCCTGATAGGCAGTTATTTAAAAACGAGTATTATTGGAATTGGTTTAAATGTAAACCAAGAATTTTTTAACAGCGATGCTCCAAATCCAATCTCCATGAAATTAGTAACTGGCGAAGAATATAACATAAATGAGCTTTTGCCACGTTTGTTTGAGCAGATAGAAATTCAATATTTAAACTTAAAAGCCAAGAAACTAGCCTATTTAAAAGAAACTTACCTCAGCAAACTGTATAGATTTGGGAAAGATGCCCTATATAATGTAATGGGCAAAACACTTAAATGTAATATATGTGACATTGAAGAGAGCGGAAAGTTAGTATTATTGACGGAAGAAGGGCTTCGAAGCTTCGACACCAAAGAAATTGAGTTCATCTTTAAAATAAATTGATATTTTTGAATCTTAACATTTTTATTACAAATGAAAAAAATAATTGTATTGTTTTTATTGAGTGCCATAAGTGTACTTGGATATTCACAAATTTTAAATCCAGTAAAATGGACATACTCTGTAGAAAACAATGGAAGCGATAAAGCAACCTTAGTAATAAATGCAAAAATCGATAAGGGTTGGCATTTATATTCTCAGTTTATAGGAGAAGGCGGACCAGTGCCAACTAGTTTTAGATTCGAAAAATCGGATGCCTATACACTAACAGGAAAAGTAAAAGAAGTTCCAAAAGCTAAATCTATATTCGATAATATTTTCGAAATGCAAGTAGCATGGTTCGAAAAATCGGCAACCTTTAAACAAGAAATAAAAGTAAATAGCAAATCAGATTTTAAAGTAAAAGGAACTTTAGAATTTATGGTTTGTGATGATAAACAATGTTTACCTCCAGAAGAAGTTGAATTTACGTTTGATGTAAAAGGAATAACAACAGTTGCAAGCACAGCTACCACAGAAGAAACTAAGCCAACTATAACCGACACCGCTGTAAGTGCAGTAAATACTAGTACTCCGGCTACTGTTGATACTGCTATAGAAGATACCGTATCTAAAACTGCTGATACAATGTTGAGCAGTAAAGACGAAGAGAAGAGTTCGATGTGGGGAATATTTTTTCAAGGATTTTTATTTGGATTTGTAGCCTTGTTAATGCCATGTATTTTCCCGATGATTCCGTTAACAGTAAGTTTCTTTACTAAACAAAGTAAATCTCGTGCAGTAGGTATTCGTAATGCATTAATTTACGGATTATCTATTGTAGTAATATATGTAGGCTTAGGTTTAGGCATCACCATTTTATTAGGAGCAAGTGCACTTAACGAACTCTCTAGCGATGCAATATTTAACTTAATATTTTTCTTAGTACTGGTAATTTTTGCTACTTCCTTTTTTGGTGCATTCGAAATTACTTTACCAAGTTCTTGGTCTACCAAAGCTGATGAAAAAGCAGACAAAGGCGGATTAATAGGAATATTTTTTATGGCAGTTGTATTAGCCATTGCTTCTTTCTCTTGTACTGGGCCATTAATTGGAACATTGCTTGTAGATGCAGCAAATAAAGGGCAGTACATGGGTCCGTTCTTAGGAATGTTGGGCTTCTCTATTTCATTAGCATTACCATTTACTTTATTCGCAATATTCCCATCGTGGTTAAACTCGATGCCAAAATCTGGCGGTTGGTTAAACTCGGTAAAAGTTACCTTAGGTTTTATTGAATTAGCATTTGCTTTAAAATTCTTGTCGAATGTTGACATGGCTTACCATTGGGGAATTTTAGATCGTGAAGTATTTATTGTTTTATGGGTAATTATTTTCGCGATGTTAGGAATGTACTTATTAGGTAAATTAAGATTCTCGCATGATAGTGAAGTGAAACACGTTTCGGTAACGCGACTGTTTTTATCCATCATCACCTTAAGCTTTGCTTTATATTTAGTACCTGGTTTGTGGGGAGCACCTTTAAAAGCGGTGAGCGGATTTTTACCACATCAAGGAACTCAAGATTTCGATTTGTACTCTAGTAAGTTTGCAGCAGCATCAGGAGAAAGCACACATTCTAGCGGTGTAAAAAAATACGGCGATAAATTACATGCACCATTGGGCATCGATGCGTTTTTTGATTATGATGAAGGATTAGCGTATGCAAAAAAAGTAGGCAAGCCTGTATTCCTTGATTTTACAGGGCATAGCTGCACCAATTGCAGAAAAATGGAAAATGCAGTATGGCCAGATCCAGAAGTGTTGCGTAGATTAAAAAATGATTTCGTAGTAATTTCTTTATATGTTGATGATCGCACGGAACTTGCGGAATCAGAAAAATATGTTTCTAAATACACTGGCAAAAAAGTTAAAACCATTGGCAATAGAAATGTGGATTTACAAGTTTCTAAATTCAATAGTAATGCACAACCATTGTATGTAATTGTTGATGCAGATGGAAATGCACTCACTGGAACTTTTGGATATAAAGAAGACGTTCCGGGGTATATAGAGTTTTTGGATAGCTGGAAAAAGTAGCGAAGTGTCGAAATATAGAAATGTAGAAGTGTCGAAGTTGCGAATTGGCGACTGAATACAACTCGATATTTCGACATTTCGATAATTCGACACTTCGATTAGGCAATAACAATCAGCTTCTCTGGCAATACCGTAACTTTAAACGGCACACTGCCTTTAATTTCACCATCGATTGTTAGGGCTTGGTTATATTCTGATTCTACGCGAATACTTTTTACTTGTCGGTATTCCAAATATTTAGAATGGATGTGTTTGCCCGAATAGATTTTAGGAAATAGTTTTAGCAAATTGCTAAGTGCAGTTTTGCGAACTAACAGCACATCCAATAATCCATCTTGTAAATCGGCCATTGGAGCCATTTTCATTCCTTTGCCTGTATGCTTGGTATTCAAAATTAAAATAAAAGAAAATTCTTCATTGTACTTCAACTCATCAAGCTCCACTTTTAATCGCGCAGATGGGTTGCCAAGCATTTGGAAAAATGCAGACACGGTATACCTCGGCGGGCCAAGCCAGCGTAGTTCTTCGGCTAATCTGCTAATATCATTTATTAAACCCCAGCCAATCATATTAAATGAAATATACGAATGGTTATCCATTTCAATTTTCATTAAATCAATAGACATGGTTCTAAACTGACGTAACCTGTCGCTTGCTTTTTGGTAGGTAAGCGAATCGAAATCGTGGTTAAAGGCATTACCGCTACCTGCTGGAAATAATAGTACAGGAATATCTAAACGATTATTAATTTGTAGTGCATTTACTACATCGTGCATGGTGCCATCGCCACCTAGTACTAGTACAGCATCTATTTCGGTTAAAATTGTTTGGTCGATAAATCGAGAAAAGTACCCGGCGCTTTTGCTTTCAAGTACTATAAACACATCGTCTTTAAAGTCTTTTCGCAAAGCAGAAAGCATTTTTAGTGCTTTATGTGTACCCGACAAAGGGTTCAAGGTGCATAAATATTTTTTACTCATTCATAAGGGATTTAATACAATATAGTAAAAAGGATTCTTAAATTTGACAAACGCAACCGAATAATTACAGATGAATTCCATTAAGAAGCAATTTGAAGAGGCGCAAGTAGTGCTCGATGCCTTTATAAAAAACGAAGAAAATTTTAATAAGATTGAGCAAGCTGGTAAGCTAATGTGCAGTGCAATAAACGCAGGTTGCAAAATAATATCATGTGGCAATGGAGGTTCTATGAGTGATGCGATGCACTTTGCAGAAGAGTTGAGTGGTAGGTATAGAGAAGATCGTAAATCTATTGCAGCCATTTCTATTTCGGATCCTACACACATAACTTGTGTAGGCAACGACTATGGTTTCGATTTTATTTTTTCGCGCTTTGTTGAAGGTTTAGGAAATACTGGAGATGTATTGCTTGCTATTAGTACTTCTGGCAATTCTAAAAATGTGCTTAATGCAGCCAAAGCGGCTAAAGAAAAAGGGATGAAGGTTATTGCGTTAACTGGTAAAGATGGAGGAGCATTAGCTCAACACTGCGATGTAGAAATTAGAGCACCGCATGCGAATTATGCAGACCGTGCACAAGAAATACACATCAAAATAATACATACTTTAATTGGATACATAGAAGAAAATTGTATTTAATATTTTTTTATACTGATAAATAAACATGCTTAGTTTTTTCTTAAAACCCAACAGAATTTTAGCCGGCGCATTGCTGTTAATAGTTTGCTCACTCTTCATTATTCCTATACACGCTATTGATAAACACATCATCTCGATTCTTTTTACCATCTATTGTTTCATTGCATATTTCAGAGTGAAAAAAAACGGAGTTGAAATTTATTCGGAGCGAGTAATGCAAAATAAGGGATTGTTATTTGTGAGTTTAATTTGGATTTTAAGTTTGTTGATGCTCGAAACAAATCTTAAAATGGATTGGTATGAGAACAGTGCAATTACTAGAAATGTGTTAAGTGCAATTGGCGTATTGTATGCGAGTTTGTTTTTTTACCGAGTTTTTTGGAAGAAATAAATGTTGAATTAATTCTACATTTTTGTGCATTCCGTTCCTCAATCTTAAAAAGATCGTCTTACATTTTTAAATGGATTTGTTACATATGTTTTTGGCGAAATGCCTTTTAAAATCATTGTAATCCAACTATTAGCCATTCTAAAAATTTCATCAAAAAATCAAATAGAAACTTGGAATTAGTTTTGCATGAACTATAGAAAATAAATTAGACGTTTATGAGAAAATTGATGATGTTGAGTGTACTGAGTCTAGGAATTGGATTTAGTGCATGTGAAAAATCGGATACCACAGGTACTTCGAGAATGAATGTGAGAATGACGGATGCACCCGGTGCGTATGATTCAATTTTGTTAAATGTGAAAGAAGTTGAAATTATTACCTCTGCAGGCAGAAGTATAATTGCGGTGAATGCTGGACCTTTTGATATTTTGGAATTCCGTATGGGAAAAGACACTTTACTTGCATCGCAAGATATACCCTCTGGAAGGTTGCAAGAAATTAGATTGATTTTGCATGAGGAGGGAAATCGTGTAGTGGTGGATGGAATGAGTCATGATTTAAATACACCAAGCGGCCAAAGTTCTGGCGTAAAAATTAAAGTTCAGGAAGAGCTTATTGCAAATGTTGCCTACACATTGTTGTTAGACTTTGATGCAGCAAAATCTATAGTACTAGGTGGTAATGGTAAGTATACCTTGAAACCTGTTATTAGAGCAATACCAACTGGCGTTTCGGGTGCAATTACTGGCACCGTAATTCCAGCATTATCAAGTCCGAAAGTATATGCAATTATTGGCACAGATACTCTTGGCACTATTACCGATGAGAACGGTGTATTTTGGTTCCCTGGTGTAGCAGCGGGTACATACAAAATTAACATTGTACCTATTGTTCCATTTAGAGATACATCTATTACCAATGTTGTTGTTAGTACCGGTGGAGTAAAAGATATAGGAACCATCTTGCTCCCATAATGTTGTTGTAATTACCAGTGTAGCGATTGAGAAATTGCTACACTGGTTTTTTAAATTTTGAAGCTGTTTTATTTGTACACGATTTATTCTGATTAGTATAATTTTCACTAATTGATACTCTTCCCAGATTAGCACACTACCCCACCTGCCAAGTATCCCTATCCAAACTCCTGTAATTTATAGCCTCCGCAAGGTGCTCCAGTTCTATGTTTGTTGATTTTTCTAAATCGGCAATGGTGCGTGCCACTTTTAAAATACGATCGTAAGCACGTGCTGATAAGCCAAGTTTTTCCATGGCATTTTTAAGCATGGCATTTCCATCTTCGTTAATTACGCAAATGCTTCGAACTTTTTTCGGGCTCATTTGAGCATTGCAATGCACTAATTTATTTTCTTTAAAGCGTTCGTTTTGTATTGCTCTTGCTTCTAATACTCGTGCGCGTATATCGGCACTTTTTTCGGATACTTTTTTATTCGATAGTTCATTAAAACTTACAGGTGTAACTTCTATATGTATATCAATACGATCTAACAATGGACCCGAAACTTTATTCAAATATTTTTGCACATTACCGGGTCCGCAACTGCAGTCTTTAGTTGGATGATTAAAGTACCCACATGGGCATGGGTTCATTGATGCAACCAACATAAAACTTGCAGGATATTCTATAGAGAAGCGCGCTCTGGAAATGGTTACTCTGCGCTCTTCTAATGGCTGGCGCATTACTTCTAATACTTGACGTTTAAATTCTGGCAACTCATCTAAAAATAATACACCGTGGTGTGCCAACGATATTTCTCCGGGTTGCGGAAATCCTCCACCTCCTACCAATGCAACATCCGAAATGGTATGATGCGGCGATCTGAATGGGCGTGTAGAAATAAGCGAATCTGTACTTTTTAATTTCCCTGCTACCGAATGTATTTTGGTAGTTTCTAAGGCTTCTGTTAAACTTAATGGAGGCAGTATGGTGGCTAAACGTTTTGCAAGCATTGTTTTACCTGCACCCGGTGGACCAATAAGTATCAGATTGTGCCCGCCTGCAGCTGCAATTTCCATTGCTCGCTTAATGTTCTCTTGCCCCTTTACATCAGAAAAATCGGTGTCGAAGTTTTCTGCTTTCGAAAAAAACTCGTCGCGTGTATCTAATTTATAAGGCTCAAACTCCTTCGCACCAGTTAAAAAGTCTACGACCTCTGAAATGTTTTCCATGCCAAAAACTTTCAAGCCTCCAACAATTGCTGCCTCTCTCACATTTTTTTGAGGAAGTATAAATCCTTCAAAACCTCTCTTCTTTGCTTCAATTGCTATGGGCAAGGCTCCTTTAATGGCTTTCAAACTTCCATCTAAAGAAAGTTCTCCCATCATTAAATATGTATCCAATTTTTCTGTAGGAATTTGTTCACTCGCGGCGAGTATGCCCACTGCAATGGTTAAGTCGTATGCCGATCCTTCCTTCCTAATATCTGCCGGCGCCATGTTTACCACAATCTTCATCCTTGGCATCACTAATCCTACATGTTTTAATGCCGACTCTATTCTGAGATTGCTCTCCTTTACCGCACTGTCTGGCAACCCTACTAAATGGTAATCTACGCCTGTTACAATGTTTACCTCTACCGTAATGAGAATTGCGTTCACCCCGTGTACTGCACTTCCATAAGTTTTAACTAACATGTTGTAAAACTAATGGTCGGCTTTCATTTACTCAACTGCATATATGCAGGTTTTTATATGCAGGATGATAGATAGTGGATGATAAATAGTGGATGATATATGCAGGATGATAAATGCAGTTTTTACTCCGTTTCTAACAAGGTTTTTAACTCTTCCATTTCTTCTTCCGACTCCGGAATAATTTGTAGCGAATCTACTACAACATAATTTCTGGCAATGCCTCGCAATACAACCGAATTGAAAATACCATTTGTATCTGTTGCAGGAACCTTGCCTCGTTTCACCATCAAACCTCCAATAAAACGGAAGTAATTATGCATGTAGGGTTTTAAGGTACCATCTGCTAAAAATGAATATTTAAATTTCTTAGGCTTAGGTACTATGCTTGCTAAAAAAATACTTTCGCCTAAATTTAATTGCGATGGTTTTTTATTGAAATAAAAATGTGCCGCCTCTGTAATGCCGTAAACATTAGGTGCCCACTCAATAATATTTAGATATACTTCGTACATTCTTTGTTTAGAAGTAAGTCTGTTATTCTCTATCAACCACACAATAATCATTTCTTCTAATTTACGCGCAACGGTTTTGTTCCTGCTCAAGAAAACATTTTTTACCAATTGCATAGAGATGGTGCTGCCTCCGCGCTTAAATCTTTTTGCTACAAAGTTGGTAGCAATAGATTGGCGAAAAGCTTCTTCATAAAAACCTCTATGACTAAAAAACAAGGGGTCTTCTGTTGTAAGCAATGCGTTTTTTATATTGTCGGAAATTTGATCATAAGGTGTGTAGTTAGGATTAGAAGGTCCTACATAAATTGGTCGCGCTGCATAACCAACTTCATACGGTATGTGCACAAAATCTGAATTCATTTTTTGCAAATTCGTTTCTCCAAATTTTACAATGGAGAAATTATTTTTGCTTAAGCCCGAATTAAATTTACACTTCCATGGTTCTTCTTCATCTAAATAAAAATTTAAATGATAACCCAATTTGCCTTGTACTTGCAAGCCTTCTAAAGTGGCGAATAATCCTTGCGGAAAAGAATTGAAAAAATCTTGTGCAGGCATTTCTTCAATATCAAATTTCAACTCGTAAATTTTTGAAGGGGCAATGGTGTATTTTATAAATGGTCGCGCTTTTATTAATCCTAAATAAGCCAGCGATGAACTATCAATAGAAATAGATTTCTCGCCAATAAACATATTACAATCTATAGATGCAGAATTTACGAGCACATCTTTTTGTGCAATTCTCGGATGGTTTACAGTTAAATTCTTCAATGCCCAGTTTCCAAAAATACGTAACTCGCCAGATGCATATTCTATATTATCCATGCGAGTAGATACCGTATCAAAACTTAATTTCAATCCGAATTTTTGTTCTAAATAAGGTAACTCTACCTTTTTATTATCCGCAAAAAAACGAACGTTTAATTTTTTATCTGATGGATACAACTGGCCTTCCATATGCCATACAGATTCGTTGTTGTTTAATACTAAGGTTGAATTTAATTGATGATCATTTATCGCAATAGAACTAGCGTTAATAGAAAAGGCATGCTCATCATCCACTACATTTAAACGATAGTTGGTAATAGACATGTTGTTTGGAACTTTGTATAAAAGTTCGTTAATTAAATTATCGGCAAGGTTTGCTAAATCAACCCCCGATTGATCTTTTTTTACAGTGTCTTTGGGTGCTTTATTTTTCAATAAGAAATCGAAATTTCTTTTTCCGTTTTTATTGATAATGTTTAGCACAGCGTTAGATGAAATTAATTCATCAATTTTTACATGCCCAATAAATAATGGTAAAATAGCAACACTTACCCTAAACTGGTTTATGCGAATAAGCGTATCGGCGCTATCGGGCACTACACTTATGTTTTGAAATTCTACAGTGCTTAACCCAACAAATCCAGCCTTTTCAATTTTTATGTTTAATTGATGTTTGCGTTTTTCTGAACTTATTACTTTGTCGATTACTTTTTCCAAAATACTTTGGCGAAATGCAATCATCAATATAAAAGACAAGAGAAGGAGCCCTAAAAACACATAAACTGCAATTCGTAATTTTTTCATAAGTAACAAACCAATTAGTGAAATTACTCGTTATTGATTAAAATGACGAATTAAATACATTTTTGGCACGAACTTAGCTATAATTAGAACATGAAGTATTTGAAAATTAGCCTTTTATTAATTACTACAATAGCTGTATTTATTAGTGCTTGCGAGGACGATCCTATTGAACCACAAGACAAAGAGCTGCCTGTTATCACCAAAATATATCCAAGTATTACGCATCAGGCGTATGATTTTGGCGACACTGCCTTTTTCAAATTAAAATTTAAAGACAACCACCAATTAGCAAGCGTATCCTTACGATTGTATTTAAAAACAGACGAGGAAATATTATTTATAGCTAAGAACCCAGCTGCCGATTCGGCAAGCATAGACACCTTTGTTATAATGAATGATTTACGTTTTAGCGACCTTGATTTTACCATAAAAGCGGTAGATGTAGCGGGCAATGTAGCGCTACAAAGTAGCCATATCCATTTACGTTAAGCCACAATTTTTGAAACAATTGCCTTAGGCTTTGGGTTCTTTTGGTACATTTGCAATACAAATTTTGTTATGTACACTAAAGAAGAAGTATTAAAGGCATTGAGCCACGTTGAAGAACCAGATTTGGGTAAAGATTTGGTAACGTTGAATATGATTGAAGATGTAAAAATTAACGATCAAGAAATATCATTTACCGTAATATTAACCACTCCGGCTTGCCCATTAAAGGAACTCATACACAATGCATGTGTAAATGCTATACACCATTTCGTTAGCAAAGAGGCTGTGGTAAAAATAAACATGACCTCTAGAGTTACGCAAAAAGAGGGTTCTAAAAATTTCCCAAATATTAAGAACATTATATTAGTTGCCTCTGGTAAAGGTGGCGTCGGTAAATCTACGGTTGCTGTAAACTTAGCCATTGGCTTAAGTAAACAAGGGGCTAAAGTAGGTTTAATAGATGCCGATATTTATGGCCCATCTATACCGATGATGTTCCATTTAGAGGGCGCTAGGCCGGCTGCAGAAAAAGAAGGAGATAAAGTTAGTTTAATGCCGATTGAAAAATATGGGGTTAAATTATTATCGATTGGCTTTTTTACAGATCCTAACCAAGCAATTCCTTGGAGAGGACCAATGGTTACAACCGCTTTACGTCAATTATTTCAAGATGCAAATTGGGGTGAGTTAGATTATTTAATTGTAGATACGCCTCCGGGTACTGGTGATGTACACATTACCTTAGCTCAAAATTTCCCAATTACTGGTGCTGTAATTGTTACTACTCCACAAAATGTTGCTTTGGCAGATACGCGCAAAGGTATTTCGATGTTTAAAATGCAAGGCATTAATGTGCCTATTTTAGGGATTGTAGAGAACATGGCCTATTTCATTCCAGAAGAATTGCCAGATAATAAGTACTATTTGTTTGGTAAAGAAGGGGGCAGAAAATTGGCTCAGCAAATAGACGTAGCCTTTTTAGGGGAAATTCCATTAGTGCAAGCAGTTGGCCAAGCAGGAGAAATTGGCGAGCCTATTATTTTGAATGATGAACACCCGACTGCAAAAGCATTTGAGTCTATCTCATCAAAAGTAGCGCAACAAGTAGCTATATTAAATGCAGGAATGGCCGAAACAGTTCTTAATTAGAATTGTTATAAATAATATTAACTTTGTAAAAAACAATTCAAATGAGCCAAGTAAATACAGAATTAATCGAGCGCATAGAAGCAGCATTAGATCAAATAAGACCATACTTAGAAGCAGATGGTGGTAACGTAGCGTTACAAGAAGTAACGGAAGACATGGTAGTTAAATTAAAGCTATTAGGAGCTTGCGGTACTTGCCCAATGAGCATCATGACATTAAAAGCAGGTGTTGAGCAAGCATTAAAACGTTCTATTCCAGAAATTAATTCGGTAGAAGCCATTAACATTACAGATATGGACGATCCGAATGCAGTTTTACCGGAAAGACTAAGAAGCTAAAAACAGCGTTTCAGCTTAATTAAATTCATTACAATTATGATTAAAAAGCTTTTTTTCTTGCTGATAATTTTGTCGGCAATGCTAGTTGCCAATACAAATGCGCAAGAAAAGAAGCTTATACAATTCTCCGGAATTGTAATACATGCGGATAGTTTAGAGCCGCTTCCATTTGTAAACATCATTAACGTTTCTAGAAATTACAAAGGCACGTATACAGATATGCGAGGCTTTTTCTCATTAGTAGTAAGCGTTGGCGATACTTTACACATATCATCATTAGGTTACAAAAAGCAAGAGCTTGTAATACCGAAAGATTTAGTGAATAATACTTTGAGTGCTATTTTCAAATTGAAAATGGATGCGATTGATTTACCAATGATTTATATTTTCCCGTATGCAACTATTGAGCAGTTTAAACAGGCCTTTATAAAACTTCGTTTGCCCGATGATGATCTGATGATTGCGCAGAAAAATTTAGATGCAAATTTAATGATGGCCTTGAGTTCTGCCATGACTTGGGATGGCACGCAAAATACAAGATATTATTTCCAGCAACAATCTGAAAAGCTTTACTGGCGAGGCCAAGAGCGATACAACCCTTTATTAGATGTGGTAAAAATAAACCAATTTATACGTTTACTCGGCGAAGGGAAAATTAGCTTGAAGAATGAAAAGAGTGATGAGTAAATGTGCAAATGGTAAATGTGCAAATGCGTAAATATGCAAATGTGCAAATTGCACTCACGTGAGTGGTAATTTGCACATTTTCGCATTTGCATATTTGCACATTATCTACGTTTTTTTGCAGCAGGATACTTCATCTTATAATCGGGTTTTACCAAGCCCTTCGTAATAGCATCTAATTTTTTAGCGATTAATCTTTTCTTTATGGGTGAAATTTTATCGATGAATAATTTCCCTTCGATATGATCGTATTCGTGTTGAATAATACGCGCCAAAATTCCGTTATAATCTTCTTCGTGTGCTACGAAGTTTTCATCAACATATTTAATTTTAATGTTTGATAAACGGTTTACATCTTCACGAATTTCGGGTATGCTAAGGCAACCTTCGTTGAAAGGCCATTCTTTACCGCTCTCATCAATAATATAAGCATTGATAAAAATCTTTTTAAAATTCTTTAGTTCTGGTTTATCCTCCTCGTCATCGTCAAAAGGAGAAGCATCCACAATAAATAAACGAATATCTAAGCCCACCTGCGGAGCTGCCAAACCAACACCTCTTGCATGGTGCATGGTTTCGAACATATCGGCAATAAGCTGTTTTAGGTTCGGATAATCTTTATCGATATCAACACTAACTTTTCTGAGTACGGGATCGCCGTATGCGATAATAGGTAAAATCATATTTCTTTATTGGTTCATCGACATGTAAGATTGCAAGATGATAGTTGCGCTTACCGTGTCGATTAATTCTTTACTTTGTCTGTTTTTTTTATTCATTCCACTTTGAGCAATTACTTGCGAAGCCATTTTCGAAGTAAATCGCTCATCGATTCTTTTAATATTGATATTGGGAAATGCGACTTTAATTTTATCTATTTCCTTATTTATGAGTGCTGCCGATTGTGAGGGAGTGTTATCCATTTGCTTTGGTTCTCCGACAATTAGCAATTCTACTTCTTCTTTTTGGAAGTAATCTTTTAAAAAAGAGACTAATTCCTGCGTTGGGATTGTGTTTAATGCCGTAGCGATAATTCGCATCGGATCTGTAACTGCGATGCCTGTTCTTTTGGCACCTACATCGAGTGCTAACCATCTTCCCATAATGCAAAGATAAGGGATGAAAACGAATTTTAAATTTTATAAATTGCGGCATGTTATTTAAAGAGATTCCCGGACATGCGGAAGTGAAGGAAAGGCTTATTCGGTCTATAAATGAAGAGCGTGTTAGTCATGCGCAATTATTTCTAGGACAGAGTGGTAGCGGATCTTTGGCTATGGCAGTTGCTTATGCTCAATATTTAAATTGTACGAATAGAATTGAAAATGATTCGTGTGGCGAATGTGCTTCGTGCAGGAAATATCAGAAATTAATTCATCCCGATTTACATTTTAGCTACCCTTTTATTGCAAAAAAGGCGGAAGATGTGAGCACTGTTTATATAAAAGAGTGGAGAGAGGCTTTAGCTAATCTTCCGTACATGGGTTTGCAAGAATGGATGGATGCTTTACAAGCGGAGAATAAGCAACCCAACATAAACATTGCCGAGTGCCACGATATTATTAAGAGGCTTACCTATAAGGCTTATGAGGCAGAATATAAAGTATTAATTATATGGTTACCCGAATATTTGGGGGTAACTGGTAATACCTTATTAAAATTAATTGAGGAGCCGCCAGAAAAAACCTTATTTATATTGGTGGCAGAGCAATACGATCAGATATTAAACACTATACTCTCTAGAACACAGCTTATTAAAATTAGCAGGTTTACTGATGAGGAGATAAAAGCACATTTATTGAGTTTAGGATGCGAGGAGCACGCTGCGGCAAGGTATGCCTATTTAGCGGATGGTAGCATGCAAGCGGGAATTAATTTAATGAGCCAGGAGGAGAACAATTTAGAAGAATTGTTTGTGCAGTGGTTTAGGTTGTGTTATGGTAAACGAGGCATAGAAATACAGGCCTTAATAGAACAAATTGCACCTGCAGCATTTGGCCGAGAGAACCAAAAGAATATGTTGAGATTTGGTTTACAGGTTATTAGAGATTGTTTAACACATAATGCTTCGGCATCAGAAATTATACGTTTTGAGAGCAAGCATTTTGAAATTGCTAAAATGGCTTCCATTTTAAACATGGAAAATGCCAGTTATATAATAGACGATATTGAGAAGGCTATTTACCATATTGAGCGCAATGCAAACGCTAAAATTGTGTTTTTAGACCTTTCTATACAAGTGATGAGGGATTTGCAAAGAAAAATGTAAATTCGCAATAATTTAAATTTATAAATATGGGATGTGGATCATGTTCAAGTGGTGGGTGTGTGCCGGCAGGATGTAAGAGCAATGGTTCTTGTATGACGGGAGGAGGATGTAGTAAGTTAGATGTATACGATTGGTTTTCGAACGTAGACATGCCATCGAACTACAAAGCTTTTAATATACTTGAAGTGAGGTTTAAAGGCTCACGAAAAGATTTTTATCGAAACACCGACAATATATATGTAGAAGCAGGCGAATTAGTCTGTGTCGAATCGGGAACAGGTGGCTATGATATTGGCCATGTAACTATGACTGGAGAACTGGTTCGAATGCAAATGAAAAAAAGAGGTGTTGCGGTAGATTCCCCCGAAATCAAGAAATTGTATCGCAAGGCTAGCGCATTAGATGTAGACAAATGGAAACTTGCTAAAGGCTTGGAGTACGAAACTATGCATCGTGCCCGTAAAATTATTATTGAGTTAAAACTCGATATGAAATTAAGCGATGTAGATTACCAAGGTGATAAAACCAAGGCTACATTTTATTACACCGCAGAAGACCGCGTAGATTTTAGGGAGTTGATTAAAAAACTTGCCGAAGAATTTAAGGTGCGTATTGAGATGCGACAAATTGGAATGAGACAAGAAGCGAGCCGCTTGGGTGGTATTGGTTCTTGTGGACGTGAATTATGTTGCTCTACTTGGCTTACCGATTTTAAAACAGTAAGTACTTCTGCAGCGCGTTATCAAAACTTATCGTTAAACACTTTAAAACTTGCCGGACAATGTGGTAAGTTGAAATGTTGTTTAAACTATGAGTTGGATACGTACATGGATGCCTTAAAAGATTTTCCGGATGATATTAAGGAAATAAAAACCAGAAGAGGATCTGCTTATTTACAAAAAACCGACATCTTTAAAAAGACCATGTGGTTTAGTTATAGGCATGATGAACCTTGGGTACCATTGCATGTAAGCAGAGTAAATGCCATTATTGCAATGAACAAAAATAATGAGTACCCGGAAGATTTATCGGACATTATAATTGTACCAAAGCTTATAGAAAAAGTGTTGGATTACGACAATGTTGTTGGGCAAGATTCGCTTACTCGTATGGATGAGCGCAATCGTAAAAAGAAAAACAACAATCGTAAAAAAAGCAATAATCGCAAACCGAATAATACACCAAATGCAGGTGGTGCCGCACCAAGCGGAAGACCACCACAAAACCGTCCGAAGAAATAAATGAAAGCATTAGTATCTTTTTTTATTTTAAGTACGATGGTATTGTTTAGTGCATGCGATGATAAACGTGTGTTCGAAGATTACCAAACTATAAAAGACGACAACTGGTACATAAACCAGAAGCCAACTTTTTATTTAGATGTAAAGGATACTATTAGCGAGCACAGCATTTATTTTAACGTAAGGCATACCGGACAGTACAAGTACTCTAATTTATTTGTACTGTTTACTATACAAGGCCCAAAAGCAAAACCAGAAACACAGCGCTTAGAATTTAAGTTAGCAGAGTTAGATGGTAAATGGTTAGGCTCTGGCTTAGGCGATATGTACTCTAACCAAATTAAAATAATGGAGAACGTAAAGTTTCCACGCAAGGGAGTGTACTCATTTAGCATCGAACAAAACATGCGCGATAATCCTTTAGCAGGGATTGAAGATTTAGGAATTAAAATTGAAGCTAGTCGTTAGATATTTGTAAAAGAAGTTAGTCACTAGTCGTTTGTCTTTAGACGGTCTAAAGACTAAGGACTAATGACTAGCATCTAATAATTACCAGTACTTGATATCAAACCAACCATCGGTTATATTCACCGTATCCGACTCGTCGCCTACCAAAAACATTTTTGCTTTAAAGTTAAAGGTGCCAGCAATAATTTTATTTACGGTATCGAGTTTTTTAATGTGTATGTAACCTAAGTGTTCGTTGGTAGTTACATAGGCTAAATTGAATAAATGATTTTCGCCAACAACGTACTGCAATTGGTTTGTGTTTTCTAAAGTATACTCTTTTGCAATATAAAGCCCTGTATCAACTAGATCATCGAGGGTTAAACGTATTTCCTGGTAACCTCTTTTACGATTAGATAACGCTTCAATATACAAAATGTGCTTACCTGTTAAATAATCTCTAAAGTACATTCTACCAATACCCGGTAAAGTATCGAATTCACTATAGTTTACCACCACTTTATTATTAATTCGGTAAGCAAACACATCTTTGCCTTCTTCAGAATAAGCGGGCATGGTATCTAATTCTTCCTTTACCATAACCTTGGTTAAGGTAGCTACTTCATATTGTTCACATGCATTAAATATAAGCATCGAGCTCAGAGCGATTAAATAAATTACTTTTTTCATTTCTCTTTTGTTAATACTATTTTCCGAATGTATTCTCTTTCTGAAGTTTTAACATTTACTAAATAAATACCAGCAGAATAACCTTCCATATTTAATTTTACTAAGTGTGGAGTGTGTGCAATAGAAACCTCTTTTAGTAATTTACCTTGCATGTTAAAAATACTTACCGAATAAATTTTAGATTTTTCATTGTTTAACACCACATCAAACAAACCGTTAGTAGGGTTTGGCATTAATGTAATTTGTTCCTGCTTCATAGCGTTTTCTTGTTCTATTATATTTAATAAATCTTCTTGTAGTTTATAGTTATTTATTTCGGGGCATTCAGTTAACACAGAATCTATTTGATGAACATTGTAATTATTTTTACTAATCTTCAATTTACTTTCTGTTATACACCTCCAATAATTGAAATGATTTTCTGTTGTTTGGTTTTCTACATACATGATAGCCTTATTGAATTCTATTAATGCTTGTTCATATAAGCCCATATTACTTTTTAACAGAGCAATGTTTATGATCTCGTTGTATTTTTCTTGGTTTTCAATAGCACTCTCTATAAGCTTTGTATCCATTTCAGGGCTTACATTCGCAGCTTGGTTTTTGGTAGTATCAATAATTGGCAGCCCAAGACCTTGCCCCTTTTGAGTGCAAGCATTGGTATTAGCATTAGCCATTACAGGAGTTACTATAAAATTTTGAATACGAGGTGCCGAGGGCGATGTATTTAATGCGATATAGAAAAACTTTTGTGCTGGCGGATTTAAAAATGTATTGGAGTTAATACGTGTATACCAGTTATTCCCTTTAAAATTTATTGAAGAAGGAATACTCGTCATGGTACCCGCAATAAAATAATTATTCTGATCGGCATTGATTTTGAACTTATTAAATCCATTTGAAATATTAATAGTCGATGCATACTCTAAGCAAATAGTTCTATTATTTAAGCGAGATTTTACAGATAAGGTATTTGAACCAGAATTTGCATTTGCAGCAGGGCTCATATTTAGCACAGCATTGTTGGCTACCCATACTGGGTAATAATTTGCATCTGTAATTTCCGAACACTGGAGGTTTAGGATGCCTTGACTATTATAAACTCCTACATTGAAATTATTGATATAGGTATTAGAAATATTTAAGGTTGTGCCTGTATTGGATACACAATAAACTGCGGCATTATTAAATGGTAAAGTTGTTTGTGTGTTTGATCCTATAAAATTGCAATTGCTAATATAACTTGCCCTATTAATTCCATCGGCAGTAATTACCTTTTTGCAATTGTTGCTCATAACGTTTCTTAAATCGAAGCCAATTCCGAAAACTCTAATGGCAACTTCGTTATTATTAAATTCACAAGATTCAACAACGAGAGAGTTACCTGGTAAATTATATGATTCTATGTTATTTAAATACCCTGTTAATCCATATTTATTATTGTTGAATGTGCAATTTCGAATTTCAACATTCGCTTGCCCATTGAGGTAAACACCCATGCCACCATTAATGGTGCAATTAATTATATTGGTAGCGATAGCAGAATTGATGTAACTGTTTGATCCTATCAAATCTATTCGTGCATTTTTTACTTCCAATAAATTACTGCTATTTTTTTGAAAAGGAATTCCTATACTTTTACCATCAGCTACGCTTAATACTAAATCGTTTCTATCTGTTCCTTCGAGTATTATTTTAGCATTTCTTCCAAAAATAATGTCGGTAGTTTTAAGGAATATATGGCCATTTCCTCTAAAACTTAATATTGCATCTTCTTCTATTTCTAAGGTTCCTTCTATTATAATGGTTGAATTAATATCCATTAAGTTTATGTCAACATTTTTACCAATAATTAATTTACTGCCTTTTTCGATCACCAATTTTGAAGTATTAAATATCTCCAATTGTGCAAGATTATCTAAATGCAAAATTGAGTTTTCTGAAATTCTCAACTCACCATTGCAATAACCCCAATGTCCAATTCTAATTGCACCTTGGTTGTAAACTTTAATAGTTATAGGTTCACATTTAACATTGTACCCATCTACTACAAAATTAGAATACCTTGCGGGGCGTGTTCCGTTATTATACCCAGTTGGTTCATGTATATTTATTCCTAAAATTCCAGCATCTTTCACTTCAAAAGATTCGAAGTAAAAATCTTTGGTGTTTACACCATAATTAAAATTTTTGCCAGCACGTATCACTTTAGTATCTGAACTCGCATGCACCGTTCTGTTTCCATTTCTTAATTCGCGCTTTAACCATGCTGAATTACTTTGAGTAATTAATACATGACTTTCGTTTTGTTCGGGTGCATAATAAGAAACAAATGGAGTAAGATTATTACAAAGTATTTTTGCCTCCTTAATAGGAAATAAATAATTGGTGTACCCATCAGTATATTTAATATCTAAGGCGCTAACACTTGGAATAAAATTATGGTTAGGATGGTAGAGTGTAAATCCATTTCTTAAAACACCATTATCATGTGTTAATTGGTATTGAGTATCATACTTACCACCTGGTGCATTATCTAAACTTGTTGGGTACGGATTATTTAATTGTACAGATGCATATCTTACAAATGTTTCGAGCTGGTAGAAATTATTTGGATTTATTGCTCGTAAATCTGCTACTACAGTGGTGCCACTATTGGGAGAGGCGTATACGCTGCCACTCGCTGCATTTACTAGGTTTCCCAAAATTCCAATATTTAAAGAAAATAATAAACCAGAAATTCCTTGAGTTACTTTTGTTTCGCTTCCGTTAATTAAGGCCACATTTCTGGTTTTTGTTGGGTAACCATTACTTCCTGCTATAGAATTTACATTGCAATTATTTAAGTATAATGTTCTAAAATTATGATAAGCAGGAGGAATGCTGTTTAATGAATAATAATGCATCAGCATTTCTCTTGCTGCAGGAGATTTAATTTTATTCAATCCTTCTTTCGCTCCGGCTTCTCCAATTATGTCGCCAAAAAAGTGCAAGAAATATTGAGCACCTATTGGCACGTTGGCTCCTTGGTGTGGTGCATCAAAAGATAGGTAGGTGCCAACATTATGAGGGATGTTTTCTTTCTCCATTTTCGCTAAGGCATACTTTGCAATAAGGCCACCCATGCTCGGACCAACAAGCATTATCTTATCTGTAGTTCTTGCATTTATATATTCTAATAATTGAATAACACCTAAAGCATTTCGTTCAATATAATCTGCACCATCTGGGAAATTACATATTATTAAATCATGCCCCTGTGCTCTTAAGGTGTCTGCTAATTGCACGGGCTGTGTATTCATTAAATCGTATATGTTGCCTACCTTTCTAACTTCACCAGGATCAAAACCATCTAATACTAACACTGGCTTTGTTAATTTTTCTGATACGGTGTTGGTGCATTTGCTATAATACAATCCGAACTCATATGTACAGCCTGCAACAAATGAAGAGAAATCACTAAACGTTTCGGTGGTAATGCCTTGCTTAAAATCGCAAGGTGGAGTACCCGAACTTAGCACAGTAAAACTAGCATCTGCCGTGTATGTTTCGGAATTTGAAAACACGATGGTATAGTTGAATGCTTGTTCGCCTATCACACTAAAATGATACAACAAACTATCGCCATAACTTAACATAAACTCAGGTTTATCATCGTTTGGAAAATCAATTTTTATATAATCTATTTGCTCTTTACTGTTTGTAAATACAAAAGATTTATCAAACACTAAGGTTTGTGCTCCCGAAAAAATATGATTGTTTTGTACCGACAATGCTGTTACTTGGTCTAGTAAATAAGGCGACTGTGGATTTGATTTTGTTCTAATTAATTTCTTGTCTACTTCCTGAATTCGTCCATCTATATAAGCGTTCGTATCGATGTACTCATAATTGAAATGTATAATGCCGATGGGTAACTTACGGTTTCGGATTACATACTGTTTAACTTTTGAAGTATACGTATCAAAGTTAAGTTTTCGCTCCTTGTCGTAATCGGCATTATACATTTCTAAATAAATTTGTTTCCAATAATGGTAATCTTTCCTAATAGAATCTCTCTCCTCCTGTTTAAATAATTGTTTGTTTAGTTTTGCAAATGGAAACACCCTGTTGTACAAAATGCTCGTTTGCATTTCTGTTCGATCTAAATTTTCTGCCATTAAATCGAACCTTGCTACCAGCGTTGTATCTTCCGCTTTTGCATCATTAATAATTAACACACTTACCAAAATGAACAAACTTGTCACGATGGTTTTTTTCACTCTTCCCATACTCTTCGTTTTTTAATGTTCAACCATATGTTATTTAATTTTAAACATGTGGATACATTATCTAGAAGAAATTATTTTACTTAGCTAATATTAAATTGTTGATGAAAAACTATAATCCCATTCGATAATTATCCTACACGCTCTAAAAGTAAATAGCAAAGTAATCATATCCTATTCATGGTTGGAATAGATTATGAAAAAATGGAAAATAGTTGTACGCTGTATGTTGTACGCTGTACATTGTACAACATACAGCGTACAATTAATCAGAGTTGTGCGAATTTAGATGCTTTTACTAAGGGTCCTAGTTACCTAAAAAGTCAGAGAGGCTTTCCAGTTTCATGCCACGTGAGCCTTTTACAAGGATGTGTGAATTATGTGGTTTCAATTCTTGCAAATATTTTTTAGCTTCATCGGTAGTTTCAAAATAGTGGAACTCGTATTTTTTGCATGCGTAAAAATCTTTTCCAACAAAAATTACGTGTTCAAATGTTAGGTGATGAATTAATTCTATCATGGCCAAATGCTCCCTCATACTTTCCTCTCCCATCTCAAACATATCACCTAAAATTAACATCTTTTTATCAGCATGTATTTTAGAAAAATTTTGTACTGCAGCGGCCATGCTACTTGGGTTTGCATTGTAAGCATCCATAATTACATGGTTGCTGCCCATCGTAATTGCTTGCGATCTATTATTGCTAGGTTCGTAACCTTCAATGCCTGCAATCATTTCGGGCAAGCTCACCTCAAAATAATTACCAATGCATATAGAGGCTAAAATATTATTTAAATTATAATCGCCCACCAATTTTGTTTGTATCGGTGTAAATTCTTTTTCGTTTTTTAATTTTATTTCTACAGATAAAAATGGATCGGAGCTTACAATTCTTCCGCATACTCTTGCATTGGCATGCGAACCAAAGAATTCTTTTTTCTCTATGCCTTCACTCATCTCCATCAAATTAATATCATCGGCATTTATAAATGCAGTACCATTATTTATTCTAATATGGTCGTATAATTCTTTCTTCGTTTTTTTAACTCCTTCGAAACCTCCCATACCTTCTAAATGTGCTTTGCCTACGTTACAAATTAAGCCGTATGTAGGATTTGCAATGTCTGATAAAAATGCAATTTCTCTTTGATGGTTGGCACCCATTTCTATAATTGCAATTTCAATATAAGCTGTAATACTCAATAAAGTTAATGGCACTCCGATATGGTTATTCAAATTTCCTTTTGTAGCAAGAGTCTTGTATTTCTTAGTTAATACAGCGTTCAGCAATTCTTTAGAAGTAGTTTTGCCATTAGAACCCGTAATGCCAATAATTGGAATGGTTAAATTCGAACGGTGTTCTTTTGCTAAGTCTTGCAAAGCAGTTAATACATCTTTAACTAAAATACATTTATCGTTTAATTGATATTCTTTTTCATCAACCACCACATACGCTGCACCTAATTTTAAAGCTTGCTCTGCAAAAGTATTACCATTAAAGTTCGCTCCTTTTAAAGCAAAGAAAATGGAGTCCTTTGCAATGTTTCTAGTGTCGGTAGAAATGGTTGGATGCTGTAAGTAGATGGAGTAGAGATTGGTCATTAGTAGTTAGTCGTTAGTCATTAGTAGTTAGTCGTTAGACAGTCTACTTTGTTAGTTTATTTTGAAATTAGTTTATAAATTTCTTTAACTTTTTGGATCAATAATTTTTGCTGATTTTAGCATTCTATCAATACGAATTAATTTCATGAGTAAGTAAAAACGTTGCTCATAAATATTATGAACTTTCTTATTATTTGAATTTTTGGTTTTTGATCTTTCCACATTATAAAGATAATAGGAAAAATTTAAATTGTGAATTACGAATTACGAATTACGAATTACGAATTTAGTGCTCCGATTGAAGCGATTGGAATTGAGGGGTGAATTGTGAGAAATGAAAAAGGCTACGGTGGATCTTATTGATCTGCCGTAGCCCTTCTAAAGACTAATGACTAAAGACTAGCGTCTAGCCCTACTGTCCTACTTGTTTTTTCTTTTGATTTCTTTCGATTTCTGTTAAGTAAATTTTACGTAAGCGCATCGATTGTGGAGTTACCTCTACGTATTCGTCTGCTTGTATATATTCCATTGCTTCTTCTAAAGAGAATTTAATAGCTGGAGCAATACGAGTTGCATCGTCTTTACTTGTAGTACGGAAGTTGGTTAATTGTTTACCTTCAGTAATGTTTACGGTCATGTCGGTTTCTCTACTGTTTTCACCGATAATCATGCCTTGGTAAACTTCTTCACCTGGGTTCACAAAAAATCTACCTCTATCCTGTAATTTATCTATACGATATGCTGTTGCACTACCTTTATCCATCGAAATTAATACCCCACTCATACGTTGTGGAATATCACCTTTCCAAGGCTCGTATGCTTTAAATCTGTGGGCCATAATAGCCTCACCTGCTGTAGCAGTTAATACGTTGTTACGCAAACCGATAATACCACGAGCTGGAATTTCGAACTCTAAATGTTGTAAATCGCCTTTTGGTTCCATTACTAATAAATCGCCTTTACGTTGAGTTACGAGTTCAATTACTTTACCCGAAACTTCTGCAGGTACATCTACAATTAGGGTTTCCACCGGTTCGCATTTTACACCATCAATAACTTTGATGATAACTTGCGGCTGCCCTACTTGCATTTCGTAGCCCTCTCTACGCATGGTTTCTATTAATACTGATAAATGGAGAATACCACGACCGTATACTAAGTATGCATCTGGAGAACCCGCTTCTTCTACACGAAGTGCCAAGTTCTTTTCCATCTCTTTCATTAAACGATCGCGCAAATGGCGTGAAGTAACGAATTTACCTTCTTTACCAAAGAATGGTGAGTTATTAATAGTGAACAACATGTTCATGGTTGGTTCATCTATTTTAATAACTGCTAATTGCTCTGGATTTTCGAAATCTGCGATGGTATCGCCAATTTCAAAGCCTTCAATACCTACTACCGCACAAATATCGCCGTTATGTACTTCTTCCACTCTAATTTTACCTAGACCTTCAAACGTATATAATTCTTTAATTCTTGATTTTACTACTTTACCATCTTTCTTCATTAAAGAAACTGGCATGTTTTCTTTGATGGTACCACGTGCTACTCTACCAATGGCAATACGACCCACAAAAGATGAATAATCTAAAGAGGTAATTTGCATTTGTAAAGTACCAGGGTTTTCTACTGGCTCTGGGATGTATTCTAATACTGCATCTAACAAAGGAGTAATGTCTTCTGTTATTTGAGTATAATCTGTACTCATCCATCCTTGTTTAGATGAACCGTAAATAGTTGGGAAGTCTAATTGATCTTCTGTAGCTTCTAAGTTGAAGAATAATTCGAAAATAGATTCCTGAACTTCCTCCGGGCGACAATTTTCTTTATCAACCTTATTTATTACTACAATTGGTTTTAAGCCTAATGAAAGTGCTTTTTGCGTTACGAAACGAGTTTGAGGCATTGCACCTTCAAAAGCATCTACTAATAACAAAACGCCATCGGCCATTTTCAATACTCGCTCTACTTCACCGCCAAAGTCGGCGTGACCAGGAGTATCAATAATATTGATTTTATAGTCTTTATATTTTACTGAAACGTTCTTAGAAACGATGGTAATACCACGTTCACGTTCTAAATCATTGTTATCTAAAATTAGGTCTCCAGTTTCCTCGTTATCTCTAAAAAGGTTGGTTTGGTGTAAAATTTTGTCAACTAACGTTGTTTTTCCATGATCGACATGGGCAATAATTGCTATATTTCTTACTTTTTGCATGATGCCGCAAAGGTAGTAAATAATGTGCTAGTTTGCTAATGTGCTCGTGTGCTCGTGGAGGGAAGAGCAGTGCAATTGCGACAAAACCGCGCTTAAATAGTAAAGGAACTGCCTATATCAATTAAATGCAGGGTTTTGTTTCGTAATTTAAATTTGCGGATGGCTTCTTCGTGGTTAATTTTGATGTAACCGAAGGTATCAAAATGCATTCCTACGATTTCTTTGCATTGAATAAAGTCTGAAGCGAGAATGGCATCGTCAACATCCATCGTAAAATTATCGCCTATGGGCAAAATGGCTACATCGGGGCGCCAGTACTCGCCAATGAGTTTCATGTCTTGGGTTAGGGCGGTATCTCCAGCGTAATAAATACGTTTACCATCCACTTCTAACAGAAACCCAGCGGCTACACCACCGTAGCTCCCATCGGGTAATGAGTTGGAATGCGCAGCGAACACCATTTTCACTCTGCCAAACTTAAAATTCCAAGAACCACCAATGTTCATTGGGTGTACTTTTTCAATGCCTTGCTTTTTGGCCCACTCGGTAAGTTCCCAAGAACCAATTACTGCCGCTTTCGTTCTATGGGCAATTGGTATTAAATCTGCAATGTGATCTGAATGCCCATGCGATTGTAAAATGTAGTTGGCTTCAATTTTATTAATGTCGATGTGCTGTGCCAGTTCGTTCTCTGAAATAAATGGATCGAAGAGTATTTTCGAGTTGGAGGTTTCGAGTAGGAAGCAGGAGTGGCCGAGGTAGGTTAGGTTCATGGTTGGGGGGGGGGTGTTTCACGCAAAGGGGCAAAGGAGCAGAGGAGCAAAGTTTTTTTTAGATTTTATTTACTACTCGTTTAATTCCGTTTTTAAGTAATGATTCATTGAAATTAATTAGTAAGCCTAATTTAAGATTTAATAATTTAATATAAGAATAGGTTTGTGTAAAATGAATTTCATGTAATTTTTCCACCGATTTCAATTCAATTAAAACACAATCCTCCACAATTACATCAGCCTTAAATGCAAGGCCCATATTTTCCCCATTATAAATTAGGTCAATTTTTTTCTGTCGTTCAAATTTGAGATTTAACCTAGAAAGTTCTATACATAAACATTCTTCGTATACAGATTCAAATAATCCTGGACCTATTTCTCGGTGAACACTAATGGCAGCACCAATAATTAAATTTGATAATTCGTTTTCATTCATAATGCAAATATTGCATCACGTAATTGAAAATAAAACTGCATAAATGCAGCTTTATTCATGAAATTAATAATTTATTCGTGAAGTGGTAAACGGATTAAAAAAACACTTTGCTCCTCTGCTCCTTTGCAACTTTGCGTGAAATCCTTTGCATGAAACAAACCCTACCTACCTGTGGCCGATTCCAAAAATGTAATTAATGGTTGCATGGCTACAATGGCATCGGCGATTTTTTTGGCGATGGTTTTTTCTTGTAATTCTGTATCGCTGAGAGAATGAAATGCTGTGAAGCTTTTCAGTTTTAGCAATTCAATATCGGGGTGATCTTTTGGGTAATCTTTGGGTGCGGTTTTTAATTTATCTTCTTCACTTAATCCGTCGTAATATTTTTTGAATGTTTTAGAGTTCAATATTTTTTTCAGCTCTGCTCCGTTGTAATCAATTTCTTGGCGAATCATTTTTAATGTTTCGGCTGGTGGCATCCAAAAGCCTCCGCCTATAAAACTTGCATTGGGTTGTATGTGTAAATAAAATCCCGGTCCCTCTACTCCTTTTACTTTGGTAGAAATAGGAATGCCAAAATTTAATTTATATGGATCTTTGTTTTTTGAGAATCGTACATCTCTGTAAATTCTCATTACCGATTTTGTAGCATTCACTTCTTTATACCCAGCATCAAACTTGCTTAAATGTTTTAAAACTTCTTCCACTAAAGAAACTACATTTTCTTTCGCAACATCGTACTCTGGCTTATGCTCTGCAAACCACTCGCGGTTGTTGTTTTTCTTTAGGTTGATAAGGAAGCTAAGGGTGGATTTGTGTATCATAATTGTACAATGTAAGTTGTACGCTGTACTTTGTACTTTGTACAAATACTGCGTACTGTTTTGAATTATAATGTTATTGAGTTGCCAAGTGCGGATACTCGCTACCAGCTACTCGCTACTCATTACTAAACTTCGGTGCAAACATGTAAAGCAAAATCATTCTTCCATAACGGAAATTGAATCGCGAGGTAGCTAATACGCCTGCAACAATTACTGTTATGTACACCCATGTATCTGGGTTGTTTGCCAATATATAAGTAGAGATGCCTAGTATTACACTAATGGCTACACTTAATGCATATCCTATGTACATTGCTCCCCAGAAAAAGCCAATCTCTAATTCATACCTTAAATGGCATTTTGGGCAATAGGTATACATTGCTTTAAAATCTTTACTAAGTGCACCATGCTTGTACACTTCGCCTTCTTGGCAACGTGGACATTTGCATGCGATAAGGGAAGAAAACTTGCTCATTGAATTGTGAATTACAAATTATGAATTATGAATTATGAATTACGAATTATGCAATGGAGGTGCTTAATACTTAATTCTTGATACTTTAATTAGTTTAGGATAATTTTTTCGTCTTTAACGTCGACTTTTGCTTTTACGCGGTATTTTTTATACCACAATACTCCGAGTACTGCCACTAATAAATAAGGTGCGGCTAGTAAATATAAAATACCATCGTTTAAGCCTTTGCCTGCATTGCTTTGTCCGCCTTTAATAGACGACTCTACTGCGGCTTTGCACATTGGGCATTGTGCTGCAGCATCAAAACTAATGCTAGTAAATACAATAATGCTTATTACAAAAATTATTTTTTTCAATGTTTTCATCTTTATTAAAATTTAGATTAAAACGTATAATAGGGTGATATCATTAAATACACAATAACACCTGTAACTGTTACATATAACCAAATAGGGAATGCAAACCTCACCAACTTTTTATGCTTCTCTACTTGCATTTGCAAACCTCTATAGAAACTCAATAATATTAATGGCAACACGCCTGCTGCTAAAATAATATGCGTTATTAAAATAGTATAATACACATACCTCATTACACCTGTTCCGCCGTAAGTGGTTTCTTTTACAAAATAATGGAACAGAATGTACGACACCAAAAACACCGACGATAATATAAACGTGGCGATGTTTAATTTTTTATGCGCCGAAATGTTTTTCTTACGAATTTGATTTAAAGAGAGCAATAACAAAATGCTACACAAGCCATTTATGATGGCATTTAATTTTGGTAAAAAATAAACGAAACTCGGTGTTTCAATTGTAACTGGAATAATTTTACGATTTAAAATTACTACCACTAAAAAAACAAAAATGGATATTCCTGTTACGAATCTAAAGATAAATTTGTCGGTCATGTTATAGTATTGAGTAGCGGGTAGTGGGTAGCGGGTAACGAGATAGGTTGCCTTATCTCGATACTCGATACCCTCTACTCGCTACTTGCGTTTTTTCTTCTCTCCTGCGATTTCTTCTTTCAATAAAACTTTTAACTCGTCGATTAGTGTATCTACTGCACCTGCAGAGGTACCATCATAAAAACCACGAATTCTGTTTTGTTGATCTACTAATACAAAAAGTTCTGTATGTATAAAATCATCTGGGCCACCATCGCCTTGCAAAGCATTTACAAGGTATCCTTCTCTTGCGATTTTATACAGTTCTTTTTTATCTCCGGTTAACAAATGCCATTTGTTTTTAATGGCACCGTATTCTTCTGCATATCTAAATAAAACAGGCACCGAATCTGCTTCGGGGTTTACGGTATGCGAAAGAATTACTACGTTTTTAACGGTTTGTATTTTCTCTTGAACTCGCTTTAATTGGGAACTCATTTTAGGGCAAATTGTTTCGCAATCCACGAAAAAGAAATCTACAATTTTGATGTTTCCTTTTAAAGATTCTGAGCTAACGGTTTCGCCGTATTGGTTGGTAAATGAGAATTGGCCGATGCTGTGGTACACGGTGTCTCCTGCTTCTTCATAGCGTTCTCCATAAATTGGGAGTGGCTTAAAATGATTTGTTCCGGATCTGAGTAGTAAATACCCAACAGCCGGAACAATCAGAATGAAGAAGAGGATGGTAAAAGTTTTTAGTCCTCTTGCGTTCATAATATTTTTTTTATAGACGAATGTTCATCCAATAGTTTCCTTCGTACAACATCCATATAACAAAAAAGATGATAAATAGTGTTGGTACTAAGATTGAATAAATCAATCCTACTTTTTCAAATTTCAAGTGCATGAAATATGCAACTATATAAAATGCTTTCAATAATGTTAAAGCAATATAAATAACATTACCAAAGCCTTGGCTCATTATTCCTTTAGGAATAAATACCAGTGCAATAATAAATTCGATTGCAGTAATACCTAATAAAATCCAGAATACCGACCAGATTTTTTTCTTTGTCATGCTTGCGTGCTCTTCGTGATGTGCTGCTGCGCTATGGTTGTCTGACATATAATTTGAATTATGAATTATAAATGTTGAATGATTAATTACACTAGGTAGAAGAAGGTAAATACGAATACCCAAACTAAATCTACAAAGTGCCAGTATAAACCAACTTTCTCAATCATATCATAATGTCCGCGGCGCTCGTAAGTACCACCTAATACGTTAATTAATATGATGATGTTTATTACTACTCCAGAGAACACGTGGAAACCGTGGAAACCAGTAATGGTAAAGAACAAGTTAGTAAAGTTTGTTGAGGCTACTGTACCATCTGCGTTTAAGAATGGATTTTTACCCCACCAAGCACCTTCGTGGTGTAAGTGTGTCCATTCCCAAGCTTGGCAACCTAAGAACAATAAACCACCAATTACAGTCCATACCATCCATTTTGCTACTTCGGCTTTTGCTTTACGATGGCCAGCTTCTACAGCTAATACCATGGTTACAGAGCTCATGATCAAAATGAAGGTCATGATACCTACGAACACCAAGGGTGCACCGTGTGCAATACCTGGAGCCGATTGAAATACTACGTCTGGATCTGGCCAAGAAGTGCTACTGAAGCGTAATGCTCCGTAAGCAATAAGCAAGGCAGAAAATGTGAATGCATCCGATAAGAGGAAGAACCACATCATCATTTTTCCATACTCTACATTGAAAGGTGATCTACCACCATTCCAAGGGGTCGATTTGATCTCGTCTAATTGAGAAGTGTTCGTCGTCATGTTGTATATAGACTATCTATTAATTAATAAAAACACAAACAAATATATCCACAAAATATCAATAAAATGCCAAAAAATAGAAGTTAATTCCATACGGAATATGTTCTTTACTTGGTTAATTTTACGATAGGCGCCAATAATTGCAGCTAGCATAATGCATAAACCTGCTACTATATGTGCACCGTGTAGACCTGATATTACATACACAAAAGATTCGGCTGGGTTGCCCACAAAAAACACTTTATTAGACACCATTTCTTGCCAGCCGTAATACTGACTCACTAAAAATGCGCCTCCTAATAAAAATGTAATCCATAAACCTATCTTTTGATTGGTGATGTTGAATTTTTTAGCTTGAATAAAAGAGTAGTGCATAGATGCGCTACTTAATAATATTAAAACAGTACTGATGTAAAAGATAGAAGGTAAATCGAAAATTTTCCAATTGCCTTCTGCCTGACGAACAATGTATGCACTGGTTAACCCGGCGAACAGCATTATAGAGCTCAGTACAAATAACCATAGCACGAACTTTACAGGGCGCGGGTTAAATTTATCTTGTTCTATATTCATTGTATTGATCATCTTACTTATAATTTATCTATTAATAAAGTTATTTGAACGATTGGTAAGTATAAGAACGAACCAAACATTAATTCTTTGGCAGCTTTTACGCTGCATTGTCGGTATAGTTTTACCGATTGCATAAAGAAAACGAAACCAGCTATTAATGATACGATGGCTAAAGTATTTCCGGCCATGCCAAATTTTAATGGCAACAAGCTCACCGGAATTAAGATTAGTGTATATAACATTATTTGAAAAGCGCTGCTTTTCGAACGTCCTTCTGATGATGGCATTAAGTACATGCCTGCTCTTTTATAATCTTCATCTAAGACCCAAGCTACTGCCCAGAAATGTGGGAACTGCCAAATAAATTGGATAGCGAACATAATACCCGGTTCAAATCCAAATGAATTTGAATAAGCAACATACCCTAATAATGGTGGCATTGCTCCGGCTATGGCTCCAACAAATACTGCAATAGAGCTACGAGTTTTTAGCGGTGTATAAATAAATGCATAACATATTATAGAAAACAATGCTAATACACCTGTTATAATGTTAAATGAAAATGTTAAAATAGAAATGCCTGCAAGCCCCATAATAATAGCCGCAATAGTACCTTCTGTTCCGCTCATACGCATGGTAGGCATTGGCCTGTTTTGCGTACGTTTCATTAATTTATCGGTTTCTTTTTCTATTACTTGGTTGAATGCATTTGCAGAAGCGGTAGTTAAAAAACCTCCCAAAATCATCAACCATAAATCACTCCAAATTAAATTTCCTTTTGCTGCGTAGGCAAAAGTAATGGCCGCAGAAAATACCACCAACATGGTTAGGCGCAATTTTAACAATTGCACATAATCCTGAATTTTCAGTGTTAGTGTTGATTTGGTATGTATGTTTTCTGCAATCACAATTAACTAATTAAATCGAGTGCTATGTTTCTTTTGTAAATATTGATCATAATGATTTGCATTACTAATGCTCCAACTAATAAAGTAGAAAGCAATAAGTGTACAGGTTGTAATGCCTGTGGCAAAGCAAAATTTGCTAATATAATTCCTGTAGCTATTTGTATTATTAAAATTAAAACAGCTGCCGATGAAAATCTACGTAATCTTTTAATGGCTCCAAAGTGTATGCGTATGTACCATGTAGAGTAAATAGTTAATAACACTAAGAGTATAGAAAAACTTCTGTGTAGCTTGTAAATAAAACCGGTAAGTTCTACCCAAGCTCCTCTGTTGGTTCCTTTCCAAAAGTCGGCATAAAAATCTATGCTTTCTCTTAACTCGGTTCCCCAAACTATTTGCAACATGGTAAGCACAATGCTTATCCAAGTTACTAAGGAGGCTACTCTTAAATTAGGGATGGATACTTTTACAGATTCTAGGTATTTGTATTTTACAATACTGTAGGTAAATATTACCAATCCTAAAATTACGATTGCCAACACCATGTGTACGGTAATGGTCCATGCTAATAAATTTGTAGTAACCACGATGCTTCCGAACCATGCTTGAAATAAGGTGAGTACCAGAATTACGATGCAGAGTAAAAATACGCGGAGGTGTTGTTTCATCAAAGGTATTGAGTAAATCAACATCAACAACATAAAGAAACCGGTAATGGCTCCTATTAATCTGTTTATGTATTCTGTATACGTATTCGCCACGTTAAACTCTTCGGTAGCTTTTATGCTATCGTCGTTTCTAAGTGCAGTAGCGGTTTCCGTATCGCCTAATTTTTCTAACAAGTTTGCGAAGCGTTCATTTTTATGTAGTCTCTTCTCGAGGTATTGTTCGCGATAATTTTCTGGGAGCTGAGAAACCTCAGTTGGTGGTACCCATTGATCAAAACATTTTGGCCAATCTGGGCAACCCATCCCCGAACCAGTACTTCGAACAATACCGCCGGCAAGAATTAAAAGAAACAAAGAACAAATTGTTATAAAACTGATTCTTATGAATCGTTTTTCATTTTTATTATAATCCGATCGATATGAACTAAAATTCATCGATCTAAAATTAATTTACTTTTTCTTCAGCTGCTTTTTTCGCATCCGACTCATCATGAATACCAAAATCCATTGGTAAGTTAGATGAAATCGTTTGTGAGAACGGAGTTGTTTGAGGGATGAAATCCTCTTCGGCTCCTGGCTTACTGTAATCATATGGCCATCTGTACACAGAAGGAATTTCTCCTGGCCAGTTTCCGTGCATATGTTCTACTGGTGCTGTCCACTCTAAAGTATTCGATTTCCAAGGGTTTTGCGTAGCTTTTTCTCCTTTAAATATACTTCTGAAGAAGTTGTATAAGAAGATGAACTGTGCAATAGAACCTAAGATTGCTGAGATACTGATGAATTTATTTACTGCTAACCACTCGTTCATAAACTCAAAGCTTGTAAATGCATAGTATCTACGTGGTACACCATCTAAACCGATGAAGTGCATTGGGAAGAATACGCAATATACTGCGATGAAAGTTAACCAGAAGTGGAAGTATCCTAAACGCTGATCCATCATGCGGCCGAACATTTTCGGATACCAATGGTAAATACCGGCGAACATACCGAACATTGCCGAACTACCCATTACAATATGGAAATGGGCAACTACGAAATACGTATCGTGTAAGTTAATATCTAAAGATGCATTACCTAAGAAAATACCTGTTAAACCTCCTGAGATAAACAATGATACTAGACCAATTGAGAACATCATGGCTGGAGTAAACTGTATATTACCTTTCCAAAGTGTTGCTAAGTAGTTAAAGGTTTTTACTGCTGATGGTACCGCGATGATAAGCGTGGTAAACATGAACACCGAACCTAGGAACGGATTCATACCGGTTACAAACATATGGTGACCCCATACGATGAACGATAAGAATGCGATACCAATTAAAGAGATGATCATGGCACGGTATCCGAAAATAGGTTTACGTGCGTTTGTTGCGATGATCTCTGAAGTGATACCCAATGCTGGCATGATGATGATGTAAACCTCTGGGTGACCTAAGAACCAGAATAAATGCTGGAACAATACTGGCGAACCTCCGTGGTTTGGTAATGCTTCTCCTCCAATATAAATATCAGATAAGTAGAAACTAGTACCGAAACTTCTATCAAAAATTAATAATAATACTCCTGCCAATAATACCGGGAATGATAATACACCCAATACTGCCGTTAAGAAAAACGCCCATATTGTTAATGGCATTTTTGTCATCGACATACCTTTGGTACGCATGTTTAATACTGTACTGATGTAGTTAATACCACCCATTAAAGAAGAGGCTACGAATAAACTCATGGATATTAACCAAAGGGTCATACCAAGGCCAGAGCCTGGCATTGCTTTCGGTATTGCCGATAGTGGAGGGTAAATTGTCCACCCACCTGCTGCAGGACCAGTTTCAACCATTAATGAAGCTGTCATTACCACACTTGCCATAAAGAAGAACCAGTATGATAACATGTTTAAGAATGGCGAAGCCATGTCTCTTGCACCTACTTGTAATGGAATTAAGAGGTTACTAAAAGTACCGCTTAAGCCGGCTGTTAATACAAAGAATACCATGATGGTACCGTGTATAGTAACCATCGACATATAGAACGAAGGATCTATACGACCGTCTTTCGCCCATTTACCTAAAATTCTTTCTAAGAATGGAAACGATTCGTCTGGCCATCCTAATTGAATACGAAACAATACAGATAGTACCATTCCAATAATTGCCATGATAATACCTGTAATCAGGAATTGCTTAGCAATCATCTTGTGGTCCATACTGAAAACGTACTTCGACCAGAACGTCTCAGGGTGATGTTCGTGGTGATCTGCATGTGCATGCACGTCAGTGTGGTCTAAAGCTTGAGTTGACATATATTTCTAAACTTTTTTTTCTAATTAATTCAATGCTAATTTTTTTGCTTCTTCGGCGTTCATTCTCGCCACCTCTGCTTCTGTAATTTGCTTAGCAGTTTCTTCCGTGTAATATGGTTTTTGTGTTGCTAACCATTCTTTGTATTCTTTTTCTTCTACTACTACAATTTTCATTTGCATGTTGTAGTGAGCAGATCCACAAATTTTAGCACATAATAAAATGTAATCGAATTTAGGATCGCTAATTTTCTCACGCATTTGCGCAGTAGTTAAGCGAGGAGTAAACCAGAAGTATGTTGGCATGCCCGGTACGCAGTTCATTTGTGCGCGGAAGTGTGGCATGTAAGCAGAGTGAATAACATCTCTTGCTCCGAAAATAAATGAAACTGGTTTGTTTACTGGCAAGTAAATTTCGCGAGTAAAATAATCGTCTTTTGCAGATGCATCGTTAAAGTTTACACCTGTTTCGTTTACATCGTTTACTAATTTAAATGCTTTTGTTCCTAACTTCTTATCTTCACCAGGGTAACGAACAATCCATCCGAATTGTTTAGCTGTTACGTCTAAAGTTAATGCTTCTACCGGTGCCGGTTTTGTAATGTTAGTCCATGTTTTCCATCCACCAATTACTAATACCGCTAAAACTATTGCAGGAATTAATGTCCAGTATAATTCTAACTTATCATTATGTGGGTAGAAAAATGCTTTACTCTCTCCAGTGCTCTTGTATTTGTAAGAGAAGTAGAACAATAAAATATGTGTTAATACAAATACGATACCTGTAACAATTAAAGTAATGTTGAACAAGTTATCTGTTAATATACCGTGCTCTGATGCCGACTCTGGTAGGAGCTGGCGGCCGTGTACATTAAATTCCCATCCAATGGCAGCGAAGAAACCGATACCGAATAATAAGAAAACGAAACCGTTTATTTTATTCCATTTGGTTTTAACTTCTTTACCATTTAATGTTTGCGTTAATTCTAATGCTTTTATTGTTTTGTTGATAACACTGAATACAAGTACTGCAGCCACTAACAACAATGAATAAAACCAAAAATCAATGCTAAGTTCTTTCGGACCTTCAGAATCTTGAGCAAAGGCAGTGCTTGTACTAAGCGTAACTACTGCTAATGCTAAAAGTGCTTTAAGGTTCAATTTCATTTTTGATATTATAGAGTATTTCATAAAATAATTTTCTTATATCTCGTGATGTAAACTTTCTTCTAAGTAAGGGTGGTTCTTAGGAACTAATGCTGCCTTGCTAAGTGCAGATAACATTATCCACATAAATAAACCTATAAATCCTGCAGTAGTACCGAACTCAATAATTCCGAAACCGAAGTGTTCACCCACTGTACCTGGCATAATCATCATATAATAATCTAACCAATGGCCAGCAAGAATTACGATGGTAACAATTTTCATTGTTTTGAAATTACGTTTTGCATCACGTGTCATTAATATTAACACCGGTGCTACGAAATTGATGATGATGTTTAACCAAAAGAAAAACAAGTACCCATTATCCCATCTCTTTCTGAAGTACACTGTTTCTTCTGGTAAGTTCGCGTAGTAAATTAACAAGAACTGAGAGAACCAAACGTATGTCCAGAAAATAGAGAATGCAAATATAAATTTACCTAAATCGTGTAAGTGCGAATCGTTTACCCACTGGAAGTATCCTTTTTCGCGAAGTAAAATTAAGGTTAAGGTAATTGCAGATAATCCGCTTACCCAAAGTGCTGCAAAGTTATACCAAGCAAACATGGTAGAGAACCAATGTGCTTCTAAACTCATTATTACTTCAAACGCAAATACTGCAGAACTAAATCCGAATATTACTAAGAAAATTGCTGAGAACTTAATGCTCTTATCGTGCATTTTTATTCCAGAAAGTTGATCTTCTTTAATTGAGTAACTACGTAACATTCTTTGGAAGATTGTCCATATTACTAAAAAGCCGATGATGCTACCTACAAAGGTAGGGATGTTTAACAATGCACTTTTACCTGCAATTAATTTATCATATTTAGGTGAGTCTGGATTTACTAAATCTGGATCTGCCCAATGGTGATATAAGTTATGCGTAAATAAACCTGCAACTATTACAATTACTAAAATTGCGCCAGCCCAAGGTAATACTGCTGAGAAAGCAGATGGGATGCGGATTAAGGAAGTAGACCAACCTGCATTCGCTACGTATTGAATTGCTACGAAGAACAATCCTGCCATACACAAACCTGTGATGTAGTAACTGTTTAGTAACAAGTTCGCAAATGTGCGCTCTGCATGTCCGGAGAAAAATCCATATCCTACAGACAATATTCCTATTGCCAATAGAATCATTGCCCAGCGTTTAGCGCCGGCTGATATTTCATATTTCTGATTTAAATCGAAGTTTGCCATTATGATCTGCTTTCTTGATTATTGTACATTCTGTAATTGGTGAACATAAAGAACAATTTTCCAACGTTCTTCTGAAGTAATTTGTGAAGCGTGTGGGCCCATTAAATTTACTCCGTAGGTAATAGTGTGGTAAATTTTACCGTCTGTTAAATCTTTCATCGCTCCGCCTCTAGAAGAGGTTCCGGTAGAGTATGATGGCGGCGGCGGGAATTTACCTGATGCAACTATTGCTCCATCGCCTTTACCTTGTGCACCGTGGCAGTGTGAGCAAAAGTTTGTATATAACTTTTGGCCTTCGGCAAGTAAGGTTGTATCGTTAGCAAAAGGATTTACTAACTCTGCACTTGCTTTTGTGTAACCATCAATATTATTATCATACGCAAATTTAGTGAAGCCAACTGGTACAGTTCCTGAAACAGGTGTTTGTGCCGTTTGACCGTTTTTAAATTGCTCATTTTTTTGATCAGGGTTGTATGCAATTGGATGATACATATTTGGAGCATACTCGTATCCTGGATTCTCTTTGCTATGGTAGCATGACGATAGTGAGCCAACTACTAAAGCAGCCACTAGAGCGAATGAAAGGATCTTGATATTATTCTTCATCATAGCTAATGTATTTTCTTTCGTTATGTTTTATTTCAACAGCACCTGCTTCTTTTAACAAAGCATCTACCGAATTAATATCATTTGTTTTAGCATCAATAGCTACCACGAATCTATCGTCTGTTGCGCGTAAATCCATTACTCTTGGAGCTCTTCCTGGGAATAAGTGGTTTGCATAAAAGAAGGTAAACACCATGCCGTATGCACAAAACAATACGGTTAACTCAAACATTACCGGAATAAAATCTGGGAATGCAAATGCTGGTTTACCACCAATATTCATTGGCCAATCTACCACCAACATGTAATACACCATGGTGAAAGCTGTAATGGTACCTGTAATACCAAACAAGAATGCAGCAATTGGTAAACGTGAACGTTTGATGCCTAATTTATTTTCGATTCCGTGGATCGGGAATGGGGTGAACACATCGTGTATTTTGATGTTGCTCGCTTGCAATTTATCGATCCCGTTCATTAAAACTTCCGGATCGTCAAAATGTCCTAAAATATATTTAATGTTACTCATCTTTCTTTTCGTTCTTGATGGTTGCTGTTGTTGCAATAACTATACTATTTTCAAAACCTGCAGGTACATGTGCATGTCCTTCTTTTATCATCTTACGTTTAGATTGCTCAGAAGATCCTTTCAACAATAATTTCACCTCTGCCATTGCAATTGCTGGTAATACTCGTAAGAACAATAAGAATAAAGTAAAGAATAAACCTAATGAACCTATGAAGATTGCCACGTCTACCCATGTAGGATAGAACATTGCCCAACTTGATGGTAAGTAATCTCTGTGTAATGAAGTAACGATAATTACGAAACGCTCGAACCACATACCGATGTTAACGAAGATTGATAAAACCCAAGAAGCAACGATGCTTGTTCTGATTTTTTTGAACCAGAAAAGTTGTGGTGAAATTACGTTACAAGTAATCATCGACCAGTATGCCCACCAGTATGGACCAGTAGCACGGTTAATAAATGCGTATTGTTCGTACTCAACACCCGAGTACCAAGCAATGAAAAACTCAGTTCCGTATGCAACCCCTACGATAGATCCTGTAAGGATGATGATTTTATTCATCGACTCGATGTGAGCCATCGTAATGTAGTTTTCGAAGTTTAATACTTTACGTGCAATTAATAATAAGGTTTGTACCATCGCAAAACCCGAGAAGATCGCTCCTGCCACAAAGTATGGAGGGAAGATGGTAGTGTGCCATCCTGGTATTACCGAGGTAGCAAAGTCGAAGGATACGATTGTATGTACCGAAAGTACCAGTGGTGTAGATACACCCGCTAATATTAACGATACGGTTTCAAAACGTTGCCAAGATTTTACTGATCCGTTCCATCCGAAAGATAAAACTGAATATATTCTTCTGCGTAAGCCTTGAGCTCTGTCTCGTATAGTTGCAATGTCTGGTAATAAACCTGTGTACCAAAATACTAATGATACAGAGAAGTATGTTGAGATCGCGAATACGTCCCATACCAACGGTGAGTTAAAGTTCACCCATAAAGAACCGAATTGGTTCGGTAATGGTAAAGGCCAGTATGCTACCCATGGGCGACCCATGTGAGCTACAATGAACGATGCCGCACAAATAACGGCGAAGATCGTCATCGCTTCTGCTGATCTGTTAATTGAGTTTCTCCAGTTCTGACGGAACAAAAGTAAGATTGCTGAGATTAAGGTACCCGCGTGACCGATACCTACCCACCAAACGAAGTTGGTGATGTCCCATGCCCAACCTACAGTTTTGTTCAATCCCCAGGCTCCAATACCTGTCCAGAATGTGTAACCTACCGCAATTAACCATAAGATTAATCCTAGTACGGCTACGGTGAACCCCATCCACCAAGCTCTGCTTGGCATTCTTTCTACTGGTGCACAAACATCTTCCGTAATTTTATTATAGGTGATGTCTGTTCCCGTAATTAACGGTTCTCTTATTATTGATTCGTGATGTGATGACATACGATTTGGTTTTATTCTTAATTATTATGCTTCAATTGTGTTTCTTACTTTAGTCATGTAACCAACTCCTGGTAGAACGTTGATTTCTTCTAGTACATAGTAAGTTCTATCACTCTTAATTAATTTTGCAACTTCAGATGCTGGGTCGTTCATATCTCCAAATACAATTGCATTTGCAGGGCAACCTTGCTGACAAGCAGATTGAACATCGCCATCTTTCAATACGCGTTTTTCAATTTTCGCTTCCAATTTACCAGCCTGAATTCTTTGTGCACAGAATGAACATTTTTCCATTACCCCACGAGAACGTGTAGTAACATCTGGGTTCAATGCTAAGTATGCTGCCTCATCATGTAAGAAGTTTACAAAACGATCATCATTCCAATAGTTAAACCAGTTGAAACGACGTACTTTGTATGGGCAGTTGTTTGCGCAATAACGAGTTCCTACGCAACGGTTGTAAGCCATTTGGTTTAATCCTTCTGATGAGTGCATGGTTGCTAACACTGGGCATACGGTTTCGCATGGAGCGTGGTCGCAATGTTGGCACATCATTGGTTGGTGTACAACGGTTACATTTTCGTAGTTCGCTACGTTTGAGTATTCTTTTTCTTTATTAATTACTTTTCCGTCTGCAGATTCGTATGAGTAATAACGATCTATACGTATCCAGTGCATTTCTCTTCTACGTCTTACTTCGTCTCTACCTACAACTGGTACGTTGTTCTCTGCACTACATGCTACAACACATGCTCCACAACCTGTACACGAGTTTAAGTCTACTGCCATTGCCCAGTGGTGACCGTTGTATTTATAGTCTGGCCATAACTCTGGTTTAACATGTCCTTCTCCATGTGCTCCGTGCTCATCATGCGCTTCGTGCGAGGTGTATTCTTTCAACGATTTCTCTCGGATAATATCACGTCCTTCTATAGTATGGTGAGTTTGTGTTTGAGCTAATTCGTATGCTTCTGATGTTGCGTTTACCGTAACGTTCGAGTTGTAGTATTGGAAAGTTCCGTTGATGATAGATACCATTGGGTATGCATTTACACCCACGTTGTTTCCTGCTTTACCAGCTGCTGTACGTCCGTAACCAATTGCAATACCAATGGTACCGCTAGCTTGGCCTGGTTGCATTAACACTGGCAATAACACTTTTGTATTTCCTACTACTACTTCTACTTTAGTATTTTCTTTGATGCCTAACTCTGCAGCGTACTGTGGGTTAATGGCAGCGTAGTTGTCCCAAGTTACTTTAGAAACTGGATCTGGCAATTCTAATAACCATGGGTTGTTTGCATGGTGCCCGTCTCTCAACTGTACAGATTCGTATAAGAACAATTCTGTTTTACCTGCATTTTTAGAAGCGTTTTTAATGGTTTCTGCAACTGCTGATAAGTTGTTGTTGAAAGAGTAAGCTTGTGGAGTAGCCATTGCGGTTACTACCACCCCTTTTTGTAATGCTGCTTCCCAGAATGCTGTGAAACCTGCATAACCACCTGCTTGTGGGTAAATATTTTTCTCCCAGTAATATCTTACATAGGTAAAGTAATCTGCGTTTGCATCTGCCCAAGTTAATAAAGAAGCTTGTGCTTGACGAGAGTTGTATACTGGTGATATAGTTGGTTGTACAACTGAGTACACACCTCGTTTTGCAGAAACATCACTCCACGATTCTAGGTAGTGGTTGTTTGGTGCAATTACATCACATAACATTGCAGTTTCGTCTGCACGATCTGCGAAAGAAATTTTAGTTTTTACTTTCTTCAATGCTTCTGTAAACTCTGCATTGTTTGCATAGCCATAAACCGGGTTAGCTCCGTAGAATATAATTGCATCTACACGGCCAGCGTTCATCTCTTTTACAAGGTCGATCATTTCTGCATCGTTTCCTTGTTTTTGGTTTGATGCATTATCTAAATCGATAGTTGCACCGTAGTTACCTAATAAAGAGTTTATAGCGTTTACGGTAACTTGTACCGAAACATCGTTAGAACCACATACTACTAATGATTTGCCTTTAGCATTCCATAATTCTGTAGCGGTTTCGTTTATTATTTTTTCAAAACGTACTGCTGCGCCCGAAACCGTTGCTGCGCCTGCCTTTGCAGCTACCGCATTGTACAATGCTAATATTGCTAAGCCTTGCTCAGATGGTTTGTGTGCGTAACGTGCATCGGCGTTTGTACCAGTTGTACTTAGTATAGTTTCGAACTGTATGTGACGCGACATTTTTTTCGATTCTAAACTCTTATTGTTTCTGTTAGAAACGTATTGTTTAGTAAACTCTACTGGAGAAATCCAAGTACCTAAGAAATCTGCACCAAAACTTACAATCACATCCGCCTTATCAAAATTATAAGATGGCACTACTGCCTTACCAAAGCTATTGTTGTTAGCGTTGATAATACCAGAGTATGATGAAGCATCAAACGTGATGTGTTTTGTTGAAGGATATTTTGTAGCAAAATCAGCAATTACCGATTTTGTTGATGGGCTCATTATTGTGTTAGAAACGATGCGAACATTTGTTGCTGTTGCTAAAGCTGCTTTCACATATTTATCAACTGCATCCCAAGTAGATTCGGCATTGTTTAACATTGGGTTTTTTAAACGAGATGAATCGTATAAATCTAACACCGATGCTTGTGCTACCGCGTCTGTTCCACCTTTAGAAATTGGGTCGTTCGGGTTACCTTCTATTTTAATAGGGCGACCTTCGCGAGTTTTTACCAATACCCCTAAACCATTATAGTTTGATGTATAATAGTTAGCAATACCTGGCGTAATTTCTTCTGGCTTTATTAAGTAAGGAATCGCTTTTTTAACTGGTGCTTCATTACAAGCTGCCAATGCTACCGCACCCATTCCAAATCCTAAGGCCTTTAAGAAATCTCTACGAGGTGTAGGGTTATTTACTTTCGACTCGGATAATAATTCGTCAATTGGAAGTTCTTCGGCAAACTCGTTTTTGCTAAGCTTCACGAATTCGGGAGATTGATTCAACTCCTCTAAACCTTTCCAATATTTTTTAGTGTTATTTTCCATCTTATATATATGGTATCGAATAAATCTACAATAATATTAATAGTGACATTTAACGCATTCCAAACCACCTAAAGCAGCGGCAGTAACTTTCTTACCGTTCTTAATATCTTCGTGCGCTGCTAATACTTTATCGTAATAAACATTGCCTTTAGAATTAACTTCTGTTTGGCGGTGACAATCAATACACCAACCCATGGTTAATGGAGAGTATTGGTAAACCTCAGCCATTTTCTCTACTGGTCCGTGACATTTCTGGCACTCTACCTCTGCAACAGTTGTATGTTGCGAGTGGTTGAAATAAGCAAAGTCTGGTAAGTTGTGGATACGTACCCACTCTACTGGTTTAGGGTTATTACCATATACACGAGTATCTGGGTTATAATCTAAAGCAGTATATATTTTTTGAATTTCTGGAGAGATGTTGCCATCGTATTTTTCTGTTGCTTGTACGTAGTTATGGCAATTCATACAAACGTTTAGCGAAGGAATACTTGCATTCTTAGATTTGAAAGCACCTGAGTGGCAATACTGGCAATTAACTTGGTTAATACCTGCGTGTAATTCGTGCGAGAATTTAATTGGTTGTACTGGTTGGTAACCTGTGTTTACATTGATGTTCCACATTTGGTTCCATCCCCAAGCACTAAACACACCCATAAATATAACGATGAACCAGAAAACTTTTTTCTTGTTCAACAACATCCATTTAAAGTTGCTTACTTTTTCTTTTACTGCAGCTACAATGGTTTCAATAACTTCACCATTTTTTACTCGTATTAATCTTTCTAAAGAACCGATTACTCTGTTCAATACAAAAATTACTACTACCAATACTAAAATTAACAATGCTAAACCACCAATGGTATAGTTGTTAACCGAAGCACCGTCGGTAGTTGCAGCGCCTGTAGTTGCACCGGGTGCAGCAGCAGTGGCAGCAGGCGCTTCGCCTTCTGCTTTAATGTACGCTAATAAGCCATCTAACTCTGCATCTGTAAAGTTGTGGTTTGGCATTACGGTTTGGTTGTACTCTTGGTACAATGCCGCCGCATACTTGTCGCCACTTTTAATTACTGCTGTAGAGTTCAAAATGAACTTCTTTAGTAATGCTTTGTCGGCCCATCTGTCTTCAATGCCTTTTAATGCCGGACCAATAACCTTACGCCCAACTGCGTGGCAAGAAGTACAATTCGCTTTGAAAATACTTTCACCCACCTTCACATCTTGCGCGTTAACATTGGTTAAGCTCAAAACGAAACTCATTAAAATGAAAATGGTACGAATGGATAACTTTTTAGTAATGGAGAGATGAAAACCCATATCTGTTGATAATTAATATCTTAAATTAATAATTCTAATAATAGTACTAAAAAAAACTTTCTGAACGTGGTTTAAATACACGTTTAGAGTGGCAAAAATAGAATTTTATTTGATTCAGTTGACAATTTTCTGACATTTAAACTTATTTTGAATGAGTCTAAATAGCAAAGTATTCATCAATTATTACAACAAAATTTTTAAACCAAAAATAATCTCCAAAAATAAGGAGAGATTATTGCCCAAGTATCCAAGCAAAAATAAGTGGAGCTACGATGGTAGCATCAGACTCTACAATAAATTTTGGTGTATTAATATCTAATTTCCCCCAAGTTATTTTTTCGTTTGGTACTGCGCCAGAGTAACTTCCGTAAGAAGTAGTAGAATCTGAAATTTGGCAGAAGTAACTCCAGAACGGAACGTCGTGCCATTCTAAATCTTGGTACATCATGGGTACTACGCAAATTGGGAAATCGCCGGCAATACCGCCACCAATTTGGAAGAAGCCAACGCCCTTACCACCAGAGTTTGCTCTGTACCATTCGCTTAACCAAATCATGTA
>CALRUR010000008.1:0-143503 GCA_943371425.1 Sphingobacterium thalpophilum
CCGATTGCAAGCACCATCAAACTAAAAATATATTTACGAATGTTCATCATTATCTGCTTTCTTTATTAATTGATAATTGCAAGCCAATTTGTTGTGCAAAACCTAAGTAAGGATGTGGATCTGCAGCATAATCAACTCGCAGTGGATGCCTGCCTACACGAGTTCTAATGCCCATACCAAAAGTTGGCATGCTAGCATCTTTCACTCCTAATTTATATCCTGCGCGTACCGAAATTAAATTCATCCAAGCATACTCTACACCTAAACGAATGTTCTCCGAATTATCATTCGGGTGGTGTAATTCTGCAGCTACTTGTATGGAGTTACGATCGTTTTTATAAGGCACTAAAGATATTCCCATTTTAAATAAAGTAGGCGCGGCGTAGTTATTAATATCAGGATTGTTAGAACTAAAGGTAGTAAGCGATTTTGTTTCGCCATCTATTTTTGTATTTACTCCAAAATTATTTAAGAACACTGCGAAGCGCAAATCTTTAAAATCTGTTTTGTATAAAAATCCTAAATCCAACATACCCGAATGAACGGTGTACTGATCGATGCCTTCATAAATATATTTTACACTTACACCGTAGCTAAAATAATCTGATAGAATTTTTGCATAACTCGCACCCATTGCCAAATTCTGCGTATAGAAATATTGCCCTGTTCCACCTGGTTGAAATTCTGTACGTACTTCCATGGCATCAGACCTAAACGATTGCATGTTTAAACTCCACACGCTGTATTTTTTAGTTGGCAAAATTACACTCAAATAAGAGTTTTGCATATCCGAAAAATACATGGAGTTAGAGAGTACATAGGTTTGTTGCTTCACATCCACCATAGTTGCGGGGTTAATGTTTGCTGCATACCCATCGCCTGTTACTGCAATACCTGCACCACCCATAGCTGTTTGCCTAGGGCTGCTGCTCAGCTTTAAAAATGTGAAGGCTGCAGTACCTGCACGCTGCCCACCCAAATTCGGAATCAACTGCGCAGAAGCAATGCTTGCACTTATACTGAGTAATACTGTTATAATTATTCTATTCATTTGTGTCTGAACCAAAATTTCTTCTTTCTATTTATTGCATTCTACTTTCAAAATTCTACCAATTTGGCTCCAATTAGCTAATTGGCTAATTAGCTAATTAGCTAATTAAAACTGCCAACTCAACCCTATCATCATTTGCCTTGGGGTTAAAAACCTTGCAGGGTTAAATGGTGGCGCTCCGTTATCTTGTGGATCTGGGTAGTTAGGATCTCTAAAACCATTTGGTAGTTGATCTCCTAATTCATACGCCTTTCCTGTAACCGGATTTATGATGGCTGCATTTTTATTGTTAAATAAATTTTTTACTTCAAAACTAAAACTCAACAATTGATCTTTTTTCAATGGGAAATCTCTTGTTATTCTGATGTCGGTATTCCACCATGGGCTGCCTAATTCGGAGAATGGATTTTTTTCATCTGCCTCGTAAATTGGTCGGCCAGTTGGTGCAGTTCCATTTTGATAATACGGCGTATAACGTAAACCAGATTTGTAGGTGGATGTAAAGAACACTCTAAATCTGTTTAAGCTAACATTGAAAATTCTGAATGAAGTATCGGGTTTAAAAATTACCAATAATTTTAAATCAAGCGGTCGGTCCCAAGCCAAGTACTGCTCTACAGTTGGCGATACTGCACCGTTTTGTAAAATTTGTAATTGCGACTCTTGTGCTGAGTTTGATTTACCCGTTGCAATTTGATAAGCGGTACTAAAACTTGCCGATAAATATTTTTTAATTCGGCGGTTAAATGTTACTTCGAATCCGCGGATACGTGCATAATCTTGGTTTATGCTGAAATTCTTTTCAACGAAACGACCTGTTTGATCTTTCACAATAATTCTGCGACTCACAATGTAGTCGAACTTATCATTATAAAAAGCAGTTGCCGTTATTGCGAAGTTAGAAGTTACTTGTGTTTTTATTCCTACCTCATACGAAACGGTTACTTCCGGATTTAAATCTGGATTCCCTAAGTTTGATAAGAAAGATCTGTTTTGATAAACAGGATCTAAACCTGCATACACAAAACGCGGGTGAGGCAATCTGCTTAAATGACCGTAGTTAAAATACAATACATTGTTTTCTGAAACAGGGAAGGAAACTCTCAACTTTGGTAACAACCGAAATTTGAAACGGCGACCAAAAACATCTGTAGAATTATTGGTATAACTTTCGCGAATAGCATCAATTACTGGAGCTGCAGGATCTTCCACCGCATTATCAACAAACTTACCCGGAGCCCAATAATTTAAACGCAATCCGAGGTTTACAATAATTCCTTTGTAACGTAATTCATCTTGCACATAAATACCACCTGTTGCTGGTTTCACTTTCCAAATATCATTACTCTGGCCAATACTGCTAGAGGCAGTGGTAGTGGTATCATCAATAATAATTGGTGCACCAATCCATGGGCGAGTAACATCTACCCATTGGTATTCTTGTTCTTTATGTTCTATACCGAAACTAATGAAGTTCGTTTTATTAGGAGTATAATTGAATTTTACTTTGAATGTATTTTCGATGGCGTAATGATCGTGCCATAGCGTAGAAACCCCGCCGTTGTTATATAATCCGGGACCAGGATTTACAAAAATAACAGAGTCGTTCGGGTTATAAATAGTTACCGGATCGGAAACAATAGATTGCGGATCGTAAATTTGATCGATCGTTGATGGGCGGAACGGGCGACCATTTGCATCTGCACGCAAGTTGGTAAACAAACGAGCGAAAGAAACATCCATTGATAATTTAGGACTAAATAAATTTAAATATTGAATAATGGTTAAGTTGGATTTGTGCGTGTAAGTAGTTGCATTATCCATGTTCAAACTAAACAAGTATTGATAACCCGGAGTTACGATGGCGTTGTTACCAATAATTTGTAATGAACGAGTATTTTGATTGATGTTTAATGAATTTTGATTAGAGATAGATAATTTTCTACCTGGTTTAATGTTGTAAGTAATTTTAAAAGTGTTCGACCATTTGTTGTCTTCGCGAGGAGCAAAAATAGAATCGTTGTTAGGCAATAAAGAAGAGTGTAATTGTTTGGCTGGTGTTTTAAAGAACTCATCCGTTAACTCCATATTGAAACTGGTAAAGAAGGTAATTTTTTTCTTCGTACCAGGTATTGGGCCGCTTAATGAAAGGCTAAGCATATCTGTATTCCATTGCGACTTCTCATTAAAACCTAAGTTATCTCTGAAGTAAGCACCACCGAAACGATAACGATCAGAACCTTCGCGAATACGAGTTAATACCACACCCGAAGTTCCTTCGCCGTATTCTGCACCTACTCCTCCTGTAATTACTTCAATATCGTTAATAGCATTGGCTGCAATCTCCACCCCAAAACCTGTACCTGCTAAAGGGTCTTGCGCATTTATACCATCTACTAAATATTGTGTTTCGTAAACACGTCCACCACGAATTTGTAAGCCATCGGGGTTCTGACTTACCCCTGCTTGGTTGGCTACAATAGATTGAACGTCTTTAACGCTCATGTCTTTTATATCTTCTGAAGTTACTTTGGTACTCGATTTTCCCGACTCTAAATCAACAATTGTTTTTTGCCCGAGTACTTCTACCACTCCAATTTCTGTACTTACTTCACTTAATTGCAAGTTCAAAGTTGTAGTGCCGCCGGCGGTAACTTTTACTCCATTATAAATTAATTCTTTATAACCTAAGTACACTACTTTAAGTGTATAGTCGCCGGGTTTTACATTTGTTAAGGTGTAATTACCATTAAAATCTGTAGGCACTGCTAGGTAGGTACCCACAATACTTACAGTGGCACCAATTATGGTTTCCTTCGTTTTTTTGTCGATAACCTTTCCTTTTATGGTTCCGCTTTGTGCATGGGTTTGCAGGGCGGCGGCAAGTACAATAATGGTAATTAAAATTCTTCTCATATCATTATCTCTGTTTAGAGTAAATTCACAATTTTATTGTTAGTTTTTTTTCTTTTACACAGAGGCACAGAGAGCACAGAGTAAGTTACTCTGTGTGCTCGGTGTCTCTGTGTAAAAGATTTTTCAATTAATCAATCTCGTTATTCCGTCTTTCAAAAAAGGAACATTAAAATTAATCAGCAAGCCCATTTTCTTATTCGATAATTTTAAATAAGTTAATAATTGAGATTTATGAACAGGCAATATATTTTCAATCGCTTTCAATTCAAGTATTAATCTATCATCAACTAAAATATCAACAAAAAAAACTTTATCTAATTCTTCTCCTTTATAAATAATTTTTAAAGGAACATTCTCTTTGCAAAAAATATTCTTTCTATTTAGTTCCTTTATCAGGCATTCTTGATAAACTGATTCTAATAATCCTGGACCTAAAGTTTTATGAACTTCAATTGAAGCTCCAATTACCAATTTTGTTAAATCATTCATCTCCATCACAAATCTCCTTTATTTTTTTCTTTTACACAGAGGCACAGAGAGCACAGAGTTAGCTTCTCTGTGTGCTCTGTGTCTCTGTGTAAAAGATTTTTTTTAATTAATATATTTATATAATACTACCATCCAAACTCATCCATAAAAACCTTCTCAAAAAACTTCTTCAATTCATCTTGCTGCCCATTGCCATCTGCATCGGCTTGAAGTTTATATAAATCCATACTGAAAAATATCTGATTGGTTTGGCTGCTTACGTTTAGTGTTTTCGCACACATGGTACGAGTGGTGGTTACTCCGTTAGTTCTTCTAATTTGTGCTTTATACACAGGCAATGCACTCGACTTTGCAAAGAAAGGATCTACCGCATCGGCGAAGTTGCTTACTTTAAGTGTTGGGAAACCAATAGCATTTACTGCATCGGGCACTAGTAGAGAATCTACTGGTAAGGATGCTTTTTGGTTGGCTGCAAAAAAGGTTTGGAAACTATCTGCAGGTGTGTATTGAAACAAGGTGGATGATTTTGAAAATGCACCAGTGTTTGCATTGTTATCTATATCAGTAGCAATTAATAATTTACCACCTTGGTTTAAGTAATCTTGGAAAGCACCAGAGCCATCTTCTAACAACATAAAACCAGGCGCTACTGAACGAGCATTATCAGAATAAATAAAAATTTTATCGTATAAATTCATCATCAACAAAAACGTAGGGCGCCATAACTTAGGGAAGTAGGCATTAGATTGGCGGTAGAAATCATAATAATCAAAAGCACCATAAGCAGATGAAATAGCCGCTCTATAAACCACGTCGGCATTTGGAGTGGTAGCAATGTTAAAAGCATCAAGTACTAAAAGATCGGAGGTTTTTCTGCGCAAAATAAATGGATTGAGCGAGTCTACTAAACTCTCTGCACCCGATAAATCTTTTACTTTAATGTATATGGTATTAGCCGATCCAACTACTAAGCCGTTAATTTTTTTATTAAGGTTGATAGAGCTATTGCCTGCATAAACAGAGGCAGTAGAACTTCCATTTGCTTCAGGGTTATCGGTTACAAAACTTGCAAAGTTGAAATTTTTAGAAATGGCAAACCATGTTCCGTTATTAATTTTTATATATACAGAATCTAAGGTTGCAGCACCGTCTAAATCATTGGCGGTCCAGAAAATAGAGAACACAGAATACACAGAATCTCCTTTGATATAATTCCTATCCATAGCAATGGTAGGCAATGTATTCTTAATAGGAATTTTTATAAAGGCAGGTGTTTTATCTTTATTCCCATCGTTATCAATGGCACGTACATAAAAATTAATATCGGTAGTATCGGTGCCTGCGTTTAATGAAAAACGAAAGGTAGAATCTTGCTCGCTGGTGTAGGCCCAATTTATATTATCAAAAGAAATTTCGTAACCGGTAACGTACCCGTCTTTATCATCTGCCGACCAGTTCATTTCTACCACGGCATTTAAACGATCGGTTCCTGAACGGTTAATGCTCGATAAAAATATTTTTGTATCGGGGTCGGTATTGGGTTTTAACTCATCTTCCTTTTTACAAGAAAAAAGCAGACTTAACATTAGTACGCCAAACAGCGCTCTATGGCTCAAATTAAAGGTTTTTATCATAAAAATAAATCGAGCTAAAATACTTGATTTTTAAGCAGAAAAAAAATATTCAAGGTTAAATCTTAGTAAATTCTCATACTAAATTGAAAGCCTTCAGAACGTAGGCTATTTAAAGGTTTAAAGTACAAAAAAGTGGGTTCCTTTTTATTTAAGCCATATTGGTAAGAGCCTTTATTGTATAAAACAGAGGATTGTGGTAAATTCTGGCTGAAATAATAGGGTAAAATACTCGAAATATCTTCTAAATCTTGAAATTCTGGCTTGCTCAATAGCAACATAAAAGGTAGTAATTCATTACAATAGCGCAGGCTGTTAAAGTCGCCAGAATATTGGTAGGATTCATTTTGAGCACAACTGCCTAAATTAGGTGCCATACAGAAATCATATTGGTCTTCAATAACTCCTATGTCGCCCCCAGAAGTTAATTGTCTTTTTAGTATTTGATTAACATAGCCAGTATCTGAATTGTAGACAAATTGAAGTGCAATTGGATTTTGTAATCGTTTGTATTTTATAGTAGAAACCAAAGACCTCTTGGCTTCTCCAACTTGTGTATAGGCAATTTCAATATCTTCGCCTGCAGAGGAAATATCAATTAATTTGACAATTTTGTAATTTATATACTCTGGAATGTACTGCTTTGTGATGTTCGTTTTTTCATACTCTACTAAAATTTCTTGCCAAGCATAACCAATTCCAGTATCAAGTTTAAATATTAAATGGGTTTCCTTGAGATTGGTATCAGTGAAATACATATCCGTTACTCTATACCCAAAACTCACGGTATCTTTTGGAGGGTTTATGTAAGTGGCCTCGGGAGTGTAGGGGTCTTTCTTGCATGCTGCTAGCGCTAAGGCAAAGAATATGTAAATGTAAATTTTCATGCTTGGCGAATTGTACTTTGTACGTTGTACCTTGTATACTGTTATTTATAAAGTTACGGAATTGCTGTTTTATTTCCTTTTCTTTTGCGCTCTTTGCGTGAACGTTTTTATTTCACGCAAAGAACGCTAAGGAGCAAAGTAACAAAAGATAAAATTAAGAAAAAAATTAGGCGTTGGGGAAATCCTAATATCTAAATACTAAATTCTAATAAAAACTAAAAAGCCTTGAAAGTAAATCTATATTGATTGTTATACAACACTAGCGTGTCTTTTATCAAACTCCAATTTTCTATATAACCAATGCTCTCCATAACTACTGACCAATTACAAATAACTTGTGTACTGATGGACTTTAGATGCATTTTATTTGTAATAACTAACTGACTATTCTTAATTTGAAAAACGCCCATAAAATCACAAATGGCCAAGGAGTAATTCATTGGCCTTAATGTTGTATCAATTCGAAGAATTATATGGTGAGTACAGGTAGTATCAAGAATTGATAATTTGTCTTTCTCTACATCTATCAATTTCCATTTGCCAACAAATGGGCATGTTTGAGCTATTAATGAGCTGCTTGATAGAATGAATGAAATAAAAAATAAAAAGCACTTAATATTTATCATTGTATAACAATTTTTTTTATGGTATAGACATTACTATTTATGTTGTCTATTTTTACAAAATAAACGCCAGGTGGCAATCCAATTAAATTGATTTTACTTCGATATGATTCTATTTTAATTTTATCATAAATAAGTTTACCTGACTCATCAATTACTGAATAAAAACTATCGCCCGAAATAATTGAATTTAATAGCAAATAAAATAAACCTTGATTAGGATTTGGATATAAACTAACTAATTGATCAAATTCCAAATTAGAGACTGTAGTTTGTGTACTATCAGAATTTGCTCTCTGATAAACAGTTAAATTTTCGATTTTATAGTAATCGACTTCATTCGAACAATTACTAAAAAACTTAATTTCAATATCACAAAGATAAAAATCAAATTCAATGCCTGTACCATTCCATAAGCATACATTTGGAGATGTTATGTCTTGCGTAGTTTCGTAAATCACTTTCGTAATGCCAGGATTACGCGCTTTATGAGCTTTAACGCGTATCCAAAAACTGTGAGCACCTTTAACGTCAACACAAAGTGGGTAGTTTAACATACCAAAATAGACCTTATCATTATATCTTGAAAAATCTAAATCGCAAATATCATTGCAATCACAGTCAACGTTTAAGGCTCGAAAAGAGCCATTAGATGTTACCTGAAATCCATCCTTTAATAAAATTTCATCATTTGCACGAAATTCAGCGGGATTATTATTGCTAATTGTTACGTTTCCTGCTGCGATAATTTTACTTTTAGTTATAGTTTTAGTTATAACTTGACTTGTTAGCGTATAGTTTACTAATTGTGAATTACACCCAGATTCACAGGGCTTACAAGAACCTCCACAATCTTTACTTACTTCATCCCCGTTTTTTATACAATCATTGCATAGAAGTTGATTACCACATGGCACGCATTCGCCTCCACAATCAACGCCTAATTCACCAAACATAATATCTTGTACCTTATTATTACAATGATCTAAACCTCCCCAACCACCACCACCATATAACCATTCACATGGTGGGCAATCTACCCCACCACAATCCATTTCAACTTCGTCTGCATTCAAAATTCCATCCTGACAATGATTATTTCCTGCAGGATCATATAGTCCACATTGGCTGTTCCCAGTATTATAAGGATCAATCCATAACATTATATTAGGATAAGTATAAAAAAACTTACCATAATAATCCTTTAGTCCTGTAAAACCACAGTCTGAATATCCATAAAACAATTGACCTATTACTTTATGATCACTATTAAACAATGGGCTGCCAGATGATCCAAGTTGAGTATGACCCATTGACCATTCAACTTCCCATAGATATTCTGTATAATCGTTATAAATTTTAGAAACAATACTAGTTGAAGATGCAATAACATTCCCTTTGCTTATTTTCTTTACATCTCCAGCAGGATGATGTATACCAACGAAATTATTCTTGTTACCACCTAAATAGGAAGCATCCCAGCCTGCATAAGTCGCACCAACTTGTTGAATTTCATAAGGAAAAGCGTTTAATCTCAATAATAAAAAATCTGATTTCTTTGAGCCATTGTCTTTGTTCAAAACAACACCCCCTTGAATAGCACTAATTGGTAATTGATTTGAAATATTTGATGCTAAAGAATTGCAAGTTTCAGTTCTATAATCAAACAGAATTAACCAATTTGAAGCATGAGAAAGTTGAATTGGCCAATTCATATCGTTTTTTATATCTTCAATAGCATGGTTTGCGGTCAGAAATAATGGGTCTCCATCATTTGTAGTATTATTCAATAACACCCCAGATGCATAACCCCAATATTGATTAGGAGGTTCTGTATTTTGATTTAAAAAAGGATACGTTGTGAAATCAAATAAAATAATACCTACAGATTTATTCTCCATTTCCCATCCATAGCCTTGAGGACATGAGACATTTAGTGGTTCATTACAAGAACTTGCACCCCCTCCTACTGACCATGGTCCTTCATCTGAAGAAAAAGAATGAACAATTTTATCAATTACAATAATTGATTTTTCAAAAGAATTTTTAGGTTCAAAATATTCAAGTATTAACTCATCTCCCTTTAGCGGAAAAGTGTTAAAGCTATTTTTTGAATTCATATTATTTCTATCATTGATCGAACCAATGAACCTATTTGAATTATTAGACATGATAAATAATCTAGATCCTTTTACTAAATGAAAGCTACTAAACGATAATTGCATAGCATTTGCAGTTTCAGACTTTATATTCAAATAATAAAAAGTCCCAGAATCAACCTTTATGCTTCTAGTATTTGATTCAAAAAAATTTATAGTAGTATCAATTGAAATTGCATACACTCCAATACCACGTTCTTTAGCTAATTTTTCTTTTAAACTTGCTATTTCAGAGTTTGTTTTATTACTATTTACCTTGTTTACTACAACTTTCCCAACAAATCTATTTTGGCTACCTGAATCTATTAATGATTTAAATTCTTCTGTAAAGTATAGTGGCCTACCGCCTCGGCTTATTTGAGCAGATACATTTAAAAGTATTAAACAAAATGCTATAGTGAAAAATATTCTCATATTTTTATTTTCTAAAGTGTGTTATTTTATTTTACTAATCTTAGAATCTAATTCATCAATCCTCTTTTGTTGCTCAATTATATATAATGTAAGCTCTTCTACCTTCTCTAATAAAATTATATTCATTTTTCCGAGATCAATTTCTTTGCTTTTGTTATGTTCTGAAGCACTCTCTAATTTCGGTAAATGATGATTTTCTTTTATAAAACTTGCTAATTCTAATAAAGGCATTAATTTGTAGTTTTCATCAAAAACATAGTCTGGCCAGCTTGCTGAATTTTTCACTTTAATTTCTGTTGCAATTAATTTGCCATCAATTGCGAGCTTATAATCAAATAAATTGGTTGTTCCAATTCCCATTTGACCATATTCATTTACATAAATAGCAGGCATCCATACACTAATTTCAGAGTTTGAAGAACCATATGAAGATGTATTAAACTTGAAGCCGCCTTCATTTTCAAAAGTAATTGCATTCGCAACTCCAGTTGCAATTCTTTTGTACTTATTTGTAGTAATATCATAGTACAAATTATTACCAATAATATTTGAGGGTGCGTCCATAAAAACTAGATCTGTACCCACCTGTAAATTTGTCAAAGGGTTAGTCGTTGATACTCCAACAAATCCATTGTCAGAAATAGTAAAACGTGCATCTTCCATTGATGCTGACTCATTGTTTACTTCAATGTCATTCAATAAATGAATTTTACCTTTTGAACCTGTTGTTCTCTCATAAACTAATGCCGTTTTTCTGTATAATAAATTATCTTGTCTGTATCCAAATTGAATTCCAGAAATATCACCATCAGCCAAATAATTAGACCCAAATGAAACAAAATTATTCGTAGGTATTACAACATCTAATTTCTGTTGTGGAAAAGTAGTCCCGATACCAATATTCCCAACATTATTATAGGTGTTGCTGTTTGACTGTTTCCAATTTGATGTAGACGTAAATGAAATCCAATTAGACCCATTATATCCTTCAAAATCCACTCCATTCCATTTTATACTTCCCGCAATATTATTTGAGGTATTCCCTAGTTTAATCCCTCCATAGGTTTCTAAAGATTGTTGCGGGTTTGTGGTACCAATTCCAATTTTAGAATCGTTCGAGCTTGTTGATGTGTTGCCTTTAACAAATAAAGAGGGAAGTCCATTAAATCCAATCAAGAATGAGTTCGCAATATTATTTTCTAAGTATGAGAAGTTAGTTTGACTTGATTCATCAAAATCTCTACCCGTCCCAAAGACATAGCTATTTAGGTTACTTGATTTAGCATAATAACCAAATGCAAAAGAGAAATATGCATTTGTTGTGGTAACTGAATTTCTACCAGCTGTTAATGAATTAAGTCCTGCGGCTAAATTTAGATTTCCAAATGCAAATGAGTTAGTGCCTGATGCTGTATTTCCTGCCCCTAAAGTGGTAGACCTGCTACCAGAAGATATATTATTACTTCCAAAAGCTGTTGCACCTGAACCAGTAGCAATGCTAGTAGTATTTGATTGGCAGGTTATACAATTGGTTTGGGCAATTGTAAAGTTTGAGATTACCGAGCTTATCACAAACAAAATAAAAAGTTTACTTTTCATAATATTATTTAAGTTTATTTAAATAAATGTATTTATAAAATTTTTACCTTTTCCCAATGGTTATAGTCTATTCCTATCCACACTAAATAAAAATGACATTATGCAATTAGGGTGAATATTAGTCAACTATTATATTTTGCACAAATATTTAAAACAAACAAAAAAAGCTTCTCCATTTCTGAAGAAGCTTCCTTTACTCGATACTCAATTCTCGATACTCAATACTACTATTTCGTCACCACAAAACGTCCATTGTTTAACACTCCCGCAGAAGCAGATGAGATGCTGTAAATGTAAGTTCCTTGAGCGTAGTCTGAAACATTTACATTAGCTGTACCGGTTGTTCCATCTAAAGAAACAGAATTAATAGTACGTCCGAAGATATCGTAAATTGTTAATTTTAAATCTGAGGTATTTACTGGCATAATGTAATCTAAATTCATTACACTGCTAGTAGGGTTAGGGTAAACCAATGCTTTACCTTTGTTTACAAAACTAGAACCGATGCTGTTTACCGATTGGTATGCTTCGAAATCTGCATTGTTACGTGGTAATAATTTAAAGTTATTGAAACCGTAAGTCATGATACCAGTTAAAGATGCCATGTTATCTCCTTTTTCAACTATGACCATAGGAACACCAAGATTTGGAACCCAAATACTATCCATTACATATGATACATTTAATGAAGAAAATACTGAGTTTGTTTGGCGACCAGCTAATACGCGGCAACCAGCTCCTGGATCTAAAGTATCTAAAGCTACTCTGTATTCTGCAAAATTACTTGGAGCATCTGCATTTGTATTGTTGATATAAATTACTCCTGCACTTGGTGCAAATTTAACTAACATACTTTCGTATGGCTCAGTAGCGGTAACGCTTGCTACTCTGAACGAGTCGATGTTTACTACTGTTGGTGCAATGTTAACCGTACCTACTTTTAAAATAGAAGTAGTATTTTCTATACGTGTTAAACCGAAATATTCTTTTACAACACCTGTAACAATTACTTTATCGCCGGTTACTACATCGGCAATACCTGTACCATTTGCAACTGCAATACCTGCATAGGTTGCTTGGTTTTCTTGTTGAATGTGTACGTAACCTAAATCGTCTTTAGAAGAAGTAACCACACCAGTAACAGTAACCGTTTGCTCAACAAAGCCTGAGTTACCAGATCTAAATGGAGTGTATTGTAAATCGTAAATAGTTAAACCGTTATTTCTAACTACATAAAATCTTGGATCTTCTGCAGGTACGTTAGGTATACGGCTAGTTAATGCAGGTGTTGCATTATCTGTAGCTTCAATAAAAAACTTAACTAAAGAACCATCTGCTTGTGCAGGAATTTGAGCAGTGTATGAACTACCATTAGCAGTCATGTTTACACTGATATAACTTTGATTAGTTGCACCAACTGCATAGTATAATTTTGCAGAAGCAACACCGTCTAAATCAGTAATGTTTGCTGATACAGTAACTACATCATTATTTGTAGGAACGTTTATGTTTTTAGAAATTGCAGTAATTGCTGGAGCCGAAGCACCCCAAACTACATCATCTGGAGTGAATGGGTGTAATTCGTAGCCTCTGTTATTTTTTGAATGCAATAGCACTCCTTTCATAGATAATGCAAAATCACCTACTACTGGCGGCACAAAAGATCCTCCACTTGCTGGTAATCTGAAATCTTTGAAACGATCAGAAACATTCATTTTATTTCCTGCTGCATCAATAATGTTAAAACTTACACGTGCCCCGTTTGAGAAATAGTCAACTGATGAAACTGTAACGTTTTTAATTTCTACATACATACCTTCCCACTGCTCACCAGTTGTTAAAATATTATTTCTGTTGATGTCGTTCAAATCTGCAACGGTAACCAATTTAGATTTAACAGTTATGCCACTACCTAATAATTGTATAGGTGTTGCAGGGTTTGTATTGTTAGGAACGAATTCTGTTTCACCTTGGAATTCTTCAACGTGCCCAACGATTTCTACAGAGTCACCAGCTGCCAAAGCTAAGATACCTGTTCCACCGTCGCCACCTGCGCTCGGGAAGGGCTGGTAAACATCGATGCCCGAAAAAGGAGAACCATCATTTGTTTGAATCCATACTTGTTTACCCCCAACTATAGTTGATAGGTTTGCTGCCATAACCACCACACCTCTAATACGAATTGTATCAGTAAGTCCGAATGATGAAGCGTCGTTACCAGCAGCTAAATCTTGCTGAGAAACGAATTGTACTTCTTGAATAGTTTTTAATGGATATTGTGCATTTGCAGCAATAGCCACGATCAAGAAGAATGCTAATGAAAGTAGTTTTTTGTTCATTTTATTTTTGTTATATATTTTTTCTATTTAATTAATGCGAATTTACCTTTGTAAATTTCACCAGTTTTATTGTCGCGTACAGAAAACATATAGGTACCTCGTGCTATAATTTGGTTGTCTTTTGATAATAAGTCCCAGGCATGTTCACCTCCTGCAAATACCGTACCCGTTGGGTCTGAATAAGTACTCATCCAACGTATATCGCTACCATTATACGAATCGTTGTGTTCAAATTCATCTACTAAATCGCCTGCCACTGTATAAATACGCACTTGGCAATCGCTTGGTAAGTTGGCAAAATAAATTTTCTTGTCTTCTGGATTAGTGCTTAGGCCTTCCCAAGCTGCCACCCCATAATATGGATTTGGATACACAAATGGATCACCATTTTTAAAATCATCATTTCCTTTCGTTCCTGCAAAAACACGTTTCATGTTTGGCAATGAACTCGATTCTAAAGATTGTAAGTTGTTAATCTCATCACCTTGATCGAACGAGGTTACCGCAATTGCATGTTGCCAGCCGTTTTGAATATTTTCGAAAGTATATTTATAATGATAGTAAATAGTATCTCCAGCATTTGTAAGTTCACCAAAGGTAATAGAGTCGGCTAATACAATTTCTCCGAAAGATGTATTGTTAAATAAATTATTATCGTTTCTATCAAACTCTGAAATTAATTTTAATGAACGAATAATATCTTGCGTTTCTTTTACATCAAAACCTAAGGTCGATTTGTAAATTCTATATCCTTCAAAATCTTTTTTCTTAGAAATAGGATCTACAGATGATTCTGAATTATTAGACCAGTATAATTCGATTTTATTTTCGGATGCTACAATTTTTGTACGAGGAATGTTTGGTGGCGAAGGCAATACAAATCTGGTAATTTCTCCATCACCGTCTCTGTCTTCTCCTGGGTCTAATACTCCGTTAAAGTTTGCATCTTCTCCGTTGTAAGCTGTTTGCGCGAATACTGAATTTTGCACTAACACTCCTTTTTGTACATCGTTATCGGCAGTATTCGGATTTCCATCTTCTACTTTTTTAGCACATACTAAAGAGAAAGAAACATTAATACTTTCTCCGGGTGCTACACGTACAAATGGACCAGCCGACATTAAATGCGAACGGTTATTAGCTTGGCGCAAGGTTGGGCGAATAAGCGTTTCCCAATCGGGGCGGAAGTTTAAGCCTGCCGTCATTTTTCCATATTTCTGGTTATCGTCACTCGGCGAAAAATACAAAGGGTCGGCTGTATTATTAAATTGCCAAGCATTGTAATGTACATCAAAATTACTACGCACTAATGGATGCGCTAAGCCTAATTTATCTATAGCACCTAAATATTTTAAACCTACATAACTTTCTGTAAAACCAACATCACCGTTTGCATCAAACTCATATGCGATGTATAAAGAATCCAAATATCCGTTTCCACCTTTGTTAAAAAATGCACTACCTGCAGGCACTGTTAAATTCACATTTCGCACTACCCCATCTTTCCAATAACCAACGTACACAGAGTCCCAGGTATTGGTGCTGTTATTAGTAATTACATAATTTAAAATCACGAAATAATTGGCGAAGTTAAAATTGTAGTTATACGATTCGAAATGTACATCCGCACCTAATGGGAAAAGGTGATTGTTAATTACAATGTTTGTTCCGGGTACAACTGTATTTTTATCAGTAAAATCAGAAACAAAATCTTGATGCGAAATTGCTTCTGTTTTATACAAAGGATTATCTATTAAACTAGATCTTTCAGCTAAGCCAGAACCAACTGCTGCAGAAAATTCGAAATTCTGTTTACCAGTAGTGTAACCAGCAGCATCATCAATAGCACCTGTGCTTACCGCTACTTGAGAGCCATTAATATATGCCCCAATCCATAAACCACCTTGGAATAAATGTTCTACTCCAGAGCCTGTAGGAAACTCGCAGGATGCATATTTTAATACATTGTATGAACCACGAAAGGCATTACCAATCATCCCTAAGTTATTCACCGTCATTCTAATATTTCCTGCAGAGGTTTGTCTCTCTTCAAAAGATGCTTGAGCCTTGAGCTCCATCGTTTGAAAACTTATAAACGTTGCAAATAATACTATCGCTATTTTTTTATTATAAATCATTTTTATTTCTTCAATAATTTACGTTGTATTTCCCAACCGTTTTCATTACGAATTTTCAGAATGTAAATACCCTTTTGTAAATCAAATGGCAGCGCATAAGTTAAATCATTTTCATCAAATTTATGAGTTAAACTGATGATGCGTTTTGCATTTATATCGTATAATTCGAAACTCAATTTCTTAGTTAACAATTCGGCATTAACATGTATTTTTAAATTTTCAATAACCGGATTTTCAAAATAAATTTGTTGCTCAAACTTTTTCAAATCTGCCGAAATGCCTTGTGGCAAAGGCTTTGAAGGACTTAGTACAAAATCTGCACGAATAGGAATATGGTCGGACATATTGTACAATGCATTAAGTACATCTGTTGGTACAGAGGTATTAGTTGGAGATGCGTTCAAGGCTAAATTAAAATGCAAGCCATCATTTCCAACAGCTTTATAAGTATTTGGCAAAATTCTCATTTTTAATGAATCGCCAATTAAAGAATTTGAACAAAGCATAATATCAAAACGATCGTCCATACCACCACTAGAAAAACCACCTGTTTGTGTAGTATGTGTAGATTGGGTATGAATATCGGAGAAAGAACCGTTGTTATTCCAAGTTCCTAATCTGTTAATTGGATCTTTTAACCTGTTAATAACACTGGTGCTTGTAACTAAGTTATTAAAACCTGCTTCGGTATTTGTGTAAACATTATAATCGCCCATTACCATTACGTTTTTAGCATTTGGGAAAGCGTTTAAATAATTTACCACGGCGGTTGCTTCTGCACCGCGTATTGATTCATCTGAAGAAGAGTTACCCGCTTTAAAGTGCAATACAATTACCGTAAAAAAAATAGTGTCTTTGGTTTTTACCAAATTACTATCGTTGTACATAAAATTATAAGCAGTAATTTCTCTTTGGATGGTGCTAACAGTATCTTGTTTTAGCAAGGTGAATTTTTCTGAATTGTAATAAATATTATTTGCCAAGGATTTATCTTGACCGGCCAATGATAATTTACCTTTTCTCCAGTAAGTAACACCGTTTACATTAAAAGCACCGCTTAATAAAGTTGCTCCATAATCTGCAGAAGTATTTATTTCGTTTACCCCTACAATATCTGGTTGTACATGATTTAAGATGGTAATCATTAATGGGTTTTTAATGGCAGGCTCTTGCCCACTTTGCCCATAACGTAATACATTGTATTGCATTACACGAATAGTGTCTTGAGAGAACGCATCAAAATGCTGTAAAATCAATAAACACAGTAATAAAGGTAAGCTCGTTTTAATTCTCATCGGTAAATGCCAAAATAGCTAGCAAATGTAGAAATATTTTTCCGCTTGTTTGTTAGCTTAATGTTAAATATGAGTGGATTTCTTAAAATTTAGCACAAGGTATTTTGCGCTTAATTTTTTTGCTTTTAGAACCCGATTTGAGGGAGCCAGAAAATTCATAAATAACTGATATTTCATGACTTCCGCCCGATTTTGAGAATAAGCCACTGGTGGTAACATCATACGAATAACCAATTCTAAGCGGTCGATCTTCTAAAGAATAGCCTAAGAGGATGATGAATGCATCGTTATTGAGGTAGGCTTCAGAATTAAATACTGATAAAGGAATTCCGCGATACCATAATCCGAGCACCAATGGCTCATGGTTGTAGTATACTCCCATGTCTAATTGATCGTAATTACCTTGTGTTTTATAGTTAAAAGTGGGCATTATGCTTTTTTTAGCACCATTTCCGGGCAAATCATATGTGAAAGAGCCGTGTACAGATATTTTACGGGGCAAATTACTGTCGAAGCCAATAAACGATTCGCTCGGTTCTGTTAAATGATGCACCGCGACACCAAAAAATGCCTTTTCACTGTATAATATCATTCCAACGTCGTAATCTAAATAGTCAACATTAAAATATTTATTGGCTTCGAAAGAAGGACCACCCCCTCGCTCTATTTGATCATTGAACAACAATCTAGAGAAGTCAACATTTTTTTGAGTGTAAGAGAGATGAAAACCCGTTCGAAGGTTTAATTTCTTTGTTAAACGTAAATCATAAGAATACAAGCCCCCATAATTTCTAAAGGTTAATGCACTCATTCCTGCCACATCTTGTATGGCATAAAAACCAAGCCCGCTGCGCAGTGCATCCCAGTTAAAATCATAAGAAGCCATATAAGTTACAAATCCACTCTCTGCAACTCCGGGCCATTGGTTGCGGTAGTTTAAAATTAATCGGTGTTGCGTATTGGCACCGGTAAGTGCGGGATTTAAATACAATGGCGATGCATAATATTGTGAGAATTGAGGATCCTGCGCTTGGGCAATATAGCCAAACGTAAGCATCGTTATAAATAGAATTATTTTTCTCAACTTCATTACCTCAACAACAATAAATCGCCTGTTTTTATTTTTTTAGAACCATCAGAAAAAAACAATTCTACCTTCCATACATATACATCTTGTTTACATAGTTCGCCTCTGTAATATCCATCCCAACCAATATTTATATCGTTGCTTTCAAAAAGTAACTCGCCCCAACGATTGTATATATTTAATTTATAATTTTCGGCACCTTCAATTACAGGGTAAAAAACATCGTTGTTGTATTCGCCTTTGTTTATAAAGCCACCACTGCCTCCATTCGGATTTGGTGTAAAGGCATTAGGAACTACAACGTTTCCGCCGCTCTCTGCCTTTACCGCTTTTGTTTGAACAAAGGTATCCATACAGCCAAATGCGTTGCGCACAACTAAGGTTATGTCGTACTCCCCTTTCTCTAAATAATAATGTGTAGGCGATGCTTCTGTGGAGGTAAACCCATCGCCAAAATCCCAAAAATATTGAGTTGCATTTTGACTTAAATTGAAGAATACTACAGGGTCGCTTGGTATAAATACCACTTTAGGTTGAGAGATAAAAAATGCATCGGGTAAACCAAATACATTAATACTATCCACATGCACATCTAATGCTTGCCCACCATCACCATACCCTATTAAACTTACGGTATATAAACCACCGGTGGTGTAAGTATGCGTTGGGTTTTCTTCATTCGATTTTATACCATCGCCAAAATCCCATTCATACCTATCTGCATATAATGTATTGTTCTGAAAAGTAACGGTAAGCGGAGCACAACCTTCGCCACTGCCAATAAAACTTACCACTGGCGTTGGTGGCTCTATTCTGGCAACTCGTATTAAGGTATCAGAACATTGCGCGTTATACACCATAAGTGTAATGTTGTAAGTACCTGGACTAAAATACGTATGTGTACCAGGGTTTGCAAGTAATGAACTATCGCCATCGCCGAAATACCATTTGTAATTAAAGCCTGCTTGTATATTTTGATTTACAAGGTTAAATGTATTCAACGGAAATTTTATCACAGCATTTGTAATAAAAAAATCGGCAGTTGGACGAGGTAAAATTCTAACTGTACGTGTAAATTCATCGGTACATCCGTATGGCGAAGTTGCTACTAATCTAATTACCGCAGTTCTATCTGTAGCAGTAGCATTCGTAATGTTTAAAAAAGGGTTTGTATTGGTATCAACCAAACTATTATCAACAAACCACGCATAAGAAATAGTATTAGCAGAAGTGTTGAATGCATTAATTCTTAAAGGGCTGCAGGCTACCGTATCACTTAAATTAAACCCAGCATTTACAAACGGATAAACAGTTATAATTCTACTAAATGTGTCAACACATCCAAAAGAATTTGAAATAAATAATCTAACATTTCTTTCTACAGGAACCGCTCCTAAATTTTCAAAGGTTTTAGAGAAACTAACATCCGGAGTATTTCTAATTTCACCATCTCCAAAATCCCATGTATAATTTATACCGAGGGTAGATTGATTTGTGAATACGATGGATAAGGGTTGGCAACCTGCATTTATATCTGAAATAAAACTTGCTGTTGGTTCGGGTAATACCCGAATGCGAATCGTAGTATCATCTATACAACCAAAGGCTGAAACGCAGGACAAACGAATGTCGTGATATTGATCTACACCCGTTGTATTGGAAATTACAAATTGTTTATTGAGGGTAGAATCTACTAAAATATTATTTTGAAACCAGTAGTATTTATTGCCATTTACAGAGCGATTATCGGCAATGAAATTGTAAGGAGAACACTGCACCGTATCAATAATAAACGAGGATAAAACACTCGGGTAAATAGTAACCGAATTTCTAAAAGTATCTACACATCCGTACACATTCGAAACCGCCAGCGTAATATTTCTTTGCAAAGGTATGAGCGTATTATTTGTGTATAGCTTTAAGAAATTAGGGCTTGCATTTGTACTAGTTTCACCGTCGCCAAAATCCCAATTATAATTAATACTAGGAGTTGATTGGTTGGTAATGTTAATACCAAGAGTTTCGCAACCAGCATTTACATCGGTAGCAAAACGTGCGCTTGGCTGGGGCAATACACGAACTCTAACAACGGTATCGTTAATACAACCAAAAATAGAAATGCTTCTAAGTTTGATGTCGAAATACTGATCGCTTGCAGTAGTATTAGAAATTACAAACTGTTTATTTTGTACCGAGTCTACTAACGAATTATTTAAAAACCAATAGTATTTATTTCCATTGAGCGAACGATTATCTGCCAAGGCAAGGTAAGGCGAACATTGAACTGTATCAATACTAAACGTAGAATTAACACGAGGGTAAACAGTTACGGAAGAACTAAAATCTCTGAAACATTGGTTGGTGTTAAACGCTCTTAAACGAACAGAAAAAACTTGTGCTGCAGTACCATTATTTAAGTACTGATGTTGTACGCTATTGGTATTAAAAGTATTGAGTGTATCGCCATCGCCAAAATACCAAGTATACCTGTTGGCATTGCTGGAGTTATTAGCAAATACAATGGTATCTGGAGAACAGCCAAAAGCATTATCGGCCGTAAATAAAGAAGTAGGTAATGGTTTTACACGAATGGTTTTAAACACCGTATCTCTACAACCAAATGCATTGGTAAAAATACCACGACACTGATAATCGATTACAGCATTAGTTAAGTTATTGTACGTGTGTTGCGGTGCTGCTGCACTCGATGATTGTGCATCGCCAAAATCCCATTGATAAGAAACTACACCAGGGAATGATGGGAAATTTATGCTGAGTGGCGTACAACCAGAATCAACATTGGTGTTTATTACAAAGGTTTGATCGGGATAAACTAATATTGGTAACACTGCAGTATCGGTACAATTGTTTGCACTGCGCGCCACTAACTGCACGTTGTATACTCTAATCTGACTTGTATTATTTGCAAATTGATGAATAGGATTTGGAAGAATACTGGTATTCCCATCGTCAAAATCCCATACATAACTTACCGCACCGGTAGAGGAATTTAAAAAATTGATAGGGCTTGGAATGCACGATGGCAAAGCATTTGCGGAGATGCCTGCAATTGGATTAGGGAAAACAACTATTGTTTTGGTAATAGAATCTCTACAACCAAAAGTAGTTTGTGCAATTAATTTTATACGAATGGTATCATTACTAGTGCCGTTATTGGTAAAGGTAAATGATGGAGAAAGCGCTGTGCTAAAATTTGTATTCTCTCGCTTCCAGGTATAAAAATTTGGATCGGCGTTTACACTTGCATTGTTAAAAGTTACAGTTAATGGTGAGCATCCACTAGTAACGGTTGGGTTAAAATCTGCAGTTGGTGGAAACTGAACATTAAGTTGTTGAATGATGGTATCTGGGCAAGCATTTTGCGATTGTATAATTAAACGAACATTGTACAAACCTGGGCTTGCGAAAATATGAGTAGGATTTGTTTGTGTAGAAGTATTGTTTACACCAGAGGCTGGGTCGCCAAAATTCCAAGCACGTGTAGTAATGTTATTGCCCGGAAATTGGGTGGAAGCATCGGTAAAACTTGCTGCTTGGTTTACGCAAACACTCGCCACATTAAAGTCGGCCACAGGTGTACGGCGAATGGTAACTGTTCTGGTTATTTCGTGCACGCAGCCATCTGTAGAAGTAACTCGTAAACGGATGGTTCGAGTAAGTAAATATTTTTGTGCTGGTGGAACTTGTCCGTTGAAATCGAATGTTCCGTTATTATCGAAATCCCATTCCCATTGAGTTGCGTTGGTAGATAGATCCGCGAAGTTTACCATTAAAGAATCGCAACCACTGATGTTTCCGGATACAGTATTCATAGAGAAATTAGCCGTTGGGCGAGGTAACACATAAATAGTTTTTATAAATGTATCTGCACAAGAAAAACCTAATGGGTTGGTAACAATTAATTGAACATTGAAAGAAATAATTGCTGCTGTAGTATTTGCAAAAGTTTGAGTAGGGTTTGTTGCTGTACTTGTGTTACCGTTTCCAAAATTCCAAGCATAGTTCATACCTACGGTGCTTCCATTGGTAAAGCTCATGTTAGTTCCACCACAAACGGTATCAATTGAAGTAAAAAATGCATTTGGAGGATCAATGATACTAATTTGTCGAACCGCTGTATCGATTCCACAAAAACTACTATCTAATAACATAATAGTGAAAGTACGTGGACGAGGGCTGCCCGGGAAACTAAAGGTACGTGGAGTGCTTGGTGGCCAAGGCGCCCAAGCCGTAACACTATCTATACCGGGACCTTTGTAGTCTTCAATAATCCAGCGTTCAAAACGTTGTTGTGTATTACCATCTGCCAAACAATTACGTATGGTATTATTGGTAAAAGTAACGGTAGTATCGGGGTAACAAAGTACTGTTTTGTTTGCAGTAATAATTGCCGAATCAATATCATAAACTTGTATGGGCCCATAGGTATTGGTGGATACCACACTGCCCGTACATCTGTTGCGAGCGGTAAGTGTTACGGTAGTATTACAAGCTACTCTGTCTCTTAAATAAGTATGAGAAATGGTATCGTTTACATTGGTATGGTCGAATGTATCAACAGGTGTACCATCACCAAAATCTATTGTAAATACAGTTGTTTCAGAAACGTTGGTAGATTTATTTACAAACTGTATGGCATTTGGAGCACATATGGTAGTAACACTTCCTGTAAGTGGGGCAATCTGAGCAATTACACTTCGTTCGTTTACAAAATGGGCTTGCATTACACAAGCGGGAGCGGTTTGAGTAATGGTTATTAAATAGGTATCTATTGCAGCTGGGTACACATGGTTGAGCACTTGCCCTGCTCCTATGCTTGCAAAATTTTGTACAGCGCTACCATCTCCCCAATTTATTGTACTGGCAGTTAGCGCATTTACATTGATGAAAGAAAGGGAAACATTGGCCGGTGTAGCACCTATTATACAATTAACATAGGTGGGTGCATTACTGGTATCGCCAGTTGCATCTATTAATTGAATACATTGCGCTTCCGACTGTTTAATGTTCAGTAGAAATACAAATGCAAATAGAAATACAAGATGTTTTTTATTGATTTTCACAAAAGCTCCTTAACCCTTTTACGTGTTGTTATTATACGGGTTACACCTTTTGCAAATATAGGAATCTAATATTACTAAATTGTGCGTTAATTGAGCTTTTCTGATAACAATTTTATTTCAATTGGGGCAGAAATATTCTCGTAGAGGATACCATAAATGGTTCGACAGATTGGAATGTTAACTTTATGATTTCTATTAATTTCATGAATGCATTTTACAGCATAATAACCTTCGGCAATCATGCCCATTTCAAATTGTGCAGATTTCACAGAATATCCTTTCCCAATCATGTTTCCAAAAGTTCTATTTCTGCTAAATTGAGAGTATGCCGTTACTAATAAATCGCCAAGGTAGGCCGACTCTTTTATGTCTCTATTTACCGGATTTACCGCAGCTAAAAAAGTTTCCATTTCGCGAATGGCGTTTGAAATTAATACTGCCTGAAAATTATCACCATAATTTAAGCCATGGCAAATACCAGCAGCTATGGCATAAATATTTTTTAATACAGCAGCATATTCAGTTCCATAAATATCGTCGCTGGTAGTAGTTTTTATATATCGTGTTTTTAGAAATGAAGCAAAGGCATCCGCGTTTTCTTGGCTTTCACAAGCAATGGTGAGGTATGATAGTTTTTCGAGTGCCACTTCTTCTGCATGGCAAGGCCCGCTAATTACCAATATTTGTTGAACCGGCACTTGGTATATATCTCTAAAATAATCGCCAATAATTAAATTATATTCTGGTACAATTCCTTTTATTGCTGAAACGATGTATTTGGTTTTAAAAACTTCTGGGTTTAGTACTTGTAAGGTATTGTGTAAAAAAGCTGCTGGTACTGCAAAAATAACACAGTCAACCTCGTCAATCATTTTTACTAAATCTGAACTGATGTGGTCGGGGTTAATTTTTAGCTCTGCAGAGCGAAGGTAATTTAAGTTATGTCCGTATTTGCGAATATTCTCTATTGCTTTCTCATCACGCATCCACCAACGTACTTCGTGTTTTGCATCGCTAAGCATTTTTACAATTGCGGTAGCCCAACTTCCACCACCAATAACTGCAATTTTCGAATTATCCCCTAATTTTTGCATCAATAAATATAGTTTTTTGAACAAATATAGCAAAAAGGTTAGTATGATAGTGTGATAGTATGCTAGTGGAGTTAGTATGATTGGAATCATAAAATGTAGAAATGGAAAGCTTCAACTTTGAGGTATCAATTAAAAAATATATCCAAATTATGAAAAAGCTATTCATACTAACAGCCATAAGCATTGCATTTATTGCATGCGGAGGTAGTACAGAGCAAACACAAAGCACAGAAAGTGCTGCAGTGCAAGAAAGCCCAGCAGCAGAAAACCCAAGTTACGACCCAAATCGGGGGGAAGGAAAGTTTGACAAGGTAGAATTAGGTGCTAGCCTAGATGCTACGTTGGCAAAAAATGGAGAAGATGTTGCAGGAGTAAAATGTTCATCATGCCACAAAACTACTTCCGAAAAATTAGTAGGGCCAGGATGGGAAGGTGTAACAAAACGTAGAAGCCCAGAGTGGATTATGAACTTCATTACAAATCCAGATCCAATGATTGATAAAGACCCAGAGGTACAAGCGCAATTGGAATTATGTTTAGTGCGTATGCCAAACCAAGGTTTGTCTGATGATGAAGCTAGAAGCATACTTGAATACATGCGTAAAGTAGACGGAGTAAACTAATAAAAATATTTATATGAAAAGGAATATAATTATAGCATCAGCAATTGCAATAACTGCGGTGTTTTCATTAAATGCTTGCAAACCCAAAAATGCAAGTAATGCCGTATCAGGTGATGCTGCAGAAAAAGCATATGTAGCACCCGGGAAATACGATGAGTATTACAACTTCGTGAGTGGAGGTTTTAGCGGACAAATGAGTGTATATGGTCTACCGAGTGGTCGATTGTTACGTGTAATACCGGTATTTTCTGTAGACCCTGAGAAAGCTTGGGGTTACAGCGAAGAAACTAAACCGATGTTAAACACTTCGCATGGCATGGTGCCTTGGGACGATTTGCACCATACAGAAATGTCGCAAACGAATGGCGAAATAGATGGACGCTGGGTGTTTGGAAATGCAAACAATACACCACGTGTTGCTCGTATTGATTTAAAAACGTTTAGAACAGCAGAGATTATAGAATTACCAAACAGTGCAGGTAATCATTCTTCTCCTTTTATTACAGAAAATACCGAATATGTAGTTGCAGGTACTCGTTTCAGTGTACCTGGAGATAATAGCAATGGTGATGTTCCTATCGATTCCTATAAAGAAAATTTCAAAGGGCATTTAAGTTTTATCGGAGTTGATAAAGTAACAGGTAAGATGAGTTTATCATTTCAAATTCGTTGCCCTGGAGTTAACTTTGATTTAAGTCACGCAGGTAAAGGTAAATCGCACGGTTGGTTCTTTTTCTCATGTTATAATACTGAACAAGCAAACACTTTACTAGAAGTAAATGCATCTCAAAAAGATAAAGACTTTATAATGGCCGTGAATTGGAAAAAAGCAGAAGAATATATAAAAGCAGGTAAAGGAAAAAGAGAAAAAGTTAAATACGCACACAACACTTACAATGATGAAACACACAGTGCAACTTCAACAATAATGGAAGAAGTATTGGTGTTAGATGCTGAAGAGTTGAAAGATATTTGCTACATGATTCCTTGCCCTAAATCACCTCATGGTTGCGACGTAGATCCAACAGGTGAATACATTGTAGGCAGTGGTAAATTGGCAGCACTAATTCCTGTATTTAGTTTTGATAAAATACAAAAAGCAATTTCTACAAAAGCATATGATGGAGAGTACGAAGGCATTCCGGTAATAAAATACGAAGCTGCATTATATGGCGAGGTTAAAAAACCAGGCTTAGGTCCATTGCATACTGAGTTTGATGGAAAAGGAAATGCATATACTTCTTTCTTTGTTTCATCTGAAGTAGTAAAATGGAATATTAAAGATTTAAAAGTGTTAGACAGAGCTTCAACATTCTACTCTGTTGGTCACTTATGCATACCTGGTGGCGACAGTAAAAAACCATCACCAAAATATTTAATTGCATACAATAAAATTACAAAAGATCGCTATTTACCTACCGGACCAGAATTGGCACAAAGTGCTCAAATATTCGACATCTCTGGAGATAAAATGCAATTGATCTTAGACTTTCCTACTATTGGTGAACCGCATTATGCACAAGCAGCACCAGCGGAACTCATATCAAAAAATCAGGTTAAGATTTTTAAAATTGATGAGAATAAACATAAGTATGCAACTAAAGGTGAAAAGGAATCGCGTGTGGTAAGAGAAGGAAATAAAGTACATGTTTACATGACTTCAATTCGCTCTCATTTTTCTCCAGACAATATTGAAGGTATAAAAGTTGGCGACGAGGTCTATTTCCATGTAACCAATTTAGAACAAGATTGGGATGTTCCACATGGTTTTGCAGTAAAAGGTGCAAACAATGCTGAACTCCTTATTATGCCAGGCGAAACCTCTACTCTTAAATGGGTACCAGATCGTGTAGGTATGTTCCCTATGTATTGTACAGATTTTTGTAGTGCATTACACCAAGAAATGCAAGGTTACATTCGTGTGTCGCCAAAAGGCAGCTCAGTACCTTTAAAATTTAGCTTAGGTAACACTCCTATTGCTTCAAAAAAATAATCCAAACTAGAGGAAGTATTTATCAATACTTCCTCTTTTATTTTCTTTCATATGAAAAAACTTAGTCAATTATTATTAGTCGCCGCCTCTATCTGCCTAATAATTTCAATATTCGTACCCATTTGGAGTATAGAATTAGATGCACCACAATACCCAGAGGGCTTAGGGTTGTTAATTTACTCTCATAAATTAGCTGGTGATGTAGATATTATAAATGGCTTAAACCATTACATTGGAATGAAAACATTACATGCCGATGATTTCATAGAATTTACTGTACTCCCCTATATTATTGGATTCTTCGGAATATTTACACTTTTAGTTGTACTGTTAAAGAACAAAAAATTGCTTATTATTTTATTCTTTGCCTTTGTAACTTTTGGCATTATAGCCATGGTAGATTTTTGGAGATGGGAATATGAATACGGGCACAATTTAGATCCTAATGCTGCAATTATTGTTCCAGGTATGGCTTATCAACCGCCATTAATTGGCTTCAAACAATTGTTGAATTTTGGAGCATTTTCTGTTCCTGCAATTGGTGGAATTTTATTTATAATCGCTGGTTTACTAATGTTAGTTAGTGTATGGATAGAGCGAAAAAACAAAGTGGTAAGCATTAAAATGAATGCATTGTTGTTACTACTTTCAGCCTCTGCACTGTCGGCTTGTACTACAAATGATAGCCCAGTTACTATAAATTATAATACTGATGCATGCGAAAATTGCAAAATGACCATTGTAGATAATAAATTTGGATGTGAATTTAAAACAGAAAAAGGAAAAGCGTTTAAGTTCGACGACCTTTCTTGCATGATTGCATACCTAGAAGAAGGCAATAACAATGCACAAGCTGCAAAATACTTTTATGTAAATGATTTTCTTAGTAGAGAACTGGTAAATATTGATAACGTAACTATTATTGGTTCCGAAAATATTTCGAGCCCGATGGGCGGATCAATGGCTAGTTTTAGCAACGCCGACTCCGCTAAATTATATACGAATTATTATGAAGCCGAACTAATTAGCTGGAATAGTTTGATTACAAAAAAATAATAATGTACAAAATTTACATCCTATTCCTACTATTATTCATCCATTTTAATACAGAGGCCAAACAACTACATGTTGGGAAAAATTACACCTACCATAAAATTAATGCGGCTTTAAGTATTGCTGAAGATGGAGATAGTGTATTTGTTCACGAAGGGATCTACAAAGAAAAAACGATTAGCATTTCTAAGAGTATATATTTTATTGGCATAAACAAGCCTGTTATTGATGCAGAGCATAAATATGAAGTAGTAAAAATACATGCAAATAATGTTTTATTTAAAGGCTTTGTAGTACAAAACTCTGGATATGCATCATTAGAAGACCCCGGAGGAATTAAAGTATTTGAAAGCAATAATGTAAAGATTATTGGCAATGAATTAAAAGATAATTTTTTCGGAATTTACTTGCAACAATCAAACAATTGTTTGGTAGCTAATAACACTATACATGCGAGTGGAACAGACGAACAACAAATTGGCAATGGCATTCATTGCTGGAAAAGCGATAGCTTAATAATTGAAGGCAATACAATAGACGGACATAGAGACGGAATTTATTTTGAATTTGTAACGAATTCTATCATTTGGCGAAACATCTCATTTCTGAACATCCGATACGGCTTACACTTTATGTTTTCTAACGACGATGCATACATCTCTAATGTATTTAAAAACAATGGTGCTGGTGTTGCAGTAATGTTTACACACAGAGTTAAAATGTTTAATAATTATTTTATTAATAATTGGGGCGATGCTTCTTATGGCTTGCTTTTAAAAGAAATTTCGGATAGTTATATTTTGAATAATGATTTTAGTAAAAATACCTCTGGAATATTTATGGAAGGTACTAACAGAATTTTAGTACAACATAACAATTTCGATTCGAATGGCTGGGGAATGAAAATTCAAGCCAGCTGTATGGACAATATCATTATTGAAAATAATTTTACAGGCAACACCTTTGATGTTAGTACTAATGGAAGTTTGGTGCTAAATACCTTTAGTAAAAATTATTGGGACAAATACGAGGGTTACGACTTAAACAAAGATAACATTGGTGATATCCCATACAGACCCTTGAGTTTATTTGCAGTAATGGTTGAAAGTAATAACAGCTTAATGCTTCTCTTTAGAAGTTTTATGATAAATTTATTGGATAAATCTGAAAAAATTATACCAAGCTTAACTCCTGAAAATTTTATTGATGAGCAGCCTACAATGAAAGCACATACATTATGATAAGGATTGAACATTTACATAAAAAATATCAGAAACTAGAAGTGCTCAAAAATGTTTCGGTAAGTTTCAAACCATCAGAATGTATTGCCTTAATTGGCCCAAATGGATGCGGCAAAACTACCCTCATTAAAAGCATCTTAGGAATGGTTATTCCAAATAGTGGAGAGATTTATTTCAAAGATAAATCCATCTACAATCAAATTGCTTATCGTAAAGAAATAGGATATATGCCACAAATTGGTAGGTATCCGGAGAACATGAGCATCGGGCAGATTTTTGAAATGATGAAAGAGTTAAGAGGTACCGATAAAGATTTAGACGAAGAACTTTTTGAAGAATACAAACTAAAAAATATTATAGATAAACGTATGCGTACACTTTCTGGTGGAACTACGCAAAAAGTAAGTGCCGCTTTAGCATTTATGTTTAAACCAAGTGTGTATATACTTGACGAACCTACGGCTGGCTTAGATCCATTAGCCTCAGAAATATTAAAAGAGAAAATGTTGCGAGAAAAAGAAAATTCGAAACTAATCTTAATTACTTCACATTTATTAAGTGATTTAGATGATTTAGTTTCAGAGATTGTATTCATGCAAGATGGTGAATTACTCATACATCAATCTGTAGAACAACTAAAAACTACAACTGATGAACAGAAAATATCTAAAGCCATTGCTAAACTTTTAAAAGCGCAAACGGCATGAATCGTATTATAAAATTTGTGATTTTAGATATCTTGAGGAATAAAATTATTTTATTTTATACCCTTCTTTTACTTATTTTATCTTTTAGTATTTTCAGTTTGGAAGACAATGAATCTAAAGGTATTTTGAGTTTGCTAAATTTAATTCTATTAAACGTTCCCTTAGTGTCTATTATATTTTCAACCATTTACATATATAACAGCGCTGAGTTTATTGAATTACTAATTAGTCAACCCATTAAGCGAAGCAAAATTTGGAACAGTTTATTTATCGGCTTAAGTATATCTTTAATAATTGCCTTTATTTTGGGTGCGGGTATTCCTATTCTACTATACAGTCCAAACACAACCGGATTATTAATGATTGTAATTGGCTGTGTTATTTCGGTAATTTTTGCATCCATTGCATTTTTATGTTCAATACTTTCTAGAGATAAGGCAAAAGGGATAGGGCTATCCATTTTATTATGGCTATTTTTCTCTTTATTATTTGATGGAATCATCATGTTTTTACTTTTTCAACTATCAGACTATCCAATTGAAAACTGGATTGCCTTTGTAGCCGCTTTAAATCCGATAGATTTAGCTAGAATAGTTGTGTTACTACAAGTAGACCTTTCTGCATTATTAGGATATACCGGGGCTATATTTAAGCAAAACTTTGGCTCATCTTTAGGAATTGTATTCGCTGGCTTTATCCTAGTAATTTGGATGTTATTGCCCTTTATGATTTCACTAATAAAATTCAATAAGAAAGATCACTAATTTCATTTAAAATTAAAATGAAAAAAGACATCCATCATAGAAAAGATCTAGAACTACTCGTTACTCATTTTTACAAAGCAGTAATGGTAGATAAATTGATAGGGCATTATTTTACTGATGTAGTAAAAGTAAACTGGGAAAATCATTTACCAGTAATGGTAGATTTTTGGGAGAACATTCTATTTCATCAGAACGATTATGAAGGCAACCCCATGTCGATACATAAAACAATAAATAAAAAACATACCATGACGCCAGCTGATTTTACACGTTGGACAAAATTATTTAATAAATGTGTTGATGAATTATTTGAAGGAGAAAATACTGAAAAGTTAAAATTTAGAGCTGGTAGAATTGCACAAATTATGCGCGACAGTTTATTTAAAAAATAAAAAAGCATAGAGTTAAATAACCCTATGCTCAAGTACAATAAATCTTATAACCAATAACAATTATTGCGCCGGTATTAAAACTTGATCTATTACATAAACAATACCATTTGATGCTTGTACGGTGCCCAAAATCTTAGCTACATCATTCACATAGTAATCATCTCCCTTTTTAGTAATCTTAACGTTTCCACCGTTTACTTGACCAATTGATTGGCCGTCTTGTAAATTTTCTAATTTGTAAACGCCAACAGATACATGATATTGTAAAATATCAATTAGGGCATCTTTCTTTTCGGGAGTTAATAACGACTCTACTGTGCCTTCTGGTAGAGCATCAAACGCTGCATTTGTTGGAGCGAACACTGTAAAAGGACCAGCGTTACTTAAGGCATCTACTAACTCGCCTGCTTTAACAGCGGCTACTAAGGTGGTGTGGTCTTTACTACCCACAGCAACTTGAACTACATTTGGGTTAGATACATCGTCTTGTACGGCAGATTGACCTGCGCCTTGTTCCGTTGTTTCTGCACTGGCTTGGGTTGCGTTTTCCGTGCTACCTCCATTGCTACATGCAACAGAAAGTGCAATACCCGAAAATAAAATTGATTTGATGATTGTTTCCATATTGTTTAATTGTTTAACCAAAATTACAGCTATGGACTATCTGCGTTTATGAGTTCAATCATAAAACTCTGATATTTTTGAGTATAAAGATTATACTCAAAACAATACCAATACTTATGGAAAATAAATAATAATGAACATTAGGAACCACCACCTGAAACATACCTGCGATGCCCTGTATACCCAATAAAAGCTCATTTATCAAAATAAAAAACATAAAAATTAACATATAAATGTTTAAGTTAACTTTTAATACAAACCTATATAAATATTGAAGTATAAAGGAAGAAATAATAACTAATAATACTAAATGTAAATAAGCAATTACGATTGGGCGTAAACTGTAAGCCAAATGACTAATAAATGGAATGGTGGAGAATAATTGTAATACTAATTTTAAACTAAAAGCAATTAGTAAAATGGAAGTAACTACTTTGGTTTCAATCTTTAATGCTGATAGTAATTTAGCCTTGCTAAGTTGAATTAAAATAATTACCCAAACAATTATTTGTGCAAGTGCAGAAAGAATAACAATGGTATACAACCATGTAGGTATTTTAAACCATAAAATTGATAAAAAATAATTGGGAAGTATGGCCAAACAAAAAATGTAAGTTAACAGTTTTATATTTTTTATTTGTACATGTTTATAAACTTGATGAATAAACAAGCCCATACAAGTAGCGATAAACCAGCCATTGTATTGAAAATGCAAATAAAAATACACACTCGCTAATTGATAATGCTGATGATAAATTTTATTCATCAACATATAAACCAAGGCAAAAGTACCTATTGCAGAAATTACATTAAAAAATAAGGCAAAGTAAAGCCAGATAAGGGTGTGTTTTGATAATGCTATTTTTCTACTGTCTTTTATAAAGTAGACTGCAAATAATACAGCATTCAGAATTAATAAAAATGAAAAGGTGTTTGAACTTATGTGATATCCTTTCCATAAAAATGAAATTAACATACCATAGGAAAGTACCGTATTTATTAGCAACAATCGATTGTATTTTTTAAAATTTATAGATTGAAATTGCTCTAAGTAATGAATGAGTAATAAATATAATGCCTGACTAATCCATGCGATGAATGCAAAATGCGAATGTGCATGTTGAAGATGCTTTTGATCTATAATTGGCAAAGAAAATACAATTTTATACCTCATTAACAAGCCTAAACAGGCTACCATTAATAAATTTACAACTAGCAAGATAGTCCACTTCTTATAATTCATTAGTAATATAATTTATGGTTAATAATTTGAATCTTAGACTCTGCTTGCATTTTTAAGAGAGTACGTATTACCGTTTCTACTCTTAAGCCTGTAAAGTTTGCAATTTCTTGGCGAGTGTATGGTACTACTAATTTTTCGTTTACATTGCCCGCTGATTTTTTAAAAGAATTTAAAAACGACAGTATTCTATGCTCTGGATTATTGTTTGCAATCTCTTTAGCCGTGATGGATTTATTATAAATACGCTGGGCAAAAAGTATTAAAAAGCGATATGACAAATCTGGGTATTCGTGTAAAATTTTGTGAAAATTTTCTATGGATAGTCTTATTAAAACTGTTTTTTGTACACACATTGCAGAAGCAGGATATACCTCATCAATAAACAAAACTGGTTCTCCGAAACTTTGCCCCTTACCAAACATGCCTTGTAAATATTCTTTACCTGCTTCATTAGAGTTGAACATTTTCACACAACCCTCAACTAGCTGATAATAACAACGCGGATGTTCATTTTCATGAAATACATATTCGTTTTTCTCGTATGTTTTGTAAACTCCGCCCCAAGTAGTGAGCAGCTCTTGATCGATATGCATCTTAATTACTTAAAAATGTAAGACCTTGGTTTATGGACTTCCCTAGGTCGCCAATTTTATTATTATTAAAAATATCTAATAATAAATCTCTTGCTTCTTTGTATTGGTTGTGTATGGAACAAGGCTTAGAGTTATTACATTTTGTCAAGCCTAATGCACATTCTTTAAATATCTCTTTGCCATCTATCGCTTCTATAATATGCATTACTGGAAGTTTAAGCTGAGATTTATTAATATAGAAACCACCCGAAGGTCCTTTTTCACTGCAAATTATATGGGTACGCACTAATACTTGTAAGAGCTTACCTAATGTATGCTCACTTACTTCTATGTGGCTAGCAATTTCTTTAATGGTAGAACGAGGGCTATCCTCTGGTTTTGATGATAAATATATCACCGCTTTAATGGCTGCTTTGCAAGTTTGACTTAGCATATAGGGTTATTGATAGTTACAAGGTACTTATCTATTCGCGACTTTCAACATATTTAATGTTTTAGGAAACAAAATATTATTTTCTAAGTGTATATGAAGGGTTAAATCGGTGTAAAACTCTTTTAGGGTATGATATAACAATTTAAAGGAGTTACAAGCACTTTCAGGTGCTATATAATTATTAGAAAACAATTCTATTTCTTGAAATAATGCACCTACCGACTCGTGCTCCATCTCCATCATGGTAATGGGTTCTTTTACCATTTCGAAATTCATATCGGAGGTATTGTTATGAACTATTTTCTTTATAAAGGGGAACAGCACCTGTTCTTCTTTATACATATGCAAGGTCAGTTCTTTTTCAATAGCAATAACCAATTGTTTAATTTTTGCCAGTTCCGGAAATTTCTCGGCATGTTTAGTATTTACTTTTTCTGATAACTCTAATAAGATTGGCAGGGTTTGTTTAACATATAAATGATGTGTATTTACAATGTAATCGCACATAAAATCCAATGGAAAATCATTGTAATTTTTAGATACTTGTTCTGTATTCTCTAGCTTCGTTAAATCAGCCTCCAACTCATGCTGATTTATGTTCATTTCTTCACATACATCAGAAATAGTTTTCTTACCACCACAACAAAAGTCAATTCCATATTTCCTAAACACGGCGACCTTACGCAGGTCTTTAGCAGCAATCTCCCCTATGCTCTCTTCTGTAGTTACATTTTTTTTCTTAATACATACTTTCCAAACTTCAGGCCCATTCTCTTCATATTTCCACTGAAAAGTGTTCCCTCGCTCAGCTAACAACTGATAGTATAATGGCTTAGGATCATGGTCATTTATTAATACTAAATGCTCCCCCTTCATCAATTCATCAAAACGCTCAAATATCTTTCTGTGCTTGTTTTTAGGCTCAATTAGCCTTACATCAATTGTATTTTCTAATACTTGTTCCATAGCTTTATTGTTAATTTATAATACAAAACTACAGGAAACATTTTAAATAAGCAAACAAGTACTTAAATACTTTTATTAAGCACAAAAAAATGAGAATTTAATGACAAATTCTCATTTAGATTATCTTGAGGGTTGTTACTTCTTCTCTTCTTTAAAAAGCTCGTCTTCTTTCACAACCTTAACCATTGAGCCATTTTTTAATTTTTTAGAGATTGCTAAATACGGTGCGGTTACAACTTCCTGTCCTTCGGTTAAGCCAGAAAGTATTTGTATATTTTGATCGTCTTGTATACCTGTTTTAACCAATTGCATTTTTACCTTGCCTGCTTCTACTACAAAAACATATTCAAAAAACTCAATGCTTTTGGCATCTGTTTTAGCAGTTGTACTTTCTTTGTTATCTGCTTTCTTCGCAATTTTTACAGTAGGCGATTTGTCAATATCAGCTGTATCATCGCGGGTAGTAACAGCTTGTATTGGCACTGTTAAAATATTGGTAATTTTTTCTGTTTGAATATCAACCGTAGCAGATAAACCTGGACGGAATGGTGATGCTAAAGATTTATCGGTAACTAAACTTGCATACGACTCTGGCAATACTCTAATTTTAACACTGAAATTCGTTACTTGATCGGCGCTGCTGCCTACAATGTTTGCTGAGTTTGCAATTTCCGAAACAATTCCTTTAAATTTTTTATCAATAAATGCATCAACTTCAATGGTTGCGGTATCGCCCAAGCTTAATCTGTTGATATCGTTTTCATTCACATCCACATTTACTTCCATCGAATTTAAATTAGCGATGCGCATCATTTCTGTACCACTCATTTGGGTAGTACCCACAACCCTCTCTCCTTCTTCTACATTTAGTTTAGAAACGGTACCGTCTACTGGTGCAAAAATGGTTGTTTTAAATAAATTATCTTTTGCTTCTTTTACACTTGCTTCAGCACTTTTAATGTTAAAACGTGCGGCTTCCACATCGGCTTTAGAAACCATGTAATTACTTTTTATCTGTTCAAAATCTGCATCCGAAATAACTTTATCGTTGTGCAATTTTGTATTTCGCTTATATGCTTGTTCTGCTTGTACAAAGCGAGCTTCTGTATTAGCTAAGTTTGCTTTGCTATTGTTTAAGGATGCTGTTGCTCTATCTAAATAGGATTCGTAAACATCCGGACGGATTTTAACGAGTAATTGTCCTTTTTTTACTTTATCACCTTCTTTTACATATAAAGCAATAATTTCACCAGACACATCGGGTGATATTTTTACTTCAATTTCTGGTTGTATTTTACCCGAAGCAGAAACAGTTTCAACAATGGTTCTAACTGTTGCTTTTTCTACACTTACTTGCTCTAAATTGTCGGCTCCAAACCAACCTGCCTTTTTACCAGCTACCAATACCACTAACAATACCACTACGGTTATACCTAAGTAAATGTATAGTGATCTTTTTTTCTGTGCCATCTTTATAAAAATTATTTCCTAAAAGTATTAAAAAGTAAGTGCATTTCCATTGTAAAAATCGAGAAGCTTTGCACGGAGAATTAATTCGTACTTCGCTTGAACCACATCGGCATCAGATCTTGCTACGTTATTCTTAGAAATTCCATAATCAACTGCGTTAAGCAAACCTACATCAAAACGTTGCTGACTGTATTTAAAAGCTTCTTTTAACGATTGGTTGTTTTTCATTGTCGACTCGTATTTTTTACTTGCCGCTTTTAAATCTGAAATTGCTTGTTGCACATTTTTGCTCAAGGTTAATTTCGCTTGTTGCAAATTAATGTCGGCACTTGCCATATTTATGCTGGCGCGTTTCATATTGTTTCTGGCACTAAAGCCATTAAAAATAGGCACTGTTAACGAAAACTGCCAAAACTGTGAGAAATTCAGGTCTAATTGATTTCTGAATGATAAAGGGTTTAAATCTGCATAATCTGAACCCAAACCAGCACCCAAATTTAAGCGAGGGTATAAACTACCTTTTGCTGCCGCCAAGCTATATTTTGCAGCATTATAGCGGTACTCTAACAATTTAATATCTGGTAAATTTGATTCAGCTTTACCATACACTTCGTATAAAGTTGCAGAAGTATTTGCGGTTAAATATTTCTCTACATTTTGAGGGCGCTCTACTTCAAATACCTCCCCAGGGTCGCGATCCAATAATTGTATTAAATCTAATTTTGCTAAGTCTAAATTATTTTGTGCAGTAGTTACATTTAACTCGTCGGTTGCCACTTGCGATTTAATGTTTAACACATCTCCCTCTGTGGCATTACCAACAGCTGCATTTTTTTGAGCACGGTCTAATTGAGTTTTAGTTACTTCTAATTGTTCGTTTGCTACTCGTAACAAATCTTGGTTATACAATAAGTTTAAGTACGCGTTAATCACTAAAAGAGCAACATCATTTCTATTTTTTTCTAAGCTTAACTTTTCTGCTTCTAAAGATTGAACGGTACTTTTATAATTGTTCACTCTATTAAAACCATTAAACACAGTAACATTAGAATTTGCATTCAAATTTATAGACACTACATCTTGCGAAACGTAAGAGTTTGTTAAGGGGTTAATGGCACGACCGTAAGAATGCGACCGAGAGCTAGAACCATTTAAAGTTGGGTACATTGCATACTTTCCATCTGATTTGCTCAACTCTGCTAAATCAACATTTAACTTAGATTGCTTTAAGTTTAAATTGTTTTCCATTGCATAGCTCACACATTTATCTAAGGACCATACCTGAGCGTTTACACTAGTGATACTAATGGCTAAAACTGCTAAAGAGAAAATTAATCTCATATTTTTAAAAATTTATTAATGGTAAAAATATGTTAATTTAGTGCACGCTCAACATTGAAACAGCGTTGTTACAGTAATATTTTTTTTATACAAGTATGTACTTTATTAAAAACCCAAGTTTACTCAAAAAAATATATCCCTCCTTAATATGGGATATAAACACTACAGATAAAGTACTTTATTTAAGTTTTGATGATGGGCCTATACCCGAAGTTACACCATTTGTGTTAAATACATTGGCAAAGTTCAATGCCAAGGCTACCTTTTTTTGTATTGGTGATAATGTGAGGAAACACCCAGAAATATTTAGGATGTTAAAAGAAGCTGGCCACCAAGTTGGTAACCACACCTTTAACCATTTAAATGGATGGAAAACAAATACTAAGGAGTATATGCAAAACATAGAGAAATGTGATGAACTTACAGAAACACATTTGTTTAGACCGCCCTATGGCAGAATTTCACCTTCACAAATAAGTGCTTTCAAAACAGAATATCCAAAAGGAAGAATTATTATGTGGGATGTACTTTCTGGCGATTTCGACACAGCGATTGATGCCGAAAAATGTTATCAGAATGTAATAAAGTCGACGGTTCCTGGTTCAATTATTGTATTTCATGATAGTTTGAAAGCCTACCCTCGTTTATGTGCTGCATTGCCAAGGGCATTGGAATATTGGACGAAGCAGGGGTATAGGTTTGAAACAATTGCGTAAATCCCGAAAAATCGGGACAAGTAGTGCAAATACGAAAATGTGCAAATGAGTAAATGAATAGCACCCCATTTGCACATTCTTAAATTTATACTTTCTTGAATTATAATTAAAAAAATTAGGAAATATAGAAAATATACTTACCTTTGTGAGTAAGTATTCACTTACCAAGAATTTAAAGACAAAAAATATAACAAATGACAGCTACCATTTCAGACAGACAATTCGAAATTATTGAGGCAGCAGGGAAAATACTTACTGAATCGGGTGTAAGTGGCTTAACTATTAAAAATCTTGCTAAAGAAATGAAGTTTTCTGAAAGTGCGATTTATAGACATTTTACAAGTAAAGAAGAAATAATTATTGCGTTGCTTGAATATCTTGCGAAAAGCATGGATGAACGGTATGAAAATGCTATTTCTGAGGAACAAACACCTGAAGAGAAATTTGTGACTATGTTTCAGAATCAATTTTCATTCTTTAAAAAGAACCCCCATTTCGTAGCAGCAGTATTTTCTGATGGATTGATGGAGGAAAGTAAAAGAATAAACGAAACCATTTTGAAAATTATGGGTGTTAAAATAAAACACTTGCAGCCTATTATTTTAGAGGGACAACAGAAGAACGTTTACACAAATACAATTCCTTCTGAAGAGTTAATACACATCGTAATGGGAACTTTTAGATTACAAATGTATAAATGGAGAATTTCAAATTTCGAGTTTGACATACTAAAAAACGGTGATAAAATGATTAAATCCTTGCTAACATTAATAAAAAAATAAATCAGTATGCACATAATAATTAGATTAATAATAGTAACTCTATTAATTTCAAGTTTAAATATAATTAGCTGTGTAAATTCTGATACAAAACCTACCGAATTACAAACTAAAAATAACATAATTACAGAACACGAACACGATGAAGAAAATCAAGGGATAGAACTCAATAATGGAGAGAAATGGATAGTTGATAAAAATATGAACACACATATTCGTATTATGGAAAAGGATTTATTAAACTTCGCAAAACTTCCAAATAAAGACTACAAAGTACTGTCAGTAAAATTACAACAACAAATTGATTTACTTACCTCCAATTGTACAATGAAAGGTAAAGCTCATGATGAACTACATAAATGGTTATTACCTTATATGGATTTGGTAACAGAACTAACAGAAGCAGAAAATAATGTAGAAGCAGAAAATATATATCAAAAAATACAACTATCATTCACCACATTTAATCAATACTTTATATGAATATAAAAGAATTACATACCCAGGTAAAACCGGTATCGGCAATTAATATTTTTAAGGCATTAGAAACGAATGTAACTGCAATAAAAATATTGCAAGGCCAACTATTAAAAGAACACGTAACTAAAACGCCTGCGATATTAATATGTGTTGAGGGAACTGCTAGGTTTGAAAATGAAAATGGGATTAATGAAACCTTAATTTCTGGGGATTATATAAATATTGAACCATTAGTTAAACATTGGGTAGAGGGAATATCTGAAAGTCAATTAATACTCATCAAATAAAAAATTTGAAAATGAAGTTAGTAAACATTCACAAACAAGCTCTGCTATTATTGCTTACCACAATAAGTATTCAAACAGCAGAAGCACAAATATGGTCGCTACAACAATGTATTGATAATGCACAGCAATACAATAAAAACATACAAATTGGTAGAAATAATAATGCTATTGGCGAGCAGAAGTTGAAAGAAGCAAAAGCTAATTTAATTCCAAAGATTACAGCAAATGCAGATTATAAATATTTCAACGACTTGCCATATCAGTTAATGCCGTTATCAACATTTAATCCGGCTGCACCTGAGGGACAATTTAAAGAGGCTCAATTTGGAGTGCCCCATAATATTAACGCAAATTTACAAGTAATTATGCCCTTGTATAACCCGCAACTATACGGAGCAATTAAAGGCACGAATATAGCCAATGAGTTAACAGAACTTCAATATAAAAAGACAGAAGAGCAAGTTTATTTGGAGATCTCTAATTTATATTACAATGCTCAAATACTACAATATCAAATTTTATTTATAGACAGTAATATTATAAATGCAGAAATATTATTAAAAAACACACAACTACTAAATAAAGAATTGCTTGTTAAAGGAACTGATGTTAGCAAAATAAAATTACAAGTATTACAATTAAGTACTCAAAAGAAAAATATTGAAAGCAAACATGAACAAATTTTAAATGCATTAAAATTAGCAATAGGAATTCCAATTCAGCAACAATTACAAATCGAGAAAAATATTAAATACCATACATCAAATGACTTCAGCCCAACTACAACTCTAGATATTAATATTATAAACATACAAAAACGGATGTTATTGAGTGAATATAGCACCTTAAATAAATCGAGGTATTTACCTAGCCTTACACTTATAGGAATGTACGGTAGAACTGGATTTGGATATGATAAGCAGCCAAATGATTTTCTTAGATTCTACCCTATTGGTTTTACAGGTATTCAATTATCGTACTCTTTATTTAATGGCACTGTTACACAACGAAAAATTAACCAGAAAAGAATTGAATTGAAAAATAAAGATCTTCAGTACAGCTTAGTTACTGAACAGACCAATATGCATATAGAGAATGCTATACTACAAAGAACAATGGCTAAAAGATTAGTTGAAATTACAACGGAACAAATTGAATTTGCTAAAAAAATTTATGAGCAAACAACGCTACAACAGAAACAAGGAATTGCAAATTTAACCGAAGTATTATTAGCAGATAATGCATTACGTGAGGTACAACAAAATTATCTGACTGCAATAATTGATTATTTAAAAGCAGATTTAGAGTTAAAAAAACTAACTGGAAATATTTCAAAAACTAATTAAATACTACTATGAAAACAAAAACATCAATTATAAAAAAAGTATTATACATTCTGATACCATTGGTATTAATTGCCATATTAGTAATTAAATTAAAAAAAAATAAAGAGATTACTCAAAGTAAAATCTATCAATATAACAAAGAAGTTGCTGTTAATGTAAAGGCTGATACCTTACAAATGGAAAGCATTCGTATTGAACATTCACATTCAGGAACTTTTGAGCCAAATAAGGAAACAAAAATTAGTGCTGAAATACAGGGTAAGATTAACGAAGTGTTAGTTGATGTTGGAGATATTGTGAGTAAAGGGCAGGTATTAATACAACTAGATAACACATTATTGAAACTGCAAGAAAAAACTATTGAAGTGCAAATTGAAGGCTTTGAAAAGGATGTAAAACGTTACAATGTTTTAACGAACGCAGATGCTATACAGGGTGTTCAATTAGAAAAAGCAGAATTAGGCTTAAAATCTGCAAAATTACAGAGGGATGGATTATTAGAACAAATAAATAAAACCACAATTAAGGCACCATTTAATGGCGTTATAACAGCAAAACTCAGCGAGGTTGGAGCATTTGCAGCACCTGGAGTTCCACTACTCCAACTAACGGATATTACATCTTTAAAGTTTACCATCACTATTGCAGAAAACGAATTAAGTAAATTCAGTATAAGTAAAAATTATTCAATTGTTGCAGATGCTTATCCTGATTATGTAATGGTAGAAAAGACTATCATGATTGGTAGTAAAGCAAACATGGCAAATAGTTACCCAATTCAGTTTATTGTAAAAAACACGAGCGATTTGAAAATAAAATCTGGAATGTTTGGGAAAGTAATTGTAAAAAACGAAGCAATAGAAAAGGGTATTGTTATTCCAGCATCTGCAATAATTGGCTCTATAAATAATCCTCGAGTATATTTGATAAAAAATGGTAAATCTATTTTACAAAATATTACCATTTTAAGAAAAATGGAAGATAAGATAATTGTATCCGAAGGTTTAGTAGAAGGTGATGTAATTATAACAAATGGCTTCATCAACCTATTCGACAGTTCAAATGTAATTGTTAATTAAATCTGCTAAAAAATGAATATTACAGAAATTTCAATTAAACGTCCCTCGCTGATAATCGTTCTTTTTAGCGTTTTCACATTATTAGGTATTATAGGATATAAAAATCTGAGTTACGAATTAATGCCTGATTTTAATCAGCCAATTGTAGTAATAAAAACTGTATACCCTGGGGCAGAGCCGAACGAAGTAGAAACGTCCGTTTCACGAAAAATAGAAGATGCATTATCGAACCTAGAAGGTGTAGACTATATGGTTACAAAATCTCTACCAAATGCATCCATTATTATTGCAAATCTAAAATATGGCACTGATTTAGATAAAACAATGCAAGATGCACAACGATATATTGATAACATCAGAAAAGATTTACCGCAAGAGATCTTAAGTCCGGTAATGAGTAAAGTATCGCCAAATGATTTACCAATTATGTCGATAAGCGCTACAAGTGATATAGCTGGCATTGACTTTTATCAAAAAATGAAAGATGAGTATCTGCCACAGATTCAACAAATAAAAGGTGTAGCAGAGATCACGATTTTAGGAGGTGAAGAAAGAGAAATTCAAGTTAAAATAAATCAGGATAAACTGAAACTTTATAAAATTTCGATGCTGCAAGTTGTTGAAGCAATTAATCGCTCAGGATTAGATTTGCCAGCTGGAAAAGTTCAAACCGAAAAAGAAAATAATTCGGTTCGATTGATAGGGAAATATATAACATTGGACGATATAAAAAACGTTCAAGTAGCGATGCCTACCATAGGCAGTCCGGTTTATGTAAAAGATATTGCAAGTGTTATTGATGGCATTAAAGAAACAACTTCTATAAGTCGTTATAACGGGAAAAACGGAATTGGTCTTTTATTGAAAAAACAAGGCGATGCAAACGCTGTTGATGTTTCAAAATTAGTGCGTTCAACTTTCAAAACAATAGAACTAGAAAATGTAAGTTCTGGTGTTGAATTTATTATTGCAGATGACAGCACCGACAATACTATAGCAGCTGTGAATTCTGTTGTTTTTGACTTGATATTAGCCGTGATTTTGGTTTCATTGGTGATGCTTTTATTTTTAAGAAGTTTTAGAAATTCGTTAATTGTTATTGTTGCTATTCCTACATCTTTAGTTACGGCTTTTGCAGTAATGTGGCTTTTAGGTTATACGCTTAACCTAATGACCTTGCTGGCAATGTCATTAATCATTGGCATCTTAGTGGATGATGCCGTTGTAGTATTAGAAAATATACAGAAGCATTTAGACAGAGGAAAAGATAAACGAACTGCTTCTATGGATGGCAGAATGGAAATTGGATTTGCAGCACTGTCTATTACATTGGTTGACGTTGTAGTGTTTTTACCAATTTTATTTTTGCAGGTTTTTGTTGCAGATATGCTCAAGCAGTTTTCGGTTGTAGTGGTAACATCAACATTAACAAGTTTATTGGTTGGCTTTACACTTACACCATGGTTGGCCTCTCGTATAGGGAAGAAAGAAGATTTACAACCTACCACAGTTTTCAACCGTTTCTTGCTTTGGTTCGAACATCAATTAGAAGATTTTACCAATTGGTATGCCAGAAAATTAGAATGGGTATTAAACCATAAATTAATATTCACAGGCATTGTTTTGTTGCTCTTTGTTATGACTTTAGGTATAATGAAACAAGGTATTATCGGAAAAGAATTAATTTCTACAGGTGATCAAGGGAAATTTAGATTGGCATTAGAATTCGATAAAGTTACATCCATTTATAAAAACAATTTAATTACTAAAGAGATTGAAGATTATATTATAAAACAACCCGAAGTAGCTACAATATTCAGCAACATAGGAGGACCAAGCACGGGCATAGGGAGCCTCGGCGTGGGGGCCGCAAATAAATCTGAATTTACCATACAATTAAAATCTGATAAAGAAATCATGAACGTGTCGACCGAAACATTTATGAAAAAACTTAGAGAAGATTTAAAATTAAAATTCCCAGGTATAAATTACTCTATGGCTGCATTAGGTTTAATACCGCGTTCGGCACCGATAGAAATTACATTGAGTGGCAGCGATTTAAACTTAGTGATGCAAACTGGTAATGAACTAAAATCGATAGTTGAAAAAATACCTGGTGCAGATAACGTTCGTTTATCAGTTGAAGCAGGTAGCACCGAATACAAAATAGTACCAAACAAAGACAAAATGCAGCGATTAGGTCTCGCAACAGCTTATGTAGGATTAAACCTTAGAACAGCCTTAACTGGGAATAACGATGCTAGACTTACAGAGAATGGAATTGAGTATCCGATTAGAATTTGGCTGGATGAATTTAATCGCCGAGATTATGAGGACGTTCAACAACTTTCGATTATTAACCCACTGGGAATATCGATAGAAGTTTCACAATTTGCCACAGTTGAACAAGATAATTCACCTTCATTATTAGAGCGTAAAGATCGCCAAGCGGCTGTTACACTTACTTCCGACGCCTTGGGTAGGCCATCTGGTACTGTGGCAGATGATGTAGTATCTTACCTATCAGAGAATCCATTGCCAAAAGGAATACAAATGACATGGGGCAGCGATATAAAAAGACAGAACGATAGTTTTGGAGCCTTGGGCTCTGTATTGATGATATCATTTCTATTAATTTACTTAATTATGGTGGCTCTATATGATAGTTTTGTATATCCTTTTGTAGTTTTATTTTCTATACCAGTTGCAGCAATCGGAGCATTTTTTGCATTGAACTTATCACTAAGCAATTTAAGTTTATTCGCTTTATTGGGTTTAATTATGCTAATGGGATTGGTAGTGAAAAATGCAATTCTAATAGTAGATTTTACCAATCAATTAAAATCTGAAGGTGTATATTTTAAAGAAGCTTTAATTACTGCAGGTAAAAGTCGTATGCGACCAATTTTAATGACGACGCTTTCAATGATTGTTGGGATGCTTCCAATTGCATTGGCTTCTGGAACAGCATCAGAATGGAAGAATGGCCTTGCTTGGGTAATCATCGGTGGACTTCTTTCTTCTCTAATTTTAACTGTTTTTTTAGTCCCAATGGTTTACTACCTAGTTGATACTGCTAAAGAAAAAATGAATTTTAAAAAATGAGTAAATGAGTAAATATGCAAATGCGTAAATGAATTGCACCCTATTTGCACATTTTCTTATTTGCACATTTTCTACTTTTTCCTACAAAAATTGTTAAATTCGCTGCTTCTCAATAAATCAATAAAATCAACAAGAAATGGCATTTGATATAGACATGATTAAAAAGGTTTACGACAACCTTGATTCTAAAGTAAGCGCAGCTAGAACAGTCGTTAACAGACCCTTAACTCTTACAGAAAAGATTTTATACGCCCATTTATGGGATGGAAAAGCAAGCACTGCTTTTGAAAGAGGTAAATCATACGTAGATTTCGCCCCAGATAGAGTGGCAATGCAAGATGCTACTGCTCAAATGGCTTTATTGCAATTTATGCAAGCAGGTCGTCCGCAAGTAGCAGTACCCTCAACTGTACATTGCGACCATTTAATACAAGCAAAAGAAGGTGCCGACAAAGATTTGGCAACTGCAAATACTCAAAATAAAGAAGTTTACGATTTTTTAGCATCTGTATCTAACAAATACGGAATTGGTTTCTGGAAACCAGGTGCTGGAATTATACATCAAGTGGTTTTAGAGAACTATGCTTTTCCGGGGGGAATGATGATTGGTACCGACTCACATACTGTAAATGCAGGTGGTTTGGGAATGGTTGCCATTGGTGTGGGTGGAGCTGATGCTTGCGATGTAATGGCAGGACTAGCTTGGGAGCTTAAATTCCCGAAATTAATTGGCGTGAAGTTAACTGGTAAATTATCGGGTTGGACTTCTGCAAAAGACGTGATTTTAAAAGTTGCAGGAATACTTACCGTAAAAGGTGGTACAGGAGCAATTGTAGAATATTTTGGTGAGGGTGCAAACTCTTTATCGTGTACTGGTAAAGGTACCATTTGTAACATGGGTGCAGAAATTGGAGCTACCACTTCTATTTTCGGATACGATGTAAAGATGGCCGATTACCTAAGAGGAACAGGCAGAGCAGATGTAGCAGAATTAGCAGATAAAGTAGCTGCACATTTAACTGGCGACGATGAAGTATATGCTAACCCTGAAAAATATTTCGACCAAGTAATTGAAATTAATTTATCGGAATTAGAACCACATATTAACGGTCCGTTTACTCCTGATTTGGCTTGGCCATTATCTAAGTTTGCAGCCGCTGTTAAAGAATCAGGATGGCCAGCAAAATTAGAAGTTGGTTTAATAGGATCGTGTACAAACTCATCTTATGAGGATATTACAAGAGCCGCTTCTATTGCCCAACAAGCAGTTGATAAAAATTTGGTAGCAAAGTCGGAGTTTACCATTACTCCAGGTTCTGAACAAGTAAGATATACTGTTGATAGAGATGGATATTTAAAAATATTCGAGAACATGGGCGGCGTAGTATTAGCTAATGCATGCGGACCATGTATTGGACAGTGGGCACGCCACGGAGCAGAGAAACAAGAGAAGAATTCGATCATCACTTCTTTCAATAGAAACTTTGCGAAACGTGCAGATGGTAACCCAAATACACACTCATTTGTAGCTTCACCAGAAATTGTAACAGCTATGGCTATTGCGGGCGATTTAACATTTAACCCAATAACCGATACTTTAACAAATAGTAAAGGCGAGCAAGTGAAACTCGACGAACCAAAAGGTATTGAATTGCCAATTAAAGGTTTTGCGGTGGAAGATGCAGGATACCAAGCTCCGGCAGAAGATGGAACTAAAGTTCAAGTATTAGTTGCCGAAACTTCTGATCGTTTACAATTATTAGAACCATTTAAAGCTTGGGAAGGTTCAGATATTAAAGGCTTGAAATTATTGATAAAAGCAAAAGGTAAATGTACAACCGACCATATTTCGATGGCTGGACCATGGTTAAAATTCCGTGGTCATTTAGATAATATTTCGAACAATATGTTAATTGGTGCCATCAACTTCTTCAATGAAAAAGCTGATTCGGTAAAAAATCAATTAACTGGAGAATACGGTGCAGTACCAGCAACACAAAGAGCATACAAAGCAGCAGGCATTGGATCTATTGTGGTTGGCGACGAAAACTATGGTGAAGGATCATCGCGCGAGCATGCTGCCATGGAACCTCGTCATTTAGGCGTACGTGCTATTTTAGTAAAATCGTTTGCACGTATACACGAAACGAATTTGAAAAAACAAGGTATGCTTGCCCTAACCTTTGCAAACAATGCCGATTACGATAAAATACAAGAAAACGATACCATCGATATTGTGGGTTTAACCAGATTCGCTGCTAACATTCCGTTAACAGTGGTTTTAAACCATGCAGATGGTAGCAAAGATGAAATTAGCGTAAACCATACCTACAACGACCAACAAATTGAGTGGTTTAAAGCAGGTGGAGCGTTGAATATTATTCGCGCTTCTGTGAGTCATTAGTATCGAGTATAGAGTATCGGGTATCGAGTATAGGCAACATATAGCCTTACCCGATACTCGATACCCACTACCCAATACATATAATTCCCAATTCAATGAGACTCACACTCCTATGCATCAGCAAAACCACCGAGAAGTACCTACTCGAGGGGATGGCTATATATGAGAATAGGTTGCAACATTATTGCAAGTTTCAGCGGATTGAAATTCCAGATTTAAAGAATAGCAAGAATTTGAGTTTCGATCAACAAAAACAGAAAGAAGCGGAATTGATTTTAGCAAAAATTTCCAATACAGATTTTGTGGTGTTATTGGATGAAAACGGGAAAGAATTTTCTTCCGTTCAATTTAGTAATGAACTAAATAAATGGATGAACCAAAGCATTACCAGTGTGGTGTTTGTAATTGGTGGCCCCTATGGTTTCGACAAGTCTGTTTACGATAGAGCAAATCTCAAAATATCCTTATCGAGGTTAACTTTCTCGCATCAAATGGTACGCTTATTTTTTACAGAGCAGTTGTATAGGGCCTTGAGTATATTGAAAGGGGAACCTTATCATCATAGCTAGTCTTTAGTCGTTAGTCTTTAGACCGTCTAACGACTAAAGACTAATGACTAGCGACTAAAAATTATTCTGCATTTTCTGCACTTTCTTGCTCAGGCTTTTCATCCCACAATGGAAGCACTGATAAAATACCATACCAAGTTATAATTTTCTTAATGTCTGATGCGTACACTCTTTCTGGATCATGGTTTGGAACGATAGTGCTAAAATAATCTCTCAACACTTTTGCATCTGCTTTTGCTTCTGGAACTGCATTTGTTGCAGCAGTTTCTTTCATTTTTTCGAATATACTGATGAGTGTTATATCATCATCTTCACCAAATACTGTAATATCATCAAGAGTAGCTAGTTTACTGGTAGCGTTTGTTACCACTTTGTTCTTCGCTTCGTCTAAAGACTCTAATACAAAACCGGAACGGTTTTGCGCCAATGCTTTATATAATCCTGGTTTACCAGATAGAGATACAATTCCTCTTAAATTCATATGTTTATATTTGGGGATGTTTATTTATGCTTCAATTACTTCAATACCTAAAATTTTATCGCCTTGACGAATAGAGTCAACGATATCTACATTTTCTACAACTTTACCAAAAACGGTATGGTTTCTGTCTAAGTGTGCAGTGTTTTCTCTGCTGTGGCAAATAAAGAATTGAGAACCGCCAGTATCTCTGCCAGCGTGCGCCATCGATAAAACTCCACGATCGTGGTATTGGTTATCACCATCTAATTCGCATTTAATATGGTACCCTGGTCCGCCTGTACCTGCTCTAAAGGCAGTAGCTTCCGATTTTGAAAAAGGGCAACCCGCTTGCACTACGAAATCAGGAATTACACGGTGAAAAGTTACACCATCATAAAATCCTTCTTTTGCTAATTTTGTAAAATTCTCTACAGTTCCTGGAGCATCTTTTTCGAAGAACTCCACTGTCATATCACCTTTTTCTGTTTTAATTATCGCTTTTTTCATAATTTCTCCTTTTTATAGGGGCAACAAAGATAATAATATTGTACTAATGTGCTAATGTCGATCAAAATTATCGGAAGTAATAGCCAGCGTTTTGGAACGTTTATTGAAGGCATCAGCATAAAAAATTAATACGACTTTATAAGCTTAAAAGCTTAAATTTGGTTTGAATATGAAAAGGATTACGACAATTTTTATTTTACTTTTTTGCACACAAATTGGTTTTTCTTCGTCCATCTTAATACCCATGGACGAAAGTCAGAAAAACCATTTAAAATCGTACGGTTTAGCCTATTGGGTATTGAAGCAAGATTTATCGTTGCAATGGTTATTAAATTATAGAGGTGGAAGTTTTTTAATACCGCATGCCAATACCATTGAAACGGAATGTAGAATTAGAGGCATTTCTTATGAGGTAATTGCCGATGTACAAGCAGCCTCCATACTAAATAGTATTGCCGACCCAGAAACAAACATGGATGCGGTGAAATTAGAAAAGGCACCAAAAATTGCGGTGTACTCTCCAAAAAATAAACTTCCCTGGGACGATGCCGTAACCATGGTATTAACCTATGCCGAAATTCCGTATGATATTGTTTATGATGAAGAAGTAATTAAAGGAAATTTACCAAAGTATGATTGGTTGCATTTGCATCACGAAGATTTTACTGGGCAATACGGACGTTTTTGGGCAGCTTTTAGAAATGCCCCTTGGTATGTAAACGATGTGAGGTTGAACGAGGAAATGGCAGCGAAGTTAGGATATAAAAAAGTATCGCAACTAAAATTAGCGGTTGCACAAAAAATAAAAGAGTTTACGGTGGGTGGTGGATTTTTATTTGCCATGTGTTCGGGAACAGATAGCTACGACATATCATTGGCATCAGCGGGCATTGATATTTGCGACCAGATGTTTGATGGCGATAGAGCCGACCCGAATGCACAAGATAAGTTGAACTATGCAAATGGTTTTGCTTTTCAGAATTATAAACTCGATATGAACCCTTATAACTATGAGTTTTCTGATATAGACAATACGCAAGGTAGAAATTTAGTGGAGGGTAACGATTATTTTAGCTTGTTTGATTTCTCTGCGAAATGGGACCCCGTACCGAGTATGCTTACTCAAAATCATGAGAAGCTAGTAAAAGGATTTATGGGACAAACTACTGCGTTCAGAAAAAAATTAATTAAGCCTGATGTATTAATTATGGGCGAAACGAGCTCGGTAAACGAAGCAAGATATATACATGGAGAAATTGGTAAAGGTACTTGGACTTTTTACGGAGGCCACGACCCTGAGGATTACCAACATTTGGTAAATGATCCGGCAACTGATTTGAACTTGCATCCAAATTCACCTGGTTATCGTCTTATACTAAATAACGTTTTGTTTCCGGCTGCAAAAAAGAAGAAACAAAAAACGTAGGTAGTGTGATAGTATGCTAGTGAGATAGTATGCTAGTGTGCTAGTGTGCTAATTGAGAAAAATAAACTAAAACTAAATATATATGAAAAGAACTTTACTAGTACTTGTTTGTGTTGCGGTAGCAACATTCACAAATGCAACTCACAACCCGTTTAAGAAAAACAATGACCGGAAAATTGCAATGAGTAAGATGAAAAGCAACTCAAGAGTTATTCCGAAAACATGGGCATCAGAAACTGTTCCAACTATAACTAAACAAAGTTTTTGGGATTCCCAATCGTCGGCTTGGAGCACACAAACTGCTACCAAAAGTGTGTACTCAAATGATTTATTGAGTGCAGAATACATGATGGATTATTTACAAACGGATACCTTTTACAGAATAACGTATACATATAATGCTAATAAGCAATTAATACAAACGATTGGTGAGAATAAATCTGGGCCAAATTCATTTACCCCAAATTTCAGGTATACAGTTACGTATTCAAATAATAATTTAAAAACTGTTTATGTAGGTGAAAATTACGATACTCAAACTCAAACCTGGAACCCTGTTAACCGCGAAACAGAAGAACTAAATTCTAGAGGCGAAAGCATTAGTTATAAAAATGAACAATATAACAATGGAGTATGGGAAATTCAGTATGCATATTCAAGATTCTACAGCTATTTAAATAACAACAGTAATAAAATTGTTGATAGAATTGATAGTAGTTACAACTTTAATACTATGCAGTTCGAAGCAAATTATAGAGAGGCAAAAACATACAATGCTAATGAAGAAGTAGTATATATACTTAACTATGAAAATACAGGTTCCGGATTAAGCATTTCTACAAAGGATAGTATCTTTTATACAGCAGGCGTTCCTACAAAATTAATTAGCTATAGTTACGATTCATTAACGAGCACTTATAATAGAGAAATGAAATTTGATGATATTGTTTGGTCGAATTTCAACTCAACAATAGACTTATTTTACAACGAACCGCTAGGGTATGTTATAAGTATTTGGGATAATAATGTATGGCAATTTGAAGAACGAACTGCTACCACTTTTACAGATAACTTTGGATCATACATTAGATTAACAGAGGTATACAATTCTAGTAATGTATGGGTAAATCAATACAGATATAAAGAAGTATATGATTCTCGTTTAAACTTCATAGAAAGTTCTGATGAGAATTACAATATTCAAACGAATGCTTGGGATACAAGATACGGTGAGAAATATTTATTTCAATATGATATGAGTAATAATATTATTGAAGAAATAAATGAAAATTTCAACATCACTAATAATACTTATGAAAAAGGATACAGGTATGAGTTTTCAAATTTCATTACCATTGCATCGGGCATTAACACATCTATTAACACCCTCGAAGTAAAACTCTACCCTAACCCAAGTGCAGATGGAAGAGTTTCCGTAAACGTTAAAATGGAAGCAACATCAGTATTAAGTATTAAAGTAACAGACTTAAAAGGAAGTGTGGTTTATACTGATAAAAAAGAATTGGGTAAAGGATTAAATACAGTTGAATTGAGTGGCTTGCAACAAGGAATGTACGTGGTGGAAATGAGTAGTGAGCTTGGAGTATCGAGAGTAAAATTGATAGTAAAATAAATTACTGATTACGAATTACGAATTACGAATTAAGCGCTGATGTTGCTTCATTCGTAATTCGTAATTCATAATTCAATTCTTGGTGTAAAAAAAATAAATATGAAAAAAATCTTACTAGTACTATTAGGCATAGGCATTGCAACGTTTTCAATGGCAAACGACAATTGGTATAATAAAAAGGTTGTTAATAAAAAACCAATTCAAAATGAATGCATGGTAGATGAAGCCAAAAGATCTATTGTAGCTACCCCTATGGCACCTACAATTATTAGAGAATCTATGTGGGACCCATTTACATCGGTTTGGGCGCCAACTTCCCATACAGTACATGTATATGCTAATAATTTAATAGTTATTGAATACGTATTGGGTTCTAATCTATCCGATACATCAAGAAGAAGAACATTCACGTATAATTCAAACCAGAAATTAATACAGGTTTTAATTCAAGATTGGCAATCGCCAGGAAAGTATGCAAACGTCCAAAGAAATACATTTAACTACTTTAATAATAATTTAGGAACTATTAATTCTACCGAATTTTATGACCAAGGTTTGAAAGATTGGGTGTACACAAGCCGAAGAACTATAGAATTAGATACAAGAAGTAACCAAATTAAAAACATTTATGAAAACTATTCGAATGGAATGTGGAGAATGGGTAATGCTAGTAGTAGAGGTATAATATACTTAAACGATACTAGTTCTAAAATCCTCGACCAAGTTGATAGCACATATTATATTTTAAGCAATAAATTAGAGCCGAGTACACGTACCTTAAGAACATACAATACTAACAATCAAATTGAGACCGAAAAATTTTATTCAGTACCTAAACCTACCGATACTTTAATTTTGAGGAGTATTGATAGTTTATACTATACTAATAATGAGTTAAGTTATTATATCTCGTATGATGTTAATAATAATATCCTTACAAAAGATTATAAAGTTGATAGTCTTGTTTGGTTAAATTATAATCCAAACTTAGAGTTTTATGAAAACAATTATTTGCAAGCGATAGAAAGTAGTTGGAATGGTAATGCTTGGAAAAAGGATAGCAGAGTAAAGATAAGCTACCCTGATAATTTTGGATCGAGTATTATAGTATTAGAATTATATACGAACAGTTGGTTTTTAGAAAATCGAATAAGCGAAATCTACGATTCGAAACTTAACTTAATTGAACAATCGCAAGAATCTTATGATGCAATCACATCAACATGGACGTACACGGATGGTAATAAAAAATTAATTGTATACGATGCATCTAATTATATTATTGAAGAAATTATTTCTGGAATAAATTCTATCACAAATACATGGGGAAACTTAATTAAACTTGAGTATTTGAATTACATAAATATTTCTACTGGTATAAACACCACTAATAACACGATAGAAGCAACCCTCTACCCTAACCCAAGCGCAGATGGGAAAGTTTCGGTAAACATAAACATGGAAGCAGCATCAACCTTAAACATTAAAGTAGTAGACTTAAAAGGCAGTGTGGTTTATTCTGATAAAAAAGAATTGGGTAAAGGATTAAACACTGTTGAGTTGAGTGGCTTGCTACAAGGAATGTATGTGGTGGAATCGAGTAGTGAGGCTGGGGTGTCGAGAGTGAAATTGGTAGTACAATAAATGATGAATATTGAATGTTGCATGTTGAACTAAGCACTAAGGTTGCTTCATTCATAATTCATAATTCATAATAAATGTTTAGCAAATGAATAAAAGGGGAATTTTAAAAATAAAATTACTGGCATTAGCCATTTTACTTTCTTTAACAACAAAAGGCTATCCTAATTCGTCGAATTATTTTACAAAAGAAAGTAGTTCAACACACAAAAATGAGTGTCAATTATTTTCAGGTAATGAAATTTTAAGCAATAATTTTAGAGCTTATACCTTAAGCAAAACTTCATATTGGAATAACTCTAGTACTATTTGGGACCCTGGAGATGCTCATAAATATGTATATATCAATGGTGTTCTTACATCTAAAATCTCTCTCAATTATGATCAAAATGACACCAATTCGATTACAAATTACACCTACGACAATTATAATAGATTGATTTCGGATATTACATACAATTATGTATCAGGTGCTCTTATTCCACATTATAGAACTACTTTTACTTACAGTAATAATTATACTACCATTCATAAATTACTAGAGAAATTCGATACTTTTTCTCAAACTTGGGAACCAAATTCTAGAGTAACCACTGTGATGAATAGTAGAGGGGTAATAATAAAGTATGTATCTCAAAATTATTTTTCAGGAGTGTGGGAGTATGCGTATTCCTATTCTCGAAATATAAATTACTTAAACATTACAAATAAAATTATAGAGTATACAGATAGTACTTTCAATTCAAATACGAATACTTTTGATGATGTTAAATCCAGACAAATTCGTTCGTATAATTCACATGGACAAGTAATCAATATATTATATTTTGACGACAATGGGAGCGGATTAAAGTTGGATGTTAATGATAGTATAAAATATAAAAATGGAATTCCAGAATCTATAATTAGTTATAAATATGATCCATTAATTAATTCATATTATAAATATTCAAAAATTGAAAATTTGGTTTGGCTTAACTTCAACCCAACTATTGATATTGCTGAGAATAGAATTATTGGCGAATTAACTTCTGCTTGGAATGCTAATAATTGGAAACAAACTCAACGTAGAACTGCAACACTACTCGATAATTACGGATCGCATGAAAGTATAACAGAGTATCTTGATGCAAATAATGAATGGATTTATTATTACAAATACATTCAATTATATGATGTAAACAAAAACGCTATAGAATTTTCGCGCGACAGATTTAATACCCAGACCAAGCTTTGGGAAAGATATTCTGGCGATAAAACATTATATGAATATGATATCAACAATAATATAATTGAAGAAATATATGAAAGATTCAATGTTAACTTAAATGCCTTTGAAAAAACTCTTAGATATGAATATTCTGATTTTATTACCATAACATTAGGTGCTAATACAATTAAAAACACATTAGAAACTAAACTCTACCCTAACCCTAGTGCTGATGGAAAAGTTTCGGTAAACGTAAAGATGGAAGCAGCATCAGAATTAAGTATTAAGATAACAGACCTAAAAGGCAGTGTGGTTTATTCTGATAAAAAAGAATTGGGTAAAGGATTAAACACTGTTGAGCTGAATGGCTTGCAACAAGGAATGTACTTAGTGGAAATGAATACACATTATGGAGTGTCGAGAACCAAACTACTAGTTAATTAAGTATACTACATCTCCCCTCCATGTCTCTGTGTTAAAGTTTTTTCTACTTACTCTGAAAAACAGTGCATGTAGAGAAAAAATAGTGCGTAAACCACACTCTTTTCTTTATTGTATTCTTCTTTTTACAATAACATCACTGATTTCTAAATGAATTGGCATAGCGTTTGAAAAAGCCCTGTCCAAAACAAATCATTCTACTTTAATGAAAACATTTCTATTATTAATTACAGTTGCATCACTAAATGCAAGTTCTTCTCCTGCACAAAAGCCACCTTTTTGGGCTAAGCGTGCAGCAACAGAAATAAAACAAAAGAGCGTCGGAAAATTTCTACCTATGCTTGAAACATTTGATTCTTGGGATTCTATCCATAATGTATGGAATAACTCTGCAAATTTTAGCTATCAATACACCGCATTGGGTTTAATATCGGAAAGATTGCAAATGGACATGCACTTTAATGAAAAATACAAAGAGGTATTTACTTACGATCACAACGGAAATAAAACCGAGATGGTTTACTACCTAAAAGACACGCTTTTAAATAATTGGAATCCATCTTATAGAAATGTAATTCAGTATTATAAACCTGGGCTAGAATCATTAAACCAATTAGAAGTTTGGAACAAGAATAAAAACCAATGGGATATATCTAGTAGAGCCAAAAAAGAATATACCGAATGGAACGACATAAGTCTATCCACTTACGAGCAAGTTATCGACTCGGATACTATACTTTCTGTTGGCGAAAAAACCGACTATGTTTATGATCTTAATAACAAGAAGATCAAAGAAACATTAATTAAATATGATACTGATACAAAAACATGGGACAGCGTGCTCAGCTTCTACTCTTTGTACAATTCTAAGGGTTCAATAGCTCAGCAAGAAATTGATTTATACAATTTACAAACAAACGTTTGGCAAAAGTTAAAAAAACAAACGTATACCTATAATCAGCAAGATACCTTAATTCAGGTGGGCACTTATCAATACAACACACAAAATAACAGTTGGGAAAACAAAGAATTATACGATCAAATTAAGTGGATTGAATGGACAGGAGATGCAAACGATGAAGATAACATTTTAAGTTATGTATATAAAAACTGGAATACAAGCACAAACCTGTATGATACCAGCAAAACCTATTACAAAAACATTACCGATGCTTTTGGAAGTAACACCATCACCATACTCCGATACAACTCTGGCATGTTGTTGCCAGAGCAACAATTTACAACGGTAGTGGACCAAAACAAAAACAGAACGTATTTCCAAATACAAACAGGACAAAATGAGGAATGGATACTCACTTATGTAGAAAAAACAGACTTTACGTATAATACCGACTCAGGATTAGTAGAAAGAATAGATTGGGTATTCAATTTTAATACTAATGCACTTGAGAAACAAACTAGAACACAATACAAAAATTTCTTAACACTCGGTATCGAAAAAGAGAATGCCCTTAACTTCAATATCTATCCAAATCCAAGCAATACCGGAATGGTTTCTATCAATGTGAAAATGGAAAAAGTATCTTATTTAACTATCAGAGTTATTGATTTAAAAGGAAGCCTCGTTTCTACCAAAACAAAAAGCCTTAACAAAGGATTAAATACAATTGAACTTGATGGATTGCAACAAGGAATATATGTGGTGGAAATGAGTAGCGAGCTTGGGGTAGCGAGAACGAAACTTATTATGCATTAAATTATGAATTATGAATTATGAATTATGAATTAAGCGCTTAGGTTGCTTCATTCATAATTCATAATTCATAATTCATAATTCATAATTAATCATAAAAGGCCCATCTCAGCCCTATCTTCAGCGCTCTATCTGGCAATGGATGCCTGTTTACCATATAATAACCATTGTTGGTGAGGCCTTGATTTAAGTGATCTATTTTTAACATTAACACTGCGCGTTTTAAACTGGCTGTTAAAAAGAAATCTACGATAGGGTAATCGCCTAAGCTTGTATTCGATAAATAAAATTGTGTGCTTGCTGCATCGTAGTTATAAGCAAGTGTATTGGTATAATATCTTACATCAAAACCTGTACGAATGTTAAGCGCTTTTTTGAATACGTATGATTGAAAATAAAAACTTTGATACGTAAATAATTTTGGCATTCGTATAATCTGCGACCGATCTGTACCTTGAATATAAATCTGATTTAACAAATGAAATTTCCCAAATTGAAATGCTTTTTGTAGTTGTACTTGGTAATAGCGGTGATTAGGTAATTGACGTGGTATCATCAAACTATCATAATAAACTTGATGCCCAATGTTTCCGAGAGATAAACTACCCATTAATTTCCACTCTTCATTTAAATACTTAAATTTAATAGTGTTGTTTACTACGTTCAAAAAGTTGTTATCCCAACGTTGGTGGTTGGTAGAATATTTCTCAGACATTAATGCTGGGTCGTTGTTCCGATGATGCCATTCTAAAGCATAATACGATGAATCGTTTTTGCCATAATACCTAAACTGTATCATTGCCACCCTGTTATCATCAAAATTACCCATTAACCCATTTGCCAATTTGTATTTAAATTCCAGCTTTTTACTTAGTTGAAAATTACGTTCGGATGCTAATGAAATTCCTTGCAAAGTAGAATCAAAATCCATGTTCGAATAATCAACCAAATCAAATCGCAAATAATAGGTTGCGTAATTTTGTCGGCTCGATCTTCTAGAAACTAAATATTGCTCAATACCTACACGTTGTTGCAATTGTTTAGCAATTATTTTATCATTAGTATTAGTAGAGTCGAAATAGATGTTTGCGTACACGCCAGAATCCATTGGCGTTTCACGGTACTCATCGGTTCTATTGGTAAACCTAATTTCGTGGTACAGCCTGTATTTTGGTTTTACACGCATAAACGAAAAGGTATCTAATTTCACTTCTTCCATAGGCCCAAATGCCAGGCTTTGTTTTAAGTAATATTGTTTATCGGTAATTCTATTAGATGCATTATTTAAATAAACAGGTTCAAATTCAGAATTAATATCAGAACTTACTCTAAAAATCGAATCGTTTTTTATGCCCCCATTTTCTTGCAACACTAAACTAGAATTTATAATACCCGCGAGTACTTGGTACCTTCTGTTTTTAGAATTGTACCACATGCTTACATCGTAATTTAAATGATCGGCATCTTGTCTATTATAATCGCCTTGAGAAACTAAGCGCGTAAAATTTACAGCATAATTAAAACGCGGGCCAATATTTTGCGCGAACGTAAAATTGAAGTATTGCTCTTTCCTCCTGTTCCATATGTAATACAAATTTGTATACGGACTGAGGGTTCTATAAAATTTCAGATCGTCTATTTGTTTTAAATAAGGCGAGTAAGAATGGCGGCCTAAATCGAAACCCCAGGTTAACGATTCTGAAAAAATTAAGGAATGAGTTGCGAGTCCTAAATTACCAAGGTATACACGAGCATTGTCGTTTACATTGGTATGTATAGGATTAAAATTTTGAAAACCGTTTGCAGTAGTATCTAAAGAATTAAAAGTTAAGGTATCTGCATGTAAATCATCCACCTTTAGCCATTTAACTCCATTTGATGCATAGATTTTACGCACCGTATCGGGCGCAGAAGCTTGTGCTTGCCATGCAAACAAAGTAAAGAGGCAAAAGAAATAAAAACGATTCACGCTGCTAAATTACAGATTCGATATTAATTCTTTCAGAATAAATGTAAGCTTAGGCTCTGCCTCTTGCGCAACCTTTACAATATCTTCTAATGATACAGGTTTTAAAGTTTCCGGAAACCCCTCATCAGTTATCACAGAAATAGCAAACACTGGCATTTGCATGTGGTTGGCCACTATTACTTCTGGCACGGTAGACATGCCAACGGCATCGGCACCAATCATTCGTAAATACTTGTATTCTGCGCGTGTTTCTAAGTTTGGACCCATAACACTTACGTATACCCCAATATGGGTTTTAATATTATTAGCGTCGGCAATGGCTTTTGCTTTTTTAATTAATTCGGGATCGTATGGCTGGCTCATGTCTGGGAAACGAGGACCAAACTGATCGTAGTTTCTACCACGCAATGGGTTTGCATGTTGCATGTTAATGTGATCTTCAATAATCATTAAATCGCCTTTTCTATAATCCGGATTTAAACAGCCACTGGCATTGGAAATAAATACCTTTTGTACGCCTAACACTTTCATTACTCTTATCGGGAATGTGATTTCTTGCATACTATAACCTTCGTAATAATGGAAGCGACCCGACATGGCCACGACTTTACGTCCGCCAAGCTCACCAAAAATTAATTTACCAGTATGAAATTCTACCGTTGCAATCGGGAAATCTGGAATCATAGAATACAGCAATTCATACTGCACTTCCATGTGTTCTACTAAACCACCTAAGCCTGTACCTAATACTATCCCAAACTCTGGGTTAAAATCGCCTACTACTCTTTTAATGTACTCCGTTGTGTTTCTTACTTGTTCTAACATAATCTATTACTTTTTTATCAAACCACTCTTTATCTTTCTCATGCATTTCCGATTCTATAGGTAAAAAATAAATCGGTAAGGCATCAATTTTATTTTCAAATTTAGGATGCAGCAATCGCATGGCATCTTTTTCGGTAGTAATAATTAATTTATTTTCAACCGAAATATTTTGATACTCTGCTTGCCATTTATCTATATCATTTACGGTATAATTATAATGATCTGGATAGTTAAAATGTTTCGTAATTTTTAATTTATTAAACTCTAAATAATTAACCAACAAAGAAGCGTCGGCAATACCGGTTATTAAAATGATTTGCGTTTTTTTATCGCATGCTGCTAAACTTTTAGGTTCGTACGAACTATGCAGTGCTTTTAACTCGGCATACCTTAAAAACGAATAAACAATGGGTATATTTCGATGGTTAGGTAAATGTGATTCTACCCTGCGGCGCTCCATGGGCGAAAATATTTTCGGCGTTTTGGTAATCACTATTATATCGGCACGGTTTAAGCCCGAAATTGGTTCGCGTAAATTGCCGAAAGGCAACATAAAATCTTTATTAAACACTTTATTGTAATCGAACAAAAGTATTTGTAAACCTACTTTTACTTTTCTATGTTGATAGGCATCATCAAGTAAAACCACATCCATTTCATGCTCTAATTTTTCGAGCGCACGAGTTCTATTTTCATCTACCACCACACTTATCTCGTTAAACTTTTGTTTAAACTGCGTAGGTTCATCGCCAATTTCTTCTGGTGAAGAGAGTGCGCTGGCTACTATATAGCCGCTAGTTTTACGACCGTAACCTCTACTTAAGGTGCTTAGTTTAAATTCATCTTTTAGCAAACGCACCAAGTATTCCACCATGGGGCTTTTGCCGGTTCCGCCCACATTTATATTACCAACGCTGATGGTAGAAACATTAAAGGATCTTGCATGAAACAATTGCCAATCATATAACTTATTTCTAAGCATAATAATGACCCAGTAGAGGAGAGCGAAAGGAAGGGATAACTTTCGTATGAATTTCATAACTCTAATCTACAAAAAAAAGGCTAATTAGCTAATTTGTGCCTTAATAAGTATATTTGCGCTTCAAAAAACAAACACTATGTCAACAGGATTCTTCGTAGTACCTACACCGGTAAATGAACCTATTTTAAGTTATGCTCCAGGAAGCAAAGAACGCGAATTATTACAAGCAGCCATTGCAGAAGCAAGAGCAAAATCCATCGATATTCCTATGTATATCGGGGGTAAAGAGGTTCGCTCGGGTAAAACGGTAAGCATGCATCCGCCGCATGACCACCAGCATTTACTAGGTCACTACCATCAAGGAGAAAAAAAACATATTGAAGAAGCTATTGATGCAGCTTTAAATGCTAAACAAGCTTGGGCGAACATGCCTTGGGAGCAACGTGCTGCCATCTTTTTAAAAGCAGCAGAACTAATTGCTGGCCCGTACAGGTATAAATTAAATGCGGCTACGATGTTGGGTCAATCTAAAAATGCTTTTCAAGCAGAAATAGATTCGGCTTGCGAAATAATCGATTTTTTAAGATACAACGTAGCCTATATGTCTGAGATTTACGCTCAACAAGTAGGTTCGGCAAAAGGAATATGGAATAGAATCGAGCAACGCCCTTTAGAAGGATTTGTGTTTGCCTTAACTCCTTTCAACTTTACAGCCATTGCAGGTAATTTACCAACATCAGCAGCTATGATGGGTAATGTGGTAGTTTGGAAACCATCGAACACACAAATTTATTCGGCTAATGTATTAATGGAAATTTTCCGCGATGCAGGAGTGCCAGATGGGGTAATTAATTTAGTGTACGTATCTGGACCAGATGCAGGCGAGGTGATTTTCTCTCACCCAGATTTTGCGGGTATCCATTTTACAGGTTCTACATCAGTATTCCAAGGCATTTGGAAAACCATCGGAAATAATATTCATAAATTTAAAACTTACCCACGCATAGTTGGCGAAACAGGTGGTAAAGATTTTATTGTAGTGCATGAATCAGCAGATGTAGAAGTAGCAAGTGTTGCTATTGTGAGAGGGGCTTTTGAGTACCAAGGACAAAAATGTTCTGCCGCATCTAGAGTATATGTATCGGCAAAATTATGGCCAGCCATCAAAGAAAGAATGCAAAAAGACATGGCTACTTTTAAAATGGGTGGTACCGAAGATTTCAGCAATTTTATTAATGCGGTAATCGACGAAAAATCGTTTGATAAATTGGCTTCTTATATTGATGCTGCTAAAAAAGATTCGTCGGTAGAAATTATTGCCGGTGGAAATTACGATAAATCTAAAGGTTACTTTATTGAGCCAACGGTTATAGTTGCTAAAGATCCGAAATACGTAACCATGTGTGAAGAATTATTCGGACCGGTATTAACTGTTTTTGTATTTGATGATGCAAAATTTGAAGAGACCTTGGAACTGGTAGATTCTACTTCTATATACGCGTTAACAGGAGCTATTATTGCGCAAAACAGATATGCGGTTACACTTGCTACAAAGAAATTAGAAAACGCAGCGGGTAATTTTTACATCAACGATAAATGTACTGGTGCTGTTGTTGGCCAACAACCATTTGGTGGTGCAAGAGGATCTGGTACGAATGATAAAGCAGGCTCGATGATTAATTTATTGCGTTGGGTCTCTCCTCGTACCATTAAAGAAACCTTTGATCCGGCGAAGGATTATAGGTATCCATTTATGGGGTAGTAACAAAATGTCGAAATGTCGAAAAATCGAAATGTCGAATTATCAATTTTTCTACATTTCGACAATTCGACACTTCGATATTTCGATTAAAACCGATCCATCTGATACACCTTATCCATCTGGTCGTTATTGCTTACAGATACTTGTTGATCTTTTACATAACCAGAATTAATATCGATTACCCAGCCGTGTACAGATAACTCTTGCCCAGACGACCATGCGTTTTGTACGATGGTAGTTTTGCATACGTTTAACACGCCTTCTACCACGTTCAATTCTACCAAACGATCTTCTTTTGCTTTTGGATCTTCTATTGCATCTATTTCTGATTTGTGCAATCTGTACACATCTTTAATATGGCGTAACCAATTATCAATTACTCCAAATTGTTTGTTGGTAAGTGCAGCAGCAACACCACCACATTTGTAATGGCCTGCTACAATTATGTATTTTACTTTTAATACGTTTACTGCATAATCCATTACCGATAATAAATTTAAATCGGCGTGGCTTACCACGTTTGCAATGTTACGGTGTACAAACACTTCGCCTGGCAAAGTTCCTGTAACTTGGTTCGCCGGCACGCGCGAATCTGAACAACCAATCCATAATACTGGTGGCTCCTGCCCTTTTGCTAAACGGTTAAAATATTCTGGATCTTCTTTTAAAGTATCTTCTACCCATTTACGGTTTCCTTCTAGTAAATCGTTGTAGTTAGTTATTTTTGAATGTAAGTCTCTATGTGGCATGGTTTGAATTATAAATTATGAATTATGAATTGGGGTTTTAAATGGTAAATTGATTTTAAATGCTAAATTTTGGTACGTCGTATTTATCTTTTACTTCAATGAGTTCTACTTCAATGTTTCGGGTATAGGCATTGTCTTTAAAGTTATGAATTATTTCAATTACGTCATGATCGATGTAACGAGAATTAGTGGCATCAATTATTACTTTAGAATCGCTTGGTATATGAGTAAATGCATATTGCACTGCACCTTTATTTAAAAATGAAACTTCTTGAGATAATTCTAATCGATAAGTCTTATTTGTGTCGGGTCCTTTTTCGAGTTTAAAGAAATACGGATTGCGCATATTGGTTCTTAGAATGTAGAACACTCCTACCACCATACCAATACCTACTCCTTTTAAAAGATCTGTGAACACCACCGCTAAAAGTGTTACCATAAATGGAACAAATTGATCGTAGCCTAGTTTCCACATTTTCTTTATTAATGCTGGCTTTGCAAGTTTATAACCTGTCATCAATAAAATAGCAGCTAATGCTGATAGTGGAATCATGTTTATAATTCCTGGAATAAAGAGCAAAGAAATAAGCAACCAAAAACCGTGGAAAATACTACTAACTTTTGTTCTACCTCCAGCATTTACATTTGCAGAGGAGCGAACAATTACCGCCGTCATTGGTAAACCGCCCAACATACCCGAAATTGTATTACCTACCCCTTGCGCAATTAACTCGCGGTTGGTTGGCGAAACTCTTTTTATAGGGTCTATTTTATCTACGGCTTCTACACTAAGCAAGGTTTCTAAACTCGCAACAATGGCTATGGTTAAAGCAACTGTCCATACCGCTTTGTTCGTTAACAATTGCGAAAAATCTGGTGCAATAAATAATCCGAAAAATTCTTGGCTCGATTGTACCATTGGAATTTGCACAAAGTGTTCTGCAGAAATTGCTAAGGGTGTACCCGCAAAAACTTTCCCTAAAATTACGCCTAATGCAACTACTAATAATGCTGATGGTACAATGGCAAGCTTTTTTACTTTAGGCCAAAGTATCAATATTAATATGGCTGCTACACTAATTATTACAGCGCCCAAATTGATGTATTCAAACGCAGAAATAATAGAGGTAAAGGTATTTTCGTGATCGGGTTGGTTAAAATCAAAATCACCTTGGTAATCTTTATCGTATCCAACTGCATGCGGAATTTGTTTAAGGATTAAAATTACACCAATTGCTGCAAGCATACCTTCAATAACTGATGAAGGAAAATAATCGCCGATGGTTCCAGCTTTTAACAAGCCCATTATGATTTGCATAATTCCCGCTAAAACTACTGCCGCTAAAAACAACTGGAAACTACCAAGTGTAGCAATGGATGTAAGTACAATTACGGTTAAGCCAGCAGCTGGGCCCGATACAGATAATTGAGAACCACTAATAGAAGAAGTAACAATTCCCCCAATAATTCCGGTAATTAAACCAGCAAATAAAGGTGCTCCAGATGCTAATGCAATACCTAAACATAATGGCAAGGCCACTAAAAATACAACAATACTGGCTGGTAAATCTTTTTGAAGATTTTTCCACAGAAAATATTTCTGCAAACCAGAACCGAGGTTTTCTTTCGATGAATTCATTCGAATTAATTATTAAAAAATAAAAGTATAGTAATTTATCCAATATGGATAAGCATTTCAAAGGAGGTAGGGTCTTTTTATGAATGCTTTTCTGGAGGCTGTATTACTTCAAATGTATATTGTACATCGAGAGGGTAATGGTTGGTAAACAATACATAGGCTTGCAAAACTGCTTCGTAGTGTTTATTGTTTAAATCATTAAGGCTGAGAGATTTTGTTAGTTTGGCCTCTTTAGAAAAAGATTTGTTTAAATCATCCGACGAATGATCTTCGTGTTCAATTTCTAACTGCATTATTAATGAGTTCATTAACTGTTCATTTTCGCATTGAAAATAAAGCGTACCTATACACAAAGCAATCTTTATAAAAAAGATTGAGCTAAATAAAGCGATAATAATGGTCCTTTTAGTGTGCATAAACGTTTACAAGGATACTGAAAAATGGGGGAAAAAGATACATGATTGTGTAATTTTTATATGATTTTTACATACTTTAGCCATATGAATACTAAGATTGATTCGCTTCGTAAGAAGCAAGAGGAGGCATTATTGGGCGGTGGACAAGCTCGTATAGATGCTCAACATAAAAAAGGAAAATTAACTGCACGTGAGCGTATCCATTTATTAATGGACGAAGGAACATTTGAAGAAATTGGGATGTTGGTTACACACCGATTTAACGATTTCGGTTTGGTAAATGAGAAATTTTTGGGTGATGGGGTAGTTACAGGGTACGGAACTGTAAATGGCAGATTAGTGTATGTGTTTTCACAAGATTTTACTGTTTACGGAGGATCCTTATCTGAAACACATGCCGAAAAAATTTGCAAAATAATGGATCTTGCTACTCAGAACGGAGCTCCATTAATTGGCTTAAACGATTCTGGAGGCGCGCGTATACAAGAGGGTGTAGTATCATTAGGCGGATATGCCGATATATTTTATCGTAATACCATGGCCTCTGGTGTTATCCCTCAGCTATCGGCTATTATGGGCCCTTGTGCCGGTGGTGCTGTTTATTCGCCTGCCATTACAGATTATATTTTGATGGTAGAAAACACTTCGTACATGTTTGTAACAGGACCAAACGTAGTAAAAACGGTTACACACGAAGAAGTAAGTTCTGAAGAATTAGGAGGCGCAAGCACACATTCTACAAAATCTGGAGTTACCCATTTTTCTTGTGCGAATGAAATTGAGTGCATCAACAATATAAAACAATTGTTGAGTTACATGCCACAAAATTGTGAAGAAAAAGCTCCTAGCTTAGTTTACGAAAGTGCTAATGAAACCAGAGAAGATTTAAATAAAATTATACCCGAAAACGCTAATCAACCTTACGATATTAGAGAGGTAATTAGTAATGTAATTGATGAAAATTCTTTTTTAGAAGTACATAAAAATTTTGCAGAAAACATAGTAGTAGGCTTCGCTCGCCTTGCCGGTAAAAGTATTGGTGTGGTTGCAAACCAACCTATGTTTTTAGCTGGGGTATTAGATAATAATGCTTCTACAAAAGCGGCTCGTTTTGTGCGTTTCTGCGATTGCTTTAACATACCTTTATTGGTATTCGAAGATGTACCGGGCTTTTTACCAGGTACCGACCAAGAGTGGAACGCAATTATTACCAACGGGGCAAAATTATTATATGCGTTTTGTGAAGCTACCGTTCCTCGTATTACAGTTATTACTCGTAAAGCTTATGGAGGTGCGTATGATGTAATGAACTCAAAACACATTGGTGCCGACATGAATTATGCTTGGCCTACCGCAGAAATTGCTGTGATGGGTGCTAAAGGTGCTGCTGAGATTATTTTCAAAAAAGAAATTTCTGAAGCTACAGATAGCGAAGCGAAATGGCTAGAAAAAGAAAAACAATATTCAGATTTATTTGCTAACCCTTACCGAGCTGCAGAACGTGGTTTTATTGATGAAGTAATTGAACCTTCACAAACACGCGAAAAATTAATTAAAGCATTTAAAATGTTAGAAAATAAAGTGAAGAATAATCCGAGGAAGAAACACGGAAACATCCCCTTATAAATTGTGAATTATGAATTGTGAATTGTGAATTAAAAGTTATGAATTATGAGTTATGAGCTATACGGCAACTATCAACCGCATACTCGATACTCGATACCCCATACTCTAATACTAAAAAAAATGGCAAAGAAATCCGCTCCAAAAACAAAAGCAGTTACCAACAAGAACTCAATTGTTTTTTTCGAAAAATATATAAACAATGCGGCTCCTACTTCTTTCGAGATTTCGGGACAGAAATTATGGTTAGATTATATTCGCCCGTATGTTGATGAAACGTATGTAGATAATTACGGAACCGCGGTAGGCATTATAAATCCTACGGCAGAATATAAAGTAGTAATAGAAGCACATGCCGATGAAATATCTTGGTATGTAAATTACATTACGAATGATGGATTGATTTATGTAATACGTAACGGTGGTTCAGATCATTTAATTGCTCCTTCTATGCGAGTAAATGTGCACACAGATAAAGGAATTGTAAAAGGTGTATTTGGATGGCCAGCTATACATACCCGCAGTGGGGAGAAAGAAGAAACACCATCACTAAAAAATATTTTTATTGATATTGGTTGTACTTCTAAAGATGAGGTAGAAAAAAAAGGAATACACGTTGGTTGTGTGGTAACTTTTGAAGATGAGTTTATGCAATTAAACGATCGATATTATGTAGGTCGTGCGTTAGACAATAGAGCCGGTGGATTTATGATTGCAGAAGTAGCTCGTTTATTAAAAGAGAATAAAAAGAAATTACCTTTCGGTTTGTACGTTGTAAATTCTGTGCAAGAAGAAATTGGTTTACGTGGCGCAGAAATGATTGCGCATAAAATTAAACCAAACGTTGCAATTGTTACCGATGTAACGCATGATACTACTACGCCCATGATTAATAAAATTACACAAGGCGATTTAGCATGTGGCCGCGGACCAGTAGTTTCTTACGCGCCTGCTGTGCAAACGAATTTGAATAAATTGATTATTAACACAGCAGAGAAAAATAAAATACCTTTCCAACGCCAAGCTTCCTCGCGCTCTACAGGCACAGATACAGATGCATTTGCTTATTCGAATGATGGAGTAGTTTCGGCATTAATATCTTTACCATTGCGCTACATGCATACTACAGTGGAGATGATACACAAAGACGATGTAGAAAATGTAATTAAATTGATTTACGAATCGTTGTTGGTGATTAAAGCAGGGCAGGATTTCCGTTACATGAAATAATTGTACAATGTATGTTGTACATTGTACAACGTACACTGTACAACATACATTGGTTATGAATAAGAAAGTAATTGCACTTTTGATACTTTTTATTGTAGGGTTTACCTTGCAATCTCACTCGCAATTACAACGCAAGTATTTTACCTACAATGTAGAAAACGGGTTGGCTCAGAATTCGGTGTGGGATGTTTTCCAAGACTATAAAGGTTTTTTATGGCTTGGTACTGCAGATGGCATTAACAGGTTTGATGGCTATGAAATGCATCATTATAAAAGGAACCTAAACGACTCTACTAGTTTATATGGAATCACCTTTTTCGAATTTACAGAATTACCCAATAAAGAATTATGGATATCGCATGATAAAGGTATTAGTGTATATAACCGAGTAAAAAACAATTTCAGTAATATTATTAAATCAGAAAACACTCACCAAATAATTGGACAGGATGGCGATTTACTTTGGGTGTTTGAAGAACGTATGAAAATACTTGTCATCAATATAAAAACAAAAAAAATAATTAAAACTATTACCGAAAAATATATAAATGATTATGCAAGACATACCACTAGTAATTGCATAAAAATAAACGATTACTTTTTTACTACATTCAATGGGAACCATATACTACGCATTAATTACAAGAAAAATAAAATTGAGTTAATTTCATTAAAAGAAAGACTTCCAGAAATTTTTAGATTTGTAAAGAATTCAGATTCTACCTTTATTGCATTTAGTTCTAGCAACCAATGTATATACACCTTTAAAGAAGTTAACAATAAATTTAGTTATACTACTACCCCTGTTACAAATTACAAACCTTATAAAAGATCTACAGGTTTATATGAATGGAATGATAAATTGTATGCCACAAGCTTGGAAGGCTTTTATGTGCTTAACAAAAAAACTTACAATACAGAAGAGTATATTCATAGTTTCAGTACAAACGAACTCTCCTTTAATTACATTCAACATCTAGGTATTGATAATAGCAATAATTTATACATAAGCACCAATGGAATGGGGGTAAAAGTGTATTCACCCTACCTCAATAAATTCGATCATTATCGCACTCCCAACGAACGTACGAACATGGTAAAATCCATCTTAAAAACGAAGGATGGTAAAATTATAACAGGTGTATATAATGAAGGTATTGTAATATATTACCCAAACAACACCTACAAACAATTCAATTTTGAGCCTGCCCAACTAAAAAACAATTCGTTTAAATCTGTTCTTGGAATGACAAACTATTCTGACCAAGAAATACTGATGATGTTTAGCGATCGGCTCATATTATTTAACCATCATACTAATAATTACAAGTATTTAGAAAATACAAATAATTTAGAATTCCAATTTTATCCTTTTATTTTAAAGCATATTGATAAATATTATTACTTCGCGAACGATTCTAGTAATTCTAAATTTATAAGCTTAGATAAAAAATTAAAACCAACCCCAGAATTTATACTAGCAGGCAAAAGTGTTACTTGCTTTGCTTTTCATAAAGGAAAAATAATAATAGGAACAGATCGTGGCTTACTTGTTAAAGTTATTAGCTCTAAAAAGATAATAGATACAGAGATTAAACTAATGGTTAAATCTATTTGCATCACCTCAAAAAATAGGATTTTTATATCTACCATTAATGGCATTTATGAGATAAATGAAAATGATGAAATTTTAAGAAAATACGATGTAACCACGGGTATGCCCGACGATTTTGTTTATGGTGTATTGGAAGATAAAAACGGTGATTTGTGGATGAGCCATAACAAAGGCTTAAGTGTGTTTAATTTAAAAACAGAAAGATTTAAAAACTATTCCGTTAAAGATGGTTTACAATCGAATGAATTTAACACGGGTGCATTTTACAAAGATGAAAATGGAATGCTCTACTTTGGTGGTGTAAATGGTATAAACATTATCGATCCTGATAAAATTATTATCAATAATAACGCACCAAAAATTGCCATCAATCAAATAAATTTATTAGATGAACCCTATGTTGTAGATACCAGTTATAACGAAATACAACAACTCAATTTACAATACAACCAAAACACATTATCCTTCGATTTTTCGGCATTAGAATTTACCAACCCCTCTCTTAATACTTATAAATATATTTTAAGTGGGTATGATAAACAATGGATACAAAGTGGCACCAAACATTTTGCTAGGTACTCTAATTTACCACCCGGCACCTATGGCTTTATGATTTTAGCTGCTAATGCAGACGGTGCATGGAGTCAAGAGCCAAAAATTTTAATTGTAAATATACAAGCACCATTTTGGCAACGCACATGGTTTTATTTGCTAATTGGATTATTAATATTGGCGCTTATTGCATGTATAATTTATATAATAATTTACCGCCAAAAACTAAAACTAAATAGACAATTAAAACTTCAATTTGAGTTAGAGCAAGAGCGGTTGCGAATTGCTAGAGATTTACACGACAATGTGGGGGCGCACCTCTCCTACTTAATTTCTAATTTAGATTGGATGATTTCACACCCAGAAAAACTATCAGCTGATGAAGAAAAATTACGTTTAGAGAATTTAACTGAAACCGGTAGGCAGGCCATTCTTACCCTTCGCCAAACTATTTGGGCCATTAATAACCAAGCACTGTATGTAGAAGATTTTGCAGATAAATACAAAGCCTTTGCAAAAAAGATGTTAGAATTTAGCGTGCACATTAACATACATTTTGAAGAAGATATTATTGGCAAACAAAAATTGAGTCCTGGAATTACACTTCACTTATTTAGAATTTGCCAAGAGGCCTTGAGTAATATTTTAAAACATGCACATGCAAACAATATTACAGTAACATTTAAAAGCAATACACAATACTTGTTTTATTTTAGTATTGTGGATGATGGTGCAGGATTTGATACAAGCATAGATTATAGCAATGGGCACTTTGGGCTCGTAATTATGCGTGAAAGAGCAGAGGAGTGTGGGGCAAAGTTTAGCATACACTCGGAGATAGGTAAGGGAACGAGGTTGGAGTTGAGGATATAGCGGGGAGCAGGGAGCGAGGAGCTAAGAGCGGGGAGCAAGGAGTTGGGTTAATATACTGCAAATGGGGTATTGCAGTAGGTTATAAATTTGCAATTTTTGTATAGGAGATAAAATCGATTTTATTTTATAGATAAATGATTAGGGTTGCAATAGTAGACGATAAGCAGGCGAATAGAATTTCGTTGGCCGATAAATTAACCTTCGACCAAGAGATAAGTGTTGTTTTTGATGCTTCGCATGGAAAAGATTTTTTGGTGAAAATGAAAGAGCACCACAATGAAATTCCGGATATAGTATTAATGGATATTGATATGCCCGTAATGGATGGCATAGAGGCCGTAAGTATTGCTTCTGAAGTTTACCCAGAATCGAAGTTTTTAATGTTTACTGTTTTTGATGACGATGCAAAAGTGTTTGAAGCCATTAAATCTGGGGCCATTGGATATTTGTTAAAAGATGAAAAAGTTGATGTGGTGATTGATGCCATCCATCAAATATATACTTATGGAGGCTCGCCTATGAGCCCAAGCATTGCTCGCAAAGCATTGAAATTATTAATGAAGGCAGATAACCCAAGCACAAGCAAAGAAAGCACCAACCTCACCGAAAGAGAAATGGATATTTTACAAGCCTTGGTTGATGGCTTAGACCATAAGGGTGCAGCCGAAAAGCTATTTTTATCGCCTCATACTGTTAGAACCCACATCAGTAATATATACCAGAAGCTACACGTAAACAATCGTGCACAGGCTGTGAAAATTGCCATTAAAAAAAGGTGGTTCTAATTCATTGTAAAAATTAGTAGACAATTATCGTATTTCATAAATATTATAATGATTTCATTATATTTATTTCATGAAAAAAATAATCGTACCAATATGCGCTCTAGCATTGCTCGCTTGTAATAGCAACAAAACAAGTACTAACCAAATAGATCCATTAGTTACGCACATAGATTCTACTTTCTCTCCTGCAGAGAATTTTTTTATGTATGCAAACAATAATTGGTTTAAGCAAAACCCTATACCGGGCACAAAAAACAGTGTAGGTATTTTTAGAACTATACAAGATACCGTAAACTCACAAGTTCGACAGATTTGCGAAAAGTCTGCAGCCCTTAATAATGCAGAGAAAGGTAGCAAAGAGCAAATGATTGGCGATTATTATTTCTCGGGAATGGATACGGTTAACATTGAGAAAAACGGATTATCTGCCTTAACTCCTACGCTTAATAAAATAAAAGCCATTAAAAATAGCACAGAAATGGCAGATGTAGTAGCCGATTTGCATAAAATTGGTTGCAATGCTTTATTCTATTTTAGAGTAGGTACCGATGATAAAAACTCGGCAATGAATGCAAGTTTTTTATACCAAGGTGGCATTGGATTGCCAGATAGAGAATATTATTTCAGCAATACTGGCGAGAACCCAAACATCCGCGCTGCTTATGTAAAACACATTCAGAAAATGTTTGAGCTTACAGGATTGTCGACTCAAAAAGAGGTAGGCACCAAAGTGTTTAATATAGAAAAAAGCTTAGCTCTTGCTAGTAGGAAATTAGAAGACACTCGCGACCCTTATAAAAATTACAATAAAATTTCGAATGCAGATTTAGCAAAAAAATATGCTGCCATAGATTTTAACACCTTGTATGCAAGTATGAAATTAAGTGGTGCTGATAGTACTATTGTTGGGCAACCCGAATTTTTTGAAGCACTTAATAAAAATTTAAAAAACATTTCTGTTGACGATTGGAAATTGTATTTACAATGGAAATTAATTAGCAACTATTCTGAATACTTAAGCGCAGAAATTGATGCAGAAAATTTCAATTTTTTCGGCAAAACATTATCGGGTAGAAAAACTCAAAAGCCACGCTGGGAAAGAATTGTAGAAGATACCAACGGATCATTAGGCGAGTTAATTGGCCAAATTTATGTGAAAGAATACTTACCAAAAGGCACCAAGGAAAAACTTTTAGAAATTGGAGAGAACATTCGCAGCGTATATGCCGAACATATTAAAAATTTAGATTGGATGAGTGCCCCAACTAAAGAAAAAGCTCTCTCTAAATTACAAAAGGTAAATATGAAAGTAGGTTACCCAGATAAATGGAAAGACATGTCGAGCATTAGCATTAGCAGAAATAATTATGCAGAAAATGCAATGGCTGTGCGTATATGGGAATTCAACGAAATGATTAAGAAGAATGGCAAGCCAGTAGATAAATCGGAATGGGGAATGACACCACAAACTTACAACGCATATTACGATCCTACATTTAACGAAATATGTGTTCCCGCCTGCAACATCATAGTACCAGGTTTTGAAGGTCGTATGCCAGATGATGCAGTGTTATATGGCATTATAGGTGGCTCTACTTTCGGTCATGAGCTTACACATGGTTTCGACGACCAAGGAAGTCAGTACGACGAAACAGGTAATTTACGCGATTGGTGGACTAAAGAAGACAGAGATAAGTTTAAAGCAAAAACGAAATTAATTGTGGAGCAATACAGTGGCTACACCGTGTTAAATAATTTACATATTAATGGGGATGCTACACAAGGCGAAAACATTGCCGATTTAGGCGGTACTGTAATGGGTTACGAAGCATTTAAGAAAACCAAGCAAGGACAATCTTCCGAACTTATAGGTGGATATACACCAGACCAACGTTTCTTTTTAGGGTATGCATATGCTTGGATGATGGTGTATACAAAAGAAACACTTGAGCAACGTGTAATGAGCGATGTACACTCGCCAGCAGAATTTAGAGTAAATGGTGCAGTAGCTAACATGCCAGAGTTCCATAAAGCATTTGGAGTGAAAGCGGGTGATGCGATGTATAGGGGGGATTCGGTGTTGGTGAGGATTTGGTAACGAGTAGTGGGTAGCGGGTAGCGAGTAGAGGCAAGAAAGGTGCAAGTTTGAATAGGTGCCCTTCGTATGGTCGGATGGTCGTATAGTCGTATTTTCTTAAACACAGAGACACAAAGAGCACAGAGTAACTTCCTCTGTGCTCTTTGTGTCTCTGTGTTTAAGAAAAAAATATTTGTTATTGTTTTATAAACTTCCCTCTCAAATTCCTGCCTTCGAATTCAACACTGAAACTATAAATACCTTGCGGTAAAACTTCAACGTTTATTTCGTTTTGTTCAATTCCTTTTTGCAAAACCAATTGTCCGAGTGTATTGTAAATACTGATGTTTGCGTGCTGCAAGGAAATACTCGACATAAATTTCAAAACGCCATTTGTAGGATTTGGAAATACTTCAATGCTTACATTTTTATTTTCTGAAATTCCAGTACCTATAGAAAAATGTTTGATATCTGTAGCTATACAATTTTTAGAATCTTGAACATATAATTTGATTCGCATGTTAGTATTAGTTATTAATAAAGACACTGGCAATACTTCTGAATTACTTAATATTATACTGTTCGTTACATCATCATACCAATGAATTGTACTGTATGGTTTTGATAAATATTTTGAATAGAAGCGCAAGGTATCTGTATTGGTATTACAACAAGTACTAGAATCGTTTGCAATAAATACTGAGGGTTCGCTTATATAAACTGTATCAACTCTTGTGATGCTACAACCGAATCTTTTGGTTACTTTAATATTTATCGGGAATTTTCCTATTCCATTGTTCGACATGAAAATCCATTTCGGGTTACTAAAAAATGGATCAAAATAGGGGCCAGCTTTACTAAACATTCCATTATCACCATATACAAATACAGAATCGTCTGGATCTGGCGAATCCTGTATAATATCAATGTTTATTATTGCTCCAGGGCATGCCGAATCTATTCTTACGTTTACTACTGGAGATTTTCTAATTAAAATAGAATCGATAAAATCATACCTACACCCAATAGCATCTATTACGGTATAGGTAATTTTTTTCATGCCAGGTGTATTATAAGTATATAAAACAGAATCTTTGTTTAGTGAGAAAAGCCCATCGTCTCCAACCCATCTAATAGTTGTGTATGGTAATACTCCACCACTTAAATTATCTGCTTTAAATTTTATAACATCGTTTGCACATTTATTTTTCTTAGTAATGTTTACTAATATTGGGCTATTAATTATAGAATCTAAGTTCGATTCGTACACGCAATTGTTTATATCTAAAGCTTCTACTTTATAATACATAGTTAAGCCACATAAACTTACATTATCTGTTGCGGTAGTGTTAAAATTATTTCCATCGGCATCTGAAATTTGAACCCAGTTGTATGGAGTATTGCCAATACTACGATATACTTTATAGCCGTTGCTATTTAATGTTTTGCCTGTATTTATTGGGCTCCAAGTAATAATTGCTTTATCTTTTTTGTTTAAACTAGCCGAAATAGAAATGGGTTTAATTACCTTTTCGAATTGTAAATTACTTGTAATATTACATGTTGAAATTAATTTTATGGCATAGAAAGAGTCGGCACTTGCATTAACAGAAGAATCTATATAAAACAATGAGTTAACATTAGTGCTGGTATGTATAAGTGTATTATTTCTGTATAGTTGATAAGCAACAAAAGTATTAGTGTTTGCCCCAATTGTATTAGCCCAATTCAATTCAACATGGTTGCTAACTTTATTATAGCTTACACAGGTTAAATTTGTTTGCAATAAAGTACTTGGAGGATTTAATACTACCGAAATAATTTTTGTTGATTTAGAAGGTATTCTACAATAATCATCTTTTACACTTATTACAAAATCGAATTTTTCTGAAGCTAATGCATTAGTAGAACTATCGAATTTTAGATTTCCACAATTAGTGCCCCAATAAATCCATAGGGTATCGTTATTCACACTTCCATAAGGTCCGGGTAAATTATAACCATAACCAAATAGTATACCTGCTGAATTAGTAATATTTATGGGAGCAAGGTTAAAAGGAGTGTAAGGGGCATTATCTTTAAACCTATTTAAAGAAGCGCACGGTGGATATGGGCATCCGATATTTGTATCGGAATTCTGAAGACCCATTGCCACCCCATTCACTGTAAGTTCTAATGTTTGAGTTGAAATTCCTGCACCTGAAAGTGCTGAATCTCTCACAACTATTGGTATTTGAATTTTATCACCTGCGGTAAAAGTTTTTTGAAAACTAGGTGTACCATTTGCATTAGTAAAAGGTGCTTTAATAATGGGTGCAACATTGTTATAATTCTGATTTGGAATTATAGAATTCACAATAATATCTCTTGTTATTTCAGAAATTTTCTGATTATCACGATACGATGCAACATTCATTGCAACAAAAAAAGAACCGCCAATAAGTGGTTTAATTCTATACTCACCAGTGGTGTTGTTTAGTTCTCTATGAGCGGGTAATAATCCAAATGGATTATTTGCATTATATGCAGGATAATTTTCCCAGATGCTTGTAGGACTTACTGTAGTAGGACAACCTTGATTATTAAGATTAGTAAGTATGTCTTCAAAGCTGAAATATAAATTATCTAAATCTACATCAATCGCATTAAAATTTAGTACATAATCATTGCCAGAGGTATTAATATTGAATACTGGTAACTCCGCAAAATCCGGAGAACTATCATAACAATGCCCTATGCTTACGGGCGTATTAGAACCATTTAAAATATATGGAAACATTTTTGCAGTAACTATAAGATTTGATCCATCAACAGCTGTATTAGTATTTGTAGCCGTAGGTCTGCCAATTGCGTTCCAAACAAATAGTATTGGTGAAAATGCGTTTGTTGGCGGATTAATACCAGTTAAATCTATCGGACCCGACTCGTATACGTACATTGAATTCGAAAGATATTCTGATGTTGCACATGATAATGGATTAACAGTTGGGTTGGTGCATCCTAAATTAACATCTACATTATTTAATACTCTTAATAAGTTAATATTACCGTCTGTATTTATTCTGGATACAGAGGAATTTGGAATGTTTGAATTATTTAAGGTAAGACTCAATTGCCCTGTGCTATTACAAATTTTAATATAATCTACCTCGGGCATACAAATTAAACACTGTGAGCATTCTCGGTAGGCCCTAAGCGTAAATTTATACTTACTAATTCCGTTTTCTACTACACATTTCCAAGTTAACTCTCCTCCTCTTATATGTGATGAATAGCTTTGTAAACTAAATAATAGCACAAAAGCTAGTAGGAATAAGTATTGTTTTTTCATATGGTTTTGGTTGGTGCTTGTTTAGGAGCAAGAATTGGACCAAAGTGGTAGCGGGTAGTGAGTAGCGGGTAGCGGGTAGAGGTACGAAGGTGCTAGTTTGATTATTTGCCCTTCGTAAGGTCGTATAGTCGTATGGTCGTACAATCGTATGCTCACAAATGCTTACATTGCCAATATGAAAAAGCTCTTAATATTACTCGCCAGTACTTTACTTGGGTGTGCCACAAAGCAAGAACCACTAGAAACCGTTGCACAAGTAGATTTAAAAAGATATGTTGGCAAGTGGTATGAAATTGCTTCTTATCCGCAACGTTTCCAAAAGGGTTGCACATGCACTACTGCAGAGTATACCGCCACTAATGATGGTTATATTATTGTAGAAAATGCTTGTAATAAAGACAGTGTAAATGGAAAGAAATCTGGAATAAAAGGAAAAGCTTTTGTAGTAGAAAACTCTGGCAATGCAAAATTAGAAGTACAATTCTTTTGGCCCTTTAAAGGGAAATATTGGATCATCGATTTAGATGAAAATTATACTTATGCAGTAGTAGGCCATCCGAACCGCGACTACTTGTGGATACTTTCTCGCACACCACAACTAAATGAAAAAACGTATACCGATATTTTGGAACGTACAAAAGCTAAGGGGTTTGATGTGGGGAGGTTGAGGAGGACTTTGCAGGTTACAAATTAGTCGCTAGTCACTAGTCATTAGTCACTAGAAAGCAAAGGAGGTGCAGCATTGATTATGCGCCCTTCGTATGGTCGTTTAGTCGTATGGTCGAGTTTTCTTTTACACAGAGACACAGAGAGCACAGAAAAAGTTGCTCTGTGCTCTCTGTGTCTCTGTGTAAAAGAAAAAAATCAGCAAAATAATTTTAAAATTACAATCGGTGTATTTAATATTTTTTCCAAAACTGATACCACTTTTTGGGTGGTTCAACAAAAATACCCATAGTGTAAGTGCTTACATGAATATTTTTAAGATTTATACTCGCATTCAATGTTTCATACAAATCCTTATCAAAAATTTTATCAATAGAATAGGTAACTATTTTATCTTTATATCCAATTTGTTTTATTTGCAGTTCGAATTCTTTCGAATCAGTTAGATGTGGTACTAAAATCTTAAATTTCCCATCGAAATCGGTAGTTGTTTTAATGCTGTACTTTTCAGATATTATTACAACAAATGGTATTGGCTCTTTAGTCCTCTCGTCAACAATAGTTCCTTTAATCTCTATAGTATCTTGTTTTACTACTTCTTTTTCCCGATGTATATTTTTATCGGTATCGGTTTTGCTTTCTATATAAGTTAAGCTATTTGAAGATACAGAAAAATCCGAAGCATTGGCTTTTTCAACCCCAATAAAGAAAAGCAAACTTGCCGCCACTTTTTCCCAATTACTTATGCTTCGTAATTTAGTTTCTTGAATTAAATTACGCTCCAATTGCTCATTATTAAACCTGCCGCACAATTTACCATTAGCATGTTTCAGGTAATCTAAAATTTCTTGATCTGATTTGGTGGAGAAATCAGTAATCAATCGGTCGCATGCAGCGCAATGCCTACCCCGCTCTGCTGGCAACATTTGCTCCCAGTTTTCTGCACATGGCTTTGCGATCGATATTTTTACTGCTCTCTTCATCTTTAAAAGTAATTTACAAAATAATTGTAGGCCATAAAGGTTTATGTTTCAATTTTACTTTTACGTGACGAATTGAGTTGTAAATTATGAATTATGAATTATGAATTATTGGCAAAGGAGGTGCTTGTTTGATTATACGCCCTTCGTATAGTCGTATAGTCGTATAGTCATATTTACATATAATCTCCAAATAGCTCCTGGTTTCCTTACCCGATACTCACTACCCAATACTCTCTACCAACACTTACATATTTAAAAAAATTTTGCATCTTTATCTCTAAACATAACCCTTAACCCTATGGAATATTTAAATGGGCTACCCATGTTGTTAAAAAGCTTTTGGTACATCAGCTTGTTTAGCAGTTTAATATTTGTAATACAAACGGTACTTACATTTATTGGTTCGGATGCAGGCGATGGCATAGAAGCCGATTTCGATAGTAACCTCGATGCAACCGATGCTCCTTTTCAATTATTTTCGTTCAGAAATTTAATAAACTTTTTACTAGGTTTCGGCTGGACGGGTGTATCTTTTTATAACAGCATCGAAAGTCAATCTTTGTTAATTTTATTAAGTGTATTGATAGGTGCATCTTTTGTGTATTTATTTTTCATCATTATAAAACAACTGATGAAATTATCTGAAAATAATTCTTTTAACATTAAAGAAACATTAAACAAAACTGCAGAAGTGTACCTTAGCATACCCGAAAATAAAACGGGCAAAGGCAAGGTAATGCTTAGCGTTAGAGGCTCGGTACATGAGTTAGATGCCATGACCAACGATCAGGAAAAAATAAATACAGGTTCAATAGTTAAAATAATTTCTATTGATAATAATCAACTTTTAATTGTAGAAAAAATAAAATAATATATATGTCGCCATTAATTATAATTGTTGTAGCCGTTGTAGTTGCCTTTGTAACCATAACCGCATTAGTATCTAGATACAAAAGATGCCCTTCTGATAAAATTTTAGTAGTGTACGGTAGAACCGGCGGAACCTCTGCAAAATGTATACACGGTGGAGGTGCATTTATTTGGCCAGTAATACAAGACTATGCTTTTTTAGATTTAAAACCTTTATCTATTGAAGCAAACTTAACCAATGCACTAAGCAGACAAAACATTAGAGTAGATGTGCCTTGTAGGTTTACCATTGCTATATCTACAGAAGCAGATAGCATGAATACTGCTGCCGAAAGATTGTTAGGATTAACATCAGAACAAATACAAGAATTAGCGAAAGATATTTTATTTGGTCAGTTGCGTTTGGTAATTGCAACTATGACCATTGAAGAAATTAACTCTGATAGAGATAAATTTTTGGATAACATTTCTAAAAATGTGGATTCGGAATTGAAGAAAATTGGTTTAAAATTAATTAACGTAAACGTTACGGATATTAAAGATGAATCTGGATACATTGAAGCTTTAGGAAAAGAAGCGGCTGCGAAAGCAATTAACGAAGCTAAAATTAGCGTAGCAGAGCAAGAGAAAATTGGAGAAACTGGTAAGGCATTAGCAGATAGAGAAAAAGACACACAAATTGCAGAAACGCATAGAGACCGCGATGTAAAAATTGCGATTACAGAAAAAGATAGAGAAGTAAGTATTGCTTCGGCGAAAAAAGACGAGTCAATTGGTAAAGCAGAAGCAGAAAGAGATACGCGAGTAAAAACATCGGAAGCAAATGCAATAGCTATAAAGGGCGAGAACGAAGCGAAAATTGCCATTGCACAATCTGAAGCATTACGTAGAGAAAAAGAAGCAGAGGCTTTAAGAATAGCCTTAGCATCAGAAAAAGTACAACAAGCTAAAGCTTTAGAAGAAGCATACCTTGCCGAACAAAAAGCAGAGAGTGCCCGTGCCGAAAGAGAACGCTCTACCCAAAATGCAAACATTGTAATACCAGCAGAAATTGCAAAACAACGTGCCATTATAGATGCACAAGCAGAAGCTGAACGCATAAGAGAACAAGCAAAAGGTGAGGCCGATGCAATTTTTGCAAAAATGGAAGCGGAAGCAAAAGGTTTGTATGAAATTTTAACAAAACAAGCAGAAGGTTATAGAGAGGTAGTAAATGCTGCAGGTGGCGACCCAACTAAGGCTTTCCAATTATTGTTAATAGAAAAACTTCCGGAATTAGTAAGAACACAAGTAGAAGCGGTAAAAAATATTAAGATCGATAAAATTACGGTTTGGGATTCGGGTAATGGAGAAAATGGAAATAACTCTACCGCAAATTTTGTTTCGGGCATGATGAAAACCGTACCGCCGTTGAATGATTTGTTTAACATGGCAGGGTTGAATTTGCCAACGTATTTGAAGTCGGATGTTCCGGTAGTTGATGAACCAACGAAGGAAGATACTAAGGACTAGAGACTGGTGACTGGTGACTGGTGACTAGAAGGCGGAGGTGCTAGTTTGATTATTTGCCATTCGTATGGTCGTATAATCGCAAATAAGCACCAAATCCACCACCTCATCACCATTCGTCATTACAGTACGAACGCGTTCGCAGTAGTTTATTTTTAAGTTATGTTTCGATAAAATTTCTGCGAGTATTTTTTCTGTATAAAAATGCATCATCATTTCATCACCTTTGCTTCCTGTAACTAAACCCGATTTATCATAGTCCTTTTCCATAGTGCTAATGTATAGCAAACCTTGTTCGTTCAACATACTTGCTGCATCTGCAATAAATTGTTCTACTTCTTCTAAATTCAAATACGGAAAGGCGAAGCCTGCAATTATTACATCGTACTTTTTAGCTAACCTTTTTATTTCTCTTGCATCTAACAAAAAGCAATTGGCAGTAGGGTTGTTTTGTTTTGCAAGATTTATCATATTCTCCGATAAATCTGTTGCATTGAAAATAAGATCGGGTTTTCTATTTAATAAATGCTTGGTAATATTTCCTGGCCCACAAGCAATTTCTAATACTTCTGCATTTTCTTTTTGTATAAAGGAGAGCAAAAAATCAAATGATTTAGCATACATAGAAACGTCCATAAATCGCTCCATGTAATAAGAGGCATGTTTGTTGAAGATGTCAGCGGCGTTTTGGGAATGATCCATTTGAATTATGAATTATGAATTATGAATTATGAATTATGAATTATGAATTATGAATTATTGGCAAGGGAGTTGCTAGTTTGTAAAGTGTCCTTCGTATAGTCGTATAATCGTTTAATCATCTCCAGCTCATTCTGCCACTATGTACTCCTCTTCCAATGGGTAATAGTAAATAGTTTCGTTTGCTTCAAAATATTTGCCGCCTGGATATTTGGATGTCCAATCTAAATTCAACCAAGCATCGCCGTTTTCATCAACTTTAAAATTCAATGCACTTACTTTGTTGCGCCCGAACAGTTTACCAAAGAATTTAGAATAATGTTTATTCACCGCTTTTAAATGTACAGGTATATCGTCGGGGTTGCCTATGTTTACTTCGGCGTATGCATGCCCTCCAATTAAGTAATTATAGGCCCCTACTACTCTAGCTTCACCTCCAATAGATTCTATCATGGTAGCCATTAAAATAGCAAAATCATCACAGTCGCCTTTTAACCCTGCTTTAATACTTGTAGATGCTTTTGCTACATATTCTCTCCCGCGCGGGTCGTTTACATATTTCCAATTTTTATACAATTCTGAATACACTTCACAAATTTGGTCGATGTTAAAATCGCCAGGATACTTTGCCGCCAACTCCAAGGCGTATAAGCGTGTTTGTTCTTCGTCTATGTCCATGGCTTCTTTAAATAACTTCAAATAATTCTGATGCGTTTCTTCCTGAATTTTCATTTCCTCATTGGCTTGTTCGGTACCTTCATCAAGCTCTGGGGTAGAATTAGAATTCAATACCGACGAAATAACATTTCCGATTTTAGTTGATTTGTTGCTTTTCGAAAAAGGATTATAATCTAATACAATCCACATGAATAAAAATAGGATAGAGAGGGCGAGGGTAATTCTTAGAATAATTTTCATGGGATTAAAAATAGTAAAAAAAATGGTAGTGTGTAGCGGGTAGCGAGTAGCGGGTAGCGAGTAGCGCAAGGGAGGTGCTAGTTTGATAAGGGTGCCTTCGCATGGTCGTATAGTCGTATGGTCGTATAGTCATATATTCTTTTACACAGAGACACAGAGAGCACTGAGGAAGTTAACTTTGTGCTTTCTGTGTCTCTGTGTAAAAGAAAAAAAAATCGAGTTACTCCTTTATAAAAGTTCCTCTGAATTGTTGAGTTCCTTTACTCAATACAAACTGGTAAACACCCTCAGGTAAACCGGCAACAATAAGTTCATTGTTATGCAAGGTGCTTTGTTGCAGCAATTGCCCAAGTGTATTATAAATGCTGATGTTTGCGTGTTCGAGGTTATTTTTTATATCGAATGTTAATACATCGCTTACCGGATTAGGGTACACGTTAATTTTATTAACTGAACTAGTATTGATGCCTACTAAATGGCTTACAATTATGTTTACATAGGTTGAATCAAAACAATTATTTCTGTATACATAACAATCAATAGACTCTTGTGCATTGGCTACCTTCCATTTTAGAGTAAGTGTTGGTGTGTTTTGCCCCGCAATAAACGAAACATTAGTAAAACCTCCCCATTGGTAAATTACATTTACTTGCGAATCTACTGTATAAGTATAAAATTTAGAGGTATCAGAAATATTAAAATCGCCAGAAATTATTGGCTTACTCGGACTCGTTGTTATGTTCAAATTGGTTATTCTTATCATATCACACCCTATACTTGAAACTAAAGTATCTACAAGTTGTTCACTTTGAAAATAGGTATTCCCGTTTGCCGCCAAGAAACTATCGCATACATAAATATTGCTTAGGGTGGTGTTGTAACATTTATCACCTTTTATTATTAATTCATAATTTACCGTATCTGTTAATAAATAAGGGCAGTTTTTTTTATAACACACAATCTTAAATTTATAAGGCAAATTACTTACATGGTTACTATCGGCATCTATAGTTAAATAAGCTATAGATGTACTTTTTCTTTTGATGATATAATTTTCTGCATCTACTCCAGTATATTCAGGTCCAGACATCCCTTTCCAAGAAACCTTAATTAAGTTAGTATCTAAAATATTGTTAGAAGCACTCGTTTTATCGGGTAATATTTTGATAAATAAACTATCGTTCTCTGGATCCATAGCAGCAAAACTTATTACTTTGTTTATGGGTGTATTGGCAAGTAAAGTATCGTAAACAGTAGTGTTGCGAAGGCTATCAAATAAAACAGGATAAATATCTTGTGGAATAGTTGGCAATAAAATTATGGATCTGCTAGACTCTCCAACTTTTACTGCAACACCATTTATTTTTCTATACTCGTGTACACTTTGTGAAACAATATAATTTCCCATAAAAACTGGTTGGTAAGTTGCAATACCAGTTTGAGCATTTATTCGAAAATCCGGATTTCCATCTGCAATATTTGAATCTGTAGAATATCCTTGGTAATATTGCCACATCGTCCAATTTGATTTAGGACCATTACCCAACTTAGGTGTATCTAATAAATAAACCAAAGAATCACCGTCGGGGTCGATTGCACTCCAATCTAAAGTATAAAAACGGCCCACTTTTATGTATTGCATTACTGGTGTTGTGAACTGCGGACTAGAATTAAACCTTACCACCGAAGTGGTGCCTAAGGCTCTAAAATCAATATAATTCATCGCGCTATAATTAGATGAAAATATATTACTAAAACTATTCACACAACATAATGTATAAATTGCATAATAACCCATTGGGTCATTTAAATTAGCATGGTTTATAGGGTCGCTCTCATACACTGCATACTCCACCATATTCTGCGCTTGCTTTACCGGACAAGCAGATTCTGGAAAGTTTAAATACGTTAATGCATTAATTTTGTTTAACGTTAAAGAAGTTTCTATGGCACTGTTGCTATTCTTATGTATATGGAGTGTGAATGTATTGAGAGCAGAATTAAGTGTTCTATCAACATACAAAACTACTCTCCATTTATAAAAATCCGTTGCTTGGTTATTTGCATTTTTAATATTGATATATGTTATTTCACCACCTAAATAATGAGCGGCATAACCATTTGTTGGCTTTACTAAAAAAGCAATAAAGATGAATATAAATAAGGATAGGTAGCGCATAGTGCAATTGGTTGAGTGGTTGGAGTTTTACAAAGACTGTGCCAAGAGGTAGTGAGTAGCGGGTAGCGAGTAGCGAGTAGAGGCAAGAGAGGTGCTAGTTTGATAAGGGTGCCTTCGCATGGTCGTATAGTCGTATGGTCGTATAGTCATATATTCTTTTACACAGAGACACAAAGAGCACAGAGTAAGTTAACTCTGTGCTCTTTGTGTCTCTGTGTAAAAGAAAAAAATGAGTTATTCTTTTATAAAAGTTCCTCGGAATTGTTGGGTTCCTTTACTCAATACAAACTGGTAAACACCCTCAGGTAAACCGGCAACAATAAGTTCATTGTTATGCAAGGTGCTTTGTTGCAGCATTTGCCCAAGTGTATTATAAATGCTGATGTTTGCGTGTTCAAGATTATTTTTTATATCGAATGTTAATACATCGCTTACCGGATTAGGGTACACCGTAATTTTATTTACTGCAACCGTATTTAAACCAACAATATGCGATACAACTATCGGGCTAATTAGAGAATCGAAACAAGAGCCATTAAATACAAAGCAATAAATTTCTTCCATGTTGTTATCAATGTTCCATTTTACTAATATCTCGTTTGTATTTGCACCAGATAAAATACTTCCGTTTGCCGATACATACCATTGGTAGGTAACATTGCTTTGCGTATCCACTTTGTAGGTGTAATTTTGCGCAGTATCGGTTACGTAAATATTCAAATTATTAAATGTTGCTGTTGGCGATTGTACAATGTCTATATTATCTACATATACCTTATTACAACCAACTGTAGAAAGCACTGTATCTATTAGGGTTACCGATTGGTAATAGGTAGTTCCGTTTAAGGCTACAAAACTATCGCACACGGTAGTTAAACTAGTAACAGAAGTATAACAAATATTGCCTCGTATAAATAATTCATAATGCACAGTATCTGTTAAGGGCACAAAACAAGTTTGATCATAACTTACTATATTAAATTTATAGGGCACTGCACTTATGCTAGTACTATCTGCATTAACAATTAGGAGGGCACGTGTAGATCCTTTGCCTTTAATAATGAAGCCTTCTGCTGCTGCACCTTTTTCTGTATTTCCTAAAATATCACCCCATCTTACATCAATTAAATTTGTATCTAAAATATTGTTTGAGGTAGCCGATATTTCTGGAATTATTTTTATAAACACACTATCATTTACATTATCATCACTTAAAAAACTCAACACTTTTATTTGTGGTGTAATTGCGTTTATGGTATCGTAAACAGTAGTGTTAGCAAGACTATCATAAAGTACGGGTGGCAAATCTGTTGGAAGAAAGGCTTCTATTTGCATTTCTCTGCGAACCTCTCCTATTTTAGTAGGCACTCCAGCAATTTTTCTGTACTCTTCCACTTTCATTGCTACTAAATATCTATTAGCAATGGTAGGTTTGTAGGTAATTACTCCGGTGCTCGAATTAATTTGAAAATCCGGATCTCCATCGGCAAGGTTACTACCTAGAGCGTAACCAGAAGCAAATTCAATATTTGCAAAATTAGGAAATACAGGTCCACCATCTAAAGCTTTTACTAAGGTATATACCAACGAATCTCCATCGGGGTCGGTAGTGCCCCAATCTGCCGTATAAAGTTTACCTACACTAAACCCATAAAGTGGTAAGTCGTTAAACTGAGGTGATGAATTATAGCGTGTAACTGAACCAACGTTTAAGCGTGGGAATTTAACATATAATAAGCCCGCGTAATTACTCGACTCGCCATTAACATTTATAATGCCGGGATTCCTGCAACATACACTTGCTGTTGCATAATACCCAGCAGTACTATTTAAAGCAATATAATTTAGCACAGGGCTTTCATAAATGCCAAGCTCTACCCTATTCTGAGCTTGATTAGGTACACATGAACTTTGTGGATATGTAATAAAAGTTTGAGGATTAATTTTAGTAACAACAAAATTTCCAAAGCTAGCATTGTCTGAAGTTCTATAAACTATAAAGGTAATTGAAGTTGGTATAGCGATTCCTGTTACATCTCTGTAAAACCTCATTCGCCATTTATAGTTATCTGTTGGGTTGTTATTAGCATCTTTTAGGTTAACTAATTCCATATCATAACCCAAATAATGGGACGCTTGTATGGTGCTGCTGGTTAGGGCGAGGAAGAGGAAGAGGAAGAGAGTTAGGCTGCGCATATTTTAATTGTGAATTGTGAGTTGTGAGTTGTGAATTAAGGCAAGGGAGGTGCTGGTTTGATGAGCGCCCCTTCGTATAGTCGTATAATCGCATGGTCGTATAAATATGTGCAAAAAACCTTAAAAATCATTACCTTAAGTTTTGAATTAAATTAGCAAACATAGTGCCATGAAAAATAATGAACGAATAAAGCTATTAGATGAGCTTTTGCGGAATAAGAGGCTTTCGAGTTATGGGAGTTTTGCATTTCTGAATTAATTTCAATGTCTTCATTTGTGTTCGGTTTATATAACATGAAGATATTGGGAGGTTATGACAGAATATGGCGGAGGAGTAAATGTGAACATTTAAAACTTCACCTTTATCACATTCATAAACCTCTCTTTATACTTCCCCGAAGTTCCCAAGAAAACTGCTTCTTATCCACTTTGTATGCATAACCGGATAATCATCAAACAATGCAAACACTTTGTGTTTGCACCTATTGTAAGTATGCTAGTGTGCTAATATCTTCCATTTCAATTGTATAAATAGAAAAAATTATTGAAATTAGTTTTCATTACCCATTTATACTACACAAAACTAAACGAGAAAATGACTTTTTTACCTAAAACTAGTAGAACATTATTTTTAATTGTTCTTTCCTTCTTTATTGTTAAGAACCTACATGCTCAAAATGCATCCATTAATTTTGATGGCGTGGATGATTATATACAAACTAATGTACCGCCAATTGCAGGTGGAGCAGCGCGCACTATTGAAGCTTGGATTAAAACAACCGCCAATGCCGACCCCAATAACGGCGGTTTGCAAAATGTTATAGTAGATATGGGAACTATGGCTACCGGTAGCCGCTTTACCTTTAATGTTCTTTTTAACAATGCTATTAGATTAGAAGTGCAAGGAAACGGATTAAGTGGCGCCATACCTATAAACGATGGCTTATGGCACCATGTTGCTGGTGTATATAATCCGCTTGCTACTAATAAAGTGAGTTTGTATGTTGACGGGGTATTGGATGTAACTGGGAATTTTACCGTAACAGCAAATACATCCCCTACTGGTGATGTAACCATTGGAAGAAGAGTAGATGGTATTAACAGATTTAATGGCAACATAGATGAAGTGAGAATTTGGAGTGTTGCCAAAACACAAGCAGAACTTATTGCTTCTATGAATAAAGAATTGTGTAATGCAGTTCCTTCTCTTTATAGTTATTTTACATTTAATGATGGCATACCTAGTGGCAATAATACAAACGCATTAACGTACGATTTAACTAGCGCATACAAAATTGGTACGTTTGTTAATTTCAATTTAACAGGACCAAATTCCAATTACGCTGCAGAAAAAATATTAAGTGCAGGCATGACCGTTAAAAAAATTAACCTTGCTGCGTGTAGCACTTACACATGGCCTGCATCGGGTCTTAGCTACAATACTGCTGGAACTTATTTTGCACGTAGCGTAAAAGGCAATGGATGCGATTCTATTATGAAATTGAATTTATCTATTTCAACAATTATTAATACCAGTGATTCGGTTAAGACTTGCGATACTTTTATTTGGTCGCTAAACGGATTGCAGTATGCTAACTCTGGAGTTTACGTAGATACAGTAGTAACCTCTGGCGGTTGCGATTCTATTGTTACTCTTGTTTTAAACGTTGGGGTTATACCTCCTACCACTCAAAAAATTAATGCTTGCGATACCTATACTTGGAATGCGAATGGCATCACTTATACAAACTCTATTCTAACTAGTTATACATTTACAAATTCTCGAGGTTGCGACTCTGTTATATATTTAGATTTAACAATTAACAAATCTAGTAATGGCACTCAAAACATTACTAACTGCGACAAGTACACCTGGCCTGCAAATGGACAAACCTATACCAATAGCGGGCAATATTTTGTTACCCTAAGTACAGCAAAAGGTTGCGATTCTAATCTTACTTTAAATTTAACCCTTAACAACAGTTATAAAATAATTGATTATGTAAATACATGTGTAGAATACACTTGGGCTCAGAATGGAAAAAAATATACAGACAATGTAAGAGACTCGGTGGTATTTCAAAATGCTAAAGGATGCGACTCGGTAATAGTGTTGGAATTGAAAATTAAAAAAGTAAATGTAAGTGTTACAGCAAGCAACATTTTATTATTTGCTCAATTTGCAGGCGGCACGTACCAATGGATAAATTGTAATAACTTAACAAATGTGGTTGGCGAAACAAACCAAACTTTTTACCCAAGTGCTAGCGGCACTTATGCAGTAATTGTTACGACTAACGGGTGTTCTGATACTTCTAATTGCTATGAGTTTCTTATCCCTGTTGGACTGAATAATCTCCAATCTCAAAACTTAAAAATATACCCTAACCCAAGCACAGATCATTTGTTTATTGAAGGCATTTCTTCTAACGAACAAACCGAAGTTCAAATTCGAAATACAAGCGGTGTACTTTTTATGAAAGAAAATATTAAAGAAAAGGAAGTAATAGATATATCAATATTACCTCAAGGAATTTACTTTATTAAAATTTTCGAAGGGGTATTTAAATTTGTTAAAATGTAAAACGATCTAATTGCTTTTGCATTTTATTGATTTTTGTTAAATAAAAAAGGTGCTCCGATTTATCATCGAAGCACCTCCATTTGTACATTTACGCATTTGCGTATTTGCACATTTACTTAACTTCCTCGAAGTTCACATCTTGCACATTGTCTCCGGCTGCGGCTTCTGGGCCTGCTTCGCCTGCTGGTGCACCTGCTTCTTGAGTTGCTTTGTACAACTCTTCTGATGCTGCGTTCCATGCATTTGTTAACTCTGTTTGTGCGGCATCCATTGCATCGAAATCTTTAGCTGCATGTGCATCTTTTAATTTCGTTAAGGCTGCTTCAATGTTTTCTTTATTTGTTCCGGTTAATTTATCGCCGTAGTCTTTTATTTGTTTTTCTGTTTGGAAAATCAATGAATCTGCAGCATTTAATTTATCTACTTCTTCTTTTGCTTTTCTATCTGTTTCGGCATTCGCTTCTGCTTCTTGCTTCATCTTTTTAATTTCCTCATCACTCAAACCTGAACTTGCTTCGATACGGATTTTTTGCTCTTTACCGGTTCCTTTATCTTTTGCACTTACGTGTAAAATTCCGTTTGCATCAATATCAAAAGTTACTTCAATTTGAGGCACTCCTCTAGGCGCTGGCGGAATACCATCTAAATGGAATCTACCTATACTTCTGTTTGCACTTGCCATTGGGCGCTCTCCTTGTAACACGTGTATTTCTACGGTTGGTTGCGAGTCTGATGCAGTTGAAAATGTTTCTGAACGTTTTGTTGGAATGGTAGTGTTTGATTCGATTAACTTCGTCATTACTCCACCCATGGTTTCTATACCTAATGATAATGGTGTAACGTCTAATAACAATACATCTTTCACATCACCGGTTAAAACTCCACCTTGTATTGCAGCACCAATTGCTACTACCTCGTCTGGGTTTACTCCTTTTGATGGTGCTTTACCAAAGAAACTTTCTACAGCTGCTTGTATTGCTGGTATACGTGTTGAACCACCAACTAAAATAATTTCGTCGATATCTGAAGTTGAGTACCCTGCATTTTTTAATGCTGTTTTACAAGGCTCAATAGTTCTCTTTATTAATGAATCTGCTAATTGTTCAAACTTAGCACGAGATAAACTACGAACTAAATGCTTAGGCACTCCATCAATAGCGGTTACGTATGGTAAGTTTATTTCTGATGCTGATGTTGAGGATAGTTCTATCTTCGCCTTCTCTGCAGCCTCTTTTAAGCGTTGTAAAGCCATCGGATCTTTTCTTAAGTCGATGTTCTCGTCTGCCTTAAATTCGTCGGCTAACCAATCTATAATCACTTGGTCAAAATCATCACCACCAAGGTGTGTATCACCATCTGTAGATTTTACTTCAAATACACCATCACCTAAATCTAACACAGAAACGTCGTGCGTACCGCCACCACAATCAAACACTACTATTTTCATGTCTTTGTGTGCTTTATCTAAACCGTAAGCCAATGCAGCAGCGGTAGGTTCGTTTATAATACGACGAACATTTAATCCTGCAATTTCACCTGCTTCTTTAGTTGCTTGGCGTTGTGCATCGTTAAAATAAGCAGGAACTGTAATTACTGCTTCTTTCACTTCATACCCTAAATAATCTTCAGCAGTTTTCTTCATTTTCTGAAGTATCATTGCCGATAATTCTTGTGGAGTATACATTCTGCCATCAATTTCTACACGTGGAGTATCGTTTTCTCCTTTAACCACTTTATACGGAACGCGCGAAGCTTCTTTCGTTACTTCACTAAAGCTATTCCCCATAAATCTTTTAATAGAATAAATGGTTTTTGTTGGGTTTGTAATTGCTTGTCGCTTTGCTGGGTCGCCCACTTTACGCTCACCGTTATCTGCAAATGAAGTGATAGATGGCGTAGTTCTTTTTCCTTCTGAGTTAGGAATTACTACTGGCTCATTTCCTTCCATTACGGCTACGCATGAGTTTGTTGTTCCTAAGTCGATTCCAATAATTTTAGACATATTTATAGTATTTATATTTTGCTTATTTGATTAACTATATACCCTTGTTCAATGCTTATGCCAAACCGTATTTTGGTACAAAAAGCGACAATGATGCGGATTAAAATAAAAAAACGACATTTTTTAGGTGTCGTTTTGTCATAAAATATAATTTATTAAAGGGTTCTGCCTAATAGAAACCTAAGTCGTTTGCCCCTGCTTTGCGCCCAACAATAGAGTTTGTTTTAAGACCTTCGATAGATGCTAACGATAAATTCGTTTGCCTTATATCTGCAAATTTCTTACGCATACGAGATGAGAATAATCCTAGTCCTCCGTTGATGTTGGTGTATTCTGGTACAACCTCACTTAAACTAACTGTTGAGTTATTAATTTCCATATAAGTATCTAACTCTTCACCGGCATATTCAAAATGAAACTCTAATGGGCCTATATATTCTCTTCTGTAACCAAATGGTAATGGATCTAATTCATTTTGCAATTTTGTATAAAATGATTGACCAGATAATTGATAAGTGATTTCTGCTTTTCCATCGGTACTTCCATTTCGGTTATTCGACATTAACTGCATATCAACAGAATCCATGTAACTCACACCCAAGGCGTCATTTACAACTTTAAACTTGAAACGCAACTTTGCAGAGTACCTTCTTCCATTGCGTGCTGTAAACCATCTCAGGGTCGGCGATTTGTATTCGGGAGAACTTGTAGATGGAAATTGGTTGTACAAATCTATTTGAGTAGGTGTTATTTTAAAACGCATATCACTTACCACACCACAAATTGAACTTGCTATCAATTTATTATCAGAAACTCTTCTTACCACAATTTCATATCGAGCCCATAGTGTATCTGCTCCACTGTTACTGGTAAACTTTAATTTATAAGGAGGAGTTTTATAAACAATATCGTTTGTTTTGAAAGTACCCCCTGATTTAAAAATTCTGGTAGTATCTAAACTAACGCTATCAAACCTCACATTGGTGGTGCTTAATGCATATAACTTTACGCTAATTGGATACGGGTAAATGTTAGAATCTGATATACTGCCTGCATCATACGCACTACCATCTTTATTTAAGTATGCTTTATTTACCTTAATGTAATGTATAGAATCCGACTTGTTTAGCAAGCCAACAATAACCGGAATTTCTTTATAAGGTGCTGCTACTTCAAAATCTGTAGAACATGAATTGAACAAGATGGCAACACTTACAAATAAGGATAAACTAAATAGTATTTTTTTCATAATTATTAAGCCCACTAATATGCAAAAAAGAAGCCAAAGATTTGTATGGCAATTGTAAAAATTAAATGATGAATTACGAATTACGAATTACGAATTGGGGAAGGGAATCTGGTTATGGGGGGTCGTGGGTTGATTGTTATTGGGTTATTGGGTTATTATGTTACTGAACTCCCATAATTCGTAATTCGTAATTCGTAATTCGTAACTTTTTGTAACAAAAAAAGCTCCGATGTAACATCGGAGCTTTTCATTAGCTAATTAGCTAATTAACAAATTAGCTAATTATTATTCTTCAGTTGAAGTAGCGTCAGCCTCTGCTGCTGGAGCTGCAGGTGCGTCTTCTTTCTTCTTAGTTGTTCTACCTCTTCTAGTAGTTGCTTTAGCAGCTTTCTTACCAGATTTTTCGTTCAACATTAATTCGTTATAATCTACTAATTCGATGAAACACATTTCTGCGTTATCACCCATACGATTACCAGTTTTGATAATACGAGTATAACCTCCTGGGCGATCAGCCACTTTTTGCGAAACTTCTCTAAACAAAATAGTGATTACTTCTTTGTTTTGTAAATCAGCAAATACTGTACGGCGGTTAGTAGTAGTATCTTCTTTTGATTTTGTAATCATAGGCTCTACATACTTACGCAACGCTTTTGCTTTTGCTAAAGTAGTAGTAATTCTTTTGTGTAAAATTAAAGAACATGCCATGTTTGCTAACATTGCTGCACGGTGAGGTGCTGTTCTGCCTAAGTGGTTAAATTTTTTACCGTGTCTCATTTTTTTTGTTTTTGTACATCCGTCCTTGAGTTTTATTGGTTAATAGAAAAAAGCAATTAGGACCCATCCTATTTTCTTATTACTATTTTCTTTTTACTACTTTCTAGGGGTAATGTGCATTTAAATAATTAATTTATTTATTCCCCCGCCGCTAATTTTAATGCGGGGCCGTTTGTTTTTATTATTCTTCGTCTAATTTAAATTTCGACAAATTCATTCCGAATGATAAGCCTTTCGACTTTACCAATTCTTGTATTTCTGTTAATGATTTTTTACCGAAGTTTCTGAACTTTAACATGTCAGCAACATCATACGTTACTAAATCAGCAAGAGTACGAATGTCTGCAGCTTTTAAGCAATTTAATGCACGTACAGATAAATCCATGTCTACTAATTCAGTTTTTAAGATTTTACGCATGTGTAAAATTTCTTCATCCACTTCATTTGTTTGTTCTTTTGCTTGCGTTTCTAACATAATACGCTCATCTGAGAACAACATGAAATGCTGAATTAAAATTTTAGCAGCTTCTTTCAACGCTTCTTCCGGGTGAATAGAACCATCTGTAGATATATCAAAAATTAATTTCTCGTAATCTGTTTTCTGTTCAACACGGTAGTTTTCGATGCTGTATTTTACGTTTTTAATTGGCGTAAAAATAGAATCGATTGCAATTACACCAACTGCAGCGTTTTCTGATTTATTTTCTTCGGCAGCAATGTAACCACGACCTTTAGCAACTGTTAATTCCATTTCAAGCGTAATGCTTGAATTCATATTGCAGATTACTAAGTCTGGGTTTAATACTGTAAAGTTATTTGAAAATTTAGTTAAGTCGCCAGCTGTAAATGCATCCTGACCTTTGATTACCGCGAAAATCTTTTCAGAATCGCCGCTTTCGCCAGTTTTCTTAAAACGAACTTGTTTTAAATTCAAGATGATGTCTGTAACATCTTCTACTACACCTTTAATAGTAGAGAATTCATGAGATACTCCAGAAATTTTAACTGAAGTGATCGCATAACCTTCTAAAGATGAAAGCAAAATTCTTCTTAATGCATTACCGATGGTGATACCAAAACCTGGTTCTAAAGGACGAAACTCAAAAGAACCGTCGAAATCCGTAGACTTCTGCATGATCACTCTATCAGGTTTTTGAAATGCTAATATTGCCATTCTTTAATTTTGTTTATGTGATATATTTTAAAATGAATTTGTCGCAACGTTTAAGGGAAGCGACAAATTCAATGATTATTCTTATTTAGAGTACAACTCGACGATCAATTGTTCTTTGATGTTTTCTGGAATCTCTGAACGTTCTGGCATGTTTAAAAACTTACCTGTCATGCTCGCAGAATCCCACTCCAACCAATTGTATTTAGCTGCTTTCGTTTGTGAAATTGCCTCAGTAATTGCTTCTAATGATTTAGATTTCTCACGTACTGAAATTACATCACCTGGTTTCAATGCGTATGAAGGAATGTTAACTACTTCACCGTTTACTGTTACGTGTTTGTGTGATACAATTTGACGTGCTGCTCTTCTAGAACCAGCAATACCCATACGGTATACTGTATTATCTAAACGAGCCTCTAAGAATCTCAATAAGTTTTCACCTGTAATACCATGCTTACGGTGAGCTTTGTCGAATAAGTTAGCAAATTGCTTTTCTAATACACCGTAGATGTATTTAGCTTTTTGTTTCTCCATTAACTGCACAGCATATTCTGATTGCTTGCTACGTTTTTTCGACTGACCGTGTTGGCCAGGAGGATAATTTTTTCTTTCTAACGCTTTGTCCGGACCATAAATAGCCTCACGGAACTTACGTGCAATTTTTGATTTCGGGCCTGTATATCTTGCCATTTTTTATTTGTTTAGTGGTTAATCTTAGCTGTAAACTTATGCTTACAGTATAACTTCACCTGTTTTATTAATTAGCTAATTAAACTCTTCTCTTCTTCGGAGGGCGACATCCATTGTGTGGAAGCGGAGTAATATCTTTTATCAAGGTTACTTCGATGCCTACATTTTGGATAGTACGGATAGCTGATTCTCTACCTGCGCCTGGTCCTTTAACAAATACTTCAACTTTACGTAATCCTAAGTCGTGTGCAACTTTACCGCAATCTTGTGCAGCTAATTGTGCAGCATATGGAGTGTTCTTTTTAGAACCTTTGAAACCCATTTTACCAGCAGACGCCCAAGAAATTACTTGTCCTTGCGTATTTGTCATCGAGATGATGATATTGTTGAAAGTAGCGTTAATGTGTGCTTGACCAATTGGCTCAACCACTACTACTCTTTTCTTTGCAACTTTTTTATTTGACTTTGCCATGTTTACTTCTTATTACTTAGTTGCTTTTTTCTTACCTGCAACTGTCTTACGTTTACCTTTACGAGTACGAGAATTGTTTTTAGTACGTTGACCACGAACCGGAAGACCCTTACGGTGACGTAATCCACGGTAACAACCAATGTCCATTAGACGTTTGATGTTCAACTGAACTTCTGAACGTAAAGCACCTTCAACTTTCACATTGTCGTTGATGATGTTACGAATAGCAGTTAATTGCTCATCTGTCCATTCCTGAACCTTCGTGTTGAAACTAATTCCAGCTTCAGTCAAAATATTTTGAGCTGTTTGACGACCTATACCATAGATATAAGTTAAGCCGATTTCTCCTCTTTTGTTTTTTGGTAAATCAATACCTGCGATCCTTGCCATTTCTTATAATAATTTCTTCAGACTATTTTTTAATTAACAATCAATATTATCCTTGACGTTGTTTGTACTTAGGATTTTTCTTATTGATTACGTAAAGTTTCCCTTTACGACTGATGATTTTACAGTCGGCACTTCTCTTTTTGATGGATGCTTTAACTTTCATTTCTTTAATTTTTATTATTTATACCTGTACGTAATTCTTCCTTTTGTTAAATCGTATGGCGACATTTCTAATTTCACTCTATCACCAGGAAGAATTTTAATATAATTCATTCTCATTTTACCTGAAATATGAGCTACTATTTCGTGTCCATTTTCCAGTTCTACCAAAAACATTGCGTTAGACAATGCCTCTTTGATCGTACCATCTTGCTCTATTGAAGCTTGTTTGGCCATTAATTTATCTTTTTATTTAATACTTCTTCAACATATTGGAACGACGATAAAATATCTGCCTTTCCTTTTCTTATTGCAATCGTGTGTTCAAAATGTGCAGATGGTAATCCATCTCTTGTTTTGATTGTCCAGCCATCGTTTAACTGCCAAATTGCAGCTTTGCCCATGTTTACCATTGGCTCTATAGCGATGGTTAATCCGTCCATCAATTTTAAACCTGTACCACGTTTACCATAATTTGGAACTTCTGGTTTTTCGTGTAAGTTTTGGCCTATGCCATGTCCTACTAATTCTTTTACAATTCCGTACCCATGCTTTTCTGCATGTTCTTGAACTGCGTAAGAAACGTCGCCCATTCTGTTTCCAACCACTGCTTTTTCAATGGCTTTATATAAACTTTCTTTCGTTACTCTTAACAGTTGTTTAACCTCTTCCGCTACTTCTCCAACTTCAAATGTATAAGCCGAATCGCCATAATAGCCATTCTTTAATACACCGCAATCAACAGAAATAACATCACCATCTTTTAAATCCTCTTTTCCAGGTATACCGTGTACCACTACTTCATTCACTGATAAACACAATGAATTTGGGAAGCTTCCACCATATCCTTTAAAAGCAGGTATCGCGTTATGGTCGCGGATAAACTCCTCAGCCACTTTATCCAATTCAATTGGATTTATTCCTGGCTTAATTAATTTAGCAACTTCAGCTAATGTTTTTCCAACAAGTAAAGAACTCTCTCTAATTAGTTCGATCTGTTCGTCAGACTTATAAATAATCATACCGAACTGATCTTATTATATGGCTGCGGCTCCCGCTGGAGTACGGCCTTTTATGCGTCCGGTTTTCATTAAACCATCATACTGACGCATTAATAAATGACTTTCAATTTGTTGTAATGTATCTAACACCACCCCTACCATAATTAACAATGAAGTACCACCGTAGAAATTAGCAAACTGTGAGTTGATTCCCATGATCACCGCGATCGAAGGTAGTATTGCTACTATTGCTAAGAACACTGAACCTGGTAATGTAATTCTTGATATTACAGCATCAATAAATTCACTTGTTTTCTTTCCTGGTTTGATACCTGGTATAAAACCACCATTACGTTTCATATCATCTGCCATTTGGTTAGGATTAACCGTAATAGCTGTGTAGAAATAAGTAAAGGCAATAATCATAAAGGCAAACAATAAGTTGTATGATAATGAATTAGGGTTACCTAAGTTCGTACCTACTACTTGTGCAAAACCCGATTCTGGCATAAATGATGCAAGTGTACCTGGTATAAACATAATTGCTTGCGCAAAAATGATTGGCATAACGCCTGCTGAGTTTACTTTTAGAGGGATGTACTGACGAACACCACCGTATTGTTTGTTACCTACAATTCTTTTAGCGTATTGTACAGGTATTTTACGTGTACCTTGAACTAATAAGATGGTAAATATTACTACAAATACTAATGCTGCAAGTTCAATGATGAATGGAATTAAACCACCACCGTTAACACTTAAGCGAGATGCACCTTCAAAATATAAAGCACCAGGTAACTGAGCGATAATTCCTACCATGATGATAAGAGAGATACCGTTTCCTAAACCTTTATCAGTAATACGCTCACCTAACCACATTACAAACATAGTTCCTGTAGTTAATACAAATATTGAAGAAATGGTAAATAAGCTTTGGCTTATGGTAATTGCTTCTTGAGGAACTTGTGTTTTGATGTAACCAATTGCTTGGCCAGCAGTAATAATAATAGTTAAGTAACGAGTTATTTGATTTACTTTCTTACGACCACTTTCGCCTTCTTTTTGTAAGCGTTGGAAATAAGGAATAACTATACCAAATAATTGTACTACGATAGATGCAGAGATATATGGCATTACACCTAAAGCGAACACAGAAGAACGAGCAAACGAACCACCTGCGAACATGTTTAACAAACCTAAAATACCATCTTGAGCTTGTTTAGATTCTACTAAACTAGGGTCAACGCCTGGTAATACGATAAATGAACCAACTCTATAAATTAAGAGTAAGAGTAAGGTATTAAGAATCCTTACACGTAGGTCTTCAATTTTGAAGATGTTGGTTAATGTAGATATAAATCTCTTCATGTATATATTACAATGTAACTACAGTTCCACCTATTGCTTCGATAGCAGCTTTAGCTGTTGCAGTAAATGCATGAGCTTTCACTTCTAACTTCGCTTTTAATTCGCCGCGACCTAAGATTTTTACTTTATCAGACTTCGACATTAAACCGTGAGCTTTTAAAGCATCTAGGTCTATTGATTGAAGGTTGAATTTCTCTGAAAGAGCTTGTAAAACATCTAAGTTCACACCAACGTATTCAACGCGGTTAATATTTTTGAATCCAAACTTTGGAATTCTTCTTTGTAATGGCATCTGACCACCTTCAAAACCTACTTTAGTAGAAGTTCCTGAACGAGAACCTGCACCTTTATGGCCACGTGTAGAAGTTCCACCTCTACCTGAACCTGTACCTCTACCAACTCTTTTGCGGTTTTTTATTGATCCTTCTGCTGGCTTTAAATTCGATAATTTCATCTTTGTTCAATTAATTCCCTGATGGGATAAACAATTAAATATTTTCTACTTTTATTAGATGATTCACTTTCGCAACCATTCCTAAAATTTGAGGAGTTGCTTCAACTTCAACAGTTTGATTCATCTTACGAAGACCTAATGCGAACATGGTAGCTTTTTGCTTCACGTTGCGGTCGATCACACTTTTCGTTTGCGTAATTTTGATTTTTGACATAACCTTAACCGTTAAATACTTTACTTAATGAAACTCCTCTGTGTTGAGCAACTGTAATTGCATCGCGCATTAACGCTAAAGCAGTTACGGTAGCTTTTACCACGTTGTGTGGGTTTGAAGAACCTTTTGACTTAGCCAAAACGTCTGTAACTCCTGCACTCTCTAATACTGCACGCATCGCACCACCAGCTATTACACCGGTACCGTGAGAAGCAGGTTTTAAGAATACATATCCACCTGAATATTTACCATATTGTTCGTGAGGAACAGTACCTTTAATGATTGGAACTTTAATTAAGTTCTTCTTTGCATCATCAATACCTTTGGTAATTGCTTCTGTTACTTCTTTTGCTTTTCCTAATCCGTATCCTACAACACCGTTTTCATCACCTACCACTACGATAGCAGAGAAACTGAACGTACGACCACCTTTGGTAACTTTAGCAACACGTTGGATGCTTACCAAACGATCTTTAAGTTCGATATCTGTTGTTTTTACTCTTTTGATATTTGCTGTTGACATGTTTCTTTAATTAGAATTGTAAACCACCTTCTCTAGCGCCTTCTGCTAAAGATTTAATTCTACCATGATATAAATAACCATTACGGTCGAATACCACTTGACTGATTCCTGCTGCTACTGCTTTCTCAGCGATCAATTTTCCAACTTGTTTAGATTGGTCAACTTTGTTTGATGCTGCATCTACTGTATCTTTCATGCTTGATGCTGAAACTAATGTTTTACCAGTAGTGTCATCAATTATTTGCGCATAAATCGCTTTGTTACTTCTGTAAACAGAAAGTCTTGGGCGTTCTGTAGTACCCGCTAATCTTAAGCGAATTCCTTTTTTGATTCTTAATCTTCTTGAAGATTTAATACTATTTGCCATGACTATAATTATTTTTTAGCTGCTGATTTACCTGCTTTTCTTCTCAATACTTCACCAGCAAACTTGATACCTTTACCTTTGTATGGTTCTGGAGCTCTTAATGAACGAATCTTTGCAGCAACCTGACCAATTAATTGTTTATCGATAGATTCTAAAATGATGGTAGGGTTCTGACCTTTTTCTGCAGTGGTAGTTACCTTAATTTCTGTAGGTAATTCGAATACAAAATGGTGAGAATAACCTAACACTAGATCTAACGTGTTACCTTGGTTTGTAGCACGGTAACCCACACCTACTAGTTCTTGAACAACTTTGTAGCCTTGAGTAACGCCTATAACCATGTTATTGATTAATGAACGGTATAAACCGTGCAATGCTTTGTGTCTTTTTTGTTCTGTAGGGCGTTGAACTAAAATTTGTCCATCTTCTACTTTAACGATCATATCTGGATCAACTGCTTGAGTTAAGGCTCCTTTTGGACCTTTAACTGTAACCACATTGTCCGATGATATTGTCAACTCTACTCCTTGAGGTAAAGCGATTGGTAATTTTCCTATACGTGACATTTCTTCTTCTTCCTCCTGATTAATAAATGTAACACAATACTTCACCACCCACGTTTTGTACGCGAGCTTCTTTGTCTGTCATCACACCTTTAGAAGTAGAAAGGATTGCAATACCTAATCCGTTCAAAACTCGCGGCATGTTGCTCATGTGAGCGTAATTTCTCAAACCAGGTTTACTGATTCTTGAGAGTTTCCTGATTGCCGAAGTTTTAGTAATCGGATGGTATTTTAAAGCAATTTTAATAATGCCTTGAACACCAGTATCCTCAAACTTGTAATTCGCAATATATCCTTTATCAAAAAGAACTTTTGTGATTTCTTTTTTGATATTAGATGCAGGAACCTCGACAACCCTATGGTTGGCCTTAATGGCATTCCTTACTCTTGTAAGATAATCTGCTATTGGATCTGTAGTCATTTTTAACTGTTATTTACTATAATAAACTAAAATTTAGCGGACGGCAAAGATAGTAAAATCTTTTACTTTCCACTAAATTTTCAATAATTCTTTGTGTTGAGCCTTACCAGCTCGCTTTTTTCACACCTGGTATTTTACCAGCAAGAGCCATATCTCTAAAGAGAACCCTTGAAATTCCAAACTGACGCATGTAACCACGAGGGCGACCGGTTAGTTTGCAACGGTTGTGTAAACGTACAGGACTTGCATTTTTTGGAAGTTTATCCAAAGCAGCGTAATCACCTGCAGCTTTTAAGTCAGCTCTTTTTTGAGCGTATTTATCAACAAGCTTTTTGCGTTTTACTTCGCGAGCTTTTATGCCTTCTTTAGCCATTACTTAGTTGTTATTTTGGTTTTTAAATGGTAATCCGAATTCTTTCAATAATTCTAACGCTTCTTTATCTGTTCCAGCAGTTGTTACGAACGTAATGTCCATACCCATGATTTTGTTGATTTTATCAATGTTGATCTCTGGGAATATAATTTGCTCCGTTACACCTAATGTATAGTTACCACGTCCGTCGAATCCTTTATCGTTGATTCCTTTGAAATCACGAATACGTGGCAATGCCACAGCGATTAAACGATCTAAGAACTCGTACATCTTATTGTCGCGAAGTGTAACTCTTACACCTACAGGTACGTTTTTACGTAACTTGAAGTTCGAGATATCTTTCTTAGATTTTGCAGAAATTGCACGTTGACCAGTAATTAAAGTCATTTCTTCCACTGCATTGTCGATTAATTTCTTATCAGAAACTGCTGCTCCAACACCTTGGTTGATACAAATTTTAGTCAAACGTGGCACTTGCATCACGCTTTTGTATTGAAACTTATCTTTCAAAGAAGAAACTATTTCTTCTTTATACTTATTTTTTAATCTAGGTACGTAAGCCATTATTTAATCACCTCCCCTGAGTTTTTTGCAACCCTTACCAATTTTCCAGCATCGTTTAGTTTTCTACCTACACGTGTTGCTTTACCTGATTTAGGGTCAATTAACATAACATTTGAAATATGCATTGGCGCTTCTTTCTTAATGATTCCGCCTTCGGTATTAGTTGCGTTAGGTTTAGTATGTTTTGAAACCATATTTAATCCTTCAACAATAACTCTGTTAGTAGTTTTGTTTACGCTTAATACTTTTCCTTGTTGGCCTTTAGCATCACCAGCAATAACTTTAACAGTATCGCCTTTACGGATATTTAATTTGGCCTGAGTGTTATTCTTTCTTTCCATGATTATAATACCTCCGGTGCTAATGAAACAATTTTCATGAATTGTTTTTCACGCAATTCTCTTGCTACTGGACCAAAAATACGAGTACCTCTCGGTTCGTCGTTTGCGTTTAATAAAACGGCAGCGTTATCGTCGAAACGAATGTAAGAACCGTCTTTACGACGTACTTCTTTTTTCGTACGAACTACTACTGCTTTCGATACAGTACCTTTTTTAATGTTTCCTGATGGAATAGCGTTTTTAACGGTAACTACGATTTTGTCTCCTAAAGAGGCATATCTCTTACCAGTTCCGCCTAACACACGGATACATAGTACTTCTTTGGCACCGCTGTTATCTGCAACAGTAAGCCTTGATTCTTGTTGTATCATGATTATTTAGCCCTTTCTAAAATTTCTACTACTCTCCAACGCTTATTTTTACTCAGCGGACGAATTTCCATAATGCTTACAGTGTCGCCAATGTTGCACTCGTTTTTCTCGTCATGAGCCATAAATTTGGTCGTCGTTTTTACGAACTTACCATAGATCGGATGTTTTACTTTACGTTCGATAGCAACGGTAACAGATTTCTCCATTTTGTTACTTACTACTTGCCCGATTCTTGTTTTTCTTAAATTTCTTGTTTCCATTTCCTGAATCAATTTCTACAGCTTAAGCTAGCGGAGCTGCTTGCTCACGTGCTTTAAGTTCTGTATTTAATTTAGCGATTGTCTTTCTTAAAGCGCGGATTTGCATTGGGTTTTCCAAAGCAGACACAGCATGACCAAACTTAAGTTTAGTTAAGTTAGCACGTTCTTCTGTGATCCTTTCTTTAATCTCTTCTAATGAGAGTTCTTTAATTTCTGCGTATTTCATCTCTTTAATTTTTTGTATTCAGAGGGTTGCCGTTGATACACCGGATTCCATGAATAATTTTTTATGCCTCTTCGTAATCTCTACGTACTACAAATTTGGTTGCAACAGGTAATTTTTGTGCTGCTAATCTTAATGCTTCTTTAGCGGTTTCTAATGAAACGCCATCTGCTTCGAATAACATTCTACCTGGGCTTACTGGAGCTACCCAATATTCTGGAGCACCTTTACCTTTACCCATACGAACCTCTGCAGGTTTTTTCGTAATTGGTTTATCAGGAAAAATACGAATCCAAACTTGACCTTCACGTTTCATAAAACGTGTTACTGCAATACGAGCTGCTTCGATTTGACGGCTGGTGATCCAGCATTCTTCTAGCGTTTTAATACCGAACGAACCAAATGCTAAGGTAGTTCCGCGTTTAGCGTTACCTTTCATTTTGCCTTTCTGCATTTTTCTGAACTTCGTTCTTTTTGGTTGTAACATAACTTTACCTATTATTTCAGGTTAACAATCCTTTAATTTATTTTGAAGATTTTCCTCTTCCGCCACCACCTCTACGATCGTTGTTTCCACCTCTCTTATCATTTCTACGATCATTTCTGTCTGGACGGTCGTTTCCACCTTCTCTTTGTTTGGTGTTAGCGGCTGCGCCGATATTCGGAGATAAATCTCTCTTACCATATACTTCACCTTTACAGATCCATACCTTCACACCTATTTTACCGTAAGTAGTTAATGCTTCTGCTAATGCATAGTCGATATCAGCACGTAACGTGTGTAACGGAACACGTCCTTCTTTGTACTGCTCAGAACGTGCCATTTCAGCACCTCCTAAACGACCTGAAGTCATTATCTTGATACCTTCAGCTCCCATTCTCATGGTTGAAGCTATTGAAGTTTTCATTGCTCTACGGAAAGAGATACGTGCCTCTAATTGCTTAGCTACACCGTCTGCTACTAATTGAGCATCTAACTCCGGGCGTTTAATCTCGAAGATGTTGATTTGTACATCTTTCTTCGTGATTTTCTTCAATTCTTCTTTGATTTTATCTACCTCTTGACCGCCTTTACCAATTACGATTCCCGGACGTGCCGTGTGAATAGTAATGGTGATGCGCTTCAATGTACGTTCGATAACAATCTTTGCAATACCACCTTTTGCGATACGAGCGTGGATATACTTACGTATTTTTTCGTCTTCAACTAACTTATCAGCGTATTTGTTTCCACCGAACCAATTAGAATCCCAACCTTTGATGATTCCTAATCTATTTCCTATCGGATGTGCTTTTTGTCCCATTTTCTAATCAGATCTTAGTTAGCGTTAGATATTTTACTGTCAACTACCATGGTTACATGGTTAGAACGTTTGCGGATACGGTATCCTCTTCCTTGTGGTGCTGTGCGTAAACGCTTCAACTGGCGACCACCATCTACCATCACACTCTTTACGTATAACTCGCTGTCTTCCATACGAACTCCTTCGTTCTTTGCTTGCCAGTTGGCAATTGCAGATAGAAGTAGTTTTTCTACCCTTTTAGATGCCTCTTTAGGGTTGAATTTTAGAATATGTAAAGCATGTTCTACTTTTTGTCCACGGATCAAATCGACCACTAGACGCATCTTACGTGGAGACGTCGGACAATCATTTAATTTTGCTATTGCTTCCATTGTTCTTATTTCTTTTTATCTCCACCGTGACCTCTAAATGTACGAGTTGGGGCAAACTCACCTAATTTGTGACCTACCATGTTCTCTGTAACATATACAGGGATGAATTTATTACCATTGTGTACTGCAAACGTGTGACCAACGAAATCTGGAGAGATCATTGATCTTCTTGACCAGGTCTTAATAACCGACCTTTTGGTTGTTTCATTCATTACATTAACTTTCTTGTCTAATGTATGATCGATATACGGTCCTTTTTTAACTGAACGAGCCATTATTTCTTCCTTCTTTCAATGATGTAACGATTTGACGATTTCTTTTTGTAGCGAGTTTTGAATCCTTTAGCTAACACACCTGTTCTAGAACGAGGGTGTCCACCAGAAGCTCTACCTTCACCACCACCCATTGGGTGATCTACCGGGTTCATTGCTACCGGACGAGTTCTCGGACGGCGACCTAACCAACGGTTTCTACCTGCTTTACCTAATCTTTCGATTTGGTGATCTGAGTTAGATACTGTTCCGATAGTTGCGATACAAGTTGATAATACCATACGAGTTTCACCTGAAGGCATCTTTAAGATTGCATATTTGCTATCTCTCGCTGCCAACTGTGCGTATGTACCAGCACCTCTTGCAAATTTTCCACCTTGACCAGGATTTAGTTCGATGTTGTGAACTAAGGTACCTAGAGGAATGTTCTTTAATGGCATCGCGTTACCAACTTCTGGTGCGCTGTTTTCGCCACTAACTATTTTCATTCCAACTTTCAATCCTTCTGGAGCAAGAATATATCTCTTCTCTCCATCAGCATAATGCAATAATGCAATACGTGAAGTTCTATTCGGATCGTACTCAATGGTTGCTACCATTGCAGGAATATCATTTTTATCTCTCTTAAAGTCGATTAAACGGTATGATTTCTTGTGACCACCGCCAATATAGCGCATTGTCATCTTACCAGAACCGTTACGACCTCCGGATTTTTTATGTTTAACTACCAGCGATTTCTCAGGTACGTTGGTGGTGATATCTGAATTATCCACCGCTACTCTGAATCGTGAACCTGGCGTTACCGGTTTAAATCTTTTAACTGCCATAACTATTAAATGTTATTATAAAAGTCTATTGTGTTACCTTCTGCCAACTCTACTATCGCTTTTTTCACTCGTCCAGTTGAACCTACCACTACTCCGTTTTTCGTACCACGTGATTTTGCTTTACCTGGTGCGATCATTGTATTGACAGATTTTACTGTTACGTTGAACATTGCCTCTACGGCATTTTTGATTTGTATTTTGTTAGCCTTTTTATCTACTACGAATGCATATCTATTAAGCTTCTCGCCCATAGCTGCAACTTTCTCCGTAAGTATTGGTTTCTTTAAAATTTCCATGTCTCTACTTACTTGCTAAATGAATCCTCAATTGATTTAACTGAACTTGCGGTCAATACCAATTTATCAGCATGTAATAAATCGTAAGTATTGATATCTGAAGCTGTGATAACTTTAGACTTTTGTAAGTTTCTGCTTGATAAGTATAAATTCTCATCGATGCTTGAAGTTACCATTAAAGCCTTTTTATCATTCATCTTCAAATTGTTTACCAACGAAATGAAGTTCTTAGTTTTAGCAGTTTCGAAACTGAAATCTTCTAAAATTACGATGTCGTTATTTTTCGCTTTGTAGCTTAATGCAGACATACGTGCTAATGCTTTCATTTTTTTGTTCAACTTGAAATGATAGTCACGTGGCTGTGGACCAAATATACGTCCCCCACCTCTAAACACAGGACTCTTGATACTTCCCTTACGAGAACCACCAGTACCTTTTTGTTTGTGTAACTTACGAGTAGAACCCGAAACTTCGTTACGTTGCTTAGATTTATGTGTTCCTTGACGTTGGTTAGCTAAATATTGCTTAACGTCTAAGTAAATTGCATGATCATTTGGTTCGATACCGAAGATAGCGTCAGAAAGAGTAACCTTGTTACCTGTTTCTTTTCCTTCAATGTTTAATACCTTTAATTCCATCGCTTATTTCTCTAGTATTACGTATGAACCTTTTGCACCCGGAACTGAACCACTTACTACTAATAAGTTTTGCTCTGGATACACCTTTAATATTTGTAAGTTTTGAATTTTCACACGGTCACCACCCATACGACCAGCCATGCGCATTCCTTTGAATACTTTTGACGGCCAAGATGAAGCTCCTAACGAACCTGGTGCACGTAAACGGTTATGCTGACCGTGAGTTTGACCACCCACACCGGCAAATCCGTGACGTTTAACTACCCCTTGAAAACCTTTACCTTTTGAAGTACCAACAACGTCAACTAAATCGCCTTCGCTAAATAGTTCAACGTTTAACACATCTCCAATTACTTTTGCATCTGCAAAACTCTTAAACTCTACTAACTTACGTTTTGGAGTTGTACCAGCTTTTGCAAAATGACCTTTCATTGGTTTAGAAGTGTTTTTCTCCTTCTTTTCATCATAAGCCAATTGAATGGCTTCGTAGCCGTCTTTCTCGACGGTTCTTACTTGCGTAACAACGCAAGGACCTGCCTCGATAACCGTACAAGGAATATTCTTCCCTTCCGCATTATAAACGCTGGTCATTCCTACTTTTTTACCAATTATTCCTGACATTTTGTTTTGTTTTAACATCCATCGAAGTGTAGGGCACTTCGTTCAAGATGTGTAATTATTTATTAATTGTTTATTTATTTATCAAACTTTGATTTCTACCTCTACCCCACTTGGCAATTCTAACTTCATCAAGGCATCTACCGTTTTTGAAGTTGAGCTATAGATATCCAATAATCTCTTGTAAGAACATAATTGGAACTGCTCTCTAGCTTTTTTGTTTACGTGTGGTGAACGTAATACAGTGAAGATTTTCTTCTCTGTTGGCAATGGAATAGGGCCGCTTAATACTGCTCCTGTAGCCTTTACCGTCTTTACGATTTTCTCAGCAGACTTATCTACCAAGTTGTAATCGTAAGATTTTAATTTAATTCTAATTCTTTGGCTCATTTTTTTTGTTTTTACTTTTTATTTGTTGGTTTCAAGTTAGAGCTATTAACAACCTGACCCCTTTATTTAATTAGCTAATTAGCAAATTTGCTAATTAGCTAATTGAATTATGCATTTACTGTTTTACCTTTTGCTTTTGCGATTACTTCGTCTTGTACGTTTTTAGGTGCTTCAGAGTAATGATCGAACTCCATTGTTGAAGTTGCACGACCTGAAGTAATAGTACGTAATTGAGTTACATAACCAAACATTTCTGAAAGTGGCACTTGTGCTTTAATTACTTGCGAACCTGCACGTGTATCCATTCCTTGTAATTGTCCTCTTCTTCTGTTCATATCACCAATTACATCACCCATGTTTTCTTCTGGAGTTAAAATCTCCACTTTCATGATTGGCTCCATTAACACCGGCTTCGCTTTTGGTAAAGCTTCGCGGAATGCTGAACGTGCACAAATCTCAAAAGATAAAGCATCTGAATCGACTGCGTGGAATGAACCATCAATCAATCTTACTTTCATGCTCGATAAAGGATAACCTGCTAATACACCATTAACCATGGCTGCTGCAAATCCTTTTTCTACCGATGGAATAAATTCTCTTGGAATAGAACCACCTGTAATTTCGTTCACGAATTGTAAACCACCTTTTTCCCAATCTGCATCAACTGGAGAAATAACAATTTGGATATCCGCGAATTTACCACGACCACCTGTTTGTTTCTTGTAGGTTTCTCTGTGTTGAATTGAACCAGTGATTGCCTCTTTGTAAGCTACTTGAGGTGCTCCTTGATTTACTTCTACTTTGAACTCGCGTTTTAAACGGTCCATTAAAATATCTAAGTGAAGTTCACCCATACCTGAGATAACTGTTTGACCAGTTTCTTGATCCGTTTGTACACGGAAGGTTGGATCTTCTTCTGCTAATTTACCTAATGCAATACCCAATTTATCAACATCAGCTTGAGTTTTAGGCTCAATTGCTAATCCGATAACTGGCTCAGGGAAATTCATCGATTCTAATACGATTGGTTTCTTCTCATCACAAAGTGTATCACCTGTTTTGATATCTTTAAAACCAACTACCGCTGCAATATCACCAGCTCCTACGTTAGGAATTGGGTTTTGCTTGTTAGCGTGCATTTGGAAGATACGTGAAATACGCTCTTTGTTTTCTGAACGTGTGTTATACACGTAAGAACCTGCTTCTAAGTTTCCTGAATATACACGGATGAAACATAAACGACCTACGAATGGATCAGTAGCAATTTTAAATGCTAATGCTGCAAATGGCTCTTTAATGTCTGGTTTAACCAAAATTTCTTCACCTGTATCTGGGTTTGTACCTAAAACTCCTTTAGAATCCATTGGCGATGGCAATAATTCCATCACGTAGTCTAACATCGTTTGTACACCTTTATTTTTGAATGATGAACCACAAACCATCGGTACGATTTTAGCGTCTAATACCGCTTGGCGTAATGCATCTAATACTTCACGTTCTGTGATTGTTTCTGGAGCGTCGAAGAATTTAGTCATTAAATTCTCGTCGTACTCAGCAACTGATTCTAATAATTTTTCTCTCCACTCTGCAACCTCATCAAGCATATCTGCAGGAATTGGCACTTCTGTGAAAGTCATCCCTTTATCGTGCTCATTCCAAACAATACCTCTGTTGTTAATTAAATCAACAACACCAGTAAATGCATCTTCAGCACCAATTGGTAATTGTAATGGAACTGCGTTAGAACCTAACATTTCTTTCACTTGGTTAACCACTTTTAAGAAATCGGCACCTGCACGGTCCATTTTATTTACGAAACCAATACGTGGCACTTCGTAGTTATTAGCTAGTCTCCAGTTTGTTTCAGATTGAGGCTCAACACCATCAACTGCCGAAAACAAAAACACTAAACCATCTAATACACGTAATGAACGATTTACTTCTACTGTAAAGTCAACGTGACCAGGAGTATCAATAACGTTTACGTGATAATTTTGTCCTCTATATTTCCAATTAACAGTAGTAGCTGCAGATGTAATAGTAATACCACGCTCCTGTTCTTGCGCCATCCAGTCCATGGTTGCTGCACCTTCGTGCACTTCACCAATTTTATGGCTAACACCTGAGTAGTATAAAATACGCTCAGTAGTAGTAGTTTTACCAGCATCGATGTGAGCAGCGATACCTATGTTTCTTGTATATCTTAAATCTCTTGACATTGTCTTTTTTTGAATCGATTATTTACTAGAATCTAAAATGTGAGAATGCTTTGTTAGCTTCTGCCATTTTGTGTGTATCTTCCTTCTTCTTAATCGCTGCACCTTCGTTTTTAGCTGCTGCAATGATTTCTCCCGCTAAACGGTCAACCATTGTTTTTTCGCCACGTTTACGTGCATAACCAATTAACCATTTCATACCCAAAGCAGATTTACGCTCCGGACGAACTTCTGTTGGTACTTGGAAGTTAGCTCCACCTACACGGCGACTCTTAACCTCTACTGCTGGCATTACGTTTGTTAATGCTTTTCTCCAAGTATCTAATCCGTTCTCACTTGTTTTCTTTTCCACTAATTCTATAGCATCGTAAAAAATGCCGAAAGCTGTTGATTTCTTGCCTTCGTACATCATATTGTTTACGAATTTTGTTACCAATACGTCGTTAAACTTCGGATCTGGTAGTATAATTCTTTTTTTCGGTTTTGACTTTCTCATTTTCTTAGATCAATCGTTGCGTCCTCTAATTATTTCTTTTTACCTTTTGTTGCAGGTGCTTGCCCTGGTTTAGGTTTTTTAGTACCGTATTTAGAACGGCGTTGGTTTCTTCCTTCTACCCCTGAAGTATCTAATGTACCACGGATGATGTGGTAACGTACTCCTGGTAAATCTTTAACCCTTCCGCCTCTAATCAATACAATTGAGTGCTCTTGTAAGTTGTGGCCTTCACCCGGGATGTAAGCATTTACTTCCTTTGTGTTGGTTAAACGTACCCTTGCAACTTTACGCATTGCCGAATTTGGTTTCTTAGGAGTGGTTGTATAAACACGTGTGCATACACCTCTTCGCTGTGGACATGAATCCAAGGCTGGCGACTTACTTTTGTCGACCATTGCTACTCTCCCTTTTCTTACTAACTGTTGTATAGTAGGCATTTTATCTAATATATTTTTTTAATATGTTCTAAAAAAGACGTAATACTCCCTTTTGAGGGACTGCAAAGGTAACAACAATCTATTAATTCACAAGGGGTAATGTTAAAAATATTGAAGAATATTAGGTCTGAAGCCTTTTACCTAGTGTTTTAGAATATAAATAACTGAAAATCAATTAAATTTGGTCATTGTTAGCTCGCAACCAATACTTACAAAACTCTTAACCATTTCCATTGATTTTGAAATTAGTTCCGGTAATGCGGGAATTTCGTCATCATCAAAGCCACTCAACACATAATCTACTTGCCTCCCTTTAGCGAAATTATCGCCAATGCCAAATCTTAACCTCGGATAATTGTTATGCCCTAGCATTAAATTAATGTTTTTCAACCCATTATGCCCTGCATCTGCTCCTTTAGGGCGCATTTTTACCGCTCCAAATGGAATTGCCAAATCATCTACCACTACCAACACATGGTTAACAGGCACTTTTAAGGCATCCATCCAATATTTTAATGCCTTCCCACTTAAATTCATATAAGTAGTAGGTTTAATTAAGGTAACCTGTCTCCCCTTCATGCTAAACTCCGCTACCGATGCGTAGCGTTCGGTGCTAAATTTAATGCCCTGCTCTTTTGCTAAGCCATCTAAAACCATAAATCCGGCATTATGCCGAGTATCCGCATATTCTGGACCAATGTTGCCTAAACCGACGATTAAGTATTTCATGAGGGGCAAAGATAAGAGTTGAGTTATGAATTACGAATTTCGAATTACGAATTACGAATTGGTGCTAATAGGTCTCGTATTAACTTAATAACTTAATAACTATTTGCTTACAATTTACCACTTCGCTTGCCAAAATTCGTAATTCGTAATTCGTAATTAATAATTCGTAATTAAAAAAAAGCTTAAAAACAAAAAAGGCCGCATTCTGCGGCCTTTTTTGTTTTTAAGCTTTTTTTTATTTTCCTTTTGCTTCTGCAGCTGCTGCTTCACGTAATGCTCTTGAAGTTTCAACAGATACGATTGAATTTGCTTTTGCATCTAAGATTACGCAATTAGGTACAGAAACCTCGCTTACGCGGATCATTTTACCTAATTCTAATGCGTCAATGTTCACCATTACATTGTCTGTCATGTCTTTTGGTAAACCTTTAACTCTTAATCTTTTGATTTTATGCACTAATTTACCACCCATTTTTACACCTGGAGAAGTTCCGCTGAAACGAACTGGCAATAACATAATAACCGGTTTGTCTTCGAATACTTCCATAAAGTCGATATGATTAATCAAATCTGTTAATGGATGAAATTGGATATCTTGCATGGTAGCTTTAAATTTCTTACCATCAATGTTTAATTCCACGAAGTAAACTTCAGGAGTGTACACAAGGGATTTTAGATCTGCTTCGAATACTGAAAAGTGAACTTGTTCTTTTCCACCATACAATACACATGGAACCTGACCTTGGTAGCGTAGCTCCTTTGCATCTCTTTTCCCTACGTTCTGACGTACAGAACCGCTAATTGAGATTGTTTTCATTTTTATTTTATTTTAAATTGTTTCTTCCTATTTGTACGCTGTAACTTGTACAATGTACTGTGTACAACATACATTGTACTTTTTTACGATATTTTGAATAACTCACTAATTGAACCATGCTCATTCACATTTGCAATTGCCTTGCTAAATAGGTCGGCAACAGAAAGCACTTTAATCTTCGGACTAGTGTGCTTTAATGGAATGGTATCGCAAACAATTAGTTCTTCTAATACCGAATTTTCAATGTTTTCATATGCTTTGCCAGATAATACCGGATGTGTACAAACCGCTCTTACACTGCGTGCACCTTTATCCATAATTAATTTGGCTGCTTTTGTTAATGTTCCAGCGGTATCCACTAAATCATCCACTAATACGATGTCTTGCCCTTCTACATCACCTATCACATTCATCGATTCAATTTCGTTGGCACGTTTACGTTGTTTATCGCAAATTACCATTTCCACATTTAAAGCCTTTGCAAATACCCTAGCTCTACTTGTACCACCCATATCTGGAGCGGCAATGGTAAGGTTAGGCAAATTCAAACTCTTTATATATGGTATAAATACCACCGATGCATCTAAGTGATCTACCGGTACATCAAAAAATCCTTGTATTTGCGCTGCGTGTAAATCCATCGTCATTACTCGGTGTGCACCCGCAGTAGTAAGCATATTGGCTACTAAACTCGATCCGATAGACACACGTGGTTTATCTTTACGATCTTGGCGTGCTAAACCAAAATAAGGGATAACTGCTATAATATAATGCGCAGAAGCCCTTTTAGCCGCATCTATCATTAATAACAACTCCATCAAATTATCTTGAGGAGCATAAGTTGATTGAATGATAAATATATCACAACCTCTAATAGATTCGTTAAATGAAGGCTGAAATTCACCATCACTGAACCTACTCAAAGTTAAATCCCCTAATTTATTTCCGCTTGCGTTCGCAATTTGCTCCGCTAATTCTGAGTTAGCCGATCCTGCAAAAAGCTTAATTGGATTGAAATGTAAAGGCATAATATCTATGTTATAAAAAAAGGGATTGCATTAATACGTTCAACGCAATCCCTTTTTAAGTTGTCCGACTAGGGCTCGAACCTAGACTCTTCTGGACCAAAACCAGACGTGTTGCCAGTTACACCATCGGACAATTTCCCCTAAAATTTCTCTTTTGGGTTTGCAAATGTAGAAAAGGGATTGATTGAAAGCAAAAATATTTTAAAAAAAGTGTTGAGTAGCGGGTAATGAGTATCGTGTATCGGGTATAAAGTAGAAAGTATTGAGTATCGAACAGATTACATATTCATTTACCTCTGCTCGATAACCGATACTCTCTACCCACTACTTATGACTCAATACTCTCAAAAATATTACCAAGCTTCAAAAATATTTTCCTATTTTCGACGCTTATCGATAATCAATAGAAGATATAAAATAGAGTTATGTTAAAATTCAAATCATTAAACAATGTGTTCGGATGGCTAAGTTTTGCAATAGCAACCTTAACCTACGCGATGACAATGGAAACTACAGCTAGTTTTTGGGACTGTGGGGAGTTTATTTCGGCTGCTTATAAATTACAAGTGGTTCACCCACCCGGTGCACCTTTGTTCTTGTTAATTGAACGTTTGTTTTCAATGTTTGCAAGTTCACCAGAAAATGTAGCTTATTTCACCAACTTAGGGTCGGGCTTATCTAGCTCTGCAACTATTTTGTTTTTATTCTGGTCGATTACCCTAATGGCTAAAAAATTAGTGGGTAAAAAAGATGAAGACTTCAACGCAACTGATATCATTTTAGTAATAGGTTCTGGATTAGTAGGGGCTTTAGCCTATACTTTCTCAGATACTTTTTGGTTCTCTGCGGTTGAAACAGAAGTATACGCAATGTCGTCGCTTTGTACGGCAGTTGTTTTTTGGGCAATATTAAAATGGGATAACATTGCAGACCATAAACATTCTGATCGTTGGTTGGTGTTTATTGGATTAATTATTGGTTTATCTATCGGTGTGCATTTGCTTAACTTATTGGCTATACCTGCAATTGCATTTGTATATTATTTCAGAAGATTTAAAACTTCAACAAAAGGAATTATTTACACAGCACTTGTTTCTATTGGAATTTTAGGGTTTATACAATTTGGAATTATACCAGGCATTGTAAGCATTGCTAGTAAATTCGATTTAATATTTGTAAACGGATTGGGCTTACCTTTTTGGTCGGGCGCTTTTGTATGGTTCATTATATTAATTGGTGGTATATACTGGGCAACTGTTTACAGTATTCGTAAAATGAATGTATTGTTGAATACATCTTTAATGGTATTAACCTCTATTTTAATTGGGTACTCTTCTTATGCGATGATTTCTATTCGTGCAAAAGCAGATACAAACATCAACATGTATGCTAATGATAACATCTTCAATTTAATTTCTTATTTAAACCGTGAGCAATACGGAGAAACGCCTTTACTAACTGGTCAGTTTTTTACTGCTCAATTAGAATCTGAAAAAGAAGGTGCGATGCAATATCGTATTGAGGATGGGAAATATGTTGAAACTGTTCGAAAAACTAAACCGGTTTGGGATAAGAAAAACTCTGGATTTTTCCCGCGTATGTGGAGTAATCAACAAAACCATATTTCATTTTATAAAACTTGGTCTTCGTTAAAATCTACTACCAACAAACCTAGCATGAGTGAGAATTTACATTTCTTCTTTAGCTACCAAGTAAATCATATGTACTTCAGGTATTTTATGTGGAATTTTGCCGGTCGCCAAAACGACATACAAGGACATGGAAATATTACGGATGGAAATTGGTTAAGTGGTATTAAAGCAATTGACGAATACAGATTAGGGCCACAAGATAATTTACCAGATTACTTGGCTAAAAATACTTCGAGAAATGAATTGTATTTCTTGCCATTGATTTTAGGAATTATCGGAATGTTATTCCACTTCAAGAAAAACATGAAAGATGCATCGGTTGTAATGATGATGTTTTTCTTTACTGGTCTTGCCATTGTAATTTACTTAAATCAATATCCTTACCAACCAAGAGAACGTGACTATGCTTATGTTGGTTCGTTCTATGCCTTTGCATTTTGGATTGGCTTAGGGGTGTTTGGTTTATATGATTTAATAAGTAAAAAATTAAACGGGCCGGTTGTAGCAACTGCAGTATTAGGCTTAACTTTATTAGCAGTGCCAACTTTAATGGCCAAGGTAGAATGGGATGACCACAATCGTTCGAACAGAACAGTGGTAAGAGATTTTGCATATAACTATTTAAACTCTTGCGCACCAAATGCAATATTGTTTACCATGGGCGATAATGAAACCTACCCATTATGGTATGCACAAGAAGTAGAAGGTATACGTACAGATGTTCGTGTAGTAAACTTAAGTTTATTAGGCATGGATTGGTACATTGACCAAATGCGCGAAAAATCATTAGAAGGTGATTCTGTTTCATTCACCATTCCATCAACAAAATATGTACAAGGATCTAGAGATTATATACCTTTTTACGATATGAAAATTGGTGGTGTTTCAGAATTAAAAGATGTAATAAATTTTGTTACGAGTGATGATAAAGCGGCGATGATGCAAACTCGTTCTGGTAAATCTATAAACGTGTTACCAACAAAACTTGTTCGTGTTAAAATTAACAAAGCAGATGTAATTGCAGCTGGTTTAGTAAAAGCAGAAGACAGTGCAATGATTGCTGATTATTTAGAATTCCAGATAAACAAAGATGGATTAGTGAAGAATGATTTAATGGTATTAGATTTATTAGCAAACAATACATGGACGCGCCCAATTTATTTTGCAGCAACCATGGGTAGCGATAACTATTATGGGTTAAATGAGTACTTAGCTTTAGAAGGTTTAGCATTACGTTTAACTCCAATACGCAAACCACGTAACCAAATGGGCACACCTGGTTCTGTAAATGCTGATGTGATGTATGAAAACGTAATGAACAAATTCAAATGGGGAAATATGAACGACTCTACTGTTTACATTGATCCAGAAACAGCACGTATGAGTTACAGCTTCCGCATACAATTCTTCCAATTAGCAGATGCATTGTTTAACGAAGGCAAAAAAGATTCGTGTGAAAAAGTAATGGATAAACTTTTTGAGATATTACCGAAAGCTCCAACATCATTACAATACAAAGTATTTGATTTTAGATTTGTAGATATATACTACCGTTGTGGTAAAAATGAAAAAGCAAATACACTTGCAAATAGTATTGTAAGAGAAATTACTCAGAACTTAGATTACTACAAACAATTTACTGGTAAGAAAATGAATATGTATACTGAGGAAGTTCAGCAAGGCATTGCCATCTTAAACGAAATTGGTAGAATAGCTGGTCAGTACAACGAAGCTAAATTCTCTGATGAAGTAAATAAAAAATCTGCAGCGTATCAGAAAGATTTTCAGTACCTGTTTCAATAGACAGTAGTGGTTTGATATTAGTAGTTAGTCGCTAGACCGTCTAACTACTAATGACTAAGGACTAGAGACTAAATAAAAAAAGAGGCTTCCAATTGGAAGCCTCTTTTTTTATTTAGCATATCCTACTTTCCTAATCAATAATTCTCAATTGCAGTTCTTTACCCCCTCTAAAGACTAACGACTAAAGACTAGATACTAGTCCTGTAACCTTTTTGCAACGTTTGCGTTAAAGAAACAAAACCCCCTAATCGAAAACTTTATGGAACAAGTAATTTTCGCAAAAAAAAACACTAAACTATTAACTCAACTTTATGCTGATTTTGAAATAAGATATCAAACAGAACAAGCATTATTATCTGATCTTTCAAATGAAATGCATGAAGATGCTATTCGTTATTTGAATTTAAACGAAATAGAAAAAGCACAAACAAGCTTGTTCGCATTAACAAGTTGGTTAAGCAGAGACGTTCAGTATTTCATGAAAATGAAAAACGTTAAACAACGCATGTATGAATATGATTTGGTTTCGAGTTTACAATTAATGGGGCAACTCATAAACATTTGCGAAGACTTTAAACAATGGGATACTGCCTATACATTACAAAGAGAATATTCTAAATTAAACATTAGGTATTCGTTGATGAAAGAAGCAGCGTAATCGAAGATTCGAAATCTCTACCCTTCTACCACCACTCCCATTGCACTAAACTTCTCTATACGTTGTTCTATGCGCTTTTGGGTATCGAGTTTAGATAACTCACCTAGGTCTTTTAATATTTTGTTTTTAACTGTCTCTATAATTTCCGCTGGGTTGTGGTGAGCACCACCTAGCGGTTCTTTAACAATTCCATCAATTAATTTATTTTTAAACATGTCTTCAGCAGTAAGTTTTAAGGCATCTGCTGCACGTTCTTTATAATCCCAACTTCTCCATAAAATAGATGAACAAGATTCTGGTGAAATAACTGAGTACCATGTATATTCTAACATGTACACCTTATCGCCAATGCCTATACCCAATGCTCCGCCAGATGCTCCTTCGCCAACTATGAAACATAAAATTGGCACTTTAAGTACCGACATTTCTAATAAGTTTCTGGCAATTGCTTCCCCTTGGCCACGCTCTTCTGCTTCTAAGCCTGGATATGCTCCTGGAGTATCAATAAATGTAACTACTGGTATGTTAAATTTTTCGGCCATGCGCATTAAACGCAATGCCTTACGATAACCTTCTGGGTTTGCCATTCCGAAATTACGGTACTGGCGCATTTTAGTATTAATACCTTTTTGATGACCAATAAACATGATGGTTTGGCCATTAACCGTTCCTAAGCCTCCCACAATCGCCTTATCATCGCCCACCGTTCTATCTCCATGCATTTCTATAAAATCATCGCACATGGTTTCTATATACTGCAAGGTATAAGGGCGTTCTGGGTGACGAGAAATTTGAACTTTCTGCCAGCCAGTTAAATTTGTATATAAATCTTGTTTTGCTTTTTCTATTTTCTCTTCGAGTTCTTTAATGGTTGCACTAACGTCTACTTTCGACTTTTCCGCAACTTGCTTCACCTTTTCCAACTGATCCATTAACTCGCCAATCGGTTTCTCAAAATCAAATGATAAATTCATCGTACAGGGGTTTGTTTGAATTAGCAAAGTAAAGATTTTTTTCGAAGATTCGAAAGACTAAAAGGTCGAAAGGCTGAAAATCCGAAAGGCCGTGTAGTCGTATGGTCGTATTAAGCTAGGAGGAACAAAAACAGCAAGGGAAACACTATTCCTGCCAACGCGAGCTTCCAGCCTCTTCTTTTAAAGGAGAATTTCCCGCTAGAATACATCATGGTGCCTGTAATGGCAATAACAATTAATGAAATTCCAAAAACATCACCATAATAAATCCAAAAATTGGAAGTGTTTTTATGCAGCTTCATCATGTGACTAATAATTGGGGTGTTCACAAATTTCGTAACCTCTGCCTTTCCTGTTTTTAAATTGATATCTACATCTGTTTTATCGCATAAAATTCGCCACTCTCCTTTTTTAACCGACTGCCTTTTAAATTTATCATCGATACCATTTTCTAGTAATATTTTTTTTGCTAACTCATCGCTCGCATTTAATTCATCAATTGCAGTGGTTTGAAAAGCACTTTTTTCAATTGTATATTTTTCTGGATGCCACTGGTTTCTATGGTTCATCATTATGCCAGATGCTGCAAATGATATAATCAAACCGATGTAAAAATATCCTAAATCGCGGTGAAGGTTTCTAGAGTTAAATTTCATCATCTTAATTTCTTATTGAATATTGCAAACCTACATAATAAGTTCGAGGGTCTGATGGTAAAATGCCTGGCCCTGGGTAACCCTCTGCTCTACGTGTAAAATACATTTCGTTTAACAAATTATTTATACCTGCAGAAACAGAAAAGTTTTTCCAACGGTAATCCATAGATAAATCAACCACAGAATATGCCGGTATAATTCCGCCAACAGCATTCGTAGTTTCTAGCGCATTACTTGCATCTGCAAACTGTTTAGTTAAATAGGTATATTGTAAACTAGCCGAAAAATTTGATTGCTTTATTTGTAAACCTGTTTTAAAATTGAGCTCTGGCACATATTCTACCATATTGCCATTTATACTTGGATCTTCACCCCCTAAATAAATTGCATTTATTAAAGCTACATTCACAAAATATTTTAATTGAAGTTTTGCATCCTTCTTAAACCACCGAACTAGGTCGGTTTCAACAAAACTCTCTATCCCAATATTTCTAGAATCTGCTACATTTGTTCTATACCTGTAAATCTGATAGGTAGTAGTATCCGATTTTAATAAGTTACCAATTCTATCGTTATATTTTAATAAGAAAAATGTAAAATCGTATGTTATGAACGAGGATTTATTTCCTCTAAAGCCAATATCCATAGACATTCCCGACTCATCCTTTAAATTTGGATCAACTATTAAATTCGGATTGAGAACTCTCATATCATTAAAATTTATGGAACGATAATTTTGAGAAATGTTAATATAAATTTCATTGTTTTCTGTTGGTTTAAATGAAGCACCTAAACCTGCTAAGGCGAAATTCCTCGACGAATTTCGATTGTCGTCTATTCTATTTTTATAAATAATTGTACCCGCTAAATTTCTTTGTATATCATTATAAAAACCGCTGGCTTGTGTATTTATTATTTCATAACGTAAACCTGGAGTAATGCTCCATTGTGGATTTATGTTGAATAAAAATTCGGAAAACAAGGCAATGTTTTTACTTGGAAAAGTAAAATCAGAATAGTCTAAAGATTCTGGATTTAAAAATTGAAAATCGTTTTTATTCCCCGTCGCATTTGCATTTGCTAAGCCTTGTTGCCTATGTGTATTGCCTTGGTAATAACGTGCACCAATAATAAAAGTGGAAGGTAAAGAATTGTACAGGAAGCTGTGTAGTAAACGAGTTTCGTTTCCGAAATTATTGTATTGGTCTGTCCACAAATCGCGCTCTCTCATTGGGTCTGCTCTATTAATAAAACCAAGTACCCCCAAGGCATTACGCTGTGCATTTAAATAGAAAAATTTATTATTTATTTTCCATGATGAATTAATAACATAATCATAAGTTACCGCAGAAAGTGCCCATTTAACTTGGAACCAATTGCGTGTTCTAAATACTTGGCTAGGATCATTTGCAAATTGCGCATCGGTTAATCCTCCGGGCTGTTGCGCTAAATAATACATATAGGTTTGTTCGAATTTTATTTTCGAATGTGCATTTATAGTATATTCAAAATTTCCAAAATAAGTATGCTGATTAAAATTTGAATAGGCTCTCCAAGAACTTCCTTGTTTATATTGATAGAAGTGGTAGGTATTCCATTTTTTCTTGAAATAACCAATACTAGTATTACTAGTAAATAAGCCATAGGAAGCCATGGTATTCTTTTGGCTAAGTTGTAACCCTTGAATTTCTTTTGCCTTTTTTAGTTTGAAATTTATAAACCCACCAAACTGAGTTCCATATTGTAAGGAGGCCGCACCTCTAACAATTTCAATACGCTCCACCATATCGGTGGCTGGTGTGTAATAACTTTCGGGGTAACCCAATGCATCCGCACTAATGTCGTATCCATTTTGTCGGGTGTTAAAATTAGAAACTCTGTTAGGGTTTAAGCCTCTGCCTCCTATGCCTAATTGCAAGCCGGCTCCTTCGTTTTCAAAAATATTAAGGCCTGCGACTTTAGAAAATATTTGTCGCGCATTATTACTTCCTGTATTAGCATTTATTTCTGAAAGTACAATTACTTCCGATTTTTTCGATGCATAAATTGCATCCGCTTCTACATTTCGCAAGCGCATAAAACTCATTTTTTCGGCTTGGTCTTTTACCAACACTTCAGACACTTCAACCTTCATAGTGTCTTTTAAACTTTGTTGTGCAAACACATTGGCACACAAACACAAAAAAACAATAATTATACTGCTACTTTTCATCCTTCAAAATCCAATTCTTAGCTCTCCAACTATTTTGTTCTTTACTTAAATCTACGGTAGGGTCTATAAATCTTTTAGAACCTCTTCCATTTAAATTCACAAAAACATCTGCCATAATTTTAGGCTCTTTCATCCCAATGTTTGTATAATATTGTTTTAATTGATGTGCATACTGTACCAACATATCTGGCTGCGTAGCCATCATTTTCTCTTGGTTCATGCTTAAAAAATCTCGATTGTTTACATCTATTTTCTTACCTGTTTCAGCATCAACAGCATAAAAAAATGCAGTGCCTGCTTTTTCCATCAACATTACTCTCCATGAAAACCTGTAGCCTTGTTCTGTCCAATATAAATTACCCGGATAAACTATATATCTAAGAGGCACCAAAATTTGAATGAAAAAATAGATCAGAAAAAAATAGCTGAATAGTTTAGAATTACTTAATGGTTTCTGAACAAATACGGCATTTTTTGTTTTCAATACTTTAGAAAGCATCCTCAATAAACTCTCATGAAAATTAGATGAGAAGAAAATTAAGGTTGATACAATCATAATGTACGGGAACATTCCTATTGGGAACAAAATACGAGTGAGTATATGGAACAGTATAACAAAAAAATATGCATAGATTCTAGTTCTCTTATACAATAAAAAGAAAACAATAAATAAATCGTAAAATGCTCCGAACCAAGAGAACACATAAGCCAGCCATTCAAAAGTTAATAAGTTACCAATTAAGGGCAAATGAGATTGAGCAGGCAACCATATTTTTAAAGGCAAAGCATGCAAAAGCCAATCGGCATTTAACTTTGCAAGTCCCGCAAAAATATATACAATGGCTAATTGACCTTTTAAAAACCACAATACATATTCTGTAGTTTTATTGGTTGCATGTACTCGTTTAAAATAAACATCTAAAGAAAATCTTTTATGTGCCGGAAGAAATATTAATATAAATGCAATTAAACTTACAAAGTAGTAATGGTTTAAATAGTTCGATTTATCTAACAGTTCAACATAAGTAAAACAAAGAAAAAAAACTAGTGCAGAAATTCTATAAAACAAACCCAACATAATAGTACTTGCAGCAACCAACATAGCTGCAAATACTATATACATTGAGTTTCCGGCCAATGGTTTTAACCAATAAAACCCCTCAAACGGAAAATACATTTTGGGCATGATGTAAAAATCATGCACCCAACCCATCATCATAAATCTGATGGTAGAGAAAAGCATCATTAAACCAAATAAAATACGAAACACCACTAAAGGGGCGTTCGATTTTTCTTGGTTAAAATATGTACTTATAAACTTTAACATTAATCTCCATCATTATCTTGGTACGTAATCATTATACCCAATGCCGATGGCATATCTGTTTTGGTATAAATAATACAACGTTGAACTTCTGTGTAGGCTGTTTCTACTAGGCTTGGCTGATTTTTAATTGCCTCTGATAAATTAGAAGGTAATGCATCAATCGCATTTTTAGCGTTAGTTAATTGCTCAACAATTTTTAAATCTAAATCTACTCCATTGTTTTTTGCAGATACCGCTCTCAAATATTCATCTAAGCCAGTGCCTAAAATTTGATCGTTAACATTGCCTGCAAAAATGTTTTTTATAGAATTTAAGTTTAACAACAAGAGCTCTTTTGATATACCAGAATAGTAGCCTTCTACCATGTGAGGCAAAGGCGTTCCCATTGTTTTTTTACCTAATGGAATTCCTAGTTTCGCAGTTTTAATTAACTCTAAATCGAAATTTAATTGGTTTACTAATTGACCTAATGAGCTACCAATATCTACACCATCTTTGGCGCTAAAGTCATCTCTATAAGATTGGCTTGCCCAGGTAGTATTCACAAAATTTACATTAGTAAGTAAATCATTTATTACAGCATCAATATAAAGTTGATTCTCAATTTTGCTTAGATAACTTATTGCTTCTGCATCATTTTTAAAAAATAAAAAATCTAAAGCAGGCAAGCCTTTTGCATCTAAGTTAGAAGCGGCGCCTAAATTATAATTTGCATTACGAATGTTTGTGCTAATTTTAAAAGTATCCGTAGGATATGTGTTTACATTAGCGCGTAGCAATACTTGTTCCGCTGGTCCCAATTCGAAAATGCTAGAATATTGCCAAGCTTTATAGCTTTCTACAAAATAATATCGGAGTGTAGATAAATTTGCATTATTGGGTTGCGCTTTAAATTTTTTCCAGAGCGTATCCATTGCAAGAACATTATCATTCAACAATTTGTAATGACGTGGAATTATATGGTCTGCGTAATGTTGTAATAAGCTCTTTCTATCAAAATCTACTTTCTTAGAAAGCATATTATCCTCCTTGCATGAACTTGCAAAGAGGATAATAGTTATAAGTAAAAACCCAATATTTTTTTTCATCAATGTAAATTATAATATGTCTTTTACAGCACTTAAATTATAAATGTTTGCAATTTTTGTTTTTAACTCATCAATCTGAGCTAAAGTTATGGTGTAATTATTATCGCCCAAAATATTCAACAAGTCTGTAATTTGCTCGTTCGTGATTTTCTTTTTCGCATTAAATTTTAATCCATAAACAAAGCCATAAAACTCTGATAGCGTATGACATCTTAATGCGTTATCGGCAAAATTTGTTTTTGCTTGGTTTAAATAATTTATCGCCGATGCAGCCATTGCTTTTTCTAACCCTGCACTAATAATATCAATTTGCGCATCTCTGTTAGTGTAATCTTTATTATCTATTGCAGCCCTACCTGTTATAAATGCATTCATTATTTTCTTATTACAATCTAGTATTGTATTTCTTGCATTTACATATTTACTCAAGTACTTAATGCCTGTGGTGCTAGTAGGGAAATCTGTAGGCACCGATAAATAACCAAAAGCCTCATCCCAATGATGTTGCATTGCAGTACCTGTTGCCTCATTTACAATTGTATTATCTACATTCATTTTTTCTGATGATAGATATACGGAAGTAATTTGGTTATAGATTAAAGCCATCATCATTCCTTTTTCCACTCTCTCTTTGTACTCAATACCTTTTGCTGATAATAAATATTTTCTGGTACCATCATTACTAGTTACAACTCCCGCAATACCCATACTTCCTGGTGTTGTTGAAGCACTAATTACTTCTACCGAATCAAAGTAAGATTCTATAACGCTCTGCTCTGTTAAATATGTTTTGTCTTTTAATTGTTTACCTGCTGTATTTAAACTGGCATCGGCAAAAGGATTGTTGAGATTAGCATACATTTCACGTAGTTTTTGTGCGCTCACTACTGTATTCGGAACATTTGCTTTTTTAATCTCATTCACTAATTCATCTAGCATGAGTATTCTTTGTGTTTGACCGGTATAATTCACACGATCAAAAGCATAGGTGCTAGGAATTTCATAATTATTAGATGTAGGGGTCGTTTCTTCTTTTGTACAAGAAGCCATAAGCACTAAAGCGCTTATTGTTAATAGTATAGATTGTTTTTTCATGGTTTTATTTTTGTCGTTCTTATTTAGACTAATTCTTAACGACGCAAATATGAGTCTTATTTAGACTAATTACAAATAAAATATGAAAAAAATATTTACCCGAAAAAGGGCTTATAAATGAGTGATTTAAATAATTTGCTATATTGTAGTATGAAATTTAAAATCCTAATTACCCTATTAATAGCGTCGGTAACTAATATAAAAGCGCAAACCGGACCCTATGTAAAAGTGAAATTTGAAGCAACACCACAACAATTACATACCATATTAGCCTCTGGAGTTGATTGGGAAGGGGTGACAAAAGTTGGAAATTTTTATGTAGCGGAACTTAGTCAAGAAGAATTGGCAATTGTAAAATCAAAATCAACTAATTCGCAAGTTTTAATTACAGACATGGAGCGTTTTTATAGCGAAAGAGCTAAAAATGATTTAGCAAATGCTCAAAAAAGCAGCCTCGTACCTCCTCCAGGTTTTTCATTAGGATCTATGGATGGCTTTTTAACGTATCCAGAAATTGTAAACATGTTGGATAGTATGCAAAGAAGGTATCCAAATTTAATTACTGTTAAAAAGAGTATTGGTAATACCTTAGAGAATAACCCGGTGTATGTGGTAAAAATATCCGACCATCCAACTAAAAACGAGCCACAAGAAAAACAGGTATTATATGATGCCATGCACCATGCCCGCGAACCACAAGCTATGATGCAACTAATGTATTTTATGTGGTATATAATGGATAGGTACGAACACAACGACCCTATAGCGAAATACATACTCAATAATAGAGAACTGTATTTTGTACCCATTGTAAACCCCGATGGATACTTATATAACCAAAGCATTGCCCCTAATGGATCTGGCATGTGGCGAAAAAACAGAAGTTTTAATTTAGATGGTAGCCGCGGAGTAGACTTAAACCGTAATTATAGTTATGATTGGGGTTATGATGACATAGGATCTTCTTCTTTTGGAAGCAGTAATACATTTAGAGGGCCAACGGCATTTTCGGAACCAGAAACTCAGAACATGCGCAATTTTGTAAACTCTAAAAAATTTAAAACTAATTTAAGTTATCATACTTATGGTGGTTACTTAATTTACCCATTTGGTGCCAGAGAAAATTATTATACACCAGATAGTAATATGTTTAGAATGTATGCTGATAGTTTAACGAAGGACAATAATTACTCATCGGGTACTGTGTTCGAAACGCTTTCTTATTTTGCTAATGGTGGTTCATGCGATTGGATGTATGGTGATACTGCGCATACTAAAATATTTTCGTTTACCCCAGAAGTTGGTTTTGCTGATGATGGATTTTGGCCTGCGCCTTCGCGCATTATACCTTTAAGTGAAGAGAACATTGCACCCAATTTATTTTTGGCGAAATACGCGGTTAATGGATTGGATGTTATAAATAGTGATACTGTGTTTTCTAAGGAAATTAGTTTTAGTATTAATTTATCTTATTTTTCTGCCGGCTTAGAAAACAATAAAGCAATAAAGTCGTACCTAGATTTTTATAACCAACCTTTGCTAGTTTCTAATTTAGATACCTTTAGTACATCGGGACTTACTACATTTGGTAAAGTACCTTTTAGTTTTGCTGTTAATTTCAGTACAGCATCACAAACAAAAACCGAAATTCCATTTAGAGTTGTAAGTATTGTTGATGGTAGCATACAATACGATTCATCATTATTAATTATTGATAGAACTGTAGGGATTAATAAAGAAACAAAAAAAGAAATTAGAATTTACCCGAATCCAAGTAGTAGTAAAATAAACATCGACTATACATTAAACAAAAACAGTATTATTAAATTATATTCCGTAACAGGGAAACTCATTTCGGAGCATCGTCAGAATACAATTGATATATCTGCATTAAGTGCTGGAGTATATTTTTTAAGTATTGTGGAGGACAATAAAATAATTGCCATAGAAAGTTTCCATAAAGAATAAAAAAAGTCCTTCTTACGAAGGACCTTTAATTTATTTTAACAATACCACTTTGTAGTGTGGGGCTTCACCTTCTGGCCTAAAACCTTCTACAATTTCAATAATTTTTTCTTTGCTAATTTTTGTACTATCAAAAATAACTTTGGCTCTTTTAGTATCGTAATTTACAGTTGATGATTTAATGCCTTTTTGCTTTAATACCGAAAGTTCTATTCCTTTAGCACAACCTTCTGCGCAAGTCATTCCTTCTATAATAAACTCGAAGGTTTGCACTTTGGATTCTTTATTCTCTACAGGGTCTCTTTCATATTTACAACAACCTGGTAAATCTTTGTAAACTTTATCATCTGCTCTATACAAATCTGTATCGTGGCCAACAGAAGCAATAACTTTTTGTATAGCTGCATTACTTGTTATAGCAGCATCATAAGTACAAACTAATCTTGCATAGGTTGGATCCCAACTTACTGCACTTACTCCTTTAATTGCCATAACTGTAGATTCTATTCGCTCTTGGCAATGTCCGCAATTACCTTTTGCATAAATGGTATCTGTTTTACTTTGAGCAACCGAAACAAGGGTTAACAAAAGCAAGGTTACCATACTCAATATTACTTTTTTCATATAATTATTATAAATACTAAATTCTAATCTCTAAATTCTAAATACTAACGACTTATTTTATACCTAAATCCAGCATAAGCTCTCCTGCCATCCATTGGGCCCCAAATATAGGATGCATCAAAATACGGACCGTACGGATCATCAGATCCCAACAAGTGCGTCATTTGTTTAAAGTCGAATAAATTTTCGGCACCTATGTATACTTCCCACTTTTTAAATATACGGGTTACTTGCGTATTAATGATAGTATAACTTGGTGATTTAAGCGGCAAGTTTTCTGTTCCAAAGTGAGGATGTGTTTGTGGCAAACGTTTAGTACCTACGTAATTTACACCGAGGTTCGCTCTCCATTTTCTGTCGAAAGATTCAAAAGAAAAAGTGGTTAGAAATCTGTTGTTTGCAATGTATGGGTCGCGTATAAAATTGCCATTAAAATTGCTTTGTACGTCTAAATATTTATAAGCCAATTTCATCTCTACAGTTTTCAAAATTTTATAGATTAACTCTGCTTGGAAGGTGTTCGAAAAAGATCCGTTTGCTTGCGAATATACATTCACCACTAATGGATCTTTATCTAAATCCACTCGCAACCTGTTCTTAAATTCTGTTCTGTATAAATCAATTCCGATACTTCCTTTTTTATACAAAAAGGTAAAGGTATGCACTAAGTTAGCACCGTAATTAAATGCTTGTTCGGCCTTTAAATTTTTATCAATATTAAAAGCTTTTGAGCTCACCAATAATGCAGGATTTTCTGCAAAAACATGAGCCAACCTTACACCTGTACCAGCACTAAACCTAAGATCGGTTTGGTCGCTTACACTATATTTTACGTTTATTCTTGGAGTATGGTATATAGTAGAATTTATACGATCTAGCCTGTAACCAAAAATAAATGTTAAACGCGGACTTGCCTTGTAAGTATCTTCAATAAATAAACCTGGCGTAAGTTCTGTTCTATCTACATTTAACGTATCAAACTGTTCCGTAATATTTTCGGATTTCAAACTTAGGCCTACATTTACCGAATGTTTTGCATTTAGGTCCATGTTATAAATCAACCTTAAATTCAATAAATTTTGTTTTGCATCATACGCTCTAATTCCATAATAACCCTTTTGCTCATGGTATGCATAGGAGTATTGCAAGCCTATGCTTTTGTAATCGGCCGCAGGTATTACATATCCTGTTCGGCCGTATAGCTCAATTCTGTTGGTATTTATTTTTTGACCCCAAGCACTCATATCAGCATAACTTCTGTCATAATCATAAGCTACTTCGCCACTCATTCTTCTTTCATTTAAATATTTAAAAGAAAACTGCGACATTAATCCTTTTTGGTTATTGTATTTCCATTTATTTAAAATATTGATGTTGCGAACTAAGGGCATATCCAAAAATCGATCTCCATTTTCGTCCACTTTCTTCGTCATATCATCTATATGAAAAGATAAAAATGTACTTAAGTTTTCATTTAATTTAATGGCCCTATCAACATTCAATTCTCTTCTAAAATTTTCATCCATGTACCCATTAATAAACCATTTATCGGCCTTCTCTGGGTCGTGCAAATCAACATTAATCATACCACTTATGGCCTCTGGGCCGAATATTACAGAACCTGGTCCTTTTACAATATTGATAGCATTTATTTGAGTTCCAGGTATTCCGTTTAAACCGTAGGTAATACCTAGTCCAGAAATTAAGGAGGCATTTTCTGTAAGCAATTGAATGTATGAACCAGATAAGCCGAGTACTTGTAACTCTTTGCTTCCAGTTAATGCATCCTTATATGTAACATCAACGGTGGCATTGGTTTCAAAGCTTTCACCTAAATTACAACATGCTGCTTTTTTTAATTCTTTAATGCTAATAATTTCAGTTTTTATAGGCTGCATAGAAATCATCACCCCAGATTTTTCGAAATTTATATTAGCCTCCTTTAAGGTAACTAGGCGAGTTAGGTGTATCATCACCATGTTAGAAATTACTTCAAAAGTATCGCTGCTGTAACCGATTAATTGGGTAATAATTCTCTTGTCTTTTATGCCAGTACTGTCTAATTTAAATTTGCCTTTGGCATCGCTCATGGTACTAATATTGGTATTAATCCAATACAAAGTAGCTCCTTCTATGGCTTGGTGGCTACCATCCATAACTGAGCCTGTAATGGTTTGTGCATAGAGAGATGGGCTTATAGCCAAACCTAACCAGACACTAACTATTAATAGTATTAATTTTATTTTCTTCATTTTATTATTGATAAATAAACCTACAAATAAGATGCCTAATGCATCCATTAATTTATAAAGGCTTAAAATCAAATACGAAATATACTATATAAAATGTGGAAGTTGGGTGATATTTGATCGGGTGGGTCGGAAAATGGTAAAAAGTAAGGCCTGTTAGAATTTGCAAACAGTCCAAAATTAAGTTCATTTACATAAGAAATGCTGAGGTACATTACCGGCAACTCAATTGCTTGAAAACTAAGCTCCGATTTTACAAATTGGTCTTCAATTTTTACAAGCAGATCTTGCTCTTCACAGCAGCTCATGACACCAGAGGCTTCAGCAGATAAAGGTTCTGTTTCTGTAGCTTCTTCGGCACAGCAAGATTCTGTTGTATTTACTAACAAGCTGGCTTCTTGCAATTCATTGTCGCAGTAATGCGCATACACGGTGTACCCAACTGAGTTAATCAGTAGGAATATAGCCATGCTTACAATGAATAGTTTTTTCACAATGCAAAAATATGTATAATTGTTAGCTAAACGAAATTTAATGAATTTGAGTATGAAAGCTTTAAAACTTGCATTTTTATTAATTATTGGGGGTTCAATAATAGGCCTTAGTGCATGTAAAAACGAAAAAGAACGTCAGTATGACGAAATAGTATCAATTGAAAAGAGCTTATTTGGAGATCGTACTTCGTTTAACGATTCTATTGCTCGCATCTATTTAAGCAAGACAGATGCTTATGTAAAAAATTATAAAGACGATGAGCATACTCCCGATATATTATTTAAATCTGGGGAAGTATTAAACGGATTGCAAAGCTATTCCTACGCTATCAGAAAATTCCAAGAAGTGCATTTACTTTACCCAAATCACGCCAAAGCCTCAGAAAGCATATTCTTATGTGCATTTATTTACGATACGTATTTGCAACGATATGAGGATGCCACTAGGTATTATAAACTATTTTTAAAGAAATACCCTAACCATCCTTTGGCTAAAGACGCGCAGATATCATTAGATAATATTGGCAAAACACCTGAGGAACTTGTAAAAGAATTCGAATTAAAAAACGATTCGATAATTCAATAAGGATCTATTTCAAACAATCCTTCCTGTTTAATTTTTTTGAAATATGCTGAATCTTCTGCAGAGGAAATGTTTTGTATAAAAAGTTTTGCTTTACAACTAGGCATTAATCCCTTCTTAGTAATGAGCCTATTAGATAGTAAAAATGCACGTGCAATTCTTTGATCTTGTTTTAACATTCTGCATTGATTAGCATTAAAAAAGAAATAAAAATTAATGCTTTCTTGTATGTCTGTTGCTCTTATACTTACATCAGAAAGTATACTATCATTCCCAAATAACTCATTTAAACTATCTAAATCTAGAATTACATTAGGCATGGGAGGGTTTAATTTTTCAACCCTATCAAGCAATTGTTGGGTATCATAAATATTGGTAGTTACAAAAGGTTTGTTACCATTGCTTACAAATAATATTAATTTATGTTCTGAGTCTTGTATTGCATTTATTAATTTATTGCGAAATGAAAATTGATTAGAAATAACAGAAGCATCAGCATATACAACTAAAATTTTATCTTGCGAAAAAGCAAGATTTGTAAATAGAACAATATATAAAATTAAAAATGAATTTTTCATACTTATAATTTTATGCTAATTCCAAATCCAACATTTATATAATTAATGGTGTACTCGTGGTTTAAATTTGGCAATGTATTTATAGCGTTATAATTATCACTTAAATTTAAATCATTCTGTACAAATAATGTTCCTATCGATTTTCTGTAGTTAATTGCTATATCAAAATAGGCTTTGCGTGTAATCTTTCTGTTATAACCTATACCAAAACCATATGCCATAACCATTGGATCTACAAGCAATGGCAAGTTTCTCATTTCAAACTTATAGGTGCCAAAATCATACACACCATTTTCTTGTATGGTAAGGTTAAATAAGTAATCGTAATACCCCGCATACAGCGCATCAGCATCTTGATTATAAGTAGCCGAAAAATTTAACATTACATAATACGCAGCATTTATAAAAAAAGAATTTCTACCAAAACTAATTCCTTTTTCTATCACTAAAGGCGCTGTTAAATAAGTTAAATTATGTTTTTCTTTTATGTTCGAAACTTTATTGATTCGTAAATATGGGTCGCCATCGGGGTCTATAGCAGCATAACTATTTATATTATTTTTTAAATATGAAGTATATGTAAAAACATCAACTCCTCCCCCAAATTTTACACTCCAATAACCTTTTTCATTTATACGTCGTACTAAATTTAGCATTGCAAAATTAGAGAAAGAACCATTATTCATTATGTTTATACCAAAGGTATCACTGGCTAATTGAATGGGCGATTCGCCATTAAAAATAAAATGATACTTAATATCTGCATAAGCCATCCATTTCCAAAAATTTATTTTTACAATATTTTTATCCTTATCGTCGAGTTTGTTTTTTCTTATCGGAATATAATCTGGCACCTTATATGTTTTATAGAATACAGGTTTTTTATATGGTTGAAATAAAAATTCTTGGCTAACATTTATATTTTTAAGCATTACATAGCCCTCTTTATTTACAGGGAATACAATACCAGAAACAATAATGGTATCCGATGGCATCGCTGTAGTGTTTCGAAAACCCTTATATTGAGGGTATACTTGTATATACTTTTCTCGTTTTTCTAAACTCGTGATGTTGTAAATTTTACAATCGTTAACATCAAATAAATAAATAATGTCGATTTTTAAATTGAAGGTATCAATGTAAACTACATTACTTTTAGTTACGCTACTCACGTACTTTGTTGCAAATATGCTTAACATCGCATACTCATCTTCTACAGAAATGCTGCTAATTTCATATGGAGTAATTTGCAGTTCCATAAAACCAGAATCGGCATAATAACTTTCTATGTACTTAACATATTCTGTAGGCGTTGTTTTATCCTGAAGTTTGTTTTCAGGCATTACATCGTTAAAAATTTGAGTGGTATTTAAATGAAATAATGTTTTAAATTGGTTTCGCTTTAGTACTGTATCAAATTTTAAACAATCTTCATATTTTGAAATAAGATGGAGTGCTTTAACATTGATATACCTTGCTAAAGAATCGTTAGCCAAGTATTGTGCATCTACCGATTTTAAAGCAAAAAAAATAAATATGAAAAGAAGTATTTTCTTCATTATCTTAAAACAACCTTTGCGTTAAATATCTCATTATTTATACTAATTTTAACAAAGTAAACACCAGGAGTTATACTCTCGTTGAACATCACTTTTTTATCAAGCTTATTGATAAACACTTCTACACGTTCACCAATTAAATTAAAACACTCAATTTTCGCATCATCAAAATTAATGTTTTTAATATATATATAATTTACACTCGGATTTGGGTAAATTTCTATCTCATTTAAATTTATATTGTTTAAGCCTATTGATAAATCTGAACCATTTAAATAGGTGGTGGTAACACAAGAGTTAAACCATGTTTTTACAAAATATAAATACAAGCTAGTATCAAATACATGTGGCAATTGCACATACCTTAAGTTTGAATTTGGTAATTCTATATAAGTAGAAGTTGCTCTGTCTACAAAGCCCCATTGGTAATTTACACCTTGAGTTGTATCTTTACATACTAAAATATTGGTGTTGGATTTCCTAGATATTTGTGTTTTACTAGGCGCCATTTCTTCTCCCAAGAATATAGGTAGTTTCATGTAATTAAAGCAGCCCGAAACTTTATTAGTTTGTTTTACATAAATAGTATCTATGCCCACCTCGTTACTCCAAGTTATAAATACTGCACTATGGTTCGGATTTGTTAATACTTCTCCTTTATTAATAAGCCACTCGTATGAATATAAATGGGACTTCTGTTCGAGCATATAAAACAATTCTTGCTGGTTTCTGCAAACGGATGCCGCACCCAAAATCGCGGTAGTGTCTGGCAGATCTAATGAGATAATGGTTACTACATTGGAGGTATCGATTCCACATGATTGTGTAGAGGAGTTTATTAATCTGAAATAAGTAGTGACAACATTTTGTACCATCGGTAATGTTTCACTTGTTTGATTCGGAATGGTAAACCAGTTTAAACTATCGGTACTCTTTTGCCACAAATATTCATACGTTCTACTACCACCTTTTGGTTTTTGTAACATGTACAAAGGAACAGGCACATATCCAAAACAAACTTTATAAGAATCACCAATTACTGCCCCAATAAATTTTTCGTAAACCTTAACTTTTATACTATTTGAAAACACCGTTCCGCATCCAAATATTGAACTAATTTTTACCCTATAAAAAGTGTTTGTAATTAATTTTGATGGAGAAAAAGTGATGGCATTTGCCCCAATAATATCTGTAAAATTTACAGAATCTGTAGATCGTTGCCATTGCAAATTATAAGAATTACCACCACCTGTTGGATTTATTATAAATGATAATTCTGAAGGGAAAGAATCATAACAAATAGATTGCTCGCCTTGTATTAAACCTGCTTGTAAATTATCATAGACATTAATTTTTATGGAGTCGGATGAAATTACACCACACCCAAATGTAGAGATTGCCCTAATTCTATAATATTTAGTACCTGTAAGTATTCCGGTAAAACATTTTGCAGCATTCTGACCTACAAGATCAGTCCAATTTAACCCATTATCGGAAATTTGCCATTGATAGCTGAATACATTATTTGCACCGGTTGCAAACTGCACCAATCTCAAAGTATCGGCACTAGTGCTAAAACATATATTTTGATTGCTATTTATTTTTGGTTTTACAAGCTTCGGCCACACTTTAATAATAATAGTATTACTTGTATCTACACCACAATTTGGGCCTGCAAATGTTACCAATCTATATTGTGTAGTAGTTAACAATTCGTTGGGCCTGTATTTATTTGTATTCTGGCCAGAAACGTTCTGCCATAAAATTCCAGTTGTGCTTTGTTGCCATACATAAGTATATGTACCATTGCCACCTATTGCTGGCACACTTACTCTTAAGGTATCAGGCCTGGTATTATAACAGATAGTATCATTTGATGAAATTACAGGGCCAACAAAATTTCCAAAAACATTTATTTTAATGATGTTAGAATTTACTACCCCACAAGATTGTGTACTTGTAATTCTAATCCGATAAAACATAGTACTCGTAAGTGCTACTGGCTGATAAATAATATTTACAGCCGAAGGTATATTAGTAAAATTTACAGAGTCTACAGATTGCTGCCATTGGTAGGTATAACTATCGCCCCCACCGCTTGTTAGCGTTTGAAATACTAATAAATTTGGTGTAGCTCCAAAACATATGTTCTGATTATTTCTAATTACACCCGCCTGTAATTGTGTATACACAGCAACCAACACACTATCTGTAAACAGTACGCCACAATTACGAGGCCAGGTAACTTTTACTCTATAAAATTTGCTGATTCCATTTTTATTCAAGGCCAACTTTTTCGTAGTTTGTCCAATAACATCAACCCATGCCGTTCCATTAATAGACGATTGCCATTGATAACCTACATCATTACCTATGCCTGCATGTGTTGTAATTTTTAAGGTATCAGGATCTTCATCAAAGCAAATAGTTTGTGAGCCCAAAATACTAGGTTTACTAATTATAGAAAAGGGTGTTACTGTAACAGTGTCTGAAAATAAAACTCCGCATGAAAATTTTTGTGTAGCCCTCACTCTATAATATAATTTTTGGTTGATTGCTTGCACACTTTGTTTTACTTGGTTTGTATCGTTTACCAAGTCTGTAAAATTTATTGAGTCGCTAGAAATTTGCCATTGGTAAGAATAATTTGGAAGTGCATTGTTAATACTTATCGAATCGGGGTTTGATAAATAACAGACAAACAAATTTGTGTTGGTTAATGTTGGTTTTTGCATGGCCAAATTAATTCTTATAAATATACTATCAGTATATATAGTTCCACAACCTGCTAATGAAACAGTCTTTAGTCGATAAAATTTACTTACGCTTAATGTATCAATAGCAACAAAGTTAGAATCAGGATTTGCAAGATCAACCCAGGTTAAGCCATTAGATGAGCTTTGCCATTGATATTTAAAACCAGTATCGGCTCCTTGTGGGTGCTGTAGTATCTTTATGGTATCACGAGGAGCATTAAAACAGATATTTTGCGAACCATTTAATTGACCTTTAACAATAGGTGATCGAACAAATAAAATTACGGCAGATAGTGTGTCTTTTTTAATTCCTAATCCTGCGGAATCAATAATACACCTAAATTTCCTGGCATTTAAACTTAATTGAATATTCTGAATAAATAAAGTATCATTATTTGTGCCCGAGAAAACTGCATTTGGAATAATAGAATTCCAACCAAAAAGGGTAGAGTCTTGCCATACAAAAATAGCATCGGTATCAACATTATTAATTATTTGTATAGTGGTTGATGAATTTATACAAACACGTTGAGATTTTGGTGTAATGCTTGTTTGTGCAGTACTCTGTTTTGATAGTGTAAACATGCAAAGCACTAACACAATTACTAGCTTAAGGGTATTTGGGTGCATATCCTGCCATTGGTTTTATTTAAAATTAAGGTATTACTTTGTAAAACAGAAATATAATGGGATAAGGGTAAATAGGGCTGTGTTTGTCTTAGTCATAAAATATTATAAGATGAAAACACTTTTTACCCTTTTTAGCATCATGGCAATTGCCTTAAGTTCATTTGCTCAAACCAATGGCATTCAAATAAAAAACATCAAAAAAGGCATAGATGCAGTCCAGAAAAAGAGCAGAAACAATGCAGCTAGCCTAGATTTTAACAAAAAAACCTTTGCGTCAAAATTCCCATTAAAACAAATACACTATGAATGGTCGAATAATAGTTGGGAATTTAATTATGATTCCGATATCAATTATCATCCAGATGGAAGAATAAACAATGAACGATTAAAGGATTTATCGGGTAAAGATTTTTCTAGAATTACTTATACATACGACAGCAAAAATAGATTAATAGAAGTTAATTCTGAGATGAAATCAAATTCTGGTTGGGTGCCTTATTATTCAACAATAATAGAATATAATTTACAAGGCGACATTACTAAATACGAAAACAGAATGTGGATGAATAATAATTGGACAATTTTGAATAGGATGATTTACGGCATTTCGTATAACGTTTCTAACAATAGTAAATCAACAATTGAGAGTTATTTCAATGGCAGCAATTATGATACAAGTATGATGTATATTGAATACAAAACTAATAATATAATTATGTCTGAAGAGTCGCATCAATATATTGGGAACAACAATTTTATACCTATCGAAAAATTCGATTATTTATTTGAAAATAATATCGACACGGGCTTATTAAAATATACTTGGGACGGTGCTGCTTGGAATGAGGATTTGTTGTATTGTAACTATGAGTGGAATACACCATCAAAAGATTTCTTAACAAAAAACAATGTATATGTAAAGCTCGGAAACGATTGGTTTATGTATGAAAGAGAAATGTTTACACAAGAAAATTTTGGTGGATTTAGTTATTTACTTCAAGATTATGCCAGCGGAATGTGGCTAGATAACATGCGTATACAAAACTTAAATGATTCGATGGGTAATAGAACAGCCTATATATACGATTTAAACATGGGCGGCAACTGGCAACAATTATTTAGAATTGAAGAGGATTATATTTATGATGCAGAAGGAAATATTTTGGAGCATGTATATAAAGAAACAAATAGCAATGGAGATTTAACTCCAATTACAAAAGATGTTTACAGTAATTTTATTTTGTTAACAGGTATCAAAAATTCGAAATTAAACTCCATAGGATTTTATCCAAACCCCACAACCAATTATGTAATTTTAAAAGATGAAAAATTTCAAGATAAAAAATATTCTTTGATGAATATGAATGGGAAAATTATAAAGAATGGTTATGTACCAAACACATTAAGAGTAGAACTTGACGAAGTTGCATCTGGATTATATATTTTAAAAATAGAAGATCATCAAGCCAAAATTATTGTAAACAAAAATTAATTGATAATTACTTTCTCTCCTTTGGCAGGAATTTCTACATGTTGAAACCCTCGTTCTCGTAACTTATCTGCAAAATATTCTTGAGCCTCTATGGTACCATGTACTAAATAGAGGCTTTTTACTTTTGAAGGATCTTGGCAATTTAAAAACTGTATTAACTCTGCATAATCTGCATGTGCACTGTATGATGATATAATTTCAACATTCGCATTTACAGTAAACTCTCTACCATATATACGAACTACCTTATCGCCATTTAATATTCGGCCTCCTATGGTATTTGGCTCGCAATAGCCAACAATTAAAATGGTGTTTTTTTCATCTTCAATATATTTAGTGAGATGATGTTTTATTCTGCCAGCTTCCATCATTCCCGATGCAGAAATAATAATGGCTGGTCCATCATCATCGTTTATTGCTTTAGATTCCTGTATGCTTGCGGTGTATTTTAAGTTCGGAAATGAAAATGGATCAGGATCTTTCTCCATATATTCTAAAATATCTTCATTAAAATATTGGGTATGCCTACGCATAATTTTGGTAGCACTGGTAGAAAGCGGGCTATCAACATACACTTTTACTGGTGGCAATTTACCTTCGGTACGCATACGATCTAGCGCATACACTATTTCCTGAGTTCTACCTAAGCTAAATGCCGGAATTAATAGTTTACCACCTCTTTGTATGCAAGTGCTTTGTACTGCATCTAATAATTTTTGCTCAGCATCTTCGGTAATGTCGTGTAACCTATTTCCATAAGTACTTTCTAATAATATTACATCGGCTTGTGGGAAATCTGCAGGCGCTTTTAAAATTCTGTCTTTGTATCTTCCTACATCTCCCGAATAAAAAATCTTCCGAGTTTCATTATTCAATTTCAAATCAATAGTAATACATGCACTTCCTAAAATATGTCCTGCATCTGTAAAATAAAAGGAGATATTTTCATTCCAAGTATAATGTTCATTAATTTTCACTTCATGAAACATTTTTAAGGTTAGCTCTACATCTTCTATTGTATATAAAGGTTTTATTGGTTTTTTGCCTTCTCTATTTCTTTTTTTATTGATGTATTCGGCATCGTCTTCTTGTATTCTCGCAGAATCTGCAAGCATAATACTAAGTACATCAATGGTTGCAGCGGTAGTTAAAATCTTACCTCTAAAACCTTGTTTTACAAAATTCGGAATATTTCCAGAATGATCGATATGTGCATGTGAAACAATTAACACATCTACCTCATGCGGATTAAAGCCAAAATGTTTATTTGCTTCTGCTGCACCAGCAGATTGGAGCAAGCCACAATCTAATAATATTTTTGTGCCATCTGCAGCGGTAATTAAATGTTTAGAGCCTGTTACTTCTTGTGCAGCACCCCAAAATTCGATTGAAATAAAATCGTACATTAGTATTGAATTTTGATTATGAAAGATAAGCAATATTTAATTGAAAAATCATCGGGCGAATTAGCTCAATTTTCTGAAGAAAAACTGATACGCTCCTTATTAAACAGTGGCGCAAGCGAAGAACAAGCTAGGTTGGTACTAGCAGATGTTAAGAAACAGTTGATAAATGGGTATTCTACGCACAAAATTTTTCGACTTGCCTTTAGGTTGTTAAAAAAATATTCGAGAGCAACTGCATCTAAATATAAATTAAAAGAAGGCATTATGGAATTAGGCCCAGCGGGTTTTGCCTTCGAAAAGTTTATTGCCGAAATAATGTTAGCTCAAGGATACAGTGTAGAAGTGGGCGCCTTTATAAAAGGTAAATGTGTGCAGCATGAGATCGATGTAATTGCTAAAAATAATATGCAAACTGTGTATATAGAATGTAAGTATCATAATTTATTGCATATAAAATGTGATGTAAAAATACCCTTGTACATTAGATCGAGGTATAATGATATACTAGAAAAACATGCAATAGAGAATTTTGAAGGATGGCTTGTAACTAACACAAAGTTTACCGAAGATGCTTATAAATATGGCACTTGCGCTGGTTTAAAATTAATAAGTTGGGATGAACCAAAAGGTAAAGGGTTAAAAACAATTATTGATGAAAGCCAATTATTTCCGATAACCTGTTTAACTTTATTAACCAAAGAAGAAAAAGAAATATTGTTAAGTAAAGGAATTGTTCTTACAAAATCGTTGCTACAAAATAGAGGTTTGCTAGGATCTGTTATAAGATCTAATCCAAGATTAAATAATATAATTAAAGAAGCAAGCGATTTAATTATGAATGATGAATTATGAATTAGTCAACACCATTCATAATTCATAATTCACAATTCATAATTCAACTAGTTTCTTTTCACCCAAGAAAACTCATATTCCAATTCTGGGGTTTTCATTCTGTCAGCAATTCTTGTCAAACGATCAGGAAGGGCCATTAAATAATCTCTAGCTTTTTCTCCTGCATCATTTAAATCGTTGATGCTTTCAATTTGCCATTCTTTAATAAGATGTCTAATAATATCGATATAATCTACAGAAGTATAAACTCCAAGGCGTTGAGCAGCGTTAGAAAAATGATCGAATGTTGCTTCCATTGTTTTACCTGCTTCTTTTAAAAGATGTGCTGGCATAACAATTTTCTTACGCATCATATCCTCAAACGCAAGTAGCACTTCAGAAGCATCTACTTTAATAATTTCTTTAATGAAGGCTTGATAAGCATTTGCATGGCGAGCTTCATCAGAAGCAATTACTCCACACATTTTAGCTAACAAACCATCGCCACTTTTTTTAGAAAGACTAGCTACTCTACGGTGGGAGATGTTAGTTGCCATTTCTTGGAAAGAGGTATACACGAAATTACGATAAGGATCTCTGTCTGTACCAATATCAAAACCATCGGCAATTAAATATTGCGTAGAAATTTCTAGTTGGCGCATGTCCACACGACCAGAAAGGTATAGGTATTTATTAAGTAAATCACCATGACGGTTTTCTTCTGCAGTCCAATGGCGTAACCATTTCATCCAACCACCTTCTTCATCTTTCGATACACCTTCAACGGTAGCTAACCAAGATTCGTATGTAGGAAGGGCTTCTTCGGTAATGGTATCACCAATAAGCACAATCATTAAATCATAAGGAATTTCACGAGCGGCGGCTTGTAGATCTTTTACTTGATCATAGAAATCAGGTTTAGATGAATCGGGTAAAAAATCAATAGGTTGCCAATTCTCTTCAACAGGTTTTAAATAAGTAAACATGTTGGTAAGCATGAAGCCTTCAATATGCTTCATTACTTCTCTTCTTTTTTCTTCAAAATATTTCACGCTGCAAGATAGGGAAAAAAATATGAATTGTGAGTGGTGAATTGTGAATGGTGAATGGTGAATGGAGGAACGGATACGGCTATACGACTCTACGACATTTCGACTCTTCTACATTTCGGATTTTCGGTCAATCAGATTTTCGGCCTTGACCTAATAATCCAATATCTTAATAACCCAATAACCTAAAACAAAAAAAACCCGTCGACGAGTTACCGTGACGGGGTTTAATAAAGGTTGGCGACGACCTACTCTCCCACATTTTACTGCAGTACCATCGGCGCTGAGGGGCTTAACTTCTCTGTTCGGAATGGGAAGAGGTGGACACCCTCGCAATAATCACCTAAAG
>CALRUR010000009.1:0-118166 GCA_943371425.1 Sphingobacterium thalpophilum
TATATCTATATTTTGATGATGAGGATAAATATTTTAAACTAAAAAGAATAAATTCTGATAACAGAAATGAGTTTTTTACAACTTGTGAATCTAAAGAAAACAGCAAAATTGATATAAGGCCGAAATAAAAAACTTGCGTATTTTAGAAACTCTGCATCTCACTCAATTTCCTGTACGTTCCATTTAATGCCAAGAGCTCCGCGTGTTTGCCTTGCTCTATAATTTTACCTCCATGCATTACCACAATTTGGTCGGCGTATTGTATGGTTGACAGTCGGTGTGCAATTACCACCGATGTTCTATTCTTCATTAAATTCTGAATGGCTTCTTGCACCAAGCGTTCGCTCTCCGTATCGAGTGCCGAAGTAGCTTCGTCGAGAATTAAAATTGGTGGGTTTTTTAGTACAGCTCTTGCAATAGATAATCGCTGACGTTGCCCGCCAGAAAGTTTAGTTCCTCTATCGCCAATATTGGTATGGTAGCCTTCTTCTAATTTCACAATAAACTCATGCGCATTAGCAATTTTGGCTGCTTCTATTACTTGCTCTTCTGTGGCTTCTTCGTTACCGAATGAAATGTTTTTGAATACTGTATCGTTAAACAAAATAGATTCTTGCGTTACAATTCCCATTAAATGGTTAAGATCCGATAATTTAATTTTACGGATGTCGATTCCATCAATGGTAATTGCACCCTCGGTAACATCATAAAAACGTGGCAACAAATCGGCCATGGTAGATTTACCTGCACCCGATGATCCAACAAGCGCAATCATCTTGCCTTTTTCAATATCTAAATTGATGCTGTCTAATACTTTTTTCTCTGCGTATTGGAAGGATACATTTTCGTAAGTTATTTTTCCTTTAAACTCTTTAATGCTAAGAGCATTTGGGTCTTCTTCAATTTTAACAGGCGTATCAAGTATAGTAAAAATGCGCTCTCCAGAGGCAATACCTCTTTGTATATTGGTTAATGCCGATGAAATGTTTTTTGCCGGAACTAAAATTTGTGAGTATAAAATTATATAGGTGATAAATTCTGATGCATTTAATTCAGACTTATTTTGCAATACCATTTGTCCGCCGTACAAAATTACGATTACCACTACCGCAACACCTAAGAACTCAGAGATGGGAGATGCCAATTCTCTTTTGTTCCACATCGATTTTAAAACCGAACGATACCTAGAGTTTTGCTCATCGAATTTTTTGTTCACATATTTCTGAGCATTAAACGCTTTAATAATGCGGATACCGGAAATGGTTTCTTCAATAATGCTTAAGATGTTGCCTAATAAGGTTTGCCCAAGCTTGGCATCTTTTCTTAAGCGCCTTGAAATAGTGGTTATTATTAATCCTGAAATAGGTAATACAATTAAAGTGAATAAAGTTAATTGTACCGACATCATAAATAATAAAATGATGTAACCAATTAACATAAGTGGTTCGCGAAACACCACTTGAACCGAACTTACTACTGAGCTTTCTATTTCGTTTACGTCGTTAGATAAGCTCGACATGATGTCGCCTTTACGTTGATCATGAAAATAGCCAACATGCAATTCTGTAATTTTTTTGTACAAACTTTCGCGTATGTTTTTTACTACATAGGTTCGCATATTGGTCATTACTCGTTGCGACCAGTACTTGAAAACATTGGCAAAAAATACGGATACGATGATAATACCACATACAAACTGAAGAGCACCGCTCTGTCCGTATTTCTCATATATCTGGAAGAAATAATAATCAAAAGATTGTTTTGCGTACTCTAAACTTAAGCTGAATGTTGGCTCTAACACAACCTTGCTTGGTTCTACTTTTTCAAAAATTACATTTAGTAATGGTATTAAAAGTGAAAAGTTTGCTAAGCCAAAAACCACTGCTAAAATGGCCAAAACAGCGTATTTAGGCACAAAACGGTTTAATGGGCGAGCAAAAGCAAGTATTTTAAAGTAAATTTTCATTCTTCATGCAAAATAATACAAATATTTCAATACCTAGAAGATAATTAGAATAGTATCTTTGTTTTTAGGATATGATAAGTATAATAACGGCGGTTCACAACCAATTAGCCATCAACAAAATATTTTTAGATTACCTCAAAAAGTACACTCATTACCCATACGAATTAATAATTATTGATAATAATTCGACAGATGGAACGAGGGAATTTTTTAAAGAGAACGGCGCCATTGTAATAGAAAACGATGCGAATTACTCTTATCCGTATACCCAAAACCAAGGCTTAAAAATTGCAAAATACGATGTGTTTGCTTTTTTAAACAACGATATTACGGTTGCACCTAATTGGGATTTGTACATGTTGGAAGCTATGAGAGCAAATGCATTAGATGTAGCAACTGTTTGCGGAATTGAACGATTAGAAAGCGCCGAGCAAACCAAAGCATATGGCAGAAGATGGAAGAGAATTAAAAATGTAATCTCTTATTTCAACCAATCTGAAACTAGTTTTAGGTTGATGCATAAATTGATGTATGGAAACTGGGAAAGATTTTCGGCAGCGAGGCATAAACAATTTGGAAATAAATGTATAGAAGGTTTCGTAGGCAATAGTGTGTTATTTACTCGCCGAGCCTTAAATTTATTGGGCTTCTATGATGAACGTATACAAGCAGCCGATTTTGATTTATATGTTCGTGCTAAAAAAAGAAATTTAGAACATGGTGATATTAAACCCTGCCACATTGCGCTGGGTGTATACAACCATCATTACATAAGAATAACCTTAAAGTCTAAACCACCAGTGTTTATTGATGCTTCGAGCATGATACGATTAGAAGATAAATGGACGAAAGAGGAATTAGATTTGTATTTAAAAGATAACGTGAGTACTTGATAATTAAGAAATGGAATCAAAAAGACAACAAAAATTTTCGCGTGTAATTCAGAAAGAATTAAGTGAAATATTTCAAAGAGAAGGATTATCTTTTCATGGCAATACCATTGTAACCATTACCATGGTTCGTATTTCGCCCGACCTAAGTGTGGCTCGTATATATTTGAGTTTATTTAACTCTGCAAACAAAGAGCAATTGTTAACAGAAATAAAAGCACAAACAAAAGAGATCCGTTATAAATTAGGCGAGCGCATTAGAAACCAAGCACGCATAGTTCCTCATTTAGAATTTTTCTTAGACGATTCTATGGAATATGTATCGCGCATGGATCAGTTGTTTAATCAAATAAATAAAAAGAAAGAAGACGAAGAATAATGAAAAGCATCATTCGCGAACCGGCTAATTTTTTTACACATATTATACCAGCCATTTTAGGAATACCAGCAGGAATTTTTTTATTCATTAAAGCAGATACCTTCTGGGGCGAGTTTTCATCGGTATTATATTCAGTATGTTTCGTTTTATTGTTTGCAGCAAGTGGCTTGTACCACGGCATCCCTAAAACCGAAGCGGGCATTAAGTTTTGGAGAAAGATAGACCATGCAAGTATATATTTAATGATTGCTGGAACCTATACACCAACTCTTATTGCACTGTATAGTGGTTGGATGTTTTGGACCTTGCTTATTTTGCAATGGAGCATTGTAGTTTTTGGTGTTACTACCAAACTATCTGGTAAAATGATGCACCATAAACAATCTTTGTTTTTGTATTTAGCAATGAGTTGGATGGTAGTATTGGGAGTAAGAACTTTATACAACGAATTACCTTTTAACGCATTGTTTTTATTATTTGGAGGAGGAGCATTTTACACCTTCGGTTCTTGGGTGTACCACATGGATAAAGTAAAACCGAACAAAGGTTTCCATGAACTGTGGCACCTCTTTGTAGTGGGAGGCGCCGCTTGCCATTATTTCTATACGTATTATTACATCGTTTAATCTAAACTCGCTGTAATTAACCTCATAAACTCTGCCCTGGTTTTTTCGTTTTCGAATGCACCGGTAAATGCAGAAGTAGTAGTTACTGAGTTTTGTTTTTGTATGCCTCGCATGCTCATACATAAATGCTTGCACTCTATGACTACTGCAACACCTGCAGGTTTTAGCGTATCTTGTATACAATCTCTAATTTCATTGGTTAATCGTTCTTGCACTTGTAATCGACGAGCAAATGCATCGGCTACTCTTGGAATTTTACTTAAACCAACAATATGCCCATTAGGAATATAAGCAATGTGTGCCTTACCAAAAAATGGAAGTAAATGGTGCTCACATAATGAATATATTTCGATGTCTTTTACAATTACCATTTGCGAGTAATCTTCTTTAAACATCGCAGAACGTAATATTTCAGCAGGATTTAAATCATATCCATGTGTTAAAAACTGCAAGGCTTTCGCTACGCGCTCTGGAGTTTTTAACAAGCCTTCGCGATTAGGATCTTCTCCAATTTCGGATAGAACATGAGAATAGTGACTGGCAATTTTTTCTATTTTTTCGAGATTGTAGGTATCCGTTTTCTTGTAACCATCTATCTCATTTTCTTCGTCCATGTTGTTGTGATTTTTCATTTTATCCAAAATATTCTACAAAGTTGTTTTCTGTTTCGTACAATTTTACAGAATGTAAAATTGCTCCTTCTTTAGTGATTGGTTGTACCAACTGATTCCATATTTCAATAGCCAACACTTCTGTAGATGCCATTTTACCTTTCATAAAATCCACATCTAAATTTATATTCTGATGGTCGAGTTTGTTGATGACTTCTCTGTTAATAATGTCTCTCAGAATTTTCAAATCAATTACAAAACCAGTTTCTTCTTTTACTTCACCTTTTACGGTTACAAATAAATCGTAATTATGCCCATGCCAATTTGGGTTAGAGCATTTACCAAAAACTTGTAAATTCTTTTCTGCCGACCATTCTTCTTTGTATAATTTATGGGCTGCATTAAAATGCTCTTTTCTAGTTATATATATCATTTTTATTGGATGTGTTACAAATATACGATTGTTATACAATCTATTTTAATTAACAACATTTCTGTTCTGATGTTTTAGTGTTTACCTTAGTATTTTATTAACGATATATGAAAATACTTGTTGTAGCCGCTACAGAATTTGAAACAAAAGGATTAAAAGAGCAATTAACAGAACAAGAAATCTGTTCAATTGATTTTTTGATAACTGGTGTGGGGATGATAAATACCTGCTTCGAGTTGAGTAAAGTGTTGTTGCAAAAAAAATATGAATACGTTGTAAACATTGGTATTGCAGGGAGTTTTGAGAGAGATATTGAAATTGGTGAAACGGTTTGGGTAAAACGAGAGTTGTTTTCGGAAATGGGTGCAGAAGATGGAGATCAGTTTTTAAGCCTAATACAGTTGGGTTTACAAACACATGATGAGTTTCCGTTTGAATGGGGAGAGCTTAAGGTAAAACAACTTAAAGAGCTTACTACTTTAGCCTCTTTAAAGCAAGTGAGAGCCATTACTGTAAATAAGGTACACGGTAACGAAGAGAGCATTATGAAAACCAAAATGCAATTTAGCCCGCAAATAGAAAGCATGGAAGGTGCTGCCGTATTTTATGTTTGCTTAAAAACAAATACCAATTGTATACAAATAAGAACCATCTCAAATTATGTAGAACGCAGAAATAGAGAAGCCTGGAATATGCCTTTAGCATTAATCAACTTACATAGCACCTCTACTAAATTGGTTAGAGAATTAATAAACACCTAAAGTAATTCCCACACTTAATCTGTTTAAGTTTATCCTATCATTCCCAATTAAACTTATTTTTTGTTCATTAACACCATCTGTGCTAACAATATCATCAATCAATACATTTCTATATTTTAGGTTAAGACCTACTTTTAAATGATTATTTATATAAAATTCATTAGAGATTCCACATTGGTAACCATAGTTTTTGCCAGCTATTTCATAAGTAAATCTGTTAAACGAATAAGGGTTTCTATAACTCGTAAAATCGATACCTGCACTTAATACAATCGAATAAATATATTGTATGATGGGTGTTTTTACATAAACACTTGGTGAAATGTTGTGTATTAAAACATCATGCCTATATATACTGTAATTCGGAAAAACATTTGTACCAATATCCACCACGCCATCATACCCTTTTTTACTGTAATACTCGTAACCAATACCTAAGCCAATTCTATCTTTAAAGTAAACCAAGGCTTCTGCCTGCAAGGTATGTGCTGACCTCACACTGTTTATATAATCCCTAATATTTACAATGCCATAAGTATCATAATACCGAGTTAAGGTGGTATAGTTTACTCCTATGTTTACATTATAACTAAACAGTTTTGCTTTTGGAGTTATAAATATTGTTGATAGGTTTGGGTAAGAGTTTTTGTTAGCACTAACTACATTCACACTTAATATAAATGCGAAAAGTAATATGCTTTTACGGGTAAAAAGAGTTTTAGTTGAATTCATCTTTGAACGTTTTAATAATTATGTTCAAAGTTTATGCCGCGGCTAATCAGTAATATTTAAGTTTTGATTATGTTGAATTGCACAAATAAAAAATTTGTCAAGTATTAAAATGATAAAAATAATTTTCTCAAAAAAGCACTTATTTTCTTTTTAATGGAATTATGAAATACTTTCTTTTATAGATTCCCCAGCTCTTTTGCTTTGCGCAGAAGTAAGCCAGCCTGTAATTATACTCAATACCATTACCGTTCCGAAAACCAAAAAGTAATCACTGTAAATCATTTTTACTGGGTACTTCTGAATTAAAAATTGCTCCGAGCCTCCAATAGTTACCAAGCCAAATTTATCTTGTAAATAAACAAATACACCTCCAATAAATAACCCAACAATTAATCCAATTACAGAAATTAATAAACTCTGTATAAAATATATTTGCCTAATGGTATACTGGTTCATGCCCATTGCACGCAACAATGCAATGTCTTTTTTCTTATCAATAATTAACATAGTTACCGCGCCAATAATATTACAAATGGCCACCGTTAATATCAATGTTAAAATTAAATATACTGCCCAACGCTCCGTATTTAATACCTTGTAGAGGGTTTCGTTTAATTCGTATCTGTTTTTAATAATAAATCCTGATGGTAATTTATCGCTCAATAATTTTTGTAATTGAAACATTTCTTTTTCAGTGTTACAATAAATTTCTAAACCATTTATTGAATCATTTTTTTCAAATAAATCTTGAGAGAAATGAAGCGAACTGAAAATATATCGTTCGTCTAAATTTTGTTGAACACTAAAAATTCCTGCCGGGAAAAAATATTTTTGTTTAATTGAAGAACTCGGGTCTAAACTTTGTGTATTGATATCAGACTTTGGCGCATATACATCTACATGTTCTATGGTTTGACTAACATCTATACCCAGTGCATCCGAAATGCCTTTACCCATTACAGCATATTCAGCAATGCTGTCTTCAAAGAAAAAACCACCTGCAATTAAACTGGAATCAGTTCCATTTAAACTTAAAAAACTTGCAGACACTCCTTTTACAATGCTATAGTACGGCGTGTTATTGTATTTTAATAAGGCTTGATCTTCTACTGTGTTTACTATAGTATAAGTATTTGTATCAACATAACTTTTTATTGCACTTAATTTATTTGGATGAAAATATGAATCATCCATCCGCATTATTTTTAAATCGGGACTTAATTTCTGGTAATAAATCAGATTGAGTTCTTCAAAACCATTAAATACTGAAAGTATAATAAACAAAGCTGCTGAGCCTATGCATACTCCAATTACCGAAATAATAGAAATTATATTAATCGCTTGAGTCGATTTTTTCGAGAATAAATATCGTTTCGCAAAAAAGTAGGCTAAGTTCATTAATTACATGTTTACAAATGGGTTGTATATTTTTTCGGAACCAATGGTAGTTTGTGGTCCGTGCCCCGAGAAAATTACGGTATCATCGGGTAAGGTATATAATTTATTCTTTATAGAACGCAGTAAAGTGCCGTGCTCTCCACCTGGCAAATCTGTTCTGCCTATGCTTCTATAAAACAATACATCACCAGAAATTGCAAAACCTTGCTTTTCACAATAAAACACTACTGAGCCAGGGCTATGTCCTGGGCAAAACAACACTTTAAGCTCATCGTTGCCAAAGTGTATAATTTCTTCATCCTCTAGTAAATGTGTAGGTTCTGGGCCTTCCTCATATGCAAAGCCATAATTGGGTGCATATACTTTTACCGCTCTAAACACTTCCATTTCTGAAGCATGTAACCTTGTAGTTAAATTATACGTTTTGTTTACAAAAGCATAACCTAACACATGGTCGATGTGTGCATGGGTGTTCAACAATAAGCGTAATTGTATGTTATTATCTGTAATAAATGATGTTAACTCTTGTTCTTCTTGTGCATTAGAACAGCCTGGATCTATAAGAATACCCTCGTTTTGTTCGTTAACTAACAAATAGGTGTTTTCTTGAAATGGGTTAAAACTGAATGTCTTGATTTTAAACATAAACAAAAATGATAAAAATTTACACATCTAAGGCAATGCTCTCAAATATTTCCTTAAATTTAATGTTCTGATTTTTGGATAGTGAGAACATTGTTTTTTAAAAATAAGCTGTTTTTATTTGTGCTGCTACTGGTTAGTTTAGCACCAAGCTTACTATTTGCGCAAGCCCAAGGTACACAAACAGAGTTTGGTAAAAATAGAGTTCAATACAAAGATTTCCAATGGTTCTATTATCGCTCCCCACATTTCGATACGTATTATTATAAAGATGGTAAAGAGTTGGCTGCTATGGTGGGCAAAATTGCTGAACAGAATTTACGTCAGATAGAAGATTTACTCGACTATAAATTAGAAGGAAGAATTAAAATTTTATCATATAATAAATTTACCGATTTAAAGCAAACCAATTTAGGCTTAATTACCGATCAACAACAAAATACGGGTGGGCTCACTCAAATTGTTGGCAATAAATTATTTGTTTTTTTTGATGGTAATACTATTGAACTGCAGAAGCAAATTCGAAAAGGAATTGCACAGATCTTAATTTCAGAATTATTATATGGTGGCAATATTCAAGAAAAAGTTTCGAATTCTACCTTACTAACTTTACCCGATTGGTATTTACCTGGTTTAACATCTTTTTTAGCAGAAGAGTGGAACATTCAAATTGAAAATGAATTAAAAGATGGCATTGTGGAAGGACGGTATAAAAAATTTAATCGCATACCAGAAAGAGATGCAACAGCAGTTGGCCATTCTATTTGGAAATATGTGGTAGATAATTTTGGCGCTGCTTCTATATCAAACATCGTTTACATGACACGTGTAAACAGAAATGCAGAAAATGGATTTAGCTACATAATAGGTCTCGACTTTAAAGAGCTTGGTCCACTTTGGTTAGATTACTACACGAAGCTTTTTAAAAACGACGATTTAAATAAAGAAAAAATAGATCCCAAAGAACGTTTTGTACACAAAAACAAAAAACGATTTAAAAAATTAAATTACGTACAATTTAAAATTTCACCAGATGGAAAGTCGTATGCTTATGTGGTAAACAAAGAGGGAAAATATTTCGTTTATATTTACGATTTAGTAACCAATAAAACGAAGAGAGTTTTTAAAACCGGAATGAAATCGGTTGCCTTTCTTCAACAATCTAGTATACCAATTATTACTTGGCACCCAAGCAGTTTCTTACTAGCCATTGCATTCGAAAAACGAAGTATGCCCTTTGTGCAAATTGTAAACTTAAGAGATAAAAAAGAATCGATTACCGTAAACATGTATAAGTACGAAAAGATACTCGATTTCGATTATTCAAAAGACGGGCGTAAATGGGTATTGTCTGCTTTACGTAATGGCCAATCAGATATATATGTTTACGATATACCTTCACGTAGAGACGATCAAATTACGAATGATTGGTTTGATGATTTAACTCCTCGTTTTTTAGAAACATCAGATAATATAATTTTTAGTTCGAATAGGAAAGAGGATAGTTTGAAAAATGTATTGTATACAAAATTTCCGAATATAAATTCCTATGATTTATTTCTGTATAATTATGAACAACGTAACCCAGTGCTTAGCAGAGTTACTAATACACCCTTTGTAAACGAATTTAATCCGGTTAGATTAGATACCATGCAAATGGCTTATTTAAGTGATGAGTCTGGAATTATAAACAGAAATATTTTAACATTTGATAGCGTTGCACTTTATAGTTTTGATACCACTATTTATTGGTATGATACCACCATAACCGTTTACAAAGACACCTTTACCTCTTACCAAGCAAGTAATTACGCAAGAAATATAATAGACCACGATCAGTCGAGAAGAACAAGAAGGTTTTCTGAAATAATTTCAAAAAATGGTCAATGGCAAATTTTTGTTAAACCAATAAATAAATCAAACCGCGATACAACATTTACAGGTATAACCCCATATGCGTTAAAACAACAAAAAGCCTTTGTACAAAAAATCGCCAACTTAGAATTTAAAAGGCAACAAGATTCTATCGCGTATGCAGATTCGGTTAGAATGATTGCAATTACAGATTCGCTAATTAAACTTGGTACTAACAAGTTAGATTCTGGAACGTATGCACCTGGAGTTTTTGATACCTATTATTTTCAATCAGAATTTCCTAGAAAAAAATCAGAGCAAACAATTCCTGTTACCCAAAAAACTGCAGATGGATTTCAAATTGTTTACATCAAAAAAGATAAAAAATCAGAGCAACTACAAAAAGCTAATGCCCCAAGTTTAGAAGATTATTTTAAAAAGTCATCGCCCAAACCATATACACCAGAAATATCTACTAACTATGTGGTTAGCCAAATAGACAATAGCTCCCTTTCAAATACATATCAGCAGTTTACGGGTGTGGGCCCTATATTTATTAATGCAAATGTAAATGCATTAATAAAATTAGGTACGGCAGATTTGATGGAAGATTATAGAATTACAGGAGGTTTCAGGCTTGCAGGTAATTTAACCATTCCAGAATATTACTTGAGTTACGAAAACTTAAAAAAGAGATTAGATAAACAATTTATTTTTTACAAACAGGGGGGTAATAGTTTCTTTGGTTTTAATGCGGTAAAAACTAATAGTTATGAGTTTAGGTTTGTAGCCAAGTATCCGTTTAACGAACACAGCGCTTTAAGAGGTTCTGTATTATATCGTAGAGACGAACTTATTTTACTTTCTACAGATAGCTTTAGTATAAATGTTCCTAATTTTTATGCTGATAATTTTGGCTACAGATTAGAGTATGTATATGACAATACAATAAGTAAAGGCTTAAATTTATTTAACGGTACACGTTATAAAATATATTTTGAGCAGTTTAAAGAAATAGGGCAGAACAACGAAAATTTTGGAGAGTTATTAAGATCATTCGCACAGCCTACTCAAAACATGGTTAACTTTGGTTTTGATTATCGTCGTTATGAAAGAATTCACCGACAAATTATTTTTGCTGGTAGAGTAGCTGGTTCATCTTCATTGGCCAAACAAAAAGTAATGTATTATTTAGGCGGGGTAGATGGTTGGTTTGTTCCAAGGTTTAACAACGATATACAAATTGATCAAACACGAGAATATAAGTACCAAGCATTAGCAACCAACATGCGTGGCTTTACCCAAAACATTAGAAATGGTAATAACTTTTTAGTAGTAAATACAGAAATTCGTTTCCCTGTATTCTCTTATTTTTTAAACAGACCCATAAAATCTGATTTTGTAAAAAACTTTCAATTAATGCCCTTTGCAGATGTTGGTGCTGCATGGTTAGGTTCAGATTTATTTAGTGATGAAAACCGATTCAATAGAATTGAAGTGCAAGGCGACCCGGTATCTGTTACCGCTATTCAATCTAAATACCCAATTGTAGGAGGTTTCGGCTGGGGTGCAAGGTCTAGGTTGTTGGGTTACTTCGTAAGATTCGACATGGCTTGGGGAGTTCAAAACAACATGGTAGCAGAAAAACCAGTTTACTACGTTTCATTAAGTTTAGACTTTTAATTTCAAATTTTACTTGACAAAGGGTAGTATTATTACTACCTTTATTTCGAGGGATTGGGAATTGAAATCAAGAGAGTTTCATATTATTGTAAGGAGGAATGGTTGGAGATTAATTAAATCGGAAGGAAGCCATTACATATACGAAAAGAATGGGTTCAAATACCCTGTTCCGTTTCATGGTTCTAAAGAAGTACCTGAAGGCTTAAAAAAAAAATGAATAAAGATATGGGCTTAATTATTTGATATTAAAAAATTGAATATAATTATAGAAAGAGGAGTAGATGTGTATGCTGCATATTCTGATAAGTTTGCAGGACTCTATGCTTCTGGAGATAGTGTAGAGGAAGTAAAAAAGAGTATTGAAAAATCAATTAAATTATATGTAAAATATAACGATGATAAAGTAGCTAATTATTTAAAATCTGATTATATAATAGAGTATACTTTTGATTTAGAAAGTTTTTTTAACTACTACAATGGAGTATTTACAAAATCTGGTTTAGAAAAAATCACAGGAATTAATCAAAAACAAATTCAACACTATGCTTCTGGTTTAAAAAAACCAAGGTTAGTTCAACGTAAAAAAATAGAACAGGCACTGCATAAACTTGGAGATGAATTAAAATCTATTAGCTTTTAATTCAATATCATTTCTCTTTAATCTGAATACTAAACATCCCTCTAATAAATGAGTAATTAAACAAGATTACAGATATTAGTAATATAAAATACGCAATCATTTTTTGTAAAGTGCTGCTCTCCTCAAAATAAAAGAACGCAACCAAAAATGCCACAATAGGATTTATATAAATTAAAATACCCATTGTTGAAGAGGGCATTCCAATTAAAGCATATAAACTTAAAAACAAGGGAATAATAGTAAAACAAACAGATATAATTAAAATCTGTGTCCAGAAATGAACATCGGTTGTAAACTCAATGTTTCCAGTGCTTATAAAGGGTAGTATTAATACAGATGATATTAATAGCTGCACCATCAATACATTCATTTTATCTAAACCTTCTATTCTTTTTTGAAGCATTAAATAAGCTGCATACAATACCGCAATTATTACCGAATATATTACTTCAGTAATAAACCCAAGTGATAGAAATGCAATACTTAAAAAACATAAGGCAATTGAAATCCATTTAATGGTACTCAACTTTTCTTTCAAAAATATAAAAGCAAAAACTGCAGTAATAATTGGGCAAACCATGTATGCAAAGGCACCCGCTTGCACACTTACATGGTTTATTACATAAATAAAAGCAAACCAATTGGCTGTAACAAATAGAGAGGAGTAAAGAATACGAAGTAATAACTGATTTCTGTTCTTCTTGTCAAGCGATTCTAAAAAATCTACGTCACGTTTAAATATTTTCCTTCTTATTACTAAAGAAATAACAATAGTAATAAGCAAGGAAGTTAATACCCTAAAAACTAATATTTGCATAGAAGGATGATCTTTTATACTTCTTAATGAAATAGAAAAGAAGCCCCAAATAATGGAGGATGCTGCGCCTGCAATGAAATATTTCGCTCTAGAGTTCAAGCTATTTAGATGCTATCATAGAAATTTCAACGTTTACACTTTTAGGTAAACCTAATACTGCAACCGTTTCTCGTGCAGGGTAATCGCCATCAAAATATGTATGGTAAATTTCGTTTACTTGTGCGAAGTGCGACATGTCTGATAAAAAAATACTAGTTTTTACTACGTTAGAAAAATCCATTTCAGCTTCGGTTAATATCGCTTTTAAGTTTTTCATTACTTGGTGGGTCTCAACTTCAATATCGCCCAAAAGCAAATGGTCGTTCTCTGGGTTAATGGCAATTTGCCCAGAAATAAATAACATATTTCCTGACATTATCGCCTGATTATACGGGCCAATGGGAGCCGGTGCGTTATTCGTTTTAATTATCTTTTTCATTCGTTTTAATTATAATAATTTTCTAATGATGTAAACACTTAAGGCAATGATAAACATCAGTATAGAAATTTTATTGATAGTGTGCATTGCACGGATGTTAAAATTACTTGGCCTGTTTGGATCTTTTTTTCTGAAAAAATAAGTTAGTACCTCTTTCATAATTTTATATTTTTAAACTGATAAATCTTTACCAATATCTCTTCGAAAGTACTTGCCTTCAAATTGAATTTGCTCGGCATATTGATTGGATCTGCGTAAAGCTTCCTCCTTATCAATATCTAAACTAGTTACCGCTATAACTCTACCACCGTTAGATACTACTTTGCCATCTAACACTTTCGTACCTGCATGAAACACATGAGTGTATTCTATGTTTTCCAGCTGGCTAATTTCTTTGCCTTTTTCATACTCACCTGGGTAACCACCAGCTACCAACATTACGGTTGCTGCATGGCGCGGGTCTGTTATCATTTTCTTTTCACTTAACCTGCTTTCTGCAACCGCTAAAAATAAATCAAGCAAATCATTCTGTATTCTTGGAACAACGCTTTCTGTTTCTGGGTCGCCCATTCTTACATTATATTCTATTACATACGGCTCGCCGTTTACATTCATCAATCCAACAAATATAAAACCTCTGTAATCAATTTCTTCTTCAATTAAGCCTTCAACCGTTGGTATAATAATTTGGTCTTCTACTTTTTCCATAAAAGTTTTGTCGGCAAAAGGTACAGGAGAAATAGAGCCCATGCCACCAGTATTTAAACCGGTATCTCCTTCACCAATTCTTTTATAGTCTTTAGCCTCAGGTAAAATGAGGTAATGGAAATTATCAAACAATACAAAAACAGAAAGCTCTATGCCGCTTAAAAACTCTTCCACAACTACTTTCTGACTTGCTTCGCCAAACTTAGCTTCTTCCAACATCAACCTCAGTTCGTTTTTTGCTTCCTCTCTACTTTCGCAAATAAGTACGCCTTTACCAGCTGCTAAACCATCGGCTTTTAATACAATTGGTAAGGTATGGTTATCTAAATATGCTAAACCTTTTTCTAATTCATCTTTTGTAAATGTTTCGTATGCAGCGGTTGGTATATTATGTCTTTGCATAAACCGCTTACTGAAATCTTTACTTCCTTCTAATTCCGCACCCTTTTTACTTGGGCCAATTACCGCTATGTGTTCAATTTCTTCGTCATCAGCAAAAAAATCAACAATACCCTTAACTAATGGATCTTCTGGCCCTACCACCACCATGTTTATATCTTGCTCAATGCAGAAGTTTTTGATGGCATCAAAATCTGTAGCCGCCATCTCTACATTCTTTCCATATGCTTGTGTTCCAGCATTTCCGGGTGCAATAAATAGTTGTTCGCATTCTTCACTTTGACTAATTTTCCAAGCAAATGCCGATTCTCTTCCTCCAGAGCCTAATAGTAAGATGTTCATTTATCTAATTTTCGCCAAAGTTAATTATTTATTGCTTTTATCTCTACTGAGCAAAATCTTTACAAATAGCCTGTGCGCAAATTAGCTTATTAGCTATTTTTCGAATATATTTGTTCCTTATGCCATTCTGTCAAAACATTAGCTTTGGCTAGACTTTTGGTAATAGTGTACAAACAAATAATAAAAATTCATGTCAAATTTCATTTCATCTTTTGTATCGAAGGTTTTCGGGAATAAGTCAGATAGAGATATAAAAGAAATCAGTCCAATTATCGAGAAGATTAATACTGAATTTCAAAAATTGCAGTCAATTAGTCACGATGAACTTCGTGCTAAAACCGCTCAATTTAAAGCTCGTATTAAAGAATATACTTCAGAAATTTCATCGGAGTTATCAGAAATTAGAAGCCGTATAGAGAAAGAACCAGACATGGATATTTCTGATAAGGTTGATTTGTATGATAGAATCGACAAATTGGAGAAGAATGAAAACGAACTTATAGAGCAAGTATTAAAAGAAATTTTACCAGAAGCATTTGCAGTGGTTAAAGAAACGGCTCGTAGGTTTTCTACCAACGAATTTATTGAAGTTACTGCAACAGATGCCGATAGAGAATTGGCAGCAAATAAAGAAAACGTAGTTATAAAAGGCGAAAAAGCAACACATGCAAGCACATGGATGGCTGCCGGAAACCCAATGAAATGGGAGATGGTGCATTACGATGTGCAGTTAATTGGTGGTAGCGTTTTACACAGTGGTAAAATTGCGGAGATGGGAACTGGTGAGGGTAAAACCTTGGTAGCAACTTTGCCTGCTTACCTAAATGCTATTGCTGGTAAAGGGGTGCACATTGTAACTGTAAACGATTATTTGGCGCGAAGAGATAGTGAATGGATGGGCCCATTGTATGAGTTCCACGGTTTAACTGTTGATTGTATTGATAAACATCAGCCAAACTCTCCGGAGCGTAGAAAAGCATATCAAGCAGACATTACCTTTGGAACAAATAACGAATTTGGTTTCGATTATTTGAGAGATAACATGGCGCATAGCCCAGAAGATTTAGTGCAGCGTAAATTACATTATGCAATGGTGGATGAGGTGGATTCGGTTTTAATTGACGATGCTCGTACACCTTTAATTATTTCTGGTCCTATTCCTCGTGGCGATCAGCATGAGTTTTACGATTTAAAACCACGCATAGAACGTTTGGTAAATGCTCAAAAGAATTTTATTAATACCGCATTATTAGATGCTAAAAAATTAATTTCAGAAAATAAAGTTGACGACGGTGGACTTGCTTTACTTAGAGCATTTAGAGGTTTACCAAAAAGTAAAGCATTGATTAAGTTTTTAAGTGAAACAGGAATGAAACAAATCCTCACTAAAACAGAAAATCAATACATGCAAGATCAGCAAAGAGAAATGCATAAAGTAGATGCCGAGTTATTTTTTGTAATTGATGAAAAAAATAATTCTATCGAATTAACAGAAAAAGGAATTGAGTTAATTACTGCAAGTGGCGAAGATCAAAACTTTTTTGTATTGCCAGATGTAGGTTCTGAAATTGCTGAAATTGAAAAATCAACTTTAACAGACCAAGAAAAAATTACTCGTAAAGATGAGTTAATGCGCGACTTCTCTATTAAGTCGGAACGTATACATTCAGTAAATCAATTATTAAAAGCATATACCTTATTTGAAAAAGATGTAGAGTATATTATTGATGGTGGTAAAATAAAAATTGTTGATGAGCAAACAGGTCGTATTATGGAAGGCCGCCGCTACTCAGATGGTTTGCACCAAGCAATAGAAGCAAAAGAAAATGTAAAAGTAGAAGATGCTACACAAACCTACGCAACTGTAACGCTTCAAAATTATTTCCGTATGTATCATAAATTGTGTGGTATGACGGGTACTGCAACTACAGAGGCAGGTGAGTTTTGGGAAATTTATAAATTAGATGTAGTTGAAATTCCAACAAACAGACCTATTTCTAGAAAAGATAGTGAGGATAAAGTTTATAAATCTAAGCGCGAAAAATACAATGCAGTTGTAGAAGAAATTGTAGAGTTAACAACCAACGGACGACCAGTATTAGTAGGTACCACTTCGGTAGAAATTTCTGAGTTGCTTAGTCGTATGTTAAAGTTGCGCGGTATTAAACACCAAGTGTTAAATGCTAAGTTACACCAACGTGAGGCAGATATTGTTGCAGAGGCAGGTAAAGCTGGAACTGTAACAATTGCTACCAACATGGCGGGTCGTGGTACGGATATTAAATTAGGCCCAGGTGTAAAAGACGCTGGAGGTTTAGCAATTATTGGTACCGAAAGACATGAGTCGCGACGTGTAGACAGACAGTTGCGTGGACGTTCGGGCCGACAAGGAGATCCGGGTTCTACGCAGTTTTTCGTTTCGTTGGAAGATGATTTGATGCGTATGTTTGGTTCTGGTAGAATTGCATCGTTAATGGATAGAATGGGATTAGAAGAAGGAGAAGTTATTCAGCATTCAATGATTACTAAATCAATAGAACGTGCACAGAAAAAAGTAGAAGAAAATAACTTCGGTGTTCGTAAGCGTTTGTTAGAGTATGATGATGTGATGAACTCACAACGTACAGTAATTTATGCGAAGCGCCACAATGCTTTATTTGGTGAGCGTTTAGAGGTAGATATTGATAATATGTTGATGGATATTTGTGAAGAATTAGCTTCGCAATATCAAGATGAAAAAAATTACGAAGGCTTCAGGCTAGAAATGATTCGTTTGTTCTCAACAGACATCGATATTTCTGAATCAGAATTTATGGGAGAAAAACCTGCTAACATCGCCACTAAATTATACCATCACTTAACAGAATTTTATACTCGCAAATCTGCACGCATGGCAGAGGTTGCAATGCCAGTAATTAAAGATGTTTTCGAAAGTAGAGGACAAACTATAGAAAACATTGTAGTACCATTTACAGATGGGATGCGTCAAATTCAGATTACCACTAATTTGAAAAAAGCATATGATAGTAATGGGAAAGAATTAGTAAAATCGTTTGAACGTTCGGTAAGTTTAGCTTTAATTGATGATGCTTGGAAAGAACATTTACGTGAGATGGATGAGTTAAAGCAATCGGTACAAAATGCAGTTTACGAACAAAAAGATCCATTGCTAATTTATAAGTTCGAATCGTTTGAATTATTTAAGCAAATGGTTTCTACCGTAAATAAAGAGGTAACGAGTTTCTTGTTTAAAGGAAACATTCCGCAACAAGCAAGTTCAGATGATGTGCGTGAAGCAAGAACAGCACCACGTAACGATGCGAAATTGAAAACCAGTAGAACAGACGATGCTATTAGAATGCCAGACGGTTCTTTAATGCCCGGACAAGAGGCACAAAAAGCTCAGCCTGTAAGAGTAGAACAAAAAATTGGAAGAAACGACCAATGCCCATGTGGTAGTGGTAAGAAATATAAAAATTGCCACGGTGCAAATGCCGAAGCCTAACGAGTATGAAAACAATATTGTTTTGTATTATTCTATTTTGCTCAAGTAACATCTTCGCCCAAGATAGTGCAGGTGTTACTTGGTTAATGGAACCCAAAACAGAACAATTATTGCAAAAAAAATTAGAGCTTGATAAAGCAAAACCATCCATTCAAGGATATAGAGTTCAATTATACTACGGAGGAAATAGATCGGAGGCATTAGAATTAAAATCTAAATTCGCAGCTTTATTTCCAGAAATCGAAACTTATTTAATTTATCAGCAACCTTATTTCAGATTACGCGCCGGTAACTACCGCACCAGAATAGAAGCGTATAAATTATTCAGAAAAGTAGAGAAGGAATTCCCTTCTGTATTTATTGTGAATGATGAGATAGCTTTTCCTTGATTCTTAGTCATTAGTATTTAGTAGTTAGTCTTTAGAAAGGGAAAACATTGCCGCTGTCTAAAGACTAAAGACTAGTGACTAACGACTAAATTTAGAGGCCAACATTGCCAACTTCTCTTTCATCGATTGTTCTTCGCTTTTAGCTGGAACATTTTCTGTTTTAGTATTCGTTTGTTTTGCTTTTGGTGCACGCGGTGCTGTTTCCGTTTTCATGCTTAAGGAAATTCGTTTGCGAGCAATGTCTACTTCCAACACACTTACTTGTACTTTTTGTGAAACCTTTAACACTTTAGCAGGATCGTCTATAAACGTATTAGAGATATGCGACACATGCACCAATCCATCTTGGTGAACGCCAATATCTACAAAGGCTCCGAACTTAGTTAGGTTGGTTACAATACCTGTTAATTGCATTCCAATTCGCAGGTCTTCCATGCTATTTACTCCTTCCGAAAATTGAATTACTTCAAACTGTTCACGCGGATCGCGCCCTGGTTTAGAAAGTTCATTCATGATATCTTTTAAGGTAGGCAAACCAACTTCATCAGAAATATATTTATTCAATTCTAACTTTGCTCTAATTTCTGCGGAGCTCATTAAATCACTTACAGAACATTTCAAATCCTTCGCCATTTGTTCTACTAAAGAATAACGCTCAGGGTGAACTGCACTTGCATCTAAAGGGTTTTCTGCAGATCTAATTCTTAAAAATCCTGCAGCCTGTTCAAAAGCTTTATCGCCTAAACGAGCTACTTTTTTTAATTCTGCACGAGTGCGAAAAGCACCGTTGCTATTTCTGTAATCTATAATGTTTTGGGCCAACTGTGGGCCTAAGCCAGATACGTAAGATAGTAATTGTTTGGATGCAGTATTTAACTCCACACCAACTGCATTTACACTACTACTCACTACATCGTCTAATGATTTTTGTAGTTTAGTTTGATCAACGTCGTGTTGATATTGCCCAACGCCAATAGATTTTGGATCAATTTTTACAAGCTCTGCTAAAGGGTCCATTAATCTTCTGCCAATAGATACTGCACCACGTACTGTTAAATCGTAGTCTGCAAATTCATCACGTGCAGCTTCCGATGCAGAGTAAATAGATGCGCCACTTTCATTTACCATTACCACTAAAACATTTTCAAGTTTCATGGCACGAACTACCGTTTCGGTCTCTCTACCTGCGGTTCCATTACCAATGGCAATGGCTTCAATTTTATTTTTATCGCACAACTGCTTTATAATTGCTTGTGCTTCTACTAATTTCTTTTGTGGTTCATGTGGGTAAATAGCAGTGTTATCAAGCAGTTTGCCCTGCTCATCTAAACACACTAGTTTGCAACCTGTTCTAAAACCAGGGTCAATAGCCATTACACGTTTTTGCCCAAGTGGAGCAGCTAATAATAATTGGCGAGCGTTTTCTGCAAATACTTTTATCGCTTCTTCGTCGGCTCTCGTTTTAGTAAATACCCTTGTTTCTGTTTCTATGGATGGTGCTAATAATCTTTTGTATCCATCTTTTATAGCGCTGCGTACTTCTTCTGCACATGCATTTGTATGGATGATAAATTTCTTATTTAAGCTTTCAATTGCTTCTTCTTCTTCTGGTGAAATTTCTAAAGAAAGAAACAATTCTTTTTCGCCTCTACGTAAAGCTAATACTCTGTGTGATGGTGCATCTTTAACAGATTCCGACCATTCATAATAATCTTTGTATTTAATTCCTTCGGCTTCTTTTCCTTTAATAACCTTAGATCTAAAAAATCCTTTTTTCAAAAATAATTCACGAACCATTGCACGAGCATCTGCATCTTCAGAAATTCTTTCTGCAATAATATCACGTGCACCTTGTAAAGCTTCTTCAATGGTGTTTACACCTTTTTCAACATCAATATATTTCTCAGCAAGCATTTTTGGGTCAACAGATTCTTGTTCGAATATACTGATGGATAAAGATTCTAGCCCTTTTTCTTTGGCAACACTCGCTTTTGTTTTGCGTTTTGGACGGTAGGGTAAATATAAATCTTCGAGTATGGTTAAACTTTCTGCAGCATCTATTTTTTCTTTAAGCTCATCAGTAAGTTTACCCATTTCTTCTAATGATTTCAGAATGGCTTCTCTTCGTTTATCTAATTCTCTAAGTTGTGTAATTCTATCTCTTATGGCACCAACTTGCACTTCGTCTAATGTACCTGTTACTTCTTTTCTATATCTCGAAATAAATGGGATAGTAGCACCTTCGTCTAATAAATTTATAGTTGCTTCAACTTGTTGCTCACGAACCCCTAATTCAGCCGCAACTACCTTGTTGTAATTAATCATTTTTAATAAATATTGAGTTACGAATATCAGAAACTTCTCCCAAGTATTCAACCAAGGATTGTAATAGTTTTCAACGATATTAAAACAAAAAATGGTTTGCAAATTAATGCAAACCATTTTTATTTAAATATCTAAATTCTAATATCTAAATACTAACGAAAGTATCTAGAATCTATTTCGAAACATACATTACTTCTTTTACCGCTTTAATAATTTTTGTAGCGTTAGGTAAATAAGCTTCAATTAATGTAGGTGCATATGGCAACGGAACATCGCCACCCATTACTCTTAATATTGGAGCATCTAAATAATCGAAAGCATCTTTTTGTACTTTAAAAGCTACTTCGGTTGCAATAGATCCTAATGGCCACGACTCTTCTACAAATACCATTCTGTTGGTTTTTTTAATAGAGTTAATTACCGTTGGGTAATCAATTGGTCGAACCGATCTTAAGTCGATTACTTCCACACTTACACCTTCATTTGCAAGTTCTGCTGCTGCAGCCATTACAACTTTCAGCATTTTACCAAAGGTTACAATGGTTACGTCTGTACCTTCTTGAACTACATTGGCAACACCAATTGGTAAATAATATTCTTCTTCAGGTACAAATCCTTTATCACCATACATTTGCTCAGACTCCATAAAGATTACTGGATCTGGATCTAATATGGCAGTTTTTAATAATCCTTTTGCATCATATGGGTTAGATGGTACTACTACTTTTAATCCTGGGCAATTTGCATACCACGATTCGAAGTTTTGAGAATGTTGCGAACTCAACATACCCGCACTACCTGTTGGTCCACGAAACACAATTGGAACAGAGAATTGTCCACCACTCATCGACATCATTTTTGCCGCTGCATTAATTACTTGGTCAATGGCTACTAATGAGAAGTTAAAGGTCATGAATTCGATAATCGGACGAATGCCATTCATTGCTGCACCTACACCAATTCCTGCAAAGCCCAATTCAGAAATAGGAGTATCAATTATTCTTTTTGCACCAAATTCTGCTAACATGCCTTGGCTTACTTTGTAAGCACCGTTATATTCAGCTACTTCTTCACCCATTAAGAATATGCGCTCATCTTTGCGCATTTCTTCATTCATAGCTTCTCTAAGCGCCTCTCTGAATTGTATTTCTCTCATAATCAATCGTTTGTATATGGACTAAATTAGACCGAATGCAAATATAAGATATATGAGAAAATTAATGAAATAAGTATAAAAGGAATTCACTTAGTTAATATTCTGATCATCTTCTTCCTCCTCTACAGGGAATTCGAAGCGTGCATCTCTAAAATTATTTTTCACAAAATTACACCAATCGCAATCCTTCTTTCCACATCCTGTACTAAACTCGTGGTTTCTAATTTTTGTATATACTTCTTGAATTTGTTTAGTAACTATTTGCACATCATCTGGAGTAATTACTACTTTACTTTTTTCATATTTATCTTTGTAAGGTTCTACAAAGTCGAATTCCGTACTTACTACTCTCCAATCTTTTAATCGATAGTTATCAATCAAAATTTTATAAAACACTGCTTGTCGCCAATAATCGCCACCATTAGGATCTTTCTCTGACGGTCTGTTTAATTTCTTTTTTGCATTTTCAAAAGAGCCTGTTTTATAATCCACCACATTTACATCATTCCCATTAAATTCAATTTTATCAATCTTCCCTTTAATTGGAATGCCGTTTACTTCTACATTTTTAATAGCAGTTTCTGGGCTTACAATTTTGTTCCATTCATTTATATACCTTGTGTAGTATGGCGGAATTATTTTGTGTCCGTATTCCAAGCGTCGTTCAAACTGTTCTTTAGTAAATGCTTCTCGATTACGAACCATGTACCAATCGAAATCTTTTAGTATGTTTTCAACCGGAGGGAATTCTTTTGTTTCAACCACTTCTCTAAAGAATTTTTCGAGTGCCCAATGTATTGATGAACCAAAGGTCATGCTATCATTTTTACCGCTCGGTACCATTACTAAATTTTGAAAATAAAATTTCAATGGGCAATCTAAATAATTATTTAAATGAGTTACACTTAAGGTGTATTTTTCGAGCACGCTATCCACCCATGCATGATCAATAGAATCTGTACTTACTGGTGCATCCTCTTCTTTAAAATTTAGGGAGAAGAAATTTAAAATAGATTCATCGTCGATACTAATTTTTTCAACTTCAATATTCGAACTGCTAAGTAGCTCCCCTACAAACATACTACGTTCAATTTCTTTTCCTTTCATATCTGTTGATGAATAAGAAATTTGCAAATTAGTTTTAGCACGTGTCATGGCAACATAAAACAACCTTCGTAGTTCTTCTTCATCTTTTCCTTTACTGTTAGAGAGGAATAGTGTTTCCGGAATTTTATAAGTTCGGCTCATTTTACGTTTGCCTTCCCAAACATTTTTACTTGCGCCAATAAAAAATACAAACTGAAATTCTAATCCTTTAGAGCCATGGCAGGTTAGGAAATTTACACCATGTTCGTTAAATAGAACTTTATTGAGTTCTAAACTTAAATCGTTTTCTTTTAATAAATCGATGGTGTTTATAAATTCTTTTAATCCCATTTCTGGGTCTCTTCTACTTTCTTCTTTTAAGAAATTAAATAAAGAAGAAAGCACTTGCATTAACCAAGTTTTTTCTGGCGATTTTAAAATGTAAGCAAGGATGCCGCCTCGTGTAATTATTTTTTCGAATAAATTTTGAAGGGTAAAATTGTTAGATTCTTTAATCCAGTATTCTATGTCGGTACTTAAACGTCTTAATTGTTGAGTACTGGTATCCTCAAACATATCGGGCGTTTTTTTATTCATCTCCACCAATAAGTTTCTAATGGAGGTTTTATTTTTATTAGAATAATTATGTTGAGTAGCTGCAACGCTGAGTTTAGCTGCATCAATAGGATTTATATCGTAGAAATCATAATGTAAAATCTGAAACAATAGTTCATCTCCACTGTACGGAATTTCATTTTCTGCAGCTAAATACCTGAGTATGTTAATTAATTTTTGTGCAAAAGGAATCGTGAGTATATTCACTCTCTTTTTGGTACTAACCGGAATTTCTCGCGATTGGAAATAGTGTGCTAATTCTTCTCCAGCTTTATGTTCCTTATAAATAATAGCAATTTCTTTCGGATCAATATTTTCATCGGTTATTAATTTATACACTTGTTCTGTAACCGATGCAAATTCTTGTATAGGTGTTTCGTACTCTATAATGCGAGGTTTAATCGTAGAGCTAATGTAAGAAGTATTACTAGCTTTTAATGATTTTGAAAGGCCTTCCATTTTAATACGCTCCGTATTAAAATCAATTAAATTTTTAGAAAGATCTAATATCGATTGTGTAGATCGATAATTATTTTCTAACATTATTTTGGCTAAACTTTCTGGAAACCAATTGCAATATTGTTCAATGTTTTCAACGTTTGCACCTTGGAACCTAAATATCGATTGATCATCATCACCCACCACAAATACATTCGGATTGTCCCAATAACTAATTAACATTTTTATTAATTCATTTTGAGAGCCACTGGTATCTTGGTATTCGTCTATTAAAAAATATTCATATCGTTCTTGGTAGGTAATAAGAAAGTTTGGATCGTTTTTAAATGCTTTTAAGATCCAAAGAATCATGTCATCAAAATCATAACGATTGGCCTTGTTCATTAAGTTCTGATAAGTTTCAAATTCTTTAGCCGCGGCTTTTAGTAATTCTATCTTATCTTTTTCATCAATAAACGCCGGCTTAAAATCGCCTGCAGCAGCATTGCCCGTTTTTCTGGAATATTTAAATGTTTTATAGAGCTCAGAGCCTTCTTCGGCATTTGCAATCATCTCTATATATTCATCGGCTTTTGTACAAATAAAATTCGCTGTCCAATTTTCACGTTTCATAATGGAGAACAACTCCATCAATCTTTTTATTTCGTAATACACATCACCACGATATCTTTTCAGCGGGTTTCCTTCTTTAAATTGATGAACTAATTTTCGGAAGAGTTCTATTTTTTCTAAATCAGAAATAGCTTCTAAATTTAGCTTTCCGAAATAATCTAGATTTTCTTGTATAATATCATTACAAAAAGAGTGGAAGGTATGAATGTGTACTCTGTAGGCTTCGGGACCAATAAAATCGAATAAACGTTTACGCATGGCTATGGTGCCTGCATCGGTATAAGTTAAGCAAAGAATGTTATGAGCATCCGTATCTGTTTCTATTAATATTTTGCCAATACGTGCTGCAAGAATTTGGGTTTTACCAGTACCTGGTCCAGCGATTACCAATACTGGCCCATCAATTTTATTTACAGCGGATAGTTGTTTTTCATTTAAACCATCTAAGGCTTTTATAAATTTTTCGTTATTACGAATGAGGTCTCTGTTCATTAATTAAATTTATTGTTTTATAAATTTTCCGGTATAAGTGATGTTGTTGGAAACAGCTTTCAGAAAATATATTCCCTCTGTTAAATTGCTAATATCAAAATGCCATTTTCCATCATCATAGTTACAAATAATAGTTTGTGTTTGTCCTATTACATTTTTCATTGTAAAGGTAAGATTAGGATCAACAATATCTATTGAAATATTTTTTTTACTAGGATTAGGAAAAACGTTTAGATTTTTTATTTTTTCTGATTGTACAGAGGTGATGTAATATGAATGTCGATTGCAACTATTTATAGTATCCAATAGTATTGATACGGATCCCATGGAAAATGTATAGTTTTTCTTATCGTTACTAAAACAATTTACCTGGTTTGATGATGACCAACCGTCCATCAATGTTACATTTTCAGAAAACAGTGTTTTTGTATTACCAACTCCTTCTATTAATACTCCGCCAAAATTGTAATTTGTTTCGGATGAATCGCCAATATATTTTATTTCTCTACTTATGCCATTATCATCAATTATGGTGTCAATTCTATATACATTAAAATTTGTGGAGCTTTGTGGATGCTGAAGTGTAACAGGATATGGATCATGTAATTTCAAACCAAAATCATAAAGTAAAATATCTTGAGTTGTATCGCTTAAGTTTTTTCTAAAATATACTTTCTTATTTAATTTATCATTCCTAATGTATCCAACGATTTTTGTGTAATTACGAATATCAACAATTACAGGTGGTACAACACTAATAATTTGTTTAAAACTAGTGCCTTTAAAATAAATACTTCTATACGTTAAATTACTTAGATAATGCGTGCTACTATCGAACATGGTTCCCACAACATAATAGAAAGGGCAATCTAAATCACAACCTCTAGTATAAGATGATTCGTTCCAAGAATAATTCGAATCGGGGAAATCTGCAGTAAGTTGAGCAGTAGTTTTATTTGAGTAAAACAGAATTAAACCTAAAGTTATAGAAATAATCAATCGCATATTTAAAGGTAACTATTAATTCTAAATAATATGAATTTGATAATTTATGGGTTTATAGATTAGATAATTTTAGTATATTCTGTTTTTTGGTATGTTTATTGAAGATTAATTACTGAAAATTCTATCTTATTAGTTAAATACTATGAAACACATTATTCTATTTTTAAGTTTTTTAATATTACTGAGTGCTTGTAAAGAAGATACGCAAGACAATTCGCCTATTTCTCAACCTTCTAATTACCTTACACCACCATCATTAATACAACCATTAAATAATACAACTTTTACAACAGATAGTTATTTAGTATTTAACTGGACTGAATCATTAAATGTTAATTTTTATTTATTGGTTTTCGCAAATGATTCGGCTATGAGAGATACCGTTAAATCATTTAAACTTACCAATAATAGTAAGAGTGTATTATTATCTAGCCTTGGTGAGAATTATATTAAATATTGGACAGTTTATAGCGTAGATTCTAATGAGAAATACAATCCTATTTCTAATGTTAACAAATTAATATTTGATGGATTTGTTAAGCCAACATTTGTTACACGATTTATTTCTCCCGAATTAAATGCTACTATAATTAAAGATGAAGTAGACGTAATACAATTTAAATGGACCAAACAACCTGAAGCTATAGGGTATGAAATTCATTTAGATTATTCACCTGCATTTAACTTTATGTCTATAAATCATATCGATAATAATCTTAGTCCAACTAAACTAATAATAGTTAATTCGCCAGATACTAGTTGTAGTGTATTAAAGCATAAAATAAACTGGAATACTAAAATGTATGTAAGAATTAGAGCTATTTATGCGAATAAAGTTTTTTCTGATTGGTCGGATATATTAGAGCTTAATGTTGCCGACCCTCGTCCTAAGTATTTGGGTAATTATGAAATGAAAGTAATTTATAAGCAGTATATTTTTGGAATGGATACTACAATTGTTTATAACAATTTAGCAAGTACTATTACGAATGCAGATCAAAGTGGATTATTAGTTGAGAATAGTCAAATAAATTGGGTATTCAATCCTTTTTACTTTTCTTATGGTACTGAAACATACCATCAACATAAGTTTTACGGAAATCCAGATAATAAAGGTCGCCCTGTAGGAAATGTCCAATTTAAGAACAGTACAAATGGTGATACAACCTATGTTAACGGGAGTATATTGGAGTCCTTTAATTCTGGTACCATTACTTATATTTTCAGTGGTTTTAAAGAAAACTAAGCAATAAAATTATTCGTGCCACCAAAAACGCACCAAAAAAATTTAGAATTATTCTAAATTTCAATTAGTCTAAATATAAAAAAGTCCCGCCTTGTGAGCGGGACTTTTTTAATTTTTAATTGAATTCAAAATATCATGAATGTTGTTCTCACAACATTTGTAATTAACTGCATCCTCCTTGAGTACCACAATTCAAGCACTTGTAACAAGTTCCCGAACGGAGCATAATGTGCCCACAATTAGTACAAGCAGGGGCGTCTGATTGCGCGCCAGCGGAAATATCAAATGCTGGTTTCTTTGCCGCAAATTCGCCTGCAGTTACTTCTGCCTTTGGAGCAGGGTTTGCTGATGCAGTTTCCATTCTGTTTGAAACATCTGGATTCTGATCTTCATCAATCATCTGCGGATTACCAATAACCGCGTTCTGCTCAGTAATAACGTGTACTAAATCTGTTCTGTTTAAGTACTCGTACCCTAATAATCTAAAAATATAATCAACTATTGATGTTGCACTCTTTATGTTTTCATGACCAGATACCATACCCGATGGTTCAAAGCGTGTGAAAGCAAACTTATCTACGAATTCTTCTAATGGAACACCGTATTGTAAACCTACTGAAATTGCAATCGCAAAACAGTTCATCAATGATCTAAAGGTTGCTCCCTCTTTATGCATGTCGATGAAGATTTCTCCCAATGTTCCATCTTCATATTCTCCTGTACGTACATAAATGGTTTGGCCACCCACCGCTGCTTTTTGTGTAAAGCCTTGGCGTTTTGCTGGCATGCTTTTCTTTTCAACTACACTAGATAGCTGTCGTTTGAAAGAAGTGTCTTTAGAGCGCTCTAAAATAGCTCTCGCTGCTTCTAATACTTGCTCTGGGGTAAGGTCGCTTAATTTTACATTAGCCGCTTCACCTAAAACTTCTTCAACACTTTCAATTTTATCTTCAGATGCTTTTGTTGATAATGGTTGTGATAATTTACAACCGTCTCTGTAAAGTGCATTTGCTTTTAATCCTAACTCCCAACTTAATTGGTAGCAATCTTTAATCTCATCAACATTTGCCTCATTTGGTAAGTTGATGGTTTTAGAAATAGCTCCAGATAAGAACGGTTGTGCAGCTGCCATCATTTTAATGTGACCGTGTGCATGAATGTATCTTACACCAATGGTTCCACAACGATTAGCACAATCGAAAATTGGATAATGCTCTTCTTTTAAGTATGGAGCACCCTCTGTAGTCATGGTTCCACAAACGTAAGTGTTTGCTTCGCTAATTTGTGTTCTGCTAAATCCTAATGCTTGTAATAAATTGAAATTAGGTGCATTGTATTGCTCTGCTTTAAATCCTAATCTCTTCAAGCAATCTTCACCTAATGACCATACGTTAAATGCGAAACTAATTTCAAAAGCAGACATCATACCCTTATCTACTCTTTCTAAATCATCTTGCGTAAATCCTTTTGCTGCTAATGAATCGAAGTTAATGTGTGGTGCGCCTTTAATGGTTGCATATCCTTTTGCATAGTTAATGATGGCATCTACTTGGCTATCATCATACCCTAAATTTCTTAAGGTTGCAGGAACCGCTTGGTTGATAATTTTGAAATAACCACCACCCGATAATTTTTTAAACTTCACTAATGCAAAGTCTGGCTCAATACCAGTTGTATCACAATCCATCACTAAACCAATTGTTCCGGTTGGAGCAATTACTGTAGTTTGTGCATTTCTGTAACCGTGTTTCTCTCCTAATTCTACCGCTTTATCCCAAGCATTACATGCCGCAGATAATAAATAATCTGGGCAATATTTAGGGTCAATTCCTGGAGGCGCTATTTCTAAGCCTTCGTATGCATCAGTAGCATTGTATGCGGCATAACGATGGTTGCGCATTACACGCATCATGTCTTTTTTGTTTTCTTCGAATTTTGTAAATGGTCCTAAGTGTTTTGCCATTTCTGCTGATGTTGAATAAGCAACACCCGTCATTATTGCGGTAATAGCACCACCAATTGCACGACCTTTATCACTATCATAAGGAATACCAGCAACCATTAACATCGAACCTAAGTTTGCATATCCTAAACCTAGGGTTCTGTATTCGTATGATAGTTGAGCAACTTCTTTTGATGGGAATTGTGCCATCAATACAGAAATTTCCAATACCATTGTCCAAATTCTGCAAATGTGCTCGAATCCTTTTACATCAAACTCTAAAGTTTGTTCATTAAAGAAATGACGTAAGTTAACCGATGCTAAATTACATGCAGTATTATCTAAGAACATGTATTCCGAACAAGGGTTAGAAGCATTAATTCTTCCGCCTTGTGGGCATGTATGCCATTCGTTAATAGTGGTATCGTATTGTACACCAGGGTCTGCACAAGCCCATGCCGCAAATGCGATATCGTCCCATAATTTTTGTGATGGAACACTGCTTATTTTTTTGCTGTTTGTACGACCAATTAAATCCCAATCGGTTCCATTCTCTAAAGCACGGAAAAACGAATTAGGAATACGTACTGAGTTGTTTGAATTTTGTCCTGCAACTGTTCTATACGCTTCGCCTTCGTAATCTGATGAATATCCTGCAGCAATTAAAGCAGCTACTTTTTTCTCTTCTTCAACTTTCCAGTTTACGAAACCAACAATTTCTGGGTGATCTAAATCTAAACACACCATTTTGGCAGCTCTACGAGTAGTTCCGCCAGATTTAATTGCTCCAGCAGCACGGTCGCCAATTTTCAAAAACGACATTAAACCTGATGAATGTCCGCCGCCCGAAAGTTTTTCGCTTTCGCCACGTATGCGTGAGAAGTTGGTACCCACTCCCGAACCGTATTTAAATATACGAGCTTCACGAACCCAAAGGTCCATAATACCACCTTCGTTTACTAAATCATCATCAACAGATAAGATAAAGCAAGCGTGTGGTTGAGGGCGTTCGTATGCCGATGTTGATTTTTCTAATTGTTCTGTTTCAGGATTTACGAAATAATGCCCTTGTGGTTTACCTGTAATACCGTATGAAGTATGTAAGCCAGTATTAAACCATTGTGGTGAATTTGGTGCAGCTAACTGCCCAACTATTGTATACACCAACTCGTCATAAAAAACGGTTGCATCTTCGTCTGTTGCAAAGTATCCGTAACGTTTACCCCAATCCATCCAACAATTTGCCATACGATGTGCAACTTGTTTAACAGATTTTTCTGAACCAGTAGTTCCATCAGCTTGAGGAACCATCGCTTTACGGAAATATTTTTGAGCAAGAATATCTGTGGCTACCTGCGACCATGAGGCGGGTACTTCAACATCATTCATTTCAAATACAGCATCACCAGCCGGATTACGAATAACTGAAGTTCGCTTTTCATATGTAAATAGATCGTAAGGACTCATTCCTTTCTGAGTGAAGTAGCGGTCTAACTTCATCCCTTTGCCTTTTAATTCTTTTTTGCTCATCGTATTATTTAATTATCTGTTTTAGTTATGGTTATATTTATGAAAAAACTATAGGGGTTTTTCATCAAATTTAATAGACAGCGGGGGGCACTTAAAATAGTGTTTTCCACACTGAACCCAAGAAAGTACACTCACATGAAGTAAAATGCCTTAAAACGAAGAAAACCAAAGTTTTACCGCTGTGGAAAACTTTGGTTTTCAATATTTTTTCAAGAAAAATCAAACAAAAGTTCGACTATTCTATAGTGCTTATTTTTATAGTGTTTGTACGGCCACTTCGTCCGATAGGTGTGCTGGCAGTATTAATTACCGTATCACCTTTCTTCACAAGCTTGTGCTGCTTAAGAATTCCGTTCACATCCTTCATTGTTTTGTCTGTGCTCTCAAACTTATCATAATAAAATCCTCTTACACCCCAAACCAAACTTAACAAACAAAGCAACGATTTATTGGACGTAAATATAAAAGTTAAGGCTTTTGGTCTATGACTAGAAATTCTGAAGGCTGTATATCCAGAATGTGTCATGGAAACTATTCCTAAAGAGTCGTTTTGCTCGGCTAATATACAAGCCGTGTAACATATACTGTCTGATAAAAATGTACCAGAACGTTTATGTGGTGCATGCATTTGCATGTATGGGTAACTTGATTTTTCAATGTTCCTTATAATTACCTGCATAGCTGTAATTACTTCAATAGGATATTCTCCAACGGATGTTTCTCCGCTCAACATTACTGCGTCGGCTCCATCTAATACAGAATTTGCCACATCATTTACTTCAGCTCTTGTTGGGCGAGGATTCGTAATCATGCTTTCCATCATTTGAGTAGCAATTATTACAGGTTTCGCATGCTCCATGCATTTTTTTACAATTCTCTTTTGAATAATTGGAACTTCCTCCATAGGGCATTCTACCCCTAAATCGCCCCTTGCTACCATCACTGCATCAGTAGCCTCCACAATTGCATCGAGGTTTAGTAATGCTTCTGGTTTTTCAATTTTAGCAATTACCCTTGCATGCGATCCGCGTTTTTTTATAATTTCTTTTAATTCAATAATATCTTTTGCTTCACGTACAAATGATAAGCCAATCCATTCTACATTTTGCTTTAATATAAAATCTAAATCTTTTAAATCTTTTGGTGTTAAACTCGGGATAGAAACTTTTGTATCAGGTAAGTTTACTCCTTTGTTTGATGATAAAATTCCACCGTAAATCACTTTCACTTTTACAGCATCTTTTCTGTTTGTACTTATTACTTTAAATTGTAATTTACCATCATCTAATAAAATAATTTCACCAGGTTTAACATCTTTCGGGAATGCTTGATAAGAGATGTAAACCTTCTCCTCATTACCTATACAGGGTTTGGTAGTCATTAACAACTCTTGATTTTTTTTCAAATAAACCCGGTTGTCAACCATTTCACCCACACGAATTTTAGGGCCTTGTAAATCGGCCAAAATACCAACGTGTAAATTGTTTTTTTCATTTATCTCTCGTATTGTCTTTATCAACTTAGCAAGATCTTCATGTTTACCATGCGAAAAATTAATACGACAAATATCCATCCCTGCTTTAATCATTTTTAATAATACTTCTTTTGAGGAGGAAGCAGGCCCGAGAGTTGCAACAATTTTAGTTCTATTATGATATATTTTCATAAAAATGGGTTTTGTATTACTCAAACATAAGATAAATTTTCTTAATAAGTGTACTTATTACAATAAGTATTGAGTATTATGTATCAAGTATAAAGATTGTGCGATGAAAATCAAATTAAAAGAAGAATAGATTTTCTTTAGATTTTAAGGAATAAGGGTCTATTGGGTAAGCGGTTTGCACAATGTCTATTTTATTTAGCATTTGAATTAGCTCTTTTTGATCTTCGGCTAATAAACTTTCTGTACTTAGAATAAAATAGTCGCTTTCTTTCATTTCAGGAACTAAGTAAGAATTTCCGCTTTTATTACTTAAAAAATAGAGTTCAGTTTCGGTGTTTTCTTGGCTGTATTTATAGCAAGAATGGTACGATTCTTCACCAAAATCACTGTAAATCAACAAGTCATCTATCCTTGTAAACTTTACAGGCAAAAGGTTGTTTATAAACCAGCATAAACGGTAATCGCGGGATGCAGAACTGATACCAATGATGGAAATATCATGGTTATAATCAACTCGTAGTATTTTCTTACTCAAATGCTTAAAAATTTATTTGTCAAAATTAATAAAAAAGACTACTATTGAGCTAGAAAAAGCGCAGAGGGCTATTTATAGCCACAAAAAATTTATTTTTTGTTATTTGTTATAATATCTTTTTCTTTGCACAGAATTATTAAAACCTAAATATTAAAATTATGTCAGATATTGCATCAAGAGTAAAAGCAATTATTGTAGAGAAGTTGGGTGTTGACGAAAGTGAAGTTACACCAGAAGCAAGCTTTACCAACGACTTAGGTGCCGATTCACTGGACACAGTAGAATTGATCATGGAATTTGAAAAAGAATTTAACATCGCTATTCCTGATGAGCAAGCAGAGACTATTGGTACAGTAGGACAAGCGGTATCTTATCTAGAAAAGAACGTTAAGTAGTATTTAACTTAACTTACTTATGGAATTAAAAAGAGTAGTAGTTACAGGTATTGGAGCACTGACTCCACTGGGGAATTCTGTTCCTGAATTTTGGAAGAATTTAGTGGATGGGGTCAGTGGTGCCGATATTATTACTCATTTTGATGCCTCTAAGTTTAAGACTCAATTTGCCTGTGAGGTAAAGAATTTTCAAATTGAAAATTACCTCGACAAAAAAGAAGCTAGAAAACTGGATCCATTTGTACATTATGCATTGGCATCTACCGATGAAGCTGTTAAAGACGCTAATATTGACTTTGAAACATTAGACCGCGATCGTGCGGGAGTGATTTGGGGTTCGGGTATTGGAGGTTTACGAACGTTTATTGATGAGGTTACCAATTTTAATGCTGGCGATGGAACTCCACGTTTCAATCCCTTTTTCATCCCGAAAATGATTATTGATATTGCTCCAGGGCATATATCAATAAAATATGGTTTGCGCGGCCCTAACTTCGCAACCGTGTCTGCATGTGCATCTTCAACAAATGCCATTATTGATGGTTTTAATTACATACGTTTAGGAATGGCCGACATGATTATTGCCGGTGGTTCTGAAGCAAGTGTAAACGAAGCCGCAGTGGGTGGTTTTAATGCCATGCATGCACTATCAACGCGCAACGATTCTCCGAAAACAGCTTCTCGACCTTTTGATTTAGATCGCGAAGGCTTTGTATTAGGCGAAGGTGCAGCAACTCTTATTTTAGAAGAATACGAACATGCTAAACGTCGTGGCGCAAAAATTTATGCAGAACTAGCCGGTGGCGGTTTATCAGCAGATGCAAATCATATTACAGCTCCACATCCGGAGGGCTTAGGTGCTAAAAATGTGATGAAAAATGCAATGCGCGATGCTGGTATGGTACCAGAAGATATTGATTATATAAACGTTCACGGAACTTCTACTCCGCTTGGAGATATTAGCGAAACTAAAGCAATTATTTCTTGCTTTGGAGAACATGCTTATAATTTAAATATCAGTTCTACCAAATCAATGACTGGGCATTTACTAGGTGCAGCAGGAGCATTAGAAGCAATAGCTTCCATTCTTTCTGTACAAAACGACATCATACCTCCAACTATTAACCACTTTACAGACGACCCTCAATTTGATCCTCGTTTAAATTTAACATTTAATAAAGCACAAAAACGCATAGTTCGTGCTGCATTATGTAATACTTTTGGATTTGGTGGTCACAATGCATCTGTAATCTTCAAAAAAGCTGAGTAATAACCCTTTTTGAAAAACATATTGTTTATATTGATGCTTGTTTACAGTACCGTTAATTATTGTGTATGCCGATTGGTGTTTTAAAACTCTTTACTTCCCCTTACAAAAAAGAACTAAAAGCTTTGAGAAATATTCTAGGATTTATTCCTGGAAATTATTCATTATATCGCTTAGCATTAAGACATAAATCTGTTGCCATTGATACCCATAAAAAAGGAGTAAAAAATAGTAACGAAAGACTAGAGTTCCTCGGAGATGCCATATTAGGCTCGGTTGTAGCCGAAGTATTATTTAAAAAATTTCCATATAAAGACGAAGGTTTCCTTACCGAAATGAGATCTAAAATGGTAAACAGGTCTCACCTCAATCAACTATCAAAAAAAATGGGCATCGCAGAAATGATTTCTTACGATGCTAAATTACATAACCAAGGAAATAAAAATTCATCACTTTTTGGAGATGCGTTTGAAGCCTTAATTGGTGCTATTTATTTAGACAAAGGCTACGAATTTACACGTAGGTTTATTATTAGCAGAATATTAAGCCCCCACGTAGACATAGATCAATTAGAACAAACAGAATCTAATTTTAAAAGCCGCTTGCTCGAATGGGCACAAAGAGAAAGCAAAGAAATTTTGTTCGAACTAGTAGATGAAAAAAGTCACGGACAATCGAGGTTATTTACGGTTCGTGTATTAATTAGTGGTGAAGAAATGGGGCTCGGACAAGATTTCAGCAAGAAGAACGCAGAAAAAAATGCAGCCGAAAAAGCTTGCTTAGCTTTAAATATACTCGTATGAGAAAAATCTTTGGTGCCTTATTTATTGCATACGGATTAATTGTATTTTTTTCGGTGATGTTTTTGGTGTTACCATTTATCATCCTTAGTTCATTTATACCAAACAAGTACGGTGCAACCATTCCATTTTTTTTTCTAAGAGTTTGGGCAGCATTGTTTTCTGTTTTAAGTCTGTTTTTTTATAAAGTAAAAGGCAGAGAAAAAATAGATACCTCTAGGCCATATATTTATGTAGCCAACCACGGCTCTTACCTCGATTCTACGTCTGTTGTATTAGCTACACCTACAGCTTTTAAACCATTGGGTAAAATAGAAATGTCTAAAATTCCGGTGTTCGGTTTTATATACAGTCGTGTAGTAGTAATGGTAGATCGAAGCACTAAAGAAAGTAGAACTGCGAGTGTAGAGAAATTAAAGGAATTGCTAAAACGAGGGATTTCAATTTTAATTTTTCCGGAAGGAACCATGAACAGAACGCCTAATCATTTAAAAGATTTTTACGACGGTGCTTTTAGAATTGCCATAGAAACACAAACACCTATTGCTCCCTTTGTAGTAATTAATGCCAGAAATTTAATGCCTCGTAATAACCCTTTAACCATAAAACCAGGCATAATGAAAATAGTGTTTTCTGATCCCATAGAAGTAAATACATATACACTTGATGATGTAGAAATGCTGAAACAAAAAGTGTATAAAATTATGGAAGAGTTGATTATCCAAAATCAATAAGTTAATTCTAATGATGCCAAAAGTTTTTCGAGTACACTTAGCCTTATTTATAGTTTCATTAATTTACGCCGCGACCTTTAGCATTGCAAAAGAAGTAATGCCTGCCTTTGTAAAACCAATGGGATTAATAGGTGTACGAGTTTGGGGTGCAATTATTTTGTTGTGGATTACACATGCAATTTTTGTACGTGAAAAAATAAGAGATAAAAAAGATTATTTAGAATTAATGAAATGCGCAGTATTTGGTGTAGCTGCAAATATGTTATTATTCTTTAAAGGCTTATCTATTACAACCCCAATAAACGGTGCCATATTAATGGTAACCACTCCTTTGTTCGTAGGTTTTTTCTCATTTTTTATTTTGAAGGAAAAAGTAAGTACATTAAAAATTATGGGTTTAATGTTAGGACTAAGTGGTGCTTTACTTTTATTAGTTGGTCCGAGTTTATCCTTTTCATCTGCAACACTAAGCGGAGATGTAATGGTAATGTTAAATGCTATTATTTATGCTTATTACTTAATTATCGCAAAACCATTATTGCATAAATACAATCCGATAACTGTAATAAAGTGGACATTCTTATTCGGAGGAATAATGATATTACCCTTTTCTATTCCGGAGTTACAAGAAGTGAACTGGGTAGTAATACCTAATAAGATATGGGCTAGTATTGGTTTTTTAATTGTGGGTGCAACCTTTTTAACTTATTTACTAAATGGATGGGCATTAAGGCATGCAAACTCATCATTAGTGGGTGCATATATTTATTTACAGCCCATTTTGGCTTCTATTATTGCAATCATATTGGGTAAAGACGAACTTACTTGGCAAAAAATTGTATTCGGTTTTTTAATTTTTGCAGGTGTGTACTTAGTAAGTTTACCTGCTACATTCCCTCTTCTTCGCCGTAAAGATTAATTAATATTATTATTCATATCTTTGAAAATTAAATCAATAGGTATGTTGAAATCAATGACCGGCTATGGTCTAGCAAGCACAGAGTATTTACAAAAAAAAATAACAGTAGAAATACGTTCATTAAATTCTAAATTTTTAGAATTGAATATAAAACTCCCAAGAAGTTATTCTGAGAGAGAGAGCTTAATTAGAAATGAAGCAACGAAAGGAATTGAACGCGGCAAAGCAAATGTGAATATTAATATTGAACAATCAGACGCCCAAGAAAGCTCTTTGTTAAATAAAGATAAATTCAACGCTTACTATAAACAGCTAACTCAATTAGCAAATGAACTAGGCGCAGATACTTCTCATCTATTTCAACAAACACTCTCTATACAAGATGTATGGTCGGTGCAAGAACAAAGTTTAGATGAAGAAGAATGGAAAGTAATTTATCAAACTTTTTTAACTGCTTTAGAAAACTTCAATCAGTTTAGAACAGATGAAGGTAAAACCTTATCAAGCGATTTAGAAAAGAGAGTTCAACTTATATTAAATGCCATTCCTGAAGTGGAGAAGTACGAAAAAAATAGAATCCCTGCTATTAAAGATAAATTAGATAATATTTTGAAAGAAGCAGTTGGATCTGAAAACGTTGATAAAAATAGGTTAGAACAGGAGCTTATTTATTTTATAGAAAAGTTCGACATTACTGAAGAGAAAATAAGATTAAAAACACATTGCGATTATTTCTTCCAAGTAATGAAAGAGAAAGAAGCTAATGGCAAAAAACTAGGATTTATTTCGCAAGAAATAGGCCGAGAAATAAACACACTTGGCTCTAAAGCGAATGATGCCGCAATACAAAAAATTGTAGTGGGAATGAAAGACGAGTTGGAAAAAGTAAAAGAACAATTGTTAAATATTATATAATAGTATAAATGAACGTACAAGGTAAACTTATTATATTTTCTGCACCTTCTGGCGCAGGTAAAACAACAATTGTTCATCATATTCTAAAAAAATTTCCAAATATACAGTTCTCTGTATCTGCTACCACACGCAGCTTACGTGGTGATGAGGTGAATGGTAAAGATTATTACTTTGTATCTAAAGAAGATTTTTTGCACAAAGTTGCAAAGCATGAATTTATTGAGTTTGAAGAAGTGTATTCGGGTACATTTTATGGTACCTTAAAATCTGAGTTGGCTCGAATATGGAACGACAATAAACATGTGATTTTTGATTTAGATGTTGAAGGTGGCTTACGTTTAAAGAAAAAATACGGTGAAAATGCAATTGCTATTTTCGTGCAACCACCCTCATTAGAAGTATTGGTAGAAAGATTAAGGGGCAGAGGAACAGATACAGAAGAAAAACTAAAAGAACGAATTTCTAAAGCAGAAAAAGAATTAAGTTATGCTGATAAATTTGATGTAATTGTGCACAACGACGATTTGAGTTTAGCATGTTTAGAAGCAGAAAAACTAGTAAATGATTTTTTGAATAAATGAAAATAGGTTTATTTTTTGGTTCATTTAATCCGATACATATAGGGCACATGATTATTGCTAACTATATGGCCAACCACACATATTTAGATCGTGTGTGGATTGTTGTATCGCCACAAAATCCTTTAAAAGACAAGACGCTTTTAATAAATACTTACGATCGTTTAGAGATGTGTAAACTCGCCTTTAACGATGATGCGCACATACAAGTATCGGATATAGAATTACACTTACCACAACCATCATACACAATTGATACACTTACTTATTTAAAAGAGAAATATCCGGAACACGAGTTTACCTTAATTATGGGTGCCGATAATTTAAACTCTTTAAAGAAATGGAAAAATTACGAATTAATTTTGAGAGACTATAAAATACTAGTGTATCCACGTCCGAAGGAAACTATTTCCGAATTTTTGAAAAACCCAAATATTAGCATTACCGAAACACCAATTATGGAAATCTCTTCCACTTTTATTCGGAATGCAATTAAAAACAAAAAAGACATTCGTTATTTTTTACCAGACAATGTACTTGAATTTATTGAATCGAAAAGCTTATATAAATAATTATTGAATTTTAATTTTTTCGCCTAAATACAAATCTGTACTTGTTTTTTTGTTTAATTTTTTCAAAGTATCTATGCTTACCTTGTATTTTTGAGAGATAGAATACATGGTATCTCCTTTTTTTACTTCGTGGTATTTTCCACTTTCTGGTGTTTTAGTATTGTTTATTTCTGACGAATTTTCTTCAGCCCGATCCTCTTTTCTAACCGCTCTTCGGGCTCCACGTTTATCATATCTGTGAAGGTCGTACTTTTCTATTAAACTTATAAGAAGTGTTGGGTAATTAGGATTTGTTGCATAACCTGCTTGTTTAAGTCCATTTGCCCAAGCTTTATAATCGCGTTTATCATACTCGAATAAAAATGAATAACGTTTTTTTGTTGCTAAAAATTCTGAATGATCTCTGTAAGAATGTTTAGCTTTTCTATATCTTCTAAAACATTCATCTTTTTTATCATCGTCTTCTTTTATAGTTCTACCATTCCAATCGTTTGTACACTTTATACCAAAGTGGTTACGACCTTTACGTGCCAACCTACTTTGCCCACTGCCCGACTCTAAAATACCTTGCGCCAATGTTATGCTTGCAGGTACTCCATATTTTCTCATTTCTTTAATGGCTGTTTTGCGATACTTTTTAATGTAAGCTTCAGTATCACTAGAAAACAAGTACGTGGGTAAACATAGGAGCAATATAATTAATCTGATCATATTAATAAAAGAGGGTTAATAAATATATTACTTTTTTGGAATCACTAAAACTTTACCAGGTTTTATTAAGTTTGATTTTAACTTATTTGCTTTTTTAATTTTATCAACAGAAACCTTGTATTTTCTAGAAATAGAATACAAAGATTGCCCTTGTTTTACTCTGTGTCTTACAACGGTTGATGTATTTATATATGTTGATTTTTCTTCGGCAGGTTCTATTTCTGGTTTGTTTATTTTAATATTGATGATGGTGGAATCGTTTCTATAAATAGTATCTAATACAGCATAATCATATTGATGTAAATTATGCATATTTATAGTCCTTAATAAATGAGCTGCATAACTTTTACTACGGGCATAACCAGAGCGCTGTAAACCATATGCCCACTTTTTATATTGCGTAGGTTTATAATTAAACAAAAAAGCATATTGTTTATTTTTTGTTAAAAAGCTTGAACGATCTGCATATGCTTCTTCTGCCGTTTCATATTTTCTAAAACACGAATTTCTTTTGTTTCCATTTCTATGAAAACGTTTCCCCGACCAGTTTCTTGTGCACTTTACTCCAAAATGATTATTTGCTTTAACAGCTAATTGACTGGTACCATTTGCTGATTCGTGAAGTGCTTGTGCCAGCGTAATACTTGCAGGAATACCTGTTTTATGCATTTCGGAAATGGCAAGCAATTTATAGGTTTCAATATACGCACTCGCAGTACCTTGCTTTTTTTGCGAAAGTGCAATTATGGAAATAAATACAAAATAACACAGCAAAAGAAATTTACGCATATCCAAATTTATAAAAATACTCTTAAGAATTATTAATAAATTTACCTTATCACATTAACTTAACAGTATTGAAAAATATTACTCGAACCGTATGGATACTTTCTTTGGTAAGTTTATTTACCGATACTGCTAGTGAAATGTTATATCCGGTAATGCCTATTTATTTAAAGTCCATTGGGTTCTCCATCGTATTAATTGGAATATTGGAAGGCATTGCAGAAGCTACGGCTGGTTTAAGTAAAGGCTATTTTGGCAAATGGTCTGATAATTCGGGGAAACGAGTTCCTTTTGTACAAGTTGGTTATTTATTGAGTTCTATTTCTCGCCCATTGATGGTTTTGTTTGTATATCCGGTATGGATATTTTTTGCACGTACTCTCGATCGTTTCGGTAAAGGTATTAGAACAGCTGCCAGAGATGCAATTTTATCCGACGAGGCAACTCAAGAAACGAAAGCAAGTGTGTTTGGGTTTCATAGAAGCATGGATACCTTAGGAGCTGTACTTGGCCCGTCATTAGCATTATTATATTTATACTTTTACCCAGAAGATTATGTAACTCTTTTTTACATTGCATTTATACCTGGATTATTTGCAATTTTTGCATCCTTATTAATTAAAGAGCGTAAAAATATTGAACCCAAATTACGCATTAGAACTTCTTATCTGGATTTTATTAGATATTGGAAAAGTAGTCCAACTGCTTATAAAAAACTAGTATTTGGTTTATTACTTTTTGCATTGTTTAATAGCTCCGATGTTTTTTTATTATTAAAAGCCAAACAAGCAGGGCTATCTGATACCATGGTAATTGGTGTATTTATTTTTTATAATTTAATATATGCAGCTTTTGCATATCCACTTGGCATAATTGCGGATAAGTTTGGTTTAAAAAACATGTTTGCATTTGGCTTGTTAATTTTTTCGATCGTATATTTTGGCATAGGTTTAGGTACAGAATTATGGTTTATTGTTGTATTATTTTTTCTGTATGGTTTATACTCTGCGGCTACTGAAGGAATTTCTAAAGCCTGGATAAGTAATATTACTGATAAAAAAGATACCGCCACAGCCATAGGTACTTATGCAAGTTTTCAGAGTATTTGCGCTATGTTAGCAAGCAGTATTGCCGGTTTTATTTGGTTTCAGTTTGGTGCGAACGTTACATTTGTACTTACTGGTTTTGTTAGTTTATTTCTAGTGATTTATTTTTTAAAATTAAAATGAAAAAATTTTTAGCCTTAATAATATTTTTTATTTCCATAAATGGGTATTCGCAAACTGCCTTAGATGCTGTATTGCAAGGAACTGTTATAAATGCAAAAAATAATTTTATAGAACTAAAATATTTAAACAACCCACTTGATGATACTTTAAGTTCTGTAAAAATAGACTTAAATGAAAAAGGACAATTCTATTTTGAACTGCCTATTAAAAGGCCGCTAGATGCAAGTATTGTACATAACAACCAAAGCGCACCTTTATATATTGAACCCTCAGAGCGAATAGAAATTTCTTTGTTAGCCGATGATGTTTTTCGAAGTATAAATTATGTCAGCGATAATTTTAACAATCATTATTTAATAGCATACAAGAAAAAATACGAACGTCCTCGAAATATAGATGAACGCAACAAACATATACAACAAGATGATGCACTTGGTTATGCAAAGTATGAAGATGAATTAGCAATAGATAAATTAAAGTTTCTATCACAATACCATGCAGAGAATAAACTTTCGGCCATATTTATGAAAAGACAAGAAGCAGTAATTAATTATGGAGCTGCCAATAATAAGTACAAATTAAAAGAGGCGCTAAAAAACCTTAATATAACCACAAAACAAGTACCCGATTATTATTACACTTTTATGCTAGAGTTAGCGGTTGATGAAAACGATTTAATAACAGTACCAGAGTTTTATGAATACTTAGAACACAGATTTGAATATTCATACAATACAGCATCCTATAAAGCAACTAATGATTTTGAAACAGTGAGTTATATGTTTAACATAGCTCATGGCTTGTATTCTGATAGGGTTCAGAATATTTACCTTACAAAAAAATTTGGAGAATTATTAGATACCTATTCATTTGAATATACCTCACGTTTTATTTCTAATTATATGAGTACCGTATACCAAAAAGAATATAGAATGTATATTGATAATAAAATTGAAAAAGCGCGATTGAGAAATTAATTTCCGCTCGACTTTATGTAGTCGCTAACTAAATAAGATATAAATTTTCCGAGTGTGTTTTTATCTTGTTCATTTGCTAAGCCAACGGAGCCTTCTGTAATGTGTAAATAAACACTTGATAGTAGCGTGCTGCATTGATGTAGTATAGCCCTTGCTTCTGTTGTATTCCAACCGGTATTAGTTTGTGCAGAGCTAGGAACATCAGCAATACAATCTAAATCTAATTCTATTCCGCATGCTTGCTTTTGTAAAAAAATTAGAATACTATTTAATGCCAATTCCATTGGGATTCTTTTTCTAATGGCAATGTCTTCGAAACTTAAGTATTGAATGTTTACATCATTATCTATTTCCGCGAGTACCGAATCCGAATTGTAATTTTCGTGCAATCCGAAAATTCCATATTTGTGTAAATAATTTTCGGCTTTTGCATACCTAAATCCGTTGCCACTATGCCTACCTTCTTTTATTCTGTAATCAGTATGTGCATCAATATTAATACAATTTAATGCAGAACCTAATGCAAGTGAACTACCTTTTAATAAAGGGTAAGAATTATTATGCCCGCCGCCAATTGCTATTAGTTTTTTTCCGCTAGCTATAATGGTTTGCACAATAGGAAAAATTACTTCATCAAGTTCAGCGCACAGATTTCTTAAGCCAGCTAAATCTGTTGCATCAGCTTTTTTCATTTCTTCCGAAAAATCTATATGTCCAAGCAGCAAAACTTTAGTAGCATCTTGGAATTTATTTTGTTGAATAGAAAGTAGTGAGGAAATTGCAAGCTCAAAAGTTTTATCGGCACCGGCTTTGCCTAAGTTTGCTCTAATACCAATGTCTTCTGGTAAGCCTAATATAACATAACTCGCTTTGGAATTTTGTAATTCTTCTTTCCACGAGTTTTCATTTTGAACATGTAATATATGTTGTCCCCATTTTTCTTCGTGCTCACGCGAAGTAAAAAGCGAATTTATTTTTTCTTTATTGTAAACAATAAGTTTTGCCATATCAATGTCCTTTTACGAAAACATGTTCTATGCAATTTTCTGTAAATGCATAGGGAATATATGCTAAGCTAGGTATCTTTTTGGTAAGAATTAAATCGGCGTATTTGCCAACTGTTATGCTACCCGTTTGTGCTTGCAACTCCATAGCAAATGCACCGTTAATAGTACATGCATTTATGGCCTCTTCTGGTGTCATTTTAAGCTGTGTGCAAGCAAGAGAGCAAATAAACGACATGTTGCCGCTTGGTGAGGTTCCTGGGTTGTAATCGCTTGCTAATGCAATTGCCAAGCCGGCATCAATCATTTTACGTGCTGGCTGGTAAGGTAAATTTATAAAGAAAGCAGCAGATGGTAAAAGAGTACCTATGGTATTCGAATTAAATAAACAATTAAGTTCATCATCGCCCACACATTCTAAATGATCAACAGATACTGCATTGTATTTTACGCCCACTTGTATGCCACCAGAATAATGCAATTGGTTGGCGTGTATTTTAGGTTTCAAACCGTATTTAGCCCCAGCTTCTAAAATTTTAGAAGTTTCCTCCGCATTAAAAAATCCATCTTCGCAAAAGGCATCAATATAATCTGCTAATCCTTCATCGGCTACACGTGGTAGCATTTCGTTTATAATTAAATTGATGTATGCTTCGTGGTTTTGTTTATATTCTAATGGGTAAGCATGTGCTGCTAAGAAATTTGCTTTAATTGTTAAACTTGATGTTTCTTTTAACTTTCTTATTACGCGTAACATTTTTAGTTCTGCTTCGGTAGTTAAACCGTAACCACTTTTTATTTCAATGTTAGCAGTACCTTGTAAACGCACCTGCTCTAAACGTAGGTAGGCCGTTTCGTATAGTTCTTCTTCTGAAGTTGATTGTAATTTTTTTGCCGAGTTTAAAATACCTCCGCCTTTGCGTGCAATTTCTTCGTAAGGTATTCCTTTAATTCTATCAACAAATTCCGATTCTCTACTCGCTGCATAAACTAAATGTGTGTGCGAATCGTTGTAGGCGGGCATTAAAAATTTTCCATCGGCATCTATTTGTAAATCGTAAATAGATATTGTGTCTAAATCTAATGTGTTCATAGAACCAAAGGATTCTATTTTGTCATTATCTACTACAAGCCAAGCGTTTTCAATACTTTCAAGCTTTGCCATTTCTGCACCGGCAAGTTTTTCCTTGTTGCTATCAAGTATACCTACTAATGATTTTATGTTGTAGAAAATACTTTTCATTACTTTAACTCTAGTAAAATCGGACAATGATCCGAGTGTTTTGCTTCCGATAGAATACTTGCACGTTTTAATCTTTTCTCCAATTCTTTACTTATTAAATGATAGTCGATACGCCAGCCTAAATTCTTGCCTCTTGCTCCAGCTCTAAAACTCCACCATGTATAATGATGTGGTTCTTGGTTAAAATATCGGAAACTATCTATAAAACCGTCATTAATAAAATTTTCCATCCACTCTCGTTCTTCTGGTAAAAAACCAGAGGAATTTGCATTCGATTTAGGGTTATGTATATCTATAGGTTTGTGGCAAATATTGTAATCTCCAGAAATAATAAGTTCCGGATATTTCCATTTAAGTTCATGAATATATTCTTTGAAAAAATCCATAAATTGATATTTCACTTCTTGCCTATCCTCACCACTTGAGCCAGAAGGTAAGTAAACACTCATTACAGAGAGGTCATCAAAATCTGCGCGTAAAACTCTTCCTTCGTAATCAAACAATTCATGCCCACATCCATATTCAATATTGTTTGGTTTTTTCTTTGATAAAATGGCCACACCACTGTATCCTTTTTTTTGTGCAGGATACCAATAATGATGATAACCTAAATCTTCAATCATTTTAAGCTCCATCGGAATTTGATCTAGCTGTACTTTAATTTCTTGTAAGCACACTACATCTGCATCGCTGGCTTGTAACCATTGCAACCAATTTTTACTAATGGCAGATCGAATGCCATTTACATTGTAGGATATTATTTTCAATTTATTTTTTCTTTTTTTTGGTTGATGTTTTTTCTTCTTCCTCCATATCACTACTTGCTCGAGATTCGCTTCTTAAAATATTTTTCTCTTTTTTACTAGAAAGTTCTTCTTCTGCTTTTCTTTTTTTTTCTTTTTTAACTTTGTATTTCTTTAAAAGTTTAGTTTTTAAAATGCGAACATCTTCTATCGGACGATCGCCCGGCGCTGTTTTAACAGAGGCAATGGCATCTAACACTTCCATGCCCGCTACAAGTTCACCATAAACAGTATAATTATTATCTAAATGAGGAGTGCCACCAATAGTTTTATACGCTTCTCTTTGTTCAGGGGTATATTTCCATCCGTTATAATTCTGCATTCTATCTAAATCAGCATCTACAAACTTTTTGCCTACTACAATATAGAACTGGCAATTGCTACTTGCTTTCTCCGGGTTACCATCACGAGCAGCCGCTAAAGCTCCTTTCTTATGGTAAAGTGCAGGATTAAATTCTGCCGGGATACGAGGCACTCCAGGTATATCACCACTTCCTAGTTGCACACCCGGTCCTGCTTTTTTAGAAGTTGGGTCGCCACCTTGTATCATAAAAGCATTAATTACTCTATGAAACAATACACTGTCGTACTGTTTTTCTTTTACAATTTTTATAAAATTATCTCTATGTAATGGAGTTTCGTTGTAGAGTTTTAGCACCATAGTACCCATGGTAGTTGATATTTCTACAAAAGTGTTTTTTTCTTTTTTATTTTTCTTTTCCTTTTTGTCGGCATAAGAAAAACTTACAATTGCAAGTAGTAAAATACTTAAACTTAATATTCTTTTCATTTCATTATTAAATTAAACATTTAAATATAGTAAAATTTATTACTTATTTTTATCCTTTAATATTACGAAACATGAAATACTCTTATCTACTTCTATTCGCTTTAATAGCTTGCAAATCTTCTGAAAATACTCACACCATGTTAGCAAAAGATAACCATACAGCTGCAAGTAGAACCAATGCTCGCATTAAACACTTGGATTTAAACATACAAGTGGATATGGACAATAGAATATTATTTGGAGAGGCAAATTATGTTTTAGCGGATGATAGAAATTCCGATACTATTTATTTTGATACAAAAGAATTGGTAATTGAAAATGTTTTAGACCTAACTTCAAATGAAAAACTAAGTTTTCATTTATTTAATAGTGATAAAGTATTAGGTGCTGCACTCGAAATAATTTTAACAAAAAGCACCAAAGCCATCAGTATAAAATATAAAACAAGTTCTAATGCTGCAGCCTTACAATGGTTAAACCCTGAGCAAACAGCCGGGAAAAAATATCCGTTTTTATACACGCAATCTCAAGCCATTTTAGCACGTTCATGGATTCCTTGCCAAGACGGGCCTGCAATACGTTTTACCTATAATGCAAAGGTTAAAGTGAATAAAGAATTAATAGCTTTAATGAGTGCCGAAAACCCAGTAATTAAAAACGATTCGGGTATTTACACCTTTAAACAAACCAAGCCAATTCCTTCTTATTTAATGGCTTTGGCTGTAGGCGATTTAGCATTTAAACCTTTAAGTGAAAACACTGGTGTATATGCGGAGCCAATAGATTTAGATAAATGCGCAGCAGAGTTTGTGGATTTACCTAAAATGATGAAAGCAGCAGAAAATTTATATGGCAAATACCAATGGAACAGATACGATGTTTTGGTATTGCCTCCAAGTTTCCCTTTCGGTGGTATGGAAAATCCGGAACTTACATTTGCCACACCAACCATTATTGCAGGCGATAGATCTTTAGTGAGTTTGTTAGCTCATGAATTAGCACACTCTTGGTCGGGTAACTTAGTAACCAACGCTACTTGGAATGATTTCTGGTTGAACGAAGGTTTTACCGTTTATTTTGAACGCAGAATTATGGAAGCCATTGAAGGCAAAGAATATGCAGACATGTTGCAAATATTAGGTTATCAGGATTTGCAAGAAGAGTTAAAAGCTTTTGGGAAAGGACATGAAGATACGCGCTTGTACTTGGATTTAGAGGGTCGCGACCCTGACGAAGGCTTAACAGATATTGCCTATGAAAAAGGTGCACTGTTTTTAATTCACATTGAAAGTATTGTTGGTAGAAAAAAAATAGATGCTTTTCTCAAAAATTATTTTCAATCCAACGCATTTAAAACAATGGATACTAAAGGCTTTATACAATTATTAAATACTGATTTAATAAAAGGAGATGAGAAATTAGCTGCTTTAATAAATGCAGATGCATGGATTTATGAATCGGATTTACCCAATAGCATTCCATTACTTAATTCAATAAAATTAGAAATGGTAAATAAAAGTTTAATAGATTTTGCTGCAGGAAAAAAAGCAAAAGAATTAGACACTAAAAATTGGTCGAGCCACGAGTACCTATATTTTATTAGAGGTTTAAGCAAAGAGTTAGATACAACTAAACTCAATGATTTGAAATCGGCCTTTAATTTTGCAAGCTCTGGCAATTCAGAATTAGAAGCTGCTTGGTTCGAACATGTAATTCGTCATCAATACAAAAAGGACTATACCTATTTAGAAAGTTTTTTAATGAAGGTAGGACGACGTAAATTTTTGATGCCTTTGTACTCTGCATTAGCTAGTACCTCAGAAGGGAAAAAGTATGCAAAAGAAATTTATGAGAAGGCACGTAATAATTACCACTACGTATCTATACAAAGTTTAGATGAGCTCTTGAAATAACAAGCTCATCTAAACAAAAATTTTATAACCAAATGCTAATAAAATAGTACACTAAAGCAGCTATAGTTGCCGAAACTGGAATGGTTAATACCCATGCCCACAGTAAACTAATAGTTACGCCCCAACGTACTGCCGAAATTCTTTTCGCTAAACCTACTCCAATAATAGAACCGGTAATAGTGTGTGTGGTTGAAACAGGAATTTTGAAATGTTCTGTCATGAATAAGGTGATGGCACCAGCAGTTTCAGCAGCAACTCCTTCTAGTGGAGTAACCTTTGTAATCTTGCTTCCCATAGTTTTAACAATTTTCCAACCGCCAGACATAGTACCTGCAGCAATAGCAGTATAACATGCTAATGGAACCCAGAAAGGTGGCTCTGTAATTTTTACTTTGCCATTTGTAATTGAATATTTTAGGTTTAACCAATCTGGTAAAGTTGCCGGGTCTAATTGATTTTGTGTAATGTATACGATGATAGCAGCAGATATGATACCCATTACTTTTTGAGCATCGTTACCACCGTGTCCTAAACTGAACGCAGCAGAAGAAACTAACTGTAAACGTTTAAACCAAGTGTCGGCCCTACGAGGAGAAGCTCTTCGGAATATATACATGATTAACACCGTAATCATATAGGCCATAATCATACCCATAATAGGTGCTAATACAATAAACGATGCTACTTTTGCAATTACTTGCATGTTTACTACACTGAAACCTGCATGTGCAATAGCCGCTCCTGCAAACCCGCCAATTAAGGTATGCGATGAACTTGAAGGTATACCAAACCACCAGGTTAATAAATTCCAAAAAATGGCAGCTATTACTCCGGCTAATATTACTACTAAGTTTATTTGTAATGTGTTAACTGTTTTCGCTACAGTATCGGCTACGTTTAAGTGAAAAATCCAATAAGCTAAAAAGTTGAAAAATGCTGCCCACAATACAGCTTGAAAAGGGGTTAATACTTTTGTGGATACTACAGTAGCTATTGAGTTAGCCGCATCATGAAATCCATTTATGTAATCGAAAATCAGTGCTAGTACAATGATAACGATAAGTAAAGTTAAACTCATTTTTTTAAATGATTAGGCATGCTTTACAATAATAGATTCCATAACATTTGCAACATCTTCACACATATCTGTTGCAGTTTCTAATGCTGATAAAATCTCTTTCATTTTGAAAAGTTCAATTGCATTTGTTTCATTTTTAAACAAATCTGCAACTGCCATATCAAACACATAGTCCGCTTGGTTTTCCATGCTGTTAATTCTTACGCATGAATCGGTAACGTTGCGTATGTGTTTTAAATCTTTTAATTCTTTTACTGCCTTATCAATGTCTTTACAACCTTGCGAAATTAAATCCGCTAACTTTTTAATAGGCTCAGTAGTATAGTTTAAATTGTATAACAACATTCTATTTGATGAACCGTGTATGTAATCCGCCACATCATCAATAGCCGAAGCTAATGCATGTATATCTTCCCTGTCAAAAGGAGTGATGAAATTTTTACTTAACTCTAAAAATATTTCGTGTGTAATTTCATCCCCACGATGCTCCAAATCGTCGATTTTCTTAATTAATTCGTTTCTGTGCTCAAGGTCGCTTGCATTTACTGCCTCTACTAAATAATCAGAAAGAGTAATTAAATTTGCACTCGCGCTTTCGAAAAGTGGGAAGAACTTTTTGTCTTTTGGCAAAAAGTACTGAAAAATAGAGTTTAGTGACATTTTTAGTTTTAATTTGGCTCAAAAGTAAGTACTTAATGTTAAGTAAATGTTAACAAATTGAAAAAAGCCATTTTTTTAATTTCAACAATAAAATCGAAAAAAGGACACTAAAATATTTATAAAATTCAATAAATCAATTACTTAATAATTAAATTTGAACACATTATGTTGAAAATTATAAAAGCAGACATAAATAATATTAAAGAAATTGTATCAATTGCTTATGATACATGGTTTCCAACGTATAAAAATGTGATTTCTCAAGAGCAAATAGATTTTATGTTTGGAGAAATGTATACCCCCGAGGCTATTTATAAACAAATGGATTTTTTAGGTCACGAATTTTATATTGCATATGAAAATGAAAGAGCGGTTGGCTTTGCATCTATCTCAGAAATGATCCATGAAACACCATCAACCTATAAAATTCACAAACTGTATTTTTTGCCAGAAACCCAAGGGAAGGGATATGGTAAAGAGATGTTGAGTTATTTGGAGAAAGAGTATAAAGAGCATGCAGAGTTTGTAATATTGAATGTTAACATTAATAATCCGGCATATCATTTTTATCTGAAAATGAAGTATACCGTTAGAGAGCGTATTGACATACCTTACGGTGAATTTATGCTTAATGATTATGTGATGGAAAAAAACATAAAGAATTAATTTGCGATTGGCATAAATTATTACATACATTTGTGCTAGCTCAAAGGGGTGGTACCAACACACGGTGCCTGAGATAATACCCATAGAACCTGATACGGATAATGCCGGCGAAGGGATGAGGTGATAAAATCGTTGTAGGACTACTAATCCCTTGTAGTCTGAGGTTTTATACTAATTTAATTACAATGTTTATTAAAAAACAAATTGTATGTGCATTACTATTATTGAGCAGTTTTGCAGTACAAGCGCAAACAGATTATCAAATTAAAATTGTTGATGATCAACAACAAGCTCTTCCTGGAGCTACCATCTCTATCGATGGAATTCTATTTGCACAAACAGATGAAAACGGTTTGTACAAAGTAACACTCAATCAATCGAAGGTCTCTCTGCACATCAGCATGATTGGTTTTTATCCTTTTACACAAATAGTGGATTTAAAAAAGCAAAACGTATTTGTGTTAAGGAAAAATGTCTATGTATCAGAAGATGCACTCGTAACAGCAACACGTATTAACAAAGATGCTGCGGGTACCTTTTCTTTATTAGACAAAGAGTACATTAAAAAAGTGAATATGGGGCAAGACTTGCCCTATATACTTAACCAAACGCCCGGTGTAGTTATTACTTCAGATGCTGGAACAGGCATTGGATATACGGGCATACGCATAAGAGGTACAGACCAAACGCGTACAAACTTAACCATTAATGGCATTCCATTAAATGATGCTGAATCGCAAGGAACCTTTACGGTAAATATTCCTGATTTTGCATCATCAGTAGAAAACATACAAGTGCAAAGAGGTGTGGGTACTTCTACAAATGGCGGTGGTGCATTTGGAGCAAGTATTAACATTCAAACAGATAATATGCCAGATACCGCTTATGCTGAAGTAAACATTACTCAAGGTGGTTTTGAAGCTAATAAGTTGTTGTTTGGAAATCAAATGGAACGCTATTCGGCTAAAGTAAATACCGGTTTAATAGATGGGCATTGGAATTTTTCTGGTCGTTTATCTAAAATTGCAAACGTTGGGTATATCGAAAACAGTTCTGCAGTTTTAAAATCTTTTTTTAGCTCTGCCTCTTATCGAAATGAAAAACACCTAATAAAATTTAATGTGTTTTCTGGAGTAGAAAAAACGTTCTTAGCATGGAACGGTGTGCCGCAAGATTCATTAAAAACAAACAGAAGGTATAACCCTATTAATGCCGAATACAATGATCAATATGATAATTATCAGCAAGATCATTATCAAATTTTCGAATCATTTAAATTAAACAAACGCAATCATATAAATTTAGGTTATCATTTTACAAGAGGTCGTGGATATTTTCAAGAATTTAGATACGATCAGTCTTTTTCAAATTATAATTTAGATTCTGTTTTCGTTGGAAACGATACAATTGCAAGTTCAGATATTTTAAGAAGAAGATGGTTACGTAATACTTTTGAAGGCATTGTGTATAGTTGGGAATATACTTCGCTTGATAAATTTAGTTTAACCATTGGAGGTTCTGCAAATAAATACGATGGAGAACATTTTGGAGAAATTGTATGGGCTAAATACGCCTCTAACTCTCAACCTGGGCATCGTTTTTACACTGGTTGGGGTTATAAAAAAGAGTTTAATATTTATGCTAAAAGTAATTACCAATTTACTAATGCATTACAAGCTTTTATCGATTTGCAGTTTCGCGCTATTGATTATAAACTAGAAGGAAACAATAAAGACCAAGTAATTATTGATCAACAACATCAACTAAATTTCTTTAATCCAAAGGCTGGTGTGTCTTATAATATTACGAATGATAATAATATTTATTTGAGCCTTGGTGTGGCAAATAAAGAACCAAACCGCGACGATTTTATTAATGGAAAAGTAAATAACTTAATTCCAAAATCAGAACAATTACGAAATGTAGAAATTGGCTGGAGGAAAAAAAGTGCTAATTTTAATATTGATGTGAATACCTATTTAATGGATTATAAAAATCAATTGGTATTAACTGGCGAGGTAAATAATGTGGGCGAATATTTAAGAGTAAATACTCCCAATAGTTTTAGAGCAGGTGTTGAAGCCAGTGCCACCTATAATTACACTTCTAAAATTAGCATCTCTGCAAACATTGCTTTAAGTAAAAATAAAATTGCTTCGTTTACAGAATCTATTTATGAGTATGATGCCGATTATAATTACGTGGGTGTATTGTTAAGAGAGCATAAAAATACCGATATCTCTTTTTCTCCAAATATTGTAGCAGGTTCTAGAGTACGTTATAAAGTTTATCAGAATTTATTTGTAAGTGTAGAATCTAAATATGTTGGTAAACAATACATGGATAATACCTCTAATGAATTACGTAAGTTAGATCCATTTTTTGTAAACGATTTATTTTTAGATTATAACTTAAGAGTTAAAAATTTAATTCCATCATTTACCCTTACCTTAAAAGTAAACAATGTATTTAATACACTATACGAGCCCAATGGCTATACCTATAGTTTAATTGAAAGCGGTGTAGAAAACAATTACAATTTCTATTATCCTCAAGCTGGAAGGAATTACATGATGGCTATGAATTTCAAGTTTTAGTTTAATAAATAAAGGGAGCTAAATTTTAGCTCCCTTTATTTATTTACTTGTATAAACAACATATGGTATTAGCATTTCTTCTAAAGAAATACCTCCATGCTGAAATGTATTGTTAAAGAAATTTACAAAATGATTGTAGTTGTTTGGATATACAAAATAATAATCTTCTTTAGCAAAAATAAAGGTTTGACTAACATTTACTTTTGGTAAAAAACCTTCAGCTGGGTTTTTAATTTCAAGTACTTCTTTATGGTTGTAATTTAAATTCTTCCCTTGTTTGTAACGCAAATTACTATTCACAGTTCTGTCGCCTACAACCTTACTTGGTGTTTTTACTCGTATAGTACCATGGTCGGTAGTAATTATTAATCGCGATGGCTTTTGTGAAATTTTCACGATGGCTTCTAACAATGGAGAATGCTCAAACCACGATAGCGTAAGGGATCTGTATGCACTCTCATCTGGAGCAAGCTCTCTAATTATTTCCATTTCTGTACGAGCATGCGATAGCATATCAACAAAATTATATACAATTACATTTAATTGATTTTGAAATTTCTGATTGATGCTATCTACTAAATTTTTTCCTTCTTCATTGTTTACTACTTTTACATAGCTGCATTTTATATTTTTACGTAAGCGTGCTAATTGTGCTTGCAAAAACTCTTCTTCGTGCATGTTTTTTCCGCCCTCATCTTCGTCGTTTTTCCAAAGTTTTGGATGTTGTTTTTCCATTTCTAATGGAAGTAGTCCGGAGAAAATTGCATTACGTGCATACTGAGTTGCCGTAGGTAAAATACTGGTGTAAATTTCTTCTTCTTCTAATCTAAAATACTCATTTATAGTAGGCATTATTACCTTCCATTGGTCGTATCTTAAATTATCAATTAAAATAAAAAATGTTGGAATTTGATCAGATAATTGTGGAAATACTTTTTGTTTCATTAATTGATGCGACTGTAGAGGTGCTCTATCTGGTTCTTTTAACCAACGCAAATAATTTTTTTCTACGTATTTTGAAAATAGAGCATTGGCTTCTTGTTTCTGATGGGTTAGAATTTCATGCATCCCTGTGTCTTGCAATTTTTCTAATTCTAATTCCCAAAACACTAATTTTTTATATACATCTTTCCATTCCTCAATAGTAGAAACATCATTTAATGCGATACCTAAATTTCTGAATTCTTGTTGATAAGCAGAATTCGTTTTTTCAGATACCAATCTTTTATTATCAATTATTTTTTTAAGCGTTAATAATATTTGTTTAGGATTAACCGGTTTAATGAGATAGTCGGCAATTTTACTACCAATGGCATCTTCCATTAAATATTCTTCTTCATTCTTAGTGATGAGCACTACGGGTAAATCAATATAATTTTTCTTAATTTCTTGAAGCGTCTCTAAACCAGAGAGACCGGGCATGTTTTCATCTAAAAACACTACATCAACTTTTTCAGTTTTTAATAAATCAATCGCATCCGAACCATTTGTAGTACTTATTACTTTATAACCCTTATCTTGTAAAAATAAGATATGTGGTTTTAATAAATCTATTTCATCATCTGCCCACAATATGATTGTTTCTTGCATATATTTTATTTTAATTTCTCGTTTCCGTTAAAATTAACAAATTTGTATGGCTTTTATTGTTGTGCTTTGAATAAAAAGAAAATATTTAACGACCCTGTGTATGGTTTTGTAAGTGTACCTTATGAAATAATTTTTGATTTAATTGAACATCCATACTTCCAACGTTTACGAAATATTAAACAGTTGGGTTTAACTCATTTAGTTTACCCCGGTGCGCTTCACACTCGTTTCCACCATGCATTAGGTGCTATGCATTTAATGGGAATTGCTTTAGAAACCCTCAGAAATAAGGGCATTGAAATTACCGATGAAGAAGCCAAAGCTGCCACCATCGCCATCTTATTACACGACATTGGGCACGGACCATTTTCTCATGCGCTCGAAAGTTGCATCGTACCAAGCATCCATCATGAAGATCTTTCTATATTATTGATGAAAAGATTAAATGAAGAGTTTAATGGAGAGCTAACTTTAGCCATTGAAATATTTGAAGATAAATACACTAAAAAATTCTTACACCAATTGGTATCAGGTCAATTAGACATGGATAGAATGGATTACCTCAATAGAGATAGCTTTTATACAGGTGTTTCTGAAGGAGTAATTGGTTTTGATCGTATATTAAAAATGATTTATGTAATAAACGATCAATTGGTTATTGAAGAAAAAGGAATTTATTCTATTGAAAAGTTTTTAATTGCTCGCCGTTTAATGTATTGGCAAGTGTATTTCCATAAAACAGTAATTGCAGCCGAGCAATTGTTGTTAAAGATATTAAAGCGTGCTAAAGAGTTAGCCATCAATGGTCATACATTGTTTGCAAGTCCATCTTTTGAATTTTTACTAAAAAATAATCCGAGTGCTGATGATTTTAAAGGCGACCCTCGATTTTTAGATGCTTTTTCAAACATAGATGATCATGATATTTATACCTCTATTAAAGTATGGACAAATGATTCTGACCGAGTGCTCTCGCTCTTATGTTCGGAGTTAATAAACAGAAGATTGTACTCAATAGAAATCCAAAACGACTCAATTAATGCAGATCAAGTAGAACTAAGAGAAGTAGAATTGGCTAAAAATTGGCAAATTGAACCAGAGAATGCGCATTATTTTGTTTTTACAGGAATCATTAATAATAATGCATACAACCCAGATAGTGGTAAAATATTTATTTTAACCAAAGCCAAAGGTTTACAAGACATTGCGGTGTGTTCTGATGGTTTAAATTTAGAAGCATTATCAAAAACAGTGCAAAAACATTTTATCTGTTACCCTAAGTATCGCTAAAATGTTAACAAATTATTACACTTATTTCAATAATAGATTTGCAGCATTGAAGGATAATTTTATTTTTGTATAATGCAATTTAAGGCAATAGAAATTTGTGTATTACTCAATGGAGAATTAGAAGGTAATCCCGACGAAGTTGTCTATTCATTAGCTAAAATAGAAGAAGGCAAAAAAGGCTCCTTGTCTTTCTTAGCCAATCCTAAATACGAACCACATTTGTATACCACAGAAGCCTCTGTAGTAATAATAAACAAAGACCTAGTACTAGAAAAGCCCATTTCTGCAACATTAATACGTGTAGAAAATGCTTATACTTCATTTTCGGTATTATTAGAAAAATACAACACCATCAAACTAAATAAGTACGGTATAGAAGAACCAAATTTTATAAGTAAGAGTGCAAAATATGGCAAAGATTGCTATATAGGTGCTTTTGCATACATTGGCAACCATGCTACCATTGGTAATAATGTAAAAATATACCCTCAAGTTTATATTGGCGATAATGTTACCATTGCAGATGGCACCACCTTGTTTTCGGGTGTAAAAGTTTATTCTGATTGTGTAATAGGCCAAAATGTGATTGTACACTCAGGTGCAGTTATTGGCAGTGATGGTTTCGGCTTTGCCCCACAGGCAGATGGAACCTTTCAAAAAGTAGCACAAATTGGAAATGTTATTATAGAAGACGATGTAGAAATTGGCTCTAACACCAGTATTGATAGAGCAACAATTGGTTCTACCGTTATTAAAAAAGGAGTAAAACTCGATAATTTAATTCAAATCGCCCATAATGTAGAGATTGGAGATAATACCGTTATTGCCTCACAATCTGGAATATCTGGAAGCACGCGAGTTGGTGAAAACTGTATTGTGGGCGGCCAAGTAGGAATTGTAGGGCATATACAAATTGCAAAAGGATCGCAAATAAATGCTAAATCAGGTATTTCTAAATCAATTACTGAAGAAAATAAACAATGGAACGGTGCACCCGTATCGCCTTTTAGAGATTCTCTAAAAATGCAGGCAGTATACAGAAGGTTACCAGAATTAGAGAAACGCATCGAAGAATTAGAACAATTATTGCGCGATTTAAAACAAACCATCTAAAATCCTTCTCAAAGATTTTGTTTAAACCTTGTTTCTAGATACATTTGTCAGAATATTAGGTTAGGAATGAACGTAAAACAAACTACATTAAAAGCCCCGGTAACGGTGGTTGGAGTTGGCTTGCATACAGGCACAGAGGTTACAATGACCTTTAAACCAGCGCCAGAAAATCACGGATACAAATTTCAACGTGTTGATATTGAGGGCTCGCCAATTATTGATGCCGACGTAGACAATGTTACCGATATTTCGAGAGGCACCACTTTAACTCAAAATGGAGCAAGTGTTTCTACTGTAGAACATTCATTAGCAGCATTAGCTGGTTTAGAAATCGACAATGTATTGATTGAACTCAATGGCCCAGAAGTTCCCATTATGGATGGTAGCTCTATGCCTTTTATTGAAGAAATTGAAAAAGTAGGCATCGCACAACAAGATGCAGATCGTGAGTATTTTGTAATTCCTAGCAATATAAATTACGAAGAAACAGACAGGCACGTAGAAATGACCGCTATGCCATATGTAGATGATTATAGAGTAACCGTAATGGTTGATTATAACTCACCAGTATTGGGCAGTCAGCATGCATCTCTTTCTTCTATTTCAGAATTTAAAAAAGAAATTGCCTCGTGTAGAACCTTTTGTTTCTTACACGAACTAGAGATGTTGCTAAAACATAACCTTATAAAAGGGGGCGATTTAAACAATGCAATAGTGGTGGTTGATAAAGTGGTAGAAGACGAAGAACTGGAGCATTTAGCTAAATTATTTAACCGCGAAAAAATAGCCGTTGCAAGAGAAGGAATATTAAATAACATTGAATTAAGATACCAGAATGAGCCAGCACGCCACAAACTGTTAGATGTGGTGGGCGATTTAGCCTTAATTGGTATGCCACTAAAAGGGCATATAATGGCTGCACGCCCTGGCCACGCTGCAAACGTAGCCTTCGCTAAAAAAATTAAAGCTCTTATTAAAAAAGAGAAAGCCAAAAAGAATATTCCAACATACGATCCAAATGCAAAGCCTGTTTATGATATAAATGGGATAATGAATATTCTTCCACATCGCCAACCATTTTTATTAATCGATAAAATTACCGAGCTTACACAAAAACACGTAGTAGGGATTAAAAATGTAACGATGAACGAAGAGTTTTTCAAAGGACATTTCCCTGGAAACCCTGTTATGCCTGGCGTTTTACAAATAGAAGCAATGGCACAAACAGGAGGAATATTAGTATTAAACACTGTTCCTGATCCTGAAAATTATTGGACATATTTCATGAAAATTGAAAATGCCCGCTTCAAGGATAAGGTACTTCCGGGAGATACTATTATATTTAGGTGCGATTTAACTGCTCCTATACGTAGAGGAATTTGCCAAATGCGAGGAATTGCCTTTGTAGGCGATAAAATTGTAATGGAAGCAGAATTAATGGCACAAATTGTAAGAAAAAGCTAAACCAAACGAATGATATCTCCACTTGCCTCAGTACACCCCAAAGCGAAGATAGCCGACAATGTAACCATTGAGCCCTTTACTACGATATATGCAAACGTAGAAATTGGCGAAGGTACATGGATTGGTCCGAATGCTACCATTATGGATGGAGCACGCATCGGTAAAAATTGTAAAATTTTTCCAGGTGCGGTAGTATCCGCAATTCCTCAAGATTTAAAATTTAGAGGTGAAGATACCCTTGCTGAAATTGGTGATGGCACAGTGATCCGCGAATGTGTAACTATAAACCGTGGCACTGTAGATAAAAATACTACGAGTATCGGAAAAAATTGTTTGTTAATGGCTTATGCACACGTGGCACACGATTGTATTTTGGGCAATAACGTTATACTTGCAAACAACGTAAATCTTGCTGGCCATGTTACCATAGAAGATTACGCCATTTTAGAAGGCATGGCCGCAGTTGGTCAGTTTTTAAGAATAGGCTCACATACCTTTATTGCTGGTGGCACCTTGGTTCGTAAAAATGTTCCGCCATATACAAAAGCAGCTCGCGAACCTATTTCTTATGTAGGTATTAATTCTGTTGGCTTACGTCGTCGTGGTTTTTCTGATGATGAAATTCGCCAAATAGAAGACATTTATAGAATACTATACGTTAAAGGATATTCTATTTCTAATGCTGTACCGATGATTGAATCTGAAATTGCCGAAAGTCCTATAAAAACAGGTATTTTGGAGTTTATCAACTCATCTACCAATGGCATTATGAAAGGTTACTCTCGCGATTAATGCATATTCAACTAGCGCAAATTGGTAAAAAATTTAACAGAGAATGGGTGTTTAAAAACATCAATCTCGATATACCTTTTGGCACTCGTTTAGCAGTATTAGGTTCTAATGGATCTGGTAAATCAACACTGCTACAAATTATTTCTGGCATATTAAGCCCCTCTGATGGTAGCATTGTTTACAAACATCAAACTAAAAACATTTCTGCCGACCAAGCTTTTTTATACCTCAGCATCGCATCGCCTTATTTAGAATTAATAGAAGAAATGACTTTAATAGAAATGATAAACTTCCATTTCTCTTTTAAAAATAGATATCAAAATAAAACAAACGAAGAGTTATTAGCATTGCTAGGCTTAACTACTTCCATCAATAAAGAAATTAGGTACTTTTCTTCGGGTATGAAACAACGTACAAAACTGTTATTAGCTATACTTTCTGATGTGCCTTGTGTTTTATTAGACGAACCTTGCTCTAACTTAGATAAACAGGGTATTGCATGGTATCAAAGCTTATTAAATAACTACTTAGGAGGTAGAACTTTAATAGTTTGTTCTAACCAAGAATATGAATATGAAATTTGTGATAAAAGCATTTCAATATTAGATTATAAATCGGCCTAATGCCTAAATTTATTATCTTTGCTGACCTTTAAATAATATCATAACAGAAAAAATATATGGCAAAAGCATCTGATGTAAAGCAAGGAAACGTATTGCGTTTCAATGGTGAACTAGTAAACGTAGAAGAATTTATTCACCGTACACCAGGTAACTTACGTGCATTCTATCAAGCAAGAATGCGTAATGTTAAATCAGGAAAATTAGTAGAATACCGTTTCCGTACAGATGAGGAAGTAGAGATTTGCAGAGTGGAAACAAAAGACTATCAATATTTATATGAAGATGGAGATTTCTTCGTAGTAATGGATAACGAAACGTTTGAGCAATTTAACATTCCGAAATTTTTATTCGGTTTTTCTGCAAAATTTATTTCAGAAGGAATGAATTTAATTATTGCTTTTGAAAGTGACGAACCAATTATGGGATCGGCTCCTACACATGTTGAGTTAGAAATTACTTACACAGAGCCTGCAGTAAAAGGCGATACAGCTACCAACGTTACCAAAGCAGCAACGGTTTCTAACGGTGCAGAAATTCGTGTTCCATTATTTATTAACGAAGGCGATAAAGTAAAAGTTGATACACGTAATGGCGAATACGTAGAGCGTGTTAAACAATAATTATATTGATGAAAAAATTAAAAGCCCTTGTTGAAAAACAAGGGCTTTTTTTTATTCAAACTTCCAAAGTTTACTCGGACTAATGGCATAGTTTAATTTCACATCATGCGAGTCTATGTCTTCAATTACCTCAATAGGTTCGAAATAACTGAGTCCAAATTTTACTACATCTGCCCTGCATTGTACTAAAAATCGGTCGTAAAATCCTTTACCATATCCAACCCTATACCCTTTTTTATCAAAAGTAAGTAAGGGGCATATCACCATATCAATGTCATTGTATGGAATTACAGTTCCATTAACTGGTTCCATAATTCCATAATTATTTTCAGATAAAACAGTGCTGCCATCATACAAAATATTTTGCATCTCAAAAGTTTTAAAATTACTTCTGGGTATTACAAGCTGTATTTCTGGTTTAATGAGTTTTAAAAAACGAATAATAGGAAAGGTATCTATTTCGTTTTTAGATTTTATTGGTAAATAAATATGTATCGTGTGGATGTTCGTAAAATCGAACGAATTAAGCTGATCAATTACACTTTGCAACAAAGCACATTTGTTTTCATCACTTAAGGTTTCTCTTTTTTCGAGAATATTTGCGCGTATTAATTCTTTGTTCACCGTATTATTTAATTATGGCATTAGAATTGTTAAATTTATAAAATACAATTGATATTCAACTATATGAAGAAATCATTACTCCTAATTTGTTTACTACCTAGTTTAGCATTCGCACAGTTGTTTAATGCTGATAAAAAAACCAAATCGACCACGTTTTTAGAACTTCAGAAGGAGTTTGATGAATATAGACATAGCACCGATTTGCAAAAAACGAAAGGTTGGAAATGGTATAAACGTTGGGAATCTCATTATGAACAACGCCTAAACCCAAACGGTACTATAGCCGATGAAGCTTTGTTTTTAAAAGAAGTAGAAAAAATAAATGCATTAAAAAATAACGCCTCTAGGTCGTCTGTTAGTAATTGGATTCCTGTTGGCCCAAGCGAGTTACCTCCATCTATTGATGCCATTACCTCACACGGTATGGGTAGAATAAATTGTGTAGCTTTTCATCCAACAGATTCTGCTACTATTTTTGTAGGTGTGGCTCAAGGAGGTGTTTGGAAAACCACCAACTCAGGCCAATCTTGGACACCCTTAACAGATAATTTACCCATCATTAGAATAAGTGATATTGCCATAGATCCAACAGATCCTAACACTATGTATATTTCTGTAGGCGATTATGCATACTTAGGGGTGGCATTAAATACCGATGGAAGAAAACGCCAAACACACTACGGAATTGGTGTATATAAAACAACCGATGGTGGTGTTACATGGAATGTAACCGGATTAAACTTATCATTAAACGAACTCGACGAATCTTTAATTAGAAGAGTGTATGTAAACCCATCGAACTCGCAAGAGCTAGTGGCAGCAGGCATTTCGGGCATTTGGAAATCTTACAATGCTGGTACTACTTGGACTAAAAAACAAAGTTCAATTATATGGGACATGGAATCGAACCCTTTAAATGCAAATACAATTTATGCGAGTACAGGTTTCATTAGTACCTTAAATACTGGTGATGCAGGCATTTTAAAATCTACCAATTTTGGAGAAACATGGACCTTATTAACAACTGGTATTCCAACTAAAAATGCACAACGTGTTGAAATTGCAGTTTCTAGTGTCGATACCAATTATGTATATGCAATTGCATGTGGCTTAGATAGAGGATTTGAAGGATTTTATAGAAGTATAGATGCCGGTGCAAATTGGACTAAAAGATATACCTCTGCAGAAACTAATTTATTAGGATGGGATGCTAATATTGGTGGCGGCGGACAAGGAACCTATGACTTAGCTATTGTTACAGATGGTACTAATAAAGACAAAGTGTATGTAGGTGGAATAAATATGTGGGGTACAAATGATGGTGGTGCTACCTGGGACGGTATGTCTTATTGGTTGCCATATTATGGAGAATATTTACACGCCGATCAACATCAATTTGCTTACAACAAATTAAACAATGCTTACTATGTTGCAAACGATGGTGGTTTATACAGAACAGATAATCCAATAATTGGATCGTGGGCAACTGCTAATTCCGATCCTACTTATACTTGGCCTACACGCTGGAGATTTTTAGGAAGTGGAATGCAAATAACTTCCTTTTATCGCCTTGGTTTAAGAGAAGATTTTGGTGATGTAATTGCCGGCGCGCAAGACAATTCTACTTTTTATAAAAATAATAACCAATGGGTAAACATGATTGGTGGCGACGGAATGGAATGTATTTTACACCCTACAGATAATTTAACTTTATACGGTTCTGCACAATTTGGATATTTAGTTCGCTCAAACGACGGTGGTTTAAATTTTGATTTTTTAAACATGGGCGATAATGAAGATGGCGAATGGACTACTCCATTTAAATTAGAAAAAGATGTACCAACGAATGTTTACGCAGGGTTTGAAAACATGCACTTTTCTGATGATGAAGGATTGAGTTCAGTTGCAATTTCTAATTTCTCAAAAATGAGTAACGGTAGAGGTGCAGTGATTTCCGCTTTCGATATTTCTGATTCCAATACAGATTATATATACGTTGCTAAAAGAATAAACCATCAGCAAAACGAACCGATGAAATTTTATGTAACTACAAACGGAGGCCAAACATGGACTAACAGAAGCCAAGGTTTGCCAAGCAATTTGTATTGTACTTATATAGCCGTAAGCAATAATAATCCGAGCACTGCTTGGGCTTGCTTTAGTGGTTTTGTGAGTGGGAATAAAGTGTACAAAACAACAGATGCAGGAGCTACTTGGACTAACATAAGTGCTAACCTACCGAACATACCTGTAAATACAGTGGTGTTACATAAAGGCTCTGTAAAAAATGTAATTTATATTGGAACAGATGCAGGGGTGTATTATACCTATGATGGTGCTACCTCTTGGGAACTTTACAGCAACATGTTGCCTAATGTTATTGTGAGCGAATTAGAAATACATGCCGATTCTAATAAAATTTTTGCAGCTACTTTTGGTAGAGGAATTTGGATGAGCGATTTGGCAGATGTAAATGTTGGTGTGCAACAAAATCCATTGTCAAAAATCAGTTTTAAATTATACCCTAATAAAAATGATGGTACATTTAAAGTAGATGCATCAAACCTAGAAGTAAATGCAATTAAAATAAGTGTTGTAAATATTCTGGGGCAAGAAGTTTTTACAGAGCAAGTAAAATTGCAAGGCAATACTTTTTCAAAAGCATATAATTTGAAATTATTGCCGGGTGTATATTATTTCAGAATGTTGAGTGGAAAGTATTCTAAGGTTGAGAAGTTTTTGGTGGAGTAAAAAATTTACTGCAATCCAATCTCTTCAAAATAACTTATTATCAACTTTTTCAATAAATATTCTTGCTCTAAAACAGTAAAGGCTGGAATGGCCTTTACTACTTCCCAGTGTGGCCAACCGTCTTGGTCGAGGCCTACTAATTCATAGAAACCCATTTCGCTCATTAGCCTACAAGTGGCAATGTGCATGAGCTCTTCTTTTTGTCGCTTCGAGAATTTTTTGGGTCCTTGCCCTAATTCTTGCACACCAATTAAAAATAAAAATACTTTTACATCGGGTTCATCTGAGTCGAAATCCGCTTGTATTTTTGCACAAAGATTTTTCCAATCTTCGTTAATCTTTTTTATGTCTAAATTTAAACTCATGCTTCTTGTAGTTTTTGTTTACCACTCATTTCTGTAAGCAATGCTATGGCATGCGATACAGAACTTACTTGGTCGAATATCATTAATAAACTAGTTTTCCCTTCTTTCATTTTTACTCCTCTCGGATTTCTTTGTACAAAGTTTAAAATAGAATGAAAGGTTTCCGATTCGTAAAAACCAGAATGTGGATTCGATGGGAAATTTCCACGTAAAATATTACTTTTTAAACTCAATTTTTCGAAACCTATTTCCTTTGCCAACCATTGCAAACGCAATGCATTGAGCAACTCTCGCACTTGTCTTGGCACTGGTCCAAAACGGTCTTGCATTTGTAATTCAAATGCTTTTAAATTTTCTTCCGTTTCTATTTTATTGAGTTCGGTATATAAATTTAATCGCTCTGCAATATTGGTTACATACTCGTCTGGTATGAGTAATTCTTGGTCGGTATCTATTTGGCAGAAACTTACGTGCGGCGGTGGAGGTTGATCTTTAAATAAATCTTTAAACTCATCGTCTTTTAATTCTTGTATGGCCTCGTCTAAAATTTTATGATACAACTCGAAACCTATTTCTGCAATAAAACCGCTTTGCTCAGCACCTAATAAATTACCTGCACCTCGTATGTCTAAATCGCGCATGGCTACTTGGAAACCACTGCCCAAATCAGAGAACTCTTCAATAGCACTTAAGCGTTTACGTGCTTCTGGTGTAAGTACCGATAGTGGCGGACTCAATAAATAACAAAATGCTTTTTTGTTCGAACGCCCAACACGTCCGCGCATTTGATGCATATCACTCAATCCGAAATTTTGTGCGTTGTTTATAAATATGGTGTTGGCATTAGAAATGTCTAAGCCAGATTCTATAATGGTGGTGGCCACTAAAACATCGTACTCTCCCGACATAAATTTGAGCATTACATCTTCCAATGCATCTCCGTCTAATTGCCCATGACCAATACCTATGCGCACGCCGGGACAAATTTTTTGCAACATGCCTGCCACGTTTGCAATGTCTTGCACTCGGTTGTGTATAAAGAATACTTGTCCGCCGCGCTCCACTTCAAACTCTATGGCCTCTTTAATTAACTTTTCATTAAATACATGCAGCTCGGTAGTTACCGGTTGCCTGTTGGGTGGAGGTGTGTTAATGATTGATAAATCTCGTGCTCCCATTAAAGAGAAATGTAAAGTACGAGGAATAGGTGTTGCTGTAAGTGTAAGCGTATCTATGTTGGCGCGAAACTGTTTTAATTTTTCTTTCGTACTCACCCCAAACTTTTGTTCTTCATCAATAATCATTAAGCCTAAATCTTTAAACTTAACATCTTTACTTACGATGCGGTGTGTACCAATTAAAATATCAATTTTTCCATCTGCTGTTTTTTGCAGAATTTCTTTTATCTCTTTATTCGTTCTGAACCTGTTGATGTATTCAACATTACAAGGGAAATCTTTTAAACGCTCGCTAAAAGTTTTATAATGTTGCATGGCCAAAATAGTAGTAGGTACTAATATGGCAACTTGCTTGCTATCGTTTACAGCTTTAAATGCTGCACGTACGGCTACTTCTGTTTTTCCGAAACCTACATCGCCACACACCAGTCTGTCCATAGGGTGCGGACTTTCCATGTCTTTTTTAATATCGGCAGTTGCTTTTATTTGGTCTGGAGTATCCTCATACATAAAAGAAGCTTCGAGCTCTGTTTGCAAATAAGTATCGGGCATAAAGGCATTACCCATTTGCGCTTTACGTTTTGCATATAGCTTTATTAAATCGCGGGCAATGTCTTTAACTTTTTTCTTGGTATTCTTTTTTAATTTCTCCCAAACATCCGAACCTAGTTTATGCATTTTTGGTGCAGTACCATCTTTGCCCGAATATTTAGAAATTCTGTTTAAGGAGTTAATGTTAACATACAACAAATCGTTATCGGCATATACCAAACGTATGGCTTCTTGTTGTTTACCGTTTACTTCTACTTTTTCTAAACCAGCATATTTTCCAATGCCATGGTCTATATGTACAACAAAATCTCCAGGTTTTAGCTCTCTTAATTCTTTAAGTGTTAATGCCTGCGACTTCGAGTAATTCTTATGTACTTTGTATTTATAATACCTGTCGAAAATTTGATGATCGGTGTAAAATGCAAATTTTAGTTGATCGTCTATAAAGCCTTCGCGTATAGAAATTGGTATCGGTGTAAACTGTACTTTCTTACGTTCGTCTTTAGAGTCTTTATAAATGTCGTCGAAAATAGAATACAGTCTTTCAATCTGTTTTACTTGATCAGCAAAAATATAATTCGCAATATTTTCCGATTCGTTCTTTTTTAGATTATGAATTAATAAGTTAAAATCTTTGTTAAACGAAGGCTGTGGACGAGTTTGGAATATGATACTTTCATCGGCATTAAAATAAAACTGCTTACCAAACTCAACACAGGCAAAGCTTTGCAGGCTAGTGTTAAATTCTGAGGAGGTTTGAAATACTTCTTTCGGGTCTAAATATTCTGGATGCAGAATTAAATCTTCCTTACTTAAGGTACTATAAATTTCTGTTGCTTTTTCTTTTCCTTGATCAAGTATATCATATGTAAATTGAACATCTTTAAACCAAATGCTAGTACCACTTACTAAATATTGTAAAAGTGAGGCTTGATGGTTTGCTAATTTTAACGATTGAATATTCGGAATAATAGCAAGTTCATTTACCGTTTCTATCGATAACTGATTTTCGATGTCGAATGTTCTGATAGATTCTATATGGTCGCCGAAGAATTCTATTCGGTATGGAATTTCATTAGAGTAAGAGTAAATATCAACAATACCACCACGTATAGAATACTGCCCAGCCTCATATACAAAATCAACCCGTTCAAATTCATACTCCGATAAAAAATCGTTGATGGTATCAATAGAACAACGCTCTCCACTTTTTAATTCAAGAGTGTATTCATCTAGCGCAGCTTTGTCCATTACCTTTTCGGCAATGGCTTCGGGGTAGGTTACAATTAGTTTCCCAAATTCTGATGTGTGCTTTAACTCATTGAGTACCTCAGCCCGTTGCAGTACTGCTTGCCTATCTATATTAGTAATGTCAAATGCTTTGCGAAAAGAGGATGGAAAAAGTAAAACTTTTTTATCACTTAAATTTTCTAAATCATTTTGGAAGTAAACGGCTTCTTCTCGGTCGGCAAGGACAATAACTTGCCCTTGCTTTTGTACAAAATACAAAGCTAATGATGCCATGGCATCCGACGAACCCACCAACCCCTTCAAATGTATATGTGCATTTTTTTTGGAGGCAATTGCACGAGCCATTGAAGATATGCGATCGTCGGTTTTGTAAAGTTGAAAAATATCTTTTATGTTCAATTGCTTGCAAATATAGTAATTTCCGAAAACCCGAGAGACCGAAAACCCGAAAGGCCGAAAATCCGATAAATCGATTTAACGGTCTTTCGGATTATCGGTCTGTCGTTCTTTCGATTTTCCGAATCCAGATTCCGTAAGTAATATGTGCCACAGGCATGGTTACCAATGCTAAGAGGAAAAATAAATAAGAAACTCTTCCTGCTGTAGAGCTAAAGGTCAACAAACCAGTAAGCAACATTAACAGCGAGAAGAGGTAAATGTTTCGAGATAGTTTGCCAATAAAAAGTTGATTTTTATAATCGTCTTCTTGTAAATCTGTTTTAGGGCTGAGTAATAGAAATACCAAAATGGCTACCACATTCATACTCGTAACAGCCCACATAGTTTGGGTATAAAATGGGTTCATTTCTTTGTTCCAAGCATAGTTATCTATTAAGTAAGCAAATACCGCTAGCAATATGCTAATAACGGTTAAGCGAATGAGTACCCAGTTATGCGATTCTTTTAAATTCATGCAGCAAAGGTAGTACGAATTTTTGAAAAATAGGTCACAAAGTACTCCAAGTACACACTAAGGTACACGATGTATTTCTATGTGTTTCCTTTGTGTGTACTTGGAGTACTTTGTGACCTATAATCGGTTTTTATATTATCGTTGTACCGATAGTTTGCGTACAATTTTTAACTCTTTTTGAACAAATTCAACTAGGTAAACACCGTTCTCAAAATCGAGCAAATTGTAAGTTTTATCATAGTTGCCTCCCTTGTAATCTTTAATAGTTTCCGACTTAACTAATTTTCCATCTCTATCATAAATATTGATGGTTACAGGAGAGGCTTCAGTGAAATTAAAGTTCAAACTCAATTGATCTTTAGCTGGATTAGGGAACAATTTTATTTCTTCTTCTTTTTTGGCACCAATTTTTTTCAAATCTTTCTCCGATGCCTTCATCAATTTAACAACCATTTTTTTATCGCCATCGTTAAACACAAACATCTGCATTCCTTCTTCTGCTTCGTCGTTTGTAAATGCAAAACTTCCATCTTCATCAAAATTAAATTTGAAATGTGGAAGCTCTGGTAATTCGGGCATTGGAGGTGCCTCACTAAATTTCGGATGACGAGGTGCTTTGGGCGCTATAGGTGCTCTGTGTTTATATACTTTTACAGAACCTTCCTTATCATCAAATTCAAATTCACTCAAAATAGAATCGTTCAAAACAATTAGTTCAGAATTTAACTTACGCATTTCAACATTTAATTTTTTCATCTCTCGATCTAATTCTCTGCTCATTTTTTCATGATTTATTTTTAGCTCAGCAGTTTTTTTTTCAAACGCTGCTTTTTCTGCTAAAGATAAATCGCGATAGCTTTTACCATTTACAACCGTATCGGTACCGTTCATGCTTATTATCATCGGATTATTTTCTTTTTTCTTTTTATTTTTTTTGTCTTGTCCGTTCGAACTCGAAACTACCACTACTACTCCAAGTAGTATTACAGTTAAACTTGTTGCTAAATACTTTTTCATATTTTTTAATTTTATTGATGAAACAAAAGTATACTGGATTGTGTGCCCTATTTGTTAAAGCGAGGTTAACGAATGTTAAAAACTGTTAAATGACTTGAAATGATGCAGTTTTGGCTTACTTTTGTAGAGTTATGTCGAAGAATAAATTTAGAATCATATTGTTTTTAATGAGTGTGGCACTTATAGGCATTGTAAGTTTACAATATGCCATGATTAAAGATTCGTATGTGCAAAAACAACAATTGTTTGATCAGAATGTAAATGCTGCCTTGGTTGATGTGGTAAAAAAGGTGGAGAAACTGGAAGCCTTAGATTTTATACAAATGAAATCTGATCGCATCAATAAAATTTATGTAAAACAACAAAACGACTTACCAGTAATGGAATTAACTGGGAGAGTAATACCAGACTTAGAAAATATCGAGAGAAAGAAGCAACTAGAACTCGAGAGAAAGCAAAAATTTTTACAACGTTCTCAAAATAGAATGAGAGTAAAAGCTGATAGCCTTCAAAAAATTGCAAATGAATTTGAGTTTACTATTAATGATAAATCATTTGAAATGAATATACCAGATGTTAGGGTTTGGGAGGATAGCAATGGATTTAAAAAATTCAGTAAATCTCTTGCCGAAGATTTTACCATATTAAATGATTCTATTGTTAGCTACTTTAGTTTTACCACCCCCGAAGTTTCAAAGAAAAAATCTAAACCTAGCAGACCCACTACAAGAGTAATAGTTCGAAGCGACATACATAACGAAGCACCGCCCGCTCCCCCAGAACCTCCTGCTTATTTGCAGGGCCCCATTATGATATTTAATCATGATGAAACACCGAAACGTAAGGCCGCTAAAACTTTTCTGGATAAACAAAAAAACACGAGAGAAGAAGTTTTAAAAGATTTAGCAGCAGAGTTAGATGCATTGAATGTACCTCTAGAAAAAAGAATTAATCCACAATTAATAGATTCATTTTTGGTTTTAGAATTGCGTAAAAGAGGAATATTCTTGGAATTTGATTTGTTAATTAAAAATAATTCACAACATAAAGTGTTTTTTACTAATATAGAGGAGGATATAGAACCTCAACACGATTATTATTCGGCAGTATTATTTGAAAATGTTGGCAAAGAAGAAGCTCCTTATATTAATATTGCATTTCCGGATAAACAGAAAATGTTGAGTGAACAAATGGGTTCTGTACTCGCATCATCCACATTATTATTATTGGTATTGCTTGCGTGTTTTGTTTATACCATACAAGCCATATTAAAACAAAAAAAATTATCGGACCTAAAAAATGATTTTATTAATAACATGACACATGAGTTCAAAACTCCAGTGTCTACTATACTCTTAGCATCTGAAGCCTTAAAAGATCCGAGTGTAGTAAAAGACGAACCAAGGGTACATCGTTTAGCAAGTATTATATACGATGAGAACTTGCGTTTAGGCGAACATGTAGAACGTGTGCTTAATATGGCAAGAATGGATAAAGGTGAAATTAAGTTGGCCATGAATGCAGTTTCTTTACACAATGTAATTAATGATGTTTTGAAACACATGGAACTTCCACTCGCTAATAAAAATCAAGAAATAGTATTGAACTTACTTTCAACAAATGATTCGGTTTATGCAGATGCCTTTCATTTAAAAAACATTGTTCAGAATTTAATAGACAATGCAAGTAAATACAGCCATTTAAATTCTCGAATTTTTATTGAAACAGAAATGCAAAATGGTTTTGTGAAATTAAAAGTACGCGACCAAGGTATTGGCATGAAAAAGGATCAAGTAAAAAAAATATTCGAACCTTTTTACAGAGTGCCAACTGGAAATTTGCACGATGTAAAAGGCTTTGGTATTGGCTTGCATTATGTATATTCGATATTAAAAGCAATGGGTGGAAAAATTTCGGTGAAATCTGAAATGGGTTTAGGATCTGAGTTTAGTATTTTATTACCTAAAGAATTATGAGCACCTCTATACTGTTAGTAGAAGACGATCCGAACTTAGGCTTGGTTTTGCAAGAGTACTTGCAGATAAAGGCTGGGTACCAGGTTAAATTATGTAAAGACGGTGAAGAGGGATTAAAAGCTTTTTTTTCTGATAAATACGATCTCTGTATTTTTGATGTAATGATGCCTAAGAAAGATGGCTTTACACTTGGAAAAGAAGTGCGCGCCGTAAACCAAGAAATTCCTATCATATACGCTACGGCTAAAAGTATGATGGAAGATAAAATAGAAGGCTTTCAATTAGGTGCAGATGACTATATCACCAAACCTTTTCGTATAGAAGAATTGTTGTTGAGAATTCAAGCTATTTTAAAACGAGTGCAAGCAGTTGAACAGAAAATAGAAGAGCGTGTATTTAACATCGGTAAATTTGAATTCGATTATTTAAGCCAAACCTTAAATGATGGTGCATCAAATTTAAAAATGTCGGGTAAAGAAGCAGAGTTGTTGAAACTACTGTGCCAACGCAAAAATCAAATACTCACTCGCGAGGAAGCCTTACTCAAAATTTGGAACGACGATAGTTATTTCAACGGCCGAAGCATGGATGTGTACTTGAGTAAAATTAGAAAGTATTTAAAAAGCGATGAGCGCATTGAAATTATTAATGTGCATGGGAAGGGGTTTAAGTTGATCGAATTAATGTCTTAAGAGGGTCACAAAGGACGCTGTGTACGCACAAAAAAAACACAAAGAAAAACATCGTGTAACTTAGTGTGTACTTTGAATCCATTGTGACCTATTATTCCAATTCTATCCGCCCGTTTTTCAACACCGGGTTCTCAAACGGATTATTCTTCACCATCCAAGTACTATCTAAATCCGCGTAATCGCATTGCGGTGCGAGTGCTGCAGCAGCAAGTATTCCGCAAGAGCTTTCGCTCATACAACCAATCATTACTTGTAAAGAAATTTCCCGTGCTCGATTTATCATTTTTTGTGCTTCGTGTAAACCAGTTGATTTCATTAGTTTTATATTAATGCCATGGAAGCCTTCTTTAATCACATCAATATCAATTAAACGCTTGCAGGATTCGTCGGCAAAAATGGGTAATGCGGCACGAGATTTTAACCAGAGCATATCTTCCAATTGTTCCACTGGCATTGGCTGTTCTATAAGTAAACAATTTTTAGTAGCCAACCAATCAATCATCTCTGCTGCATGCTCTTTTGTTTTCCAACCTCGATTGGCATCTACTAAAATTTCTTTATCAGTTAAACTTCTAATGGTATTTACAATCTCCTTATCCTGCTCTGTTCCTAGTTTAATTTTAATTCGATGAAAAGGTTCTGCATCTTTTAATTTTTCAATAAGTACTTCCATTGTATCGATGCCAATGGTAAAAGAAGTGACTGGCATTTTAGAAACATCAGAATTAAAATATTGGTATAAAGGAATGTTATTTTTATGGCAATACCAATTGTGCAAAGCAATGTCAACAGCTGCTTTGGCAGCATTATTGCCTTTATCAATTCCATCAACATACCTTAAAATTTCTTCTATGCTGGTAAATGTATCAATCTTAACTTTTGAAAGAAATTGAAAGGCTGTTTCAATACTTTCGCCTAAGTACGGTGGCATACTTGCTTCGCCAATGCCCTGTATACCATCATCTGTAATGGTTACAAATACCAAAGGTGTGCTCGTTCTGCTAAAGTCAGATATTTTAAATGGGTAATTTAGAGCAAGTTGGTACTCTTTAAATTCAATTTTCATTAAATAAAGATATAAACAAATAAGATTGATGGAAATGATTAATATTTTTGTGCCAATGATTGAAGCAAATTTATACGATCCATTTAAAAGTTTTGACCTTATAGGGGCTAAGTGCTTCTTAACAGGCGTACCTGTTACTAAGGGGATTGATACTTTATCTGTATTCCCAGAATGGTTAATGCAAGCAGAAGATATGTACGATAAACCTTTTAAGTTACTCGACGAAAGTTATTGTACCTATAACGATTTGAAATTGGGTATTAGTGCCAATGCAAATGCTGTTGTTCAAATTTTACAAGAGAAAGCAAAACTAGCTTTCGAAACTGCCGATGCTAATTTATTAAGTGATGTAGAATGGTTTCAGTGGGCAGGAATAATGGTATATGGCTTGGTGAGTGCCGAAATTAAAAACGGGTTAAAGAGTGAGGAGTATAAAGAAGAAGGATTTAAAATTTCGCCTGTATTAATTAATAAATTCAGAACATTGCATAAACTTTTACAATCTATCTTGTTAAATTTTGAATGGGAAAGTCCGAAACCTTTTTCGTTGTTTATTTATAATTTGGAAGAAGAAGAAGGCATCGATAAATTTCAACACAGAAACGAAATAAATACCTTAACGTTTTCTTTTCGATATAATAAGCTTGGGATTATTATTTGTTTACTCGATGAAGAGTATAATAAAAACTACCATCAACAAACTTTATCAACAATAGAATCTAACACACTGAAGTTAATTCAGTTTGAAGAATTAGCAGCGAGAGTATATTATTCAAATTATTTATTTTCTTTAATACCCGAATTTAGTTTTACCGAACACCAAGGTACAGTGTATGTAACTAATAAGGAGTTGGCCATTGGAGCACGAAAAGTATTTGAGAATTGGGAAGAAAAAACCTATGCACAAGTACTCGAAGCCTTCTGGAAACCTTGGAATTACTCACGAGTAGAAATTCTTAAGAATCCAGAAAAGGCAATGAGTTTTCTTATTTATTGATCTACGCTTTTCTTAGTACATTCCATTCCATCTTTCCCCATAATCCATTTTACACGATCGTACTCATCTCGTTCGCAATCGCCAGAGTAAATGGAATTTATAAGGTTGTCAATTCTATCTTGTATAATTAATTCAGTATTATAAGGCACATACAACGTAAGTTCTACATCTTGTGCTCTCCAAATGCTGTTATTTTTAAGTTTGAAAAATCTAGGGAATACCAATACAGAATCATTTTGCTCAAATAAATACTGAATACTTTCTGCAGATTTTATTGCTTCTATTTCTGTTTTACCTCTACCTTCATAGGTTGTAACCAATCGCATTTCGTTTGTTAAACTCTTTTCTATTTTAATAGATACATTATCAAAACCGAAATTGTGTTCCTGAGATTTCAATACCATTTTATCCTTCAATCCAAACTCGTTTGTTTTTAAAGTATCGTAGTAATTATATTTCTCATCATTATCACTTATTAAATAATATTTCTTAACACTTGAGTTTTGTAAGATTACACTTTGTTGTAAGCGGCCTTCTTCTTTAAAATTTGATAGGGTATCTACTGTATAAAATCCACCTACAAATAAACTCAATATCCATATGCTAAGCATCGACCATCCCGAAACTTTGTTAAACGGATTTGTATTAAACACTATTCTAATACCAACCATAAATACTGCAATTATTGGAACAATAAGTACAAAATACCAAGCAAAATACATTACGTTCTGATGGTCGGTACGCAGCATAAACATTGGGATATCGGCATCTATTTGCCCATCAACAATTCCAAATAAAGTAAGTATGGTTACAGTTAAGGCTATAAAAAAAGCACCGGTTACAAACATGATTAACAAACCCACAGCTTTGCCAATTAATTTGATAAACAAACTAAAAGCTTTGTTTGCAAATTCAAATACAGATGTAAAGAAATCTCTTAAGGCAGAGTTGTTACCTACGTTTCTTATTTCACCACTTGCCGAATTAAAATTTCTTTTCATTCCTGCCACTTCTTCTTCAATAGATTTGCGTATGCTCTCAATAGTTGGAGCTTCTCCACGCATCGCCAATTTTTCTGTACGAGTAATGGCTTCTGGCATTATTATCCAAAGTATTAAGTATAAAAATATACCGGTTCCAAAGAACACCACAGATAGCGCGAGTGCTAATCGAATCCATATAGGGTCTACATCAAAGTAAGCTGCTATACCAGAGCAAATACCTGCTGCAATTTTATCATCCGGATTTCTGTATAATCTTTTCTTTATATTTTTCGGAATTGCTGTTTCATTTATTTCCTCTTCAATTTCTTCGTTCATGGCCGATTCAAAATCTTTTGCTTGCCCCATGGTGCGAATTATTCGCTCCACATCGTTCATCACAATTACTTGCTTTTCTTCTACCTGAATAATTTCAGAAAATAATTCGGCAATTCTATTTTCAATATCACTTACAATCTCGAAACTGTCTTCTGATTTTATGAAGTATGATTTTACTTCGGTCATGTAAGCTTTTAACTTTTCGTATGCATCTTCTTCAATGTGGAAGATAATGCCACTTATATTTATAATGATGGTCTTGTTCATGATCTTTAGGTTTATTCTTGAGTGTTGTTTAGAGTATCAGTATTTTCCTTGGTTGTATTGTTCTTTTTTACCGCTTCCACTGCAAAAACCAATTCATTCCAGGTTTTCTCTAGTTCCGAAAGCACATTTTTACCAGTATCAGTTAATTGGTAATACTTTCTGGGCGGACCGCTAGTCGATTCTAACCATTGATAACTTAAGAGTCCATTATTCTTTAACCTGGTAAGTAAAGGATACAAAGTTCCTTCCACCACCAACAAGCGAGCATTGCGTAATTCTTCTATAATGTCAGAGGCATAGGTCTCACCATGCGATATAATAGAGAGGATGCAGTACTCTAAAATCCCCTTTCTCATCTGAACTTGTGTATTTTCAACTATCATGATGCAAAGATGTGTATTTATATAATACTATGCAATACATAGTACTATATAAGTGTTATTTTTACAGAAATGTTACAATACTCAGGTCTTTGGCATTGTATTTGGGCCATTTTCTTGTAATTTAGCATTCTTAATAAAGCTTATAAATAATAAAAACGATATGAAAAGAAAACTTTTACTTATGATGGCACTAGTTGCCGGGACATTATCTGTAAATGCACAACAAGCATGGCATATACAAAATGCTGCTTTTACGGTTGCATCTAGAGGTATTAATGAATTTGCAGTTGTAGACTCGAACGTAGTTTGGGCAACTGCATATGATGGAGCAGGAGGAACTGCACCAATTCGTAATTACACTAGAACCAAAGATGGTGGAGCAAAATGGACTTCAGCAGTTATTCCAAATAACACAGGTGCTGGATTAACAGCAACTTTCGGTTTAGCAAATATTTCGCCAATTGATTATGATACTGCTTATGCATCATTATACCCAACCACTGCAACAGCTGCAGCACAAGGTGTATATAAAACCACAAATGGTGGAACAACTTGGACAAAGGTTAGTGCAGGTGCGTTCACAAACAACTCATCTTCATTTATTAACGTAGTACATTTCTTCGATGCTAAAAATGGTGTTGCTTTAGGCGATCCAGAAGCTGGTTATTTCGAATTGTATACTACTAACAACAATGGCGCTACATGGACACGTGTACCAAGTGCTAACATTCCTTTAACACCAGTTTCTGGAGAATACGGAACAGTTGGTTATTTTACTGCAATTGATAGTACAATTGTATACCCAACTAACTTTGGTAATGTACTTGTTAGTAACGATATGGGTTATACTTGGAAATTAGGCGTTACGCCATTAGCAGGTGTTATTAACACAGCTATCCCTAGTATTACGGCTAAAAACAAAAATGAAATGACAGCAATTTTGAATAACACAGATTCTGTGTCATCAACTTTAATGTTTACGTTAGATGGTGGTTTAAATTGGAATTCTACCGGTATTGATACTGCTGGTGATTTAATTTTATTCAGCAATATTGCTTATGTACCAGGAACTGCAAATACCTATTTCTTAACTGCAGCAAATGCTAATGCAGGTGCAGTAGGTTCGGCATATTCTGAAGATGGTGGTTTAACTTGGACAAACATTGATCAAGTACAACACACTGCTTGTACATTTGCTGATATCAACAACGGTTGGTCTGGTGGATTTTGGTCTACTACAACTGGTGGTGGTATATTTAAATGGGGTTCAGTTCGTGTAGTTTCAGGTGTAAATAATAATAAAGTAGAGAACTTCCAAGTATATCCAAACCCATCAAACGGAACTTTTTATGTAAGAGCAAATGTTAACGGTGCTTCTGCTATTAAAGTTATGGATGTAACTGGTCGCGTAGTATTCGAAAAAGAATACAACACACAATCATTATTATATACTTCATTCGACTTATCAAACCAAGCACAAGGTGTGTACATGGTAGAAGTAAGAGAAGGAAACAATGTTAGCGTACAAAAAATTGTAAAGCAATAATTGTTAATACATTTTAAAGGAAAGGCTGAAGAGAAATCTTCGGCCTTTTTTGTTTTGCGAACTTTGCGAATACTTAGCGTTTTTTGCGTGAACGATTTTTTATTTAAACGCAAAGCACGCTAAGTATTCGCAAAGTTCGCAAAAAAGAATAAAAGTTTTTTTAACTTTAAAAATGCAATCATACTACGTAATAGGCCTTATGTCTGGCACATCCTTAGATGGACTCGATATCGCTTATACAGAATTTTGTTTTGATAACAATAAATGGTCTTTCAAACTTCTTCAATCTAAAGCCATACATTATACAAACGAGTGGAAAAATAAATTAAACAATGCAATGCAATTAGATGCACTGGGCATACAATTATTAGATATCGAATTGGCTGAATATTTTTCGTTGTGCGTTAATGAATTTAGAAAAGAGTTTTCTATTGATAAAGTAGATTTAATTTCTTCGCATGGGCATACCATTTTTCATCAGCCCGAAAAAAAATTAAGTTTACAAATTGGCGCAGGTCAAATTATAGCGGCGAATTGTGGAGTAGAAGTAATTTGCGATTTCAGAAAACAAGACTTAGCATTGGGCGGCCAAGGTGCACCTCTTGTACCCATTGGCGATAAATATTTATTTGCTGAATACGATTTCTGTTTAAATATTGGAGGCATTGCCAATGTATCTTTCGAAAAAAATACGCAACGCATTGCATACGATATTTGTGCAGCAAACATGGTCCTCAATCATTATGCAGAGTTATTAAATTTAAATTTTGATGAAGATGGTAAACTCGCAGCATCTGGGAAACTAAATTCAACTTTATTAAATAACTTAAACGAATTAGATTTTTATAAACAAACTGCACCTAAATCTTTGGGTAAAGAATGGGTGTATACTACCGTTATTCCATTACTAGATTCTTTTGATATTTCTGTTGAAGATAAATTGCATACTTACTGCGAACACATAGCCATGCAAATAAGTTCAGACATCAACAAAGAGATAAAAACAGAACATGCTAAAATACTTGTAACCGGTGGCGGAGCCTACCATCAATATTTAATTAAAAGATTAAGTCATTTTTGCAAAGCAGAAATTGTAATACCAAAAAATGAAATCATCGAATTTAAAGAAGCAATTATTTTTGCATTTCTTGGAGTACTAAAAAGTAGGGGAGAGAATAATTGTTTGGCAAGTGTAACTGGAGCGGAGAGGGATCATTGTTCGGGGCTAAGGTATATTAAATATTAGGTCACAAAGTACGCACAAAGCTTCACAATGTTTTTCTTTGTGTTCCATTGTGCGTACTTCGCGTACTTTGTGACCCCCTTATTTCACTGCCTAAACCAAACTCCATCACCCCCTACTTCCACACTCGCTTCCACTCCCATCTTTACCGCATAATTATGTTCTATATGCCCACACGGAAAATCGAAGAACACAGGGTAGTTATATTTCTTTGAGTAGTGTAAAATTATTTCTTCGGTTTGCATACCAAATGGTATGGAGTTGTCTTTCATCTCAGTCATGCCACCAATTAGTAATCCCTTCAGATTTTTCAATTTACCAGCACGATCCAAACTACACATCATCCTATCAACATGGTAATAATATTCGTCGAGATCTTCTAAGAACAAAATTTTACCATCCGTATTTAAATCCGAAACGCTTCCTTGCAAGGCATATACTAAAGATAGATTTCCACCAACTACTTCTGCCTTTATATTTTGTGGATGGAGGTTATGTGGGCTTGCTTTCCAATGATACTCCAATGCTTCACCTTTTAATGCTTTTTCGATGGAATGTAAAGTGGGGTGATCCATTGTATTCGGAAAAAGCGAAGGCATAGCAGTATGTAAACTCGCAATGCCGAGGCTTTGTAAATGCTCATGCAAAACAGTAACATCAGAAAAACCACAAATCCATTTAGGATTTTGCACAAATTTGCTGAAATCAACTTCATCAATAATACGCATAGTTCCGTAGCCACCGCGTGCGCAAAGTATGGCATCTATGCTAGGGTCGTCTATAAACTCTTGCAAATTAGTTGCACGAATATCATCGGCTCCAGCAAACTGATGTTCCTCAGCACCAATGCTTTTACCTAAGCGAGTTTGGAACCCCCAAGAGTGTAAAAGTTGGACAGCGAAGTGCAATTGCTCTTCGGTAATTTTTCTGGCGGTACTTAAAATACCAATAGTATCGCCTTTTTTAAGGTAAGTAGGAATGCGCATTGTTCAGAAAGCATTATCTTTGGCAAATTATCATTATTTAAGGATTTGGAAAAGAGTTTTAAAAGATTTACGGTTACAGCAGCCTTACCTTATGCAAATGGTCCGGTACACATTGGCCATTTAGCAGGTTGTTACATCCCTTCGGATATATATGTGAGGTATTTGCGTGCCAATGCTAAAGATGTGAAATTTATTTGTGGTTCTGATGAACACGGGGTGGCCATTACTATAAAAGCAAAAAAAGAAGGTATTACTCCTCAACAAGTAATAGATAAGTACCATAAAATGATGGGCGACTCTTTTAAAGAGTTTGGCATTTCCTTCGATATTTATTCGAGAACATCTTCTCCAACTCACCACGAAACCGCTTCGGAGTTTTTTACAAACTTGTATGAGAAAGGGATGTTCAAAGAAGAAACTACCGAACAATATTACGATGCAGAAGCCAATCAGTTTTTAGCAGATAGATACATTACCGGTACTTGCCCTAATTGCGGAAACGAAAATGCCTACGGCGATCAGTGTGAGAAATGCGGCTCAACTTTAAACCCAACCGATTTAATAAATCCTAAATCAACTTTATCGGGTTCGGTACCTGTAATGAAAACCACTAAGAATTGGTTTTTACCTTTAGATCGTTTTCAAGAAAATATTGAAAATTATATTAATGAACACAACGATTGGAAATCGAATGTACTTGGCCAATGCAAATCTTGGTTGAACCAAGGTTTACAACCACGTGCAATGACACGCGATTTAGATTGGGGTGTAAAAGTTCCCTTAAAAGATGCAGCAGGAAAAGTATTATACGTTTGGTTCGATGCGCCTATCGGTTACATATCGGCAACCAAAGAATTAACACCCGATTGGGAAAAATATTGGAAGTCTGAAGATACACGCTTAATACATTTTATAGGGAAAGACAACATTGTTTTTCATTGCATTATTTTCCCGGCTATTTTAATGGCACACGGCGATTATATTTTACCAGACAATGTACCTGCTAATGAGTTTTTAAATTTAGAAGGCGACAAAATTTCTACTTCTAGAAACTGGGCTGTTTGGTTGCACGAATATTTAGAAGAATTTAAAGATAAACAAGACGTATTGCGTTATGTGCTTTGCGCAAATGCACCAGAATCAAAAGACAACGATTTTACTTGGAAAGATTTTCAGGCAAGAAATAACAATGAACTTGTTGCCATCTTCGGAAATTTTGTAAACAGAGTATTGGTACTAAGTCAGAAATATTTTGATGGCAAAGTGATGGAGCGAAATAATTTAACTTCTTATGATGAAGAAGTAATTGCAGAACTGAAAAAATATCCAGCAATTATTTCAAATTCTTTAGAGCAGTTTAGGTTTAGAGAAGGTTTGCAAGAGTTTATGAACTTAGCTCGTTTGGGTAATAAATACTTGGCAGATACCGAACCATGGAAAGTTATTAAAGAAGATGAGCAACGTGTAAAAACTATTTTAAACATAGGTTTACAGATTGCAGCCAACCTTGCCATTTTAGCAGAACCTTTCTTACCACATACGGCTAACAAATTAAAATCGATGTTGAATTTAGATTCACATTTATGGAGCGAAGCAGGTAATGAAAATATTTTAGCAAATAATCATCAATTAGGAACAGCTAGTTTATTATTTGATAAGATTGAAGACGATGTAATTGAAAAACAATTATTGAAATTAGAAGCATCAAAAAAAGAAAACGAATTGATGAATGCAGTTGTAGAACCCGCAAAAGAAAACATAAGCTTTGATGACTTTAGTAAAATGGATATTCGTGTGGGTACCATTTTAGAAGCAGAGAAAGTAGCGAAAACAAAAAAGCTGTTGAAGTTAAAAATTGATACAGGCATAGATGTGCGCACAGTAGTTTCTGGTATTGCAGAATATTACGAACCCGAACTAATAATTGGTAAACAAGTAAGCATATTAGTAAACCTTGCCCCAAGAGATATTAAAGGAATTACCTCACAAGGCATGATACTGATGGCCGAAAATGCCGATGGTAAATTAGCCTTTGTAAGCCCAACAGAAAACATTTCAAACGGCGGAAACGTTAAATAAATTATAAATTATGAATGATGAATTATGAATGACCCTTCATTCATAATTCATCATTCATAATTCAAAATTCAATATGGAGTTAGGTATAGATAGTTTTGCATCAGCAATTGGAAACGATGGTTTGCCAATAGCAAGTGATTTGGCATTAGAATTATTGTTAGAACGTATAGAGCATGCCGATAAATCTGGATTAGATTTTTTTGGAATCGGCGAGCATCATCGTAGAGAATTTTTAGATTCGGCTACTACCATTATTTTAGCAGCAGCAGCAGCGAGAACAAAGAAAATAAAATTAGGTAGTGCAGTAACGGTGTTAAGTGCTGCAGATCCGGTAAGAGTATTTCAAAATTTTGCAACCTTAGATTTAATATCGAAAGGAAGAGCCGAGATAGTTGTAGGTAGAGGATCCTTTACCGAAGCTTTCCCATTGTTCGGATATAACTTACACGATTACGATGCGTTGTTTTCGGAGAAATTAGACTTGTTGTTACAAATACGCGACGATGAAACCATTACATGGTCTGGTAAATTCCGAGCACCCTTAAATGATGTTTCCATTTATCCGCGTCCTTTGCAAGATCGCATTCCTATTTGGTTAGGCGTTGGTGGTACACCCGCATCTTTTATACGTGCAGGTAAATTAGGCTTGCCTTTAATGGTTGCTATTATTGGTGGTGAAACACATCGATTCCGCCCATTAATTGATTTGTACAGAGAAGCAGGAGTAAAAGCAGGATATGCATTGAGTGAATTAAAAGTTGGCTTACACTCTTTAGGCTATGTAGGGGAGAGCCGCGAAAAAGCAATTGAAGAATTTTACCCAGGTTATGCCGAAGCTTTTACAAAAATTGGTAAAGAGCGCGGTTGGCCACCGGTTACACGTCCGCATTTCGATTCGCAAACCGGTACACGCGGAGCATTAGTAGTTGGAGGAATTGATGATGTTGCCGAAAAATTATTACGTCACAGCGAAGCTCTGGGTGGCATAGATCGTTTTACTTTCCAAATGGATAGCGCAGCATTAAGTCATGAGCAATTAATGAAGTCGATAGAACGCATCGGTAAAATTAAAATGTAAACGAAATAGCGAATTAGCAAACTAACTAATTAGCGAAAAGCGAGCTAATTAAATACTGATTAATGGTTATTCAATAGAAACAACGGAGGTTTTTAATTCATGGAACGGGATGTTGGTTTTAACATCATACTCTTTTAATGGCCAAGATTGAATAATGGTATCTACCGCTAAATTTCGTTTTACAATAGCCTTGTATAAACCAGCTTGTCTTTTACTTGCTTTACCAATTGGTCCCGATTTTTTTATCCATACCAAATCATCTTCAAAAAGCAATTTGTGTTTTGGGAAATAATAAATTAAATAATCTATGGTGTGTTCAGATTCTATACCTATTTTATAGATACAAAGTTCCATACCAGCATCTTTAATTATTAAACTGTCTTTAATTTCAATTGATTTTAGAGGACTTGGCACTAATTCTAAACTGTCGGGCTTTAAAGTATGTTTAGAATTTACAATGTATTGCAGATAATTTCCGCTGCCTTCACCATGTAGTATGGTACCGCCCTTATGCACAAATACTCTTAAGCCTCCTGCATAATAATTATGAAAATGTCCGTAACTAAAATATCGAATGGGTTTTTCTCCAATTATTTTTCTAACTTCTTTCATTATTAGTTCACCATGTATACTATTAAATGGAGCATCAGCAATCAATGCAAAATCTGTAAACTCTACAAGCATAATTTTCGTGTCTAAGTGATGTAGATTTATAAAATAAATATGCTCATCGAATTTTTCTACCGCAATATTTACAACTGCTGTAGTATCTTTTTTAATTTCTAAGGATTTAAAATCTTTTTTTAATATTTCAGGAATAGTAATTTTTTTTATGTTGGTAATTTCTATTTCATCTTTCAGTAAGCCATTAAGTTTATGAACTCTTATAAAACTTGGATGTGAAATAGAATTTGAATTCTTATAATTTTCATAATAGTACACATCTTCAATATCACCATAAAGTTCATCGAAATGTTTATTTGTAATTTTATGAATACTAAGTTCATCTTTTTTTATAAATAGCTTTACAAGATTTTCATTGATATGCAATTCATAGATAATTGTATCCTTATTAATAATTTCCATTGAGGATTTTTGATGTTCAAAAAAATAATTCAACATCATCAATGGAGTATAACGCAATGTTTCAAACAAAGCATTAGCATTGTTTTTCTCGGTTGTACTTGTTAGTGTACTTTCATAGTAGTCTTTGCTTAATAATCTATAGTCTTTAAAATGTTTTTCAGAAGTATAGATTTTTGGTTTTTTTATTAAGGTATCTGTTTTTGAAAAACTTTTTGTTGAGTAAATAAAACTCCCATTTTTATTTTCTATTAACTCTTTCCATGGAGAATTGCTATGGTAAAACTCTTTACTTATTTCTGTGTAGTTTAATTGATGGTATGTATTTACAAAGGATTTAGCTTGTTTCTGCCAACATCTTTTTAAAGTGTTTATATTTCCTGCAAATACTTCTATGTTCAAGAAGTTGCTCATAGTTAAACAAAGCATAATTAGTAGCGCTCTTTTCATATCTTGATTATTAACACCGCAATACTACACTAGTAAACATGCTTCTTTTGTTAATGAAAAGTTAAATTATGTTAATGCTTAATTTGTATTTCAATAATTTGTATTTTCGTATTTCAAAACATCTACCAATGCTATGAAAACAATACTATGCGTGCTTGCATTTTTATTTTTTATCAATATTGATGCACTTGCTGAACAGAAATTATGGTCGAACCCCAACACATGGGGAGGAATAAAACCTGGAGTAAATTCTAGTGTAAGCATTCCTACTAACGATACCATTATTTTAGACGAAAATCCGCCAGCACTTGCAGGAATAACCATAAATGGTGTATTAATTTTCGCTCGGCAAAACTTAGAGTTAACAGCCTCGTGGATTGTGGTGCACGGCGAATTGCAAATAGGAACAGCTCAAAATCCTTTTACGCACAAAGCTGTAATTACTTTAACAGCCGATGATATGAATGAGAGTATTATGAGCATGGGCACACGTGGAATTATGGTAATGGGTGGTAAATTAGAATTACACGGTGCAGTTTCTAATCATCATTATACAAAATTAAATAACAACGCATTTGCAGGTAGTGTAAGCTTAACATTGGCAGATACAATTGATTGGAATTTGAACGATCAACTAATTATATCACCAACCGATTATTTTGCAGCAGCTAACGGGAACTCTATTACACAACGAACTTCGCTAACGAGTAAAAACGGTCTAACCATTGGTATTGCGAATGGCTTAAATGCTGCACGTTGGGGGCGTTTACAATATGTTACTGCTAATGGATTAAGTCTTACACCAGGTGATTTGGTAAATCCACCCATTGCCGACTCTGCAAATAAAATTACACCAAGGGTTTTAGATGAACGTGCAATAATTGCAAATCTTACTCGAACTATAGTAATACAATCTGCGAATGATGTATTATGGAATAATTTTGGTTTCGGTGTTCATATAATGTTGATGGGTACCAATGCCACTGCACATGTACAAGGTGTAGAAATTAGAAGAGCAGGGCAACGCGGACGACTAGGAAGATATCCCTTTCATTGGCATATGTTAAGTTATAGCGGTACTCAAACACTAGCAGATGCAACTGGGCAATACATCAGAAATTCTACTATTAACAGTTCCAGAAACAGAGGAATTGTAATACATGGAACAAATGGTGTAACGGTACAAAATAATGTGGTGTATGATGTGTTGGGGCATGGAATTTTTACGGAGGATGCTGTAGAGCGAAGAAATATAATAGACGGCAACATTGTAATGTTTGTTCGTAACCCACCTTTACCCGGATTAAAATTACACGAAGTAAGTGAACGTGGTTCTTCTGGATTTTGGATAAGTAACCCAGACAATACCATCATCAATAATATAGCAGCAGATTGCGGAACAAACGGTTTTTGGTTAGCATTTCCACGTCAGCCTTGGGGCGAAAGTAGCAGTGTATTGCACTCCGATGGATTGCTATTAAATCCAAGTCGATTAAGATTTGGAGTGTTTGAAAACAACACCGCTTTTTCTAATGCAAAAGAAGGTATTATGTTAGATTTTGTGGAGAGTGATAACGACGGAAATGTAATGCCATTTCAATATCAATCGACCTCGAACGGAAGAGATGTAACATGGAATTCGGGAACATTAGAACGCTTTACTCTAAAGGCATATAAAACCTGGAAAAATGGTTCGAATGGAATTTGGGACAGAGGTGCATGGGCAAATAATTTTGAAGTAATATCTGCAGATAATTGCGGGAGATTTTTTGCGGGCTCTGGTGACGATGGAATTATAGAACGAAGTTTAGTTATTGGTACAAGTTTAAACTATCAACTAAATAATACAGACCGACCTCAATTTAATGACGTACAAGGTGGAAACCAAACCCCAGCAGCATTTGCAACCTACCACAGTGCTTTCGATATAAAAAACAACATTGTTGTAAATTTTCCTGCAGTTTTTGAAACACGCAGCGGTGCTTTTGCAACAGAAGATTATTACATACGCCCAGTAGAAAAAGGGCACATTCGTAATACCAATAATTTACTCATAAACTCACATCCAGGAGTAAAATTAAAAGCCATATTTCCATACTTTGCTTTGGCAAGTGCAATGTTAGACCCGCATGGTACTTGGGGTGCACAAAATGCTGGAAAATATTTTGTGTATAACGATCCTTTCTTTACGTATAATCAAAATCTAACTTTTGGTCCGCAAGGCGATACCTCTGGAGGTGTATTTGTAAACGGCCCTTTTTACGGTTTCAACGATTTTATTTTGAACAGATCAAATTTACCTTACGAAGATTTTATGGAAATAAATGTGCGAAGAGTAAATGAAAAGAAAGAAACTGTTGGCAATTGGAATATTACCAATGCAATACAAGGAAATTTATTGGATCATATGCGACATTTCTCAACCCACCATACAGGCCAATATATACTAGAGTTTCCAGGCATCGATACGGTAAGAGATGTAGCCATGACCGTAGAAAATATGTTAACAACGAACGATACAGTTGTATTAGCGGTAGAATACTCGGGTGCATATTTAGTATCACAAGTTTATACATCGAGCTTCCCTAATTTTATGAGTACAGCGCATGAACAATGGATTCCTAATCCAGCATCAGCAACAGATATAAAACAAGTATATACTGAAGTTAATTCTTATGAAGAAGTATTAGCTGCAAAAGGTGGAGGAGTGTATTGGCATGATAGGTGTAATAATTTAGTGTGGATGAAATTGAAAGGAGGCATACAACAAGTATGGAATGATAACGATTACTCTCCAGTAAGCGACGAACGTTTGTATCGGTTATTTAACTTACGAATTTTTGGAACACCAAACGCAAACCCATTGCCAATAGTAAATGCAACAGTGCAATTAAATGCACAAAGTATTTATGCAGCAGATACCACTTCCGAAAATTACAGCTGGTATAATTGCGACACCAAGCAACTCATCCCGAATGAAAATGGTTTTAGTTTTACTCCAACTGAAACCGGAAACTATGCATTAATTGCAAGTACAGGATCCTGCATAGATACATCAGAATGTATAAATGTGTTAATCGTAAATGTAGAGGAAACAAAGACCAATCCATCATTCTCCATATATCCCAACCCCAGTGGAGGAATTTATACCATCAAGTTTGATCCTACTTCTTTAGTTGATCTAAAAGTATTTGATTGTTTAGGTCGATTAATTTTTACAAAATCGAATAGCAGCGATCGTAAAATTGATTTAAGTAATTTTGAAGATGGCGTGTATATTTTAGAACTAAAATCTAATGATGAGTTATACAAAATTCGCTTAATCAAAAAATCAAATTAGTTATTATGCACTAATTTTATTTTCATTTTAAGAATTTTGTTAGTAGATTCAATTAACTACAAAAATCAAAACACTATGAATTCAATCTTACACATTTGGTGGCAAATATTATTAGCTGCCACTGCCTATTTTGCACTAGGTGCAATTTGGTTTAACCCCAAAGTATTTGGAACAATTTGGGCCAAAGCACATGGCTTGGAAATTGATCCAGAGAAAATGAAAGAGGTAAACATGGCGAAATTGATGGGCACCGCCTTCTTATTTACTGTGATGATTGCTACTATAATAGCAAAAGTTTGTATGCTCTCATGTGCAACAGGCGAGTCTTGCCATGCAATGGGAATAATGCATTGCGTTAAAATTGGCTTGCTTATAGGTGGCGTTGGTGCATTAAGTATTTGGATGACCTATATGTATTTAATGAAACCAAGAAATGCATTTATTACCGACGGTTTATATCATATCCTTGGCAGCATATTGGCATCTTGCGTACTGTATTGGCTAGGGGCTTGTTAAGCTTTTCTAACGTATTCAGATTTTAAGGCCATAGAACCAAAGCCATCTATTTTGCAAGAAATATTATGTCCATCATTAGAATCGGTAAGTCTAATGTTTTTAACTTTTGTTCCTGCTTTTAATGGTTTTGGTGCGCCTTTTACGGGTAAGTCTTTTATTACTATTACAGAGTCTCCATCATGTAACTCATTACCGTTGGAATCCAGAAATTTATTAGTTGCTTCTACTGCTACTAATTCTTCTGTTGGCAACCACTCGTGGAAACATTGAGTGCACACCATTTGACCTTGGTTTTCGTAAGTTAATTCTGAGTTACAGTTTGGACAGTTCATTTTAATGGGTATAAATTAGAATAAGTATTGAATGCAAATTTACCAATACTTTCCATGTATTCATATTAGATTCATTCTAATTTATAAACCAATTGTTTTTTGCTGATTATTATTTCCCTAAATATGTTTTTAACCAAGCATGCACTTCCGCATAAAAAAACTTACTGTTCTCTGGTTTTAAAATCCAATGGTTTTCTTCCGGAAACACAATTAATTTCGACGGAATTTTTAAACGTTGTAAGGTATTCCAATTTTCGATAGAATTATTTAAAGGCACTCTAAAATCTTGTTCGCCAACGGTAACTAACATAGGCGTTTTAAATTTGTTTGCATACCGAATTGGGTTTTGTTCTTTCCAACTTTTAGTTTGCATCCAAGGCGTTCCACCATTCATTACTTCTCTACCATAAATGGCATCACTAGTTCCCCATTGCGATTCAGAATTAATTAAACCAGCATGAGATATTAAACACTTATAATGGGTAGTGGTAGCTTGCATCCAATTTGCTAAATGTCCTCCATAACTTGCACCGCCTGCTGCTTGCAAACTTCCATCAATAAATGAAAATCTTTTGATCGCATCTTTCGCCGCTTCATTTATTTCATTTCCTGGTCCTTTAAATGGATCGTATTGTATGTCTTGAGAAAATTTTTCACCATACCCTGTAGATCCAGTATAATCTGTTAATAATAATACATAACCAGGAGATGCAAGTAAATGATAGTTCCAACGATAACTCCAATTATCTTTCCATGAACCCGCAGGTCCACCATGCATTACCACAAATAATGGATATTTTTTTTCTGCATCAAATCCTGCAGGGCGCACGAGTAAACTTCTTATTTTTTTACCAGACTTACTTGTAAACCAAATTTCTTCTACTTCTGCTAAGTCTAACTTATCTAAGCGTTCTTTATTTAAGTTTGTTAGATATGAATGTGTACTTCCATTTATTTTTATTATTTCTGATGGTGCATTAGCCGCTTCATAATTACTAATAATGATAGGATTGTTTCCATTAGAAACACTAATGTTTGTATAACAACCCTTCGTGTTTGTAGTAATGTTTTCTACTCCACCATTAGCAATATTTATTTTTATGAGTTTGTCTTTTCCTTGGTCTTCTATGCTTAAATACATAGTACTACCTACTAGCTCAAAATTATTGATGTTACGATCTAAACCACTAGCTAGTATCGTTTTGTTTTGCATAGAAGGATAGTCAAATCGAATAATCTTAGCAAGATTAAATACTTTGTTATTATTTGCCGCACTTGCCAAACACACTAAATATTTACCATCTTCTGTAACAGTTGGATTTCCATATTCGAATCCATCATTAGTAAGTTGATTTGCTTCTGCTGGTACCGTAGATATTCGATATAAATTATATACCACGTCTTTATATGCTGATGCATTTTGTTCTGTTGTTGCACTTAACACTAACTCTTTGCCATCGGCAGAAAAACAAGCATCTCCATTAAATTGGAATCCTTGCTTACTTGCCATCGTCATCTTAGAAAACAAATCTATTGCTTCTTCCCCTTCATTTAATTTTTGAACGAACAAATGTGTTTGTTTTTCATCAATCCAAGAATCCCAGTTACGAATCGGGAAACTTGTATACACACGGGCTTTATATTTTAGTTTCTTTTTTTCTTCTGTTATTTTTTTATTGGTACTATCGTTATAAGCACCAACATATACTCTGCTTGTGAACGCTATCATGCTACCATCAGGGCTCCATTGAGGAGAGCTTGCACCGGTAGATAAATTACTGAAACGTTGTGCTTCTCCTCCATCCACAATATTTAATAAATAAATTTGCCCAACTTCGTCTCCTTCTCTTTTAGCCGAGAAAGCGATAGTTTTACTATCCGGACTCCAAGCATATCCACCTTCAGAACCTTTACTATTGGTTAGTTTTCTTGGTTTTGTGCTAGCATCTGTAGCAGCAATCCACAAATCTGTTGTTACCTCTTTTTCATCATAACTAGGATTCGTTACACTAAAAATTGTCCACTTTCCATTCGGTGAAACTTTAGCCATACCTATGCGCTTCATGGATATCATCTCTTCATGAGTGATGCCTTTCTTCTGTGCAAATAGTAATGTTGGAATTAATAGAAATAAAGCTATTATGTGTTTTAAGTGCTTATGAGTCATAATTTAGTAGCTATAATGTTTAATTTTTGGGGTTAAATAAATAGTTGTGTTTGATAAATTGCAAATTAATTAAAATAAAACAAACACTTTATTCGCCTTTCTGGATTGTTACACGTTTTATCATTTATTGTAAATAATGAATGATTATTTGCAGATATTCAATGATTTAACTTGTAGTTATTGCTATATTTACATAAAAAATGCCTATATTTACATCCCTTCAATAACTATTATTGATACAATAAAAAACTAAACTGTAGGAAGTAACGTAATTGGAATAAATTATTTACAGAAAACAGAAAAATGAAGCTCTCTAAAGTATCGAATAAAGTAGTAATACTTCTTTCGTTTTTATTATTAACCGTTTATACGGATACAGTAGCTCAAGTTACCATTGTAAGTGATGGGTTTGATGATGGAAATATAACATCTAATCCTACTTGGGCAAATAACACTTCTGCATTTACAGTATCCAATTCCAGTGCCTTGCAAGGCTCCCATTCTTTAATTACAAACACAGGGAATACACCTTCATTTATACACACACTGTATGCCAATAATACTAATTTAACGGCTGCAAATTATACTTGGAATTTACTTTATCGTGCAAATACAAATAGTAACCCCGACGAGTTAGCCTATGGCGGAGCGATAAATTCTGGTACGAACCATTGGCGTTTTTGGATAGCCGCTAATTCTACCAATGCAACTTCATGCGATGGTTTTTATATTTCGCATTCTGCTGGCAATTTAAAATTTGCAAGAAAGAAAAATAATAGCACTTGGGATATTACTACCTATGCAATATCATTAAACACAACCTACTCAATTAAAGTAGTGCGTAGGTACGATGGGTATTGGGATTTTTATGTAGATGCAGGTTCTGCAGAAGCTACTACTATACGCTGGTCTGGTTGGGCTACCGATGTTTTTAACAGCGGCAACTCAGATATATATATGCTTTTACATGCAAATGAAACTTCAGCCAACAGATTTAAATTTGATAATGCCGGTTTGTTTTCTAAATCATTAAGCATTGGCCTTCTTACAAACGGCGTGTACAATGGAGATTTAGAAGAGGGTTTAACAGATGTTCCAGTTTTCGGATTTTCGGCAACTGCCATTGGTGCAATTACATTAGAGGATGTAAAAATTCAGAACACAAATACAAACAGCCAAGGTAATTTCACTAACTTAAAACTTATAAAATCTGTAGATAATGATTTTAGTACAACGGGTGATAATACAGTGATGAATGGCCTTACGTTTTCATTAAACGGAAGTTGGATTTTTATAGAAAACATTAATACTTTAATTGATAATGCTACCGCAAATTTCTTTTTAACATTAGACAATGCCAATAATAATGGAGGAAGTCCGCCTTCATCTATACAATTCTCCATGTCGTGTAACGGCAATTGTGGAGTACCTTATACCAATGTGGTAACTACTAATGCCGACATGGTAAATGATTTTAGCATAACAGGAAATAACTTTACTGTGTTACGAGTATTTACTTGGCGAAACACCAGTACCATTGGAGATTTTAGTGATAATTGGCAAAACTCAAGTGCTTGGGAACCTTATAGAACAAGCCCTTCAACTAATGATGTGTTGGTTTTTTCTAAAGGAGGTAGTGTTACACCTTTAAACATACCAACAGAAACTGCAAAAAGAATTGTAATCAGAAATAATACAACTGTAAATATTAACACCAGTAGTTTGAGCAATGCCTCAGCAACTTTAACAGTAGGTAATGGTACCGGCGATGATTTTGAAATTGAAGCGGGTTCCACATTAAATGTTACAAGTACCGGAAATACTTTTTCTGTAGAAATACCTACAGGGAGTACAGCAGGAATAGCTGGCAATATAAATTACTCTGGTAAAAATCATGTTATTAGTGCAGTAGATGAAAATGCAATAAAATTTAAATCGGGTGCTATATTTACAGGAGGAACAGGTTTGTTTGGGAATGCATTTGGTAATACAGTTGCTAATTCTGTAATATTCGAATCGGGTGCAACATTAGAGGATCAAGTAGGCTTAGATTATTTTTCGGGAGTAAATGTATTAACTTTAAACGAAGGCTCTACATACAAACATGCTTCCAATTCTACAGCATCTTTAAATAACAAAACCGTTGCAAATTTTGAAATAGCAACGGCCTCCATATTTAGTTTAAACACCAATACTTTAAATGTATTAGGAAACATAACTGGTACAGGTAATTTGGTTATTACAAGCGGCACCTTAAACATTGCTGGAAATTACGCTAACACAGGAACACTTACGGCAGGTACTGGTACTATTAATTATAACGGAGCAAATCAAAGTGTAAAATCTGCAAATTATGCCAATGTAACTTTTTCTAATACAGGTGTAAAAACTTTATTAGGAAATATAGTTTTTGCAAATGCAAACGCATCTAGTTTAACGCTCGATAATAATGTGCAATTAAATTGTATGGCATTTACTATTACAGCAAATGCTGCTTCATCAGCCATCAATATAAACGGACATTTATATACGAGTAATACCAACGGTTTCTCCGGCTCTACCTCTACTACTTTAAAAAGTAATAATACACCAAGCATTACACTAGGTGCAAATTCTACCATAGAATACAACTCAAGTTCTACACAAAGTATTTCTGCACGTACAGATTATGTAAATTTAATTGCATCGGGTACTGGAACTAAAAATGCCTCTGCACTTACCATCAATGGTAGTTTGCAAATTAACAGCGGTGTTATTTTAAGTATGAGCACCAATGCAATGGCTGGAAGCTTTAGCACTTCTGGTACAGGAATTCTACGATATACAAATACCGGTACTACTCCATTACCTGCAAATTTAACTTGGTCGTTTACGGTAGATGCCAATGGAAGTGGACAAAGTATAGTAGCAGGAAGCTACAGTAATTTAACAATAACTGGTTCGAGTACAAAAACTGCACGTGGCAATATTAGTGTATCTGATAATTTAAATATTAACTCTGGAAGAACATTTACCCTCGGTACATTTTTACTTCAAAGCGTAGGTAGTACTTCTGGTACGGGTATATTAAGAACAGATAATACATCTGCAAACCCAATACCATCAAACGTTACATGGGCATTTACAGTTTTATACAACGGTGCTTCGCAAACAGTGGTAGCAGGTAATTACAAAGGTTTGTCAATTGCAGGTTCTGGTACTAAAACGGCTGCTGCTGCTATAACCATGGATGGTGTTTTAAACATTGCAAGTAATAATATTTTAGATGTTCAATCTTTTTTAATTACAGGAATAACTTCAACGGTTGGTACCGGAAGATTAAAAACTTCTAATACCAGTAATCAACCATTACCATCTAATTTTACTTGGAGCTTTACCGTTGAATATGCAGCAACCAGTGCCGATCAGTTTGTAGTGCCAGGCGATTATACTTCATTAATTTTTTCTGGTGCTCGTGGAGCAAACAGTTTATACATTGCTAACAATGATGTAATAAATTTATCGAGCACATTAACCGCTTCTGCAACTTTTGCTGGAGGTGGCTATGTAGTAACTGGTAATACTTTTATATATGATGGGGGCACTCAAAATTTAACATCTTTTACATATAATAATTTAACCATAGCAGGTACCGGAAATAAAACTGCTGCGGGTACAATAAATATTAATGGAAATTTACATATTAACGCTGATAGGATTTTATTAATGAGTACACGCTTATTGGCAAGTGTTAATACAACAAGTGGCGATGGAACTTTGCGAACAGCTTATACAAGTGCAAATGCCATCCCTCCAAATAAGAACTGGAACTTTACAGTGGAGTATAATACTACAAGCACACAAACGGTTGTACCAGGTACGTATAAAAATTTAATCTTATCTGGAACCAGAAATACAAGTAATATTATTTTTAGCACTACAGGAACAATAGCAGTTACCGAAACTTTTACACCATCGGCAATATTTACAAGTGGAAATTACATTACTACTAACAGTACGTTCGAATTTAGCGGAGCATCACAATCTATTCCTGCTTTTACTTTTAATAACCTTACATTGAGTGGTACGGAGAATAAAACAATTACAGGCACTGTACAAATAAATGGTTTGTTGAATTTAGATAACAGATCCTTAATTTTAGAAAACAATACCTTAATACTAGCGGGCAGTTTTACTAGAACTAATGCCGAAATTATTGCAGGTTCTTGCAATTCTCCTAATGGTAACATTGTGGTAAATGGAGCTGGAGCTTTATTGCAACTTGCATTAAATACTTCTGCATACCATTTAAATAATTTAACCATTAATCGTGCTAACAACGTGGAAATGCTTACAGACATTAGCATACACGAAACATTAACGCTTACGAATGGAAGTATAATTACCAATAATAAATTAATTTTTGATGATGCTGCTAGTCCGATTAGCAGAACAAATGGAACCATTTCTTTAACAGAAAATGCAACATTACAATTTGGCGATTGCTCTACTGCAGGCTCTAATTTTACTATACCGAATGATGTGTTTGCAAATACATCATTTAAAAATTTAACTCTTAACAGAGCGAATGGAGTTGTATTAGGGAACCAAATGTTGAGCATTACTGGAACTATTAAAATTTTATCGGGTGTGTTAAATACAAATAATAATTTAACTCTTGTTTCAAACGCACAAGGTACTGCACGTGTAGATTCTATTACTTGCAATGGGTGTAACATCATAGGAAATGCTAAAGTAGAAAGATTTATACCTGGTGGCGATGGGAAACGTAGATGGAGACTGTTAGCGTCGCCTACTAATGTAAATGGTTTAACACCTGCGTCTGATATTATTGATGATATAATTGTAACTGGTCCGGGTGGTGCAGCAAAAGGATTTGATGATAGCCCGAATAACAATGGAACCATTAAAACATATAACGAAGCAGAACCAGGAGGGCCAAATGTAGGCTGGGTGTTCCCATCTAAAATAGATACAGCATACCAAGTTGGTAAAGGCTTATGTGTATTTGTACGTGGAGATAGAAATGTGCAAGATCCCTTTATTACATGGGCACCTTCTAACGATGTAACCATTGATTATACAGGTACTTTAAACATTGGCGAGGTGGTTTTACCAGTTACCAATACTAACACCAATCAAAGTGCAGATGGATGGAATTTAGTGGCCAACCCATATGCATCTACCATTTCATGGAATGCAGCCGATGGTTGGATAGCAACCGAAATGCAAACTAAAATTTGGTTGTACAATCCATTAACAGGTACTTATGGTATTTATGATAATAGCATAGATGTAGGTACAAACGATTGTACTCCATACATCGCATCTGGACAAGGATTTTTTGTAAAAGCTACTGGTAATAATCCGGTGTTAAGCATTAAAGAAAGTGCGAAAGTAGATTCTATACCTTCCAATTTTTTTAGAAAAAAGGCAGTAAATAATTTACTAAGAATTACATTAACTAAAGATGCCTTAAATTCTGATGAGGCAATATTGTATTTAAGTAGTACTGGTACTGGCGATAAAAATGATCCGAGTGATGCACAAAAGTTTTTCAACGATGAAATGAATTTTTATTTACGATCTGCAAACGGATTTAACTTAGCCATTAATGAACACCCAATACCAGAAGGACCCGATACTATAAATGCATCCATATTTAGTTATGTTGGTACAGACATTTGGGCGGGCGATTATGAAATTTCATTTAAAGGCATAGAAAGTTTTGCAAATAATATTGATGTTTATTTTGAAGATAGGTATGCAAACAGAATAGTAAACATACGAGAAGTAAATAGTTATTCCTTCCAGTTAACTAGCGATGCAGCATCTATGGGAAGCAATCGTTTCAGAATTATACTTGGAAAGAATAATAACCCAACGGGCATAAATGAAGTGTTGGCTAAAAATAATTTCAGCGTTTATCCAAATCCATTTGCCTCAGAAATTAGTATTAAAATACAGAAAGAACTTACCAACAAAAATGTTGAGTATATTATTTATAATCAGTTCGGACAAGTAATATTACAAAACGAAGTGATGTTGAATGATTATAATTTTGCAATTAGCACTATGGAGTTAGCAGCTGGTATTTATTTTATTACTATTAAGTCTGATGAATTTGTAGAAACCAAAAAGCTTATAAAAAATTAAACCCAGAGGGAGCATGCGGAGTTAAGGTTGAAAAGGATATCGCAAAGAGAGAGGCTTTATTCTTTTATAAATTTTACTCTGTATGCTCCCTCTGTTGTATTTATAAAGAGTATATACATTCCCGAGTTTAAGGCAGAAATGTTTAATTTGTTTCCCTCTACTTCAATATTATTTTCTAGTTGTTTACCCATAGAATTTAAAACCTTCAAGCTTGAATTAGCATTCAAATTTATTCCATCAATATAAATGAAATTAGTATTGCTAGGGTTTGGGTAAACTGTTATCTTTTTAAAATCTTCTGAGTTTTTTCCAATAGATAAGGAGTTTCTATAAATATAAGTTTGATATGGTTTTAAGTTTTGCTTGAAGCTATAAATATCATTTGTTGGTGTTATGCTCATGGTGCTATCATTCCACACATCTACTAAGTTTAATAAAGTGCTCGAACCATTACTCATTTTAAACGTAAATTCTACCTCTTGTAAATAATTTGCAGAGGTATTTACAATCACTATTATATCATCATTATTATAACTACGCAAATAAGAATGCGCAGCTGCATTTGTGTTTAATATATTTTTAACAGAACCTAGTTGTAATATTTCGGTTTGATTCCTCAGTTGAATTAATTTTCGGTAATGATTCCAAATAGAATTAGAGTCGGCTTTTAACGTTTCTACATTAAAGCTTGTATAATTACTATTGATGGTACGCCATGGGTTACCGGTAGTAAAGCCCGCTCTTGTAGCAGCACTCCATTGCATTGGTCGACGAATATCTTCATCTGGTTTAACACCTTTCATGGCTACTTCTTCACCATAATAAATAAAAGGAACACCAGGTTGCGTAAGGTATAAACTTGCTGCCACTTTATTTTTATTGATATCGTTGCCAAGTACATCTATAATTCTGTTCTGATCGTGGTTAGTTAAAAAACTTGCATACTGATTTGTATCTAATGTATTCTGTGCATTGTTTAATGCGAGCTTGGCATCATAAGGGTTCCCAGTGTTTGCCGATTGTATATTTTTTTCGGCCAAGTTAAAATCGAAACACATATCGAGCACCCCAGTATAAAGCGCAACAGATTGTGGTGTGTCCCAAACTTCACCAAGCAGTAAAGAGTTTGCTTTCCATACTTCGCAGCTATCATTTAATTCTTTTAAAAAGGATATGGTTTCTGGTGTGTTCTTAAGTGTATTTCCATTTTCATATAAATACATTACGGCATCTAAACGGAAACCATCTACACCTACCTCTTTTAACCAATATTTTGCGATAGAAAAAATACTGTCTTTTACGGGTTGGTATGTATAATTTAAATCGGGCATTTCACTCCAAAACAAAGCGTAATAATTGCTACCATTTTTTGGGTACCAAACTTGTTGCCCCCAAGGCCCAGTTTGTGCGGGAGGAGAAGTTTGCCATCTGTAAAAATTTCTGAAGAAAGGATCATTAGCTGCAGATTTTATAAACCAAGGGTGCTGACTAGAGGTATGATTAATTACTAAATCTATAATTACTTTTATGCCTCGGGTATGAGCTTCGTTTAACATGTTTTTAAAAAGGTTCATGCTGCCGTATTGCGGATTTACCTTTTTATAATCGGTAACATCGTACCCATGGTAACTCGGCGAAGGATTAATAGGCATTAACCATATGAGGCCAATCCCTAAATCGTCGGTAGTGCTATTGTCACCATCATTTAAATAAGATAGTTTTTGAGTAAGACCATTAAAATCACCACGGCCATCGCCATTAGTATCGTAAAAACTACGAACAAAAATTTCATAGGCGGTGGTATTATTCCACCATTTATTTTGTGCGAACGAATTTAATTGTAGTAGTAAAAGAGCAACAATGCTTAAACAGAATTTCATAGTAGGATGTATAAAACACTAATTTAATAATTATTATTTACTTAGTGTAATTTATACAATATGATTATTGCTATTATACTTTCAAACAACCTCTAAAGGCTCTACCTGCATAATAAGATTCTACTCCATTGTGGTAAATAAACACATGTTTGTAGCGTTTATCTCCAAAAATAGCACCGCCGAGTTTTCTAATGGAAGCAGGGGTTTGTAACCAAGAAGAAGTTTTGGTATCGTAATCGCCTAAGCTTTGTAAGTAATGGTATTGTTCTTCTGTAAGAATTTCGATGCCCATTTCTGCAGCCATGCCTATTGCACTGTGTGCAGGTTTATATTCTTTTCTGGCTTCCAATGCTTCAGGGTCGTAGCATATACTCCTTCTGCCTTTAGGACTTTCTGCTGCACAATCAAAAAATAAATATTCATCTGTTTTTTTATCGTAGCCAACCACATCGGGTTCGCCGCCGGTATTTTCCATATCGTCGAGTATCCAAAGTTTATCTGGCGATGCTTCTAGTTTTTCTTGTACTTTCTCCCACACAATACCCTTATGTCTGTTCATGTTTTTTTCAAATCTGCTTTTCAAAACAGATATTAATTCTTTTGCTTGTGCCGGAGCTAGTTTATTTTTTGAGGATTTGCTCATGGTGATTATTTAAAAATACAATATAAGAATTTGTTACACTAGTTTTCTTTCTGCAGGTCTGTAATACCAAGAAACAATACTTAACACAATTAATAACGATGGACCGAAAAAGTCGAAAGCTGCGCTATTCATTTTGAAATGAGAATAAATGGCACCACTCATACAGAAGATGAAACCGGCATAGGCCCATTCTTTTAGTAATGGATATTTAGGAATGAGTATAGCTATAACACCAAGAATTTTCCAAACACCAATAATGTCTAAGAAGTATTCGGGATACCCTAAGTTTACTACTACTCCAACCGATTCTTTTTGTTTTAATAATTGAGTAAGACCAGTAGAGAACATACCCAATGAAAGCCAAACTGTGCTTATCCAGTAAATAATTTTGTGCGATTTTTTCATAATATGTTTGTGATTTAATTGTTGTAATTTTTTTAGTTGAATAGCTTTTCTAATTTTTCATGAGCCATATTTAAGCCATACGCAAAAGGCATTTTTAATTGTAAGTCTCTAAATTCAATAGATCGAAAAACAATTTCTATAGTTAATTTACTCTTTTTATCGTTTAATGCTTCGAAGTTTAGAAATTCTAATTGTACTGGAAAGTTTGTGTTTTCCATTTCGAATGTTCTGGTTAATTTTTTATTGGGAATAAACTCATGAATAGTTCCATTGCCTTTAAAGAGTACAATTCCATTAGGGTCGCTGGTTTCGAATTGGTAAGAACCGTGTACTTTGCTTTCAATTTTAATAACTTTTGTACCCATCCAATGTGCAAGCAAATCTGCTTCGGTATACGCCTTAAAAAGTAAATTCACAGGTAGTTCAAATTCGCGAGTAATGAGAATGTTTTGTGATCCTTCAATGGCTTGTACTTTGGTTTTTTGTTCCATTGTTATTTCTTATTTGATTTCTGATGGTGGATAATTTTTCATTAATGCTTCGAGGGTATTGAACTTGTCATCCCAATAGGCTCTAAAGGGTTCAATGAACTCAGCTATTTCTTTCATTTTACTATGGTTTAGGTGATAGTAAATTTCCCTGCCTTTTTGTTCTTGCTTTAGGAGTTCGCATTCGGTAAGAACAAGCAAGTGTTTAGAAATGGTCGGTCTGGCCGAATCGAATTTAGCAGCAATAGCACCTGCGCTAAGCGATTGAGAAGCCAACAGTAGAACAATGGCTCTACGGCTCGGGTCGGCAATTGCTTGAAAAATATCTCTCCTAATTTTCATATGTAGCTATTTGGCTACACAAAAATAGAGTTAATCTTTGGAATAACAAATTTATTTTTGGTGGCATGTTTTTGGTGGCACGACTTAAGTCGTGCCACCAAAAAACCTACCCAATCTGATTATTGGTAAATGCAAAATATAATGCTGTTTGCATTCAGAATAGAAATATGCTGAAGTATATCAATTACAGTAACAGCTTCTACATATTTTTTTTGCAGGATGAAATAAGGAAGGTAACTGCTAATTGAAATAGAGCAAGTTTTTTGATCATAGGTTAATATTGAATAATTACCTATATAGAAGTTTTCCGCAAAATAAAAAAGCTAGAAAGTTTTTGCCATAAGTACTATTTACAATGTTGTATTGTAGAACCATAATATATACTTAATCTATTCATTAAAAAGTAATTTCCTTTCTTATAAAAAATCCATAATTCGAGTAATATTTATATGAACTACCGTAAGCATCAAAGTTAACAGCAAATCCATATTGAAGATTTTTATTGCTTATTCCTACACGAATGTTTTGGTAACTTCTTGCGTGTAGCTTTTCTTTGAAACTAAATAGTGTTTGTATTCTAGTATAAAGTTGCACTCTTCTAATAATAGGTTTGTATTCTATCATTGACATTACATCGTAAGAAGGGTTTTTATAAACATCAATGCGAGGAACAATTAATAACAGTGTATTGGTAGTTTTTTTAAATATATGTAAAGATACCGAAGGATTTATACCAGGTTTGGTAACATAAAATACACCAGCATTAATTTTGAGCCAAGGTGAAAGCTTATAATTTAAATACGTTTGAGACATTACTTCCTGCTTAGTATTATCGTTAAAAAAATGTAACGAATGTGTATTAAAAACACCTATTTTTTTGTTTTTTGATATGGCAAAATTGAAGGAGTGTTGATACCAAAAGTTTCTATTCCCAATCATAACTTCTGTAGGTACCGATTGAGAAATAGAAATAAATGGTAAAGTAATGAATAGAACAAGTTGAAATATTCTTTTCATAAATTACATGTATTTAAGTTTAAATAATTTTTGATCAAGAGAATATTTGCCAGAGCCTAAGAAAATACTAGCCGCGCAAATACCAAGTAATAATAAATGAAATTCATAACCTTCTCCTTTTTGTGCCCCGAACCAATTCATAAAAAAACCAAATTCAGTATGGCTAAATATCATACCGAACACAATACAGAACATGCCAATAGCATTTAGTCGAGTAAAAAGACCAAAAACTAGCATTAACGAGCCCAAAAATTGAATCATAATTACCAAAAAGCCAACGAGCCAAGGTAATCCCTCTACGTTTACAAAATAATCCATGGTATTGGTAAAGCCATTGCCTCCAAACCATCCTAATAATAGTTGTGCGCCATGTGGCAACATCACTAAGCCTGCAGTTATTCTTAATAACAAGGCAGCAACATGGTTGCTTGATAAGTTGTATTCTTGCATAATTTTTATGTGTTATATTTGTTATGCAATAATCGCCGCTTTTATGTTTATAATTTTTGAAGTATATTAAGTAATGATGTTGAACTAGTTCAAGTATATGGAGCCACTTACTATTTTTAAAGACAGTTTGTTATCGAGAGTAAATTTCACTAATGCAGAAATAGATATCATTATCTCCAAAGCACAAACAAAAAAGTTTAAAAAGGGGCAGTATATTTTACATGCAGATGCATTAGTACAAAAAACTAATTTTATAATAAAAGGAGCTGCAATAGCGTATTTTATTGATGCTAATGGTGCGGAGCATATTATACAATTTGCGTTAGAAGGTTGGTGGATTAGTGATTTATATAGTTATATAAAATCAGAACCATCGATATTGAATGTAGTGGCAATAGAAGATTGCGAACTTTTACAGTTCAATGCTCAAGATGTTAAAATACTTATGGATGAAATTCCATCCTTATCAAAATATTTTTTAATAATAACTCAACATGCTTTTCTGAATTTTCAAATTAGAGTATTGCATAATAATTCTTTAAGTGCCGAAGAGCGATATTTAGAATTTATTAAACAATATCCAAAAATAGAATTAAGATTTGCACAAAAGCATATTGCTTCGTATTTAGGAATGAGTGCTGAATTTTTAAGTAAAATAAAAAAAAGATTAAGTTAAAATAGCGGAAAACTTTTTCTTACGCCTTTATATTTAGCATCTAGAGTTATAGCTTAGCAAACCTTACTGTACCATGTGCAGTTTTTAAAATGTAAATCCCAGCCTTAAGTAATGAAACATCAATTTGATGATTCTTTGTAATCCCTTCTACCATTTTACTTCCCAACATATCATAAATAGAAAACGGGTAATCGTCTTGTTGTTCAGCTATCCAATTTTCAGTTTTTAGTTGAAGGAAGGTTGATGCAGGATTCGGAGTAACAAGAATTTTTTTCGATAATGATTCCTCATCAACTCCACTTAAAAGTATGTTGTAAGTATCTTGAGCATTTGCGGCACAACGAGTTTTTATATCAGTAACCTTTAATTTTATTAAATAATTTCCATTAGCAGAGTAGGTATGTGATGGGTTTTGTACGCTATCAAAATTCCCATCGCCAAAATCCCAAAAATAATTAGCATCGTTTACCAAGGGCGAATTAAATTGAAAGGTATTATTACTTATTGGTACAATACTAAAACTTGCAGTAGGTGGATTTTCGTTGATATAAACCGTATCGTAAACAGTGGTTGATTCTCCATTATCATAAACTACATGAGCAGATATAGGGAAGGTTCCGAATTTATTTTGAGAAGAAAAAATCCAATTAATTTGAGTTCCTGGCATGTGTAATAAATTACTATCGCCACTCCAATCGCAATTAATAATGGTATAATCTGTTCTATTATTTATAACAGAAAGTTGAACTGGTTCAAATTTACAAGCTGCACCGTGTTGTAATTTTACATCTGGTTTTACATTCTGATATTTTTCAATGGAATCTCTGAGTTGAGTGAGCAAGGTAAAATTATGACCACCATCAATACTCTTATAAACTCTATATCCACGAGTACTCATGTAAATAATTCGAGGATTAGAAGGGGCGTACACAATTTTTTCAATTACTTTATTTGTATTAATGATATCAGTATAACCAGCGCCTGTTAATGGACTGAGCATACCATTAGTTGAACGCACCAATGTTCCACCATGGTCGAATAATACAGTGTCTTGTGCTCCCGGATAAATAGCAATGCAACTATTTATTTCAAAATTATATCGAGTCCAATGTTTGCCAGTATCTGCAGAATAGTATAAAACATTACTATCTCGAGGTACTGCATAAATTCTACTTAAAGTTGGAGTGGCATCATATTCTGCAATAATTTTTCCAGCAAGAGGGTTTGGTAAATAAGTCCAATTAGCACCTCCATCTGTACTATGTATAAATCCTTTGCTTTTTTGTTGAGGTCGGGTGTATAAATACATCAAAACATTATTTCCATGTTTCACTACTCTAAAAAATCCTGAACTATCTGCATTGCTTGGAAAATTTACCGGCAACCAATTTAATCCTTTATCAATAGATCGATAAATTCCGGTCGGATAAAACACACTAGTTTGAGAACTTTCACCACCAGAGGAAGCGGCAAAAATAGTATCGGGTTTACCTTCATCATACCAAACCAAGCCCGAACCAGTATTTGTAATTCCGCAATTACGTTGATTGAAATAACTGCCTGCGTTATTGCTGATGTAAATTCCTGCAGCGGTATTGGTTTGCCCCAATGGTCCGGCATTCATTGCCATTGCAACTTCAGCAGTGTCCTCAGGATTAATGGCTAAGCAGTATGTTTCAGGATAACCACCCATTAGCTGTTTCATTCCTCCTCTGAGCCATTTCCATGTGGCACCACCGTCTACCGATTTAAACACACCGTTTCCTTCTGTACCTACATACACTACATTTGGGTTTTTGGGGTTTACCACTAAAGAACGAAAAGTTTGTTCTCCATTTGTTTGGGTAGAATCGGGTCCCTTTACTAAACTAGTTGATATATTGGAAGGGCAACCTTGTGCAAATGCTTCAGATTGAAGCATGGTAAATGCAATGCAAAAACAGAGGATTGTTTTAACCATATACTAAGATACTAGAAATGTAGAACAGTTGAAGTATAGAACAATAGAAATATCAGGAGGATGAGGGTGGTGATTTATGGTTTTGTGTGATATTGAATAAGTCTTTGTGATAGAAAGGGGCAATTAAGAAGATTTAGATTTGGTTTTGTGAACTAATCTTTTACAAATTTACCTGTATAAGCTCTGGTACTATTACCAATTAAATAAAAATAAATACCGGAAGGGAATTCTGATACATCCACATCTCCAGACATTCCTTTTATAGTTGTTTGAGTAATCATACTCCCTATCGAAGAATAAATACTCAAATTCCAATCATCGGATTGTAGTTGTGAAAAAGTAAGTTTATCATTTACCGGATTAGGATAAACAAGAGGTCCTTTAGAGTAAGCATATTGAACGCCTGAAATAGAATATAGTTGTATCGGATAACTTATGGTTACTGAACACGAATTAGAATCCTCTACAAATACTTTCAAGGTATCTGCACCTGCATTCGCTCCCCATTGAACCATTATACTATTTGTTAAAGATCCAGACGCAATAACACCAAGATTATTTTTAAGATACCAAAGGTAATTGTTTCCAGAAGTATTTGGTACGGTATAAGTTTCAGAAGTAGAAATCAAAACGGAGTCATTCCCTGAAATTGCATTTATAGTATTATTATTAATATATATAACTTGCATGACACTATCTGCAATGTTGTACGGACCTTTAACTATCAGCCATACTTGATAATCGCCAATAGATGAATAACTGTATTGAATAGATGTGGTGTCTGAGTAACTTACACCATTTCCTAAGCGCCATGTTCTACTAATATTACTTATTCCAGATACAATAGATAAATCATTAAACACAAACAAATTTCCAGGTAAACATTGACTTTGATCATTAATTGAAAATGCTGCCTTTAAACTTACAAGTAGAATCGTATCCTCTATCAATCGAGAGCATCCTTGTGTATTTATAATTTCTACATTAAGTATGGTTGAGCCGGAATTATTCAACCACTGTATTTGTACAGTACTCGAGTCGGGATCTGAAACTATTGATCCAAACATTGGATTAAGAGTCCAATGATATTGATACCCATTTATCTTTTGCACACTATGAGTGGTTATTTTAAGTGTCTGAATTAATTTTAAACCTTGTATTGTTGATACAGAATCATCATTTACACGAACAGTCGTCACGGTACTATCTACACATGAATTGGCACCTATAATCTTTAATGTGACGTGATAGGTTCCTTTGGATTTATAGTTATGTTGTACAACAGAGTCAATGTAATAGAATGTACCATCTCCCATATTCCAAATTCTATTCCCTATTGTGGTACTCAAAACTTTGCTCGAATCAGTAAATACAAATAAATTATTTTTCAAACATTGTATGCTATCATTAACATCCATTGCAACTCTAAAATTCTTACCATTCACATAGGTATATGTGGCAGTATCTATTACCGAAGCTGTATTTTTTGTTATAAGTTTAATAACATAAGTACCATATTTTTTAAATATATATTGCATTTGAGTTGCAGTAGATACAAGTGTATCATTTATGGTCCATTGATATTGAATTATTGGATTTTTCCCAAAAAATGAAGATGTGAATGTTATAGGTGAAGTTGGACAATCATCTTCATTAGCTATAATATTTACTCCAGTCTTATTTGTTTTCATCGCATACAATTCATAACCATATTGAGGTGAATAGGCAGTGAAAAAAAACAAAGAATCGGAAACTTTAAAAAGATCTTTTGGCTTAGAAGAATAGTTGCCAGGTAAAAGATCATAGATCATTCTTGAATTATAATTTGTGTCAGTTCTCCACAGTTCATACCCAAATTGCTTATGATAATTTACATAGTAAAGATAATTGCCTACTGAAATAAATTCATTTGTTAGTGCAGAAGAACTTCCAGGTATAGTCTCTAGCACTTTTTGTGTTATACCGTTTGTCGAGTTATATGCCCAAAGTTCAGGTGATACTAAATATTCAGTTCCAGCAAAAAATAACTTGTTACCAACTGCTCGTAGATACTGAAACCCATATGCTGGTTGACTACTTACAACCATTGTTCCTGCTGATGTTGCATCAGTACTGTACAATTTTCTAAGAGGGGTGTTTTCAAAAATTGCTTCAAAAAATACTTTGCCTTTAAATAATGTTTGATAATTACAAGACACATCACCTGCATAATTATTGAAAGTACTTACTGCCACCGTACCAATTGTAGTACCATCTGTTTTCATGAGTCTATTATTAAACCCAACCGAACCATTGAATAATAGAAATCCATTTAATACAATAGGATTTAAGGTCCCTCCTAGAAAGGAAAAATCTTTTACTAATACAGTACCTCCAGTTGTTCCATCTGATTTCCACAGTGCACCGTTAATTCTAAAAAATGCTTGATTATTAAATTCGATGAATTCTGGATCGTATGTTTGGCTATTGCTAAATGTGTAAATAAGTGCTGTTCCTAGAGCCGTACCATTACTTACATATAGTTTTTTCGGGTTTTCATTTGTTAATAAGAAAATTTTAGAGCTAGTTGAAAGTATGTAAAGTTTCTGACTTGGGAATCCATATACCGCATTAACAGAATTTGGCTGAACTGTACAGGAATATAATGTATCTAATGATGTGAAGTAAAGTTTATTGTTAAATTCTGCATACCTAAGATTGAAACTTTTCAATCTTTGAGTCATAATAAATGTTCCTTTCGATGTACCATCACTTTGATGTAAATAGGTTATGGCATTTGGGGTACCCATATTTTTAACCGTAGTAAAATAAGCTTTCTGTTTCCACGAATAAAAACTCGAAAAATAGCCATCTTTATTTCCTTGTGGTATTAAATGTAAAACTCTTTTAGTACCAATTGTTGTTCCATTTGATTTCCAAAAACCAGTTTCATATACACTGGGGATTTCGTATCTGAAATAAAAACCATTAAGAGAATTTGGGATTTCAAATATACTAAATCCTATATTTAACATATTTGGATGAAAATAGGTTAACTTTTTCACAAGGCTAATAATAGTGTCTGAGTTATTTAGTTTTACGAAACTAATACTATCAATTAAATGAGGAATATAATGAAACATATAAATTTCATTGCCAATATGTTTGCTCCATCTAATCTCATTGTAATTTAATACTTGGCCTTTAAAGTTCCTTACGAAATGGGTACCTGCAGTCGTACCGTCTGATAATAAAAGTTTATTATCTATTGAAAAATAAAACTTATTGTACCATAATTTAACAGCTCCTATACTTGGATTAGCATTGTTAGATAAATTATAGACCAATTCAATAACATCATTCGAATTAATTTTATAGAGTGCTTTTACAGACGAGGGGTTGGCTTTTTGCATTATAAAAAATAGCGTACCATTTGAAATAAAAAATAGTTGAGGACTATTCCCTAAAAAACTATGGTTATAATTTTTTACCATGGTTGTATCAAAAATATTTACAGAACGTATTTCTGTCGTACTATGTGAGTAATATAAATAATTATTATATATGATAGTTGGACCTTGCTGATAACTCGAACCAGATACAATGTCTTTAAGTAATTTTGTACCTGAAGTTGTTCCATCTGATTTCCAATATTCATTGCCATAAGTTGGGTTAGAAGCTACCATATACAAAAGCGAACCTATTCGTTGTGGTTCATTATTAAGTCCATTCGTACTTCCTGGATAAAATTCATATACCAATGAGGTTCCTAATGCGGTACCATCCGTTTTCCATAGTTCAGAACCCAAAGAATTTGTGATCCCAGCGAAATATAACATCCCATTTAACTCAACAAATGACGATACGACGTAAACATTAGCTTTTGAGGAGACTCCAGTAACACGATCAACCATAAATAACTCAGAACCTACATTAAAAAAGTATGTATTCAAAGCAGTTGTTTCTTTCAATAAATTATAAACCCCAGAAGAAGTAAGTCCAGATATAGTAGAAAATAAACTGGTACCAGTGTTTGTGCCATCTGTTTTCCAAATCTGCGCATTTACGCCAGTTTTTGGCAAGCATAGAATCACCAATTTGCCATTATCAACAAATATTGATTTTTCATTTAAAGTAAACGGTTGCCAAAAGTTATGGTTCGTTGGAAGAACCCCTAAAAAATTATAACTTGAATCGAGTGTTTCATCATAAATCAAAGTATTTGCACTAGTGAATATGAAAACTTTATCATTTAATGCAACTATATAAGTGGGCGCATTTCCATTTAGTGGTTCATTTAAGTTAATTGTCGTAACAGTAGTATCAGTACCACCTATTCGACAAATTTGATAATCGTTCCCAGTCTTTAAAGGAAAATATAATCGACCACTAGCAGTATAAACACCATTTTCATAAATAGTTTCTGCAAAGTTGTTATTCGTTGGATTTTGATCCATTATCAATTCAACAGTTTGTCCCTTACAAACTTGCGAAAGTATCAGAAAAAGAATACAAGTAATTAGTCTCATAGTTATAATGAAGTTCTGATAAAAATAAAAACAATTTTGAGAAATATTGTTTGCCTCATCATTTTAAGTCAAACATAGACTATATCATGGCTTACTTTTACCACCCTTCTCCCAAGCCCAATCCCTATAAAAAAATGCCCTCCGAACCAACCGAAGAGCAAAATCTATTAGCACATAAGCATACTATTAAACTAGCATATTATCACGTGGCCCTATGAGGAATCGAACCTCAACCCAGAGAACCGGAATCTCTAATTCTATCCATTAAACTATAGAGCCCAACTAGCATATCATCACACTAGCTAATTAATTATCCTGCTAATTTAGCAAAGGTATTTCAATTACCAAGCTTCCGTTTGCTATTCGCATTTAATAACAGAAGCATATTTTGTAGTTAGCCTTTTGCATGAAAGTTCTGTCTATTATCAAACACATTTTATGGAATTTACCTCCTCGCTCTTCTTTTCTGAATGTGTGAAATTATACTCACAATGCCTCTTATTCTTATTGTTTATAAGCATTTTGGCTAATGATGTTCTTCTAATTAGAATGAAAATCGTATATTACCTATGGGAGGAATAATTATGATAAAGCAAGTTGAAATTACAAATTTATTAAATGATGATTACAAGGAACTAATAACGGTAATGAAAGCGGCTTATCCGCTTTGGCAAGGTGGGTATTGGTCGGAAGGTGCGATAGAACGTATTATTTCGCAGTTCCCCGAAGGTCAGTTTGTAATTAAGGCCGATGGTAGGGTGGTAGGTTGCGCGCTTTCTATTGTAGTTGATTATAAACTTTTCGGAGATGTACATACCTATCAGGAAATAACCGGCGATTATAAGTTCGATACTCACAATACAGATGGTGATGTGCTCTATGGCATAGAAGTGTTTATACATCCCGATTATAGAGGATTGCGTTTAGGAAGAAGATTATATGATGCAAGGAAAGAACTTTGCGAAAGTAAAAACTTAAGATCAATTGTTTTTGGTGGAAGAATACCTAACTATCATAATTATTCTGAAGAAATGACTCCTAAGGAATATATTAAGAAAGTAAAACAAAAAGATATATACGACCCAGTATTGACGTTTCAACTATCGAATGATTTTCATGTTAAAAAGATTCTTAAAAAGTACATGACCGGCGATCATGAAAGTATGGATTATGCAACCTTACTTCAATGGGATAATGTGTACTACGAAGAAAATTTGAAAAATCGTAGATTGAAAAGATATGTTCGGTTAGGACTTATTCAATGGCAAATGCGTCCGTACAAGAACCTCGACGAATTATTTACGCAAGTAGAATATTTTGTTGATTCTGTTTCTGCTTATCAAAGCGATTTCGCCATATTTCCCGAATTATTTAATGGCCCACTTTTAATGGACTTTAACCATCTTCCAGAGTCGGAAGCCATGAGAGAATTGGCAGCATTTACGCCGAAAATAAAAGAGAAATTTTCCGAATTAGCCATCAGCTATAATGTAAATATTGTAACCGGAAGTCTTCCAAGTGTAGAGGAAAATAGCTTAAAAAACATTGGCTATCTGTGTCACCGAAACGGACATGTAGATCAGTACGAAAAAATTCACATTACACCCGATGAAACAAAAGCTTGGGGTATACGTGGTGGAAACAAACTACAAGTGTATGATACGGATGCAGGCAAAGTTGGGATTTTGATTTGTTATGATGTTGAGTTTCCAGAACTTTCTAGGTTACTTGCCGATCAAGGTATGCAACTACTTTTCGTTCCATTTTTAACCGATACACAAAACTCTTACATGCGCGTTAGGTGTTGTGCCCAAGCTCGAGCAATAGAAAATGAATGTTACGTAGCCATTACCGGTAGTGTTGGGAATTTGCCTAAGGTTGCAAACATGGATATTCAGTATTCCCAATCGGTTGTATTTACTCCCTGCGACTTTCCCTTTCCATACAACGGTATAAAAAGTGAAGCCACTCAAAACACAGAAATGGTGTTAATCTCCGATGTCGACCTTTCACTTCTCAATCAATTGCATATGTATGGCAGCGTAAGAAATTTAAAAGATCGTCGCACAGATTTTTACGATCTAAAACTTAAATAATTAGAAATGATATAGAAGTTTTTATACTATTCTACTGTTAACTATTGTGGCCCCGGCGGGAATCGAACCCACATCAAATGTTTAGGAAACATCTATTCTATCCGTTGAACTACGGCGCCTGTGTCGAATTTTCGAAATGTCGAGTAGTCGAAATGTCGAAAAGCGAATAGCTGCAAACTTAATTAATTCTGAGAAAATGGGCAGAAATATTTTTTTTAGCAATCCTGAGTCATGAATTATTAATGTTGCCAAAATTGTTTTATAAGCAAAAACCTGTTTTATTGCACATTTTAAGCTGTTTTTGACCTAAAAACCCAAATTAAGCTTAATTTTGTTTTTAATTAACGAATTACGTATTTTTATCTTTATAACTAACTACTAATTTATTATGAAAAAATTACTTTCCTATCTAGTGGTATCTACTTCTATCATAGGTCTATTTACACTAGCTTCTTGCGAAGGAGATGGTATTCCTTTTACTATTCCTCAAGAAATTGATCAAACCTTTGTAGTGCCAGCAGGGCCTGATTCTTTTTTTACCCTAACAAGAGAGGTTTCTGGAAATATTGATAGTTTCTTAACAGCGAACAACACTTCTAGAGATCAAGTTAAATTTATTGTCGTTACCGGTGCAAAATTAGGCCAGGTAGATTCAGCAGGTAATATACTGCCAAGCATTTTTGAATTTGACACCATAAGCGTATTTATTGGAGACGTTACTAGACCAGCTGCATTTGATAGTGTAATTGCATATGTTCCGGCTGTTGTTTCAGCTTCTTTTGATGAAGGTGGTTTCATGTTGATGACATTACAATCAACAGAATTGGATATTGTTCCTTATATAACTAAACCTAAATACAGAATTACTATTAAAGGAAAATTGGCTCAACCTAGCAATGTAGACCTTTACTATAGACTCAAAGTAAAAACGGATATTGGTGTTATACCAATAGGTAATTAGATCTTTTTAACTTAAAAAAAGCCCTTTCTATAGAAAGGGCTTTTTTTTTGTAATAAGATGATTGGCTTGTTAGCCTTAATTCTATAAATTCAACCAACGTTTGTAATTCCGCTCTTGCTCCGCACTCCTATTTTTCATCCTAAAGAGGTAATGCTTCTTCGTGCCTTCTTTCATTTTATTCGTAACCTCTAATATTAAAGGCTTGCCTTCTCGCTCCACCTCTATCTTGTAGTTGGCTCCATCTGCTATATAACCGTATTCTGTTGTACTTAATTTCAACGATTCGTTAACTTTTACCTTGTCGCCTTTCTTTAATCCTATTGTCGATTCTTTCGAAACTTTTTTCACAATCCTTTTTCCATCTAAACTAATACCCCTAAATTTTACTCCTTTGAACGGACTCTCAGCAACCATTCCTTTGTATTCTTCTTTGTAATCTAAGCCTACTTTTGCTAAGATTTCTGCTAAAGGAAGGGTGTCTCTACCACTAATATAATTATCTATAAAGCTTCGTATACTTGGATGGCTCGCCGCTACAAATTCATTAAAGAATTCTTGCTCTGAAAAGTTTTTATTCCTTCCATATTTTTTACTCAATGTAAATACTACATCCTTTAATGATTTCTCCCCACTAGTAGCACTTATTATTTCAATATCAAGCAATGCACCCAATAAGGCACCACGCTCATACACTTGCTGGTACTGGCTTTTATGAGGTTCATTAAATACATTTTCACTCATTTCTGTAAACGACATTTTACTGAATGGGTACTTCGCAGCCGATACTATTTTACTTGATAAAACATCGCTTATGTAATTTTTTGGTGTAAGTACTTTTCCTTGCGTAAGCGCTAAACCTGCAAAATATTCGGTAATACCTTCATACAACCAAAGGTGTTTAGACATTTTTGGATCTTCGTAATTAAAATTACCTACATGCTCCGAATGTAAATTTAGAGGTGTTACAATGTGTAGAAATTCATGTGATGCAATATCTTTTATGGTTTTTACTGCTATGTCGTTTCCGAAATCTGGTAAAAAATACATCGAAGAATTTCCATGTTCTAATGCTCCAAAGCCTTGCCCTTTAAAGCTTCTTATTATTTTTACAATTCCCAATAATCCCACTCTACCACCATCAAACATTTCTTTAAATTCGGTATAATCTTTTAGGTAAATAATGAACGAATAATTATCTACTGGCAATTGGTTTCCAAAAAATACACCCAATGCCTGCATCGATTTTTCTATCTCCTTGTAAATATCTTTACTTATTTGTCGGCCACTCTCATTAAAAACTCCAATGGTAACTCTACAATTCGCCACCATAAACGAAGTAGTGTCTGGTTCCGAAAACATTATAGGGTTATCTACTAATTCATGATAATCATTCGCTTTAAAAATTTGAGTATTGTTTTGTGTAGTAGATGATAAAGATGTAACTGCATAGAATTTACTAGGCTTTTCAACCAACAGTTCAATCGCTGTATTTTCTGTTCCTTTAAAAATTCCAAAAAATCCTGAATTATTAAAAATGATGTTTTCGTCTTTTTGAATATTAGTACCTGCAGGTTCAAATATTTTATTTTTCTTTTGTTTAGTATGGTAGGTGTCTTTTACTACATACGAAATAGAACTCGGTTTACCGAAAATCACAAAATTATTTTCGCCCTCTTTTTTTATTTTCAAGGTTTTTTTATTTGCATCTAATGCAACAAAATTATTTATAAATCTACCATAATCTAATACCGCATAAGTACCAGGTATGGTTTTAGGGAATTGAAAAATTACGGTATCTCTAAATTTTTGAAACGTAGCGCTGGCTACCACTAATTCAACTTTTAACCTGTTCTCTTCTACTTTCGTTAAATCAATTTTATATTGCTGTACATTTTGTGCAAAGGCTATCCCTACTAAAAGCAGACAACTCAGAGTAATCAGTGTAAATTTCGTTCTCATTTTAATTTATTTTCTCTAAAATATACGGCTTTTGTAAACAAGCCTACTTTATATCGTTAATGTTACGCTGAAAATAAAAAATCCCCGCCTCTCCAAGAGAAACGGGGATTTTTTAGCGTTATATTGTATTAGAACTTATCAGTTAAGATATTAATTAAGTCAACAATTGCCCATATACCGCAACCACCTGCTGTTAATATGAACAAAATGTTCCATCCAACTGGTTTACCTACATACCATCTGTGTGCAGCAAAAGAACCTAAGAAAAACCATAATAATAAAGTGATCATTTTCTCTTGGTCCATTCCTGCTAATGCATTTTTTGCTTCAGTTGTGTTTGGCGACTCTAATTTTGTAGCAGCTTCTTCACTAGCTTTTACAGTACTTTCAGATACTGCTGGAGCATCTACTGTACTTACTTGTTCTTTTGCTACTTCTTTTTTAGAATCAGACTTTACTGGAAACGATGCATACGCAGAACCAGCACTTAAGATTACGATAGCACTTAGTGCTAAAATTGAATTTGTGATTTTTTTCATAATTAGGGTTATATTTGATATTCGAATATAGTTAAATTTTATAAATGAAGAAACTTTCCTTAATATATTTATTAATTTTTAAATTAACGCTTGCCTACAGTCAAAACTCAGCTGATTACGAATTTATAGGCACTTTGCAATTACCCGGCAATGAAATAATTAGCTATAAACTTAATTTTAAGGAGTTTGGTAATGGTAAGTTAGAGGGCTTTTCACTAACAGATATTTATGGAAACGACAGAACAAAAAGTTCTATCATAGGTAACATTAATACTACAAGCCAAAAAATATCATTTAAAGAAACCAATAACATTAGTACAAAGTCTAATTCCAACGAATCTGAATTTTGTTATATACAGGTTACAAATGCAAAAATTAAAACACTTAGAGGAAAAACCATTATTCAAGGAAACTTCAATGGGAAATACGCTAACGGTAAGTCGTGTGTAAACGGTTACATTTATTTAGTGAGCACTAAATATTTAGAAAAATTAGAAACTGAATATTTAAGCGCAGATAAAATTAAAAATGCGGATACGCTTGCCATGTTGAAAGAAAAAGTTTCTGCATTAAAAGATCGTGCTGAAAAAAATACATTAAAACGTAACGAAGTATTAAATATAAACTGGAGTTCAAACGAAGTAATTTTAGAAATTTGGGACGGAGAACAAGAAGACCTCGATGAAATACAAGTGTACATTAATGATAAAAAAATTGTAGATCAATTGGTACTCAAACGTCAGAAGAAAATTTTGATCATCCCACTAACAGAAAAAATTAGCAGCATAAAGATTGTCGGAATACACGAAGGCTTATCTGCACCTTGCACAGCAAATATTATTTTACGAGATGGTATTATTAGCACACCCGTAATATCAGTATTGAAAAAAGGAGAAAGTAATACCATTAGAATCAATAAAATAAACAATGAAAATTAAAGTACCCTCAGCGTATAAAAAACCTATCGCTTATACAATTGGAGCTTTATTAAGCATCGTATTTATAACCTTGCTAATTTTGCCAGCTAATTATTTTGATACGGGTAGAGCCACTTGTATGTCTGTAATTCTTTTTGATATGGAGTGTTATGGTTGCGGGATGACAAGGGCAATACAACACTTACTCCACCTCGATTTTCAGAAAGCATATGAGTTTAACAAACTTTCTTTTATAGTATTACCACTTTCTGTATTAATGATTTCTTGGGAATTGAAGAAAGTTATTTTACCCAAAAAGAACGACCCTTCAAACAATAGTTAGTTTCTAGTGTTAGCACTGAAATTATACTAAACTAAATGCAAAACTTTAAGAACCATTCGAGGTTATACCCTTTACACCATTTTGTGCTAACGCCACTAACCGCTGGGCTTAGCATATGGTCCTTTATAACTATTTTTACTTCTGATGGTGCCTTGATGCAAAGTGTATTTAACTTCATCCTCGCCTTTTCATTAGCCTTGGCTGTGCTTATTTCTAGAATCTACGCCTTAAAAAATCAAGATCGTGTAATACGACTTGAAATGCGAGTAAGGTATTTTGAATTAACTGGTAAATCTTTTTCTAGCAAAGAAACTAAATTGAAATTAAGTCAGATTATTGCATTAAGGTTTGCAAACGACAATGAATTATTACCATTAATAGACAAAGCGATTTCAGAAAAAATGAGCGCTAAACAAATTAAGGAAGCGGTTACAAACTGGAACCCAGATTACAGAAGAGTTTAACGATTGATTTTATATTAAAAGCTCAGTACATATTTTGTACTGGGCTTTTTTTGTTAATGAAAAGTTAAACTGCAACCCGTTCTTTCTCATTCTTGTAATTAATAGTAATTTGCAGTAATGAGAAATAGAACCATTAAAAC
>CALRUR010000010.1:0-111462 GCA_943371425.1 Sphingobacterium thalpophilum
TCTTAACTAAGATTATTTTTTTTTATTATTGACTTCGGTTGATATTCCTTATTGCTAAGGTATCTACCCGCTATACTACATAGTACATCTCAAAGAACTTCCTCTCAACCTATCGCTGAGAATCGCTGTTAGTTGTGGCCTCGATCCACTCGTTTCTGTTTACTAACTCTTAACTTTTTAAACTTTATTTCGACTTTTCGACGCCTCGACAATTCGATGTTTTATTATCCCCTCGTTTGGGGACTGCAAAGGTAGAAATGTTTTTCGGTTTACAAAAATTATTTTTAAATATATTTCTGATAAAAACACCCTACAACTCCTCTGCGGGGATGCAAATGTAGAAATGAGAATGCAATCTCACAAGACTAGGCAGCACTTTTTTTCAATATTAATATTAACCCCTTGAAACTTAATCGAAAAACTTATATACCGTAGCTCCATTTTATTCGTTTTAGCTAAAAATTTTAATAACTAACGCTAAAAACTATATTTGCACAATGTTTAAATCAGTAAAAATTCAAATAAGTTTACTCCTAATCTTAATTATTAGCTTACAAGCTTGTAAAAGTGAATATCAAAAAGTATTGAAAGGCAACGACCTTCCAAAAAAGTATGAAATGGCTAAGAAGTATTATAATGATAAAGATTACTTCCGTGCTTTTCAGCTATTCGATGAATTAGTTAACGTTTACCGTGGTACAGAAGAAGCCGAGAAAATATACTACTACTATGCTTATTGCCATTATGGCCTAAAAGACATGATCAGTGCACGTTTCCATTTTCAGAATTTTGCCGAAACCTACCCTCGTAGTACATATGCAGAAGAATGCAGATACATGGCCGCTTATTGCTATTATTTAGATTCCCCTGATTTTACACTCGATCAAGACAATACATACAAAGCTATTGAAGCCATGCAGCTTTTTATAAATATGTATCCAAAATCTGAGCGTGTGGCTGAAAGTAACAACATTATTGATCGTTTAAGAGATAAACTTGAATCGAAATCGTTTTACAATGCTAAAATATATTACAGTATAGGCGACTATAAATCGGCCATATTTGCTTTTAGGAATTCCTTAATTGATTTCCCTGATAGTAAATACCGTGAAGAAATGATGTTTTTAAGCATCAAATCTGCCTATTTATATGCTGAAATGAGCATAGACAGTAAAAAATCAGAAAGATTTTTGGAAACTATGGAATATTATCAGACCTTTGTGGATTCTTACGCGACAAGCAAATACTTAAAAGAAGCACAAGGCATCTTTAATAACTGCATCGCTAAAATTGAACAACTAAAGAAATTATCAAATTAATATGAGTAATACAGTAAAAAATACCACTCCAACTTCTACAATCACTAGAGACATTCGTGAATTAGATGGTAAAACTGGAAATCTTTACGAAAGTGTAGTCGTTATTTCTAGAAGAGCTAACCAAATATCAGCTGCTTTAAAAGAAGAATTAAACAATAAACTTTCTGAATTTGCCACTTCTAACGACAATTTAGAAGAAGTATTTGAGAATAGAGAGCAAATTGAAATTTCTAAATACTACGAGAGAATGCCAAAAGCATCTCTTTTAGCTACTCAAGAGTTCTTAGAAGATAAGATTTATCAAAGAAAACTTACTGAAGAATAATCATTCAACCCTCTCCCTCGAGAGGGTTTTTTTATATCTTCGTATTATATACTAGTATTATAGATTCGTATAATGAAAGGCAAAAAAATACTGATCGGTATTACGGCAAGTATTGCTGCATATAAAATAGCTACACTTATTCGTTTGTTAATAAAAGCTGGTGCCGAGGTACAAGTAATTATTACAAATGATGCCAAAGAATTTATAACCCCTCTTACTCTTTCTACCCTTTCTAAAAAACCTGTATATTCTGATTTTGTAAAGAATGATTTAGGTGAATGGACCAACCATGTAGAACTTGGCCTTTGGGCCGATTTATTTTTAATTGCTCCAGCCAGTGCAAACACCATTGCAAAAATGGCCAATGGAATTTGCGATAACTTATTATTAGCAACCTATTTATCGGCAAAGTGCCCTGTATTATTTGCTCCAGCAATGGATCTTGATATGTATTTGCACCCTTCTACCAAAAAAAATATAAACACTTTAGAATCTTTTAACAATAAATTGATTTCTGCACGTCACGGTGAATTAGCTAGTGGATTAATAGGTGAAGGCAGAATGGCAGAACCTGAGGAATTATACATAGAGATTGAGACATTCTTCTCAAAAAAAAAAGACCTAAGCAATAAAAAAGTATTAATAACTGCCGGCCCAACTTATGAAGCCATAGACCCTGTGAGGTTTATAGGAAATCATTCGACTGGGAAAATGGGCTTAGCCTTGGCATTAGAGTGTTATGAAAGAGGTGCTGATGTAAGTTTGGTATGCGGCCCCAATCAATTAAACTTAAAAAAATATCCGTTTAAAAGCATTGAGGTTCAATCATCAAACGAAATGTTTAATGCTTGTAAGGAGTTATTTGAACAAACAAATATTGCTATAATGAGTGCTGCGGTAGCAGATTATAAAGTGGCAGAAATTGCTTCACAAAAAATTAAAAAGAAAGAGGACTCGCTACAATTAGAATTAACAAAAACCGTTGATATTTTAAGTAGTTTAGGTAAACTGAAAAACAAACAATTGCTTGTTGGTTTTGCTCTTGAAACCGAAAATGAAAAAAGTAATGCTGCTGAAAAACTAGCAAGGAAAAATGCGGATATGATTGTGTTAAATTCTTTAAATGATAAAGGTGCAGGTTTTGGTGGCGATACCAATAAAATAAGCATAATCCATAAAGATAATCGCATTAAAGATTTCGGCCTAAAAAATAAAAAAGAAGTGGCAGCGGATATTATCAACGAAATTGTTTCGTTAATGAATTAGATTTTATACAATGATTAAAAAATATACCTTAATTTCTATTTTTCTACTTGCTGCATTATTCACAGAAGCGCAAGATCTAAATTGTAAAGTTCAAATTATTACACAGCAATTAGCCACTACCGATAAATCTATTTTTATTGAAATGGAGAAATCTATTTACGAATTCATTAATAATACAAAATGGACCACCGATATAATTCAAATAAATGAACGAATTGAGTGTAATTTAATCATCAATGTTAAAGAACAATTAGGCATCGACGAATTTAAAGCAACTGCTCAAATACAATCCAGTAGACCAATTTATAATACTTCTTATAATTCTACTTTGTTTAATTATATGGATGAGGATTGGACATTTAAGTACATCATTAATCAACCATTAGAATTTAACGAAAATGATGCTAGGTCTAATTTAACTTCGTTAATTGCTTATTATGTTTATATAATGGTTGGTTTAGATTATGATAGTTATTCGTTATTTGGTGGAACAACCTATTTCCAGAAAGCGAGACAGATTGTAAACAATGCTCAAACGCAACCTGGTAAAGGCTGGAAAGCATTTGATGGAACAAGAAATCGTTTTATTTTAGTTGATAATTTATTAGATAATAATTTTAAACCATTGCGAGAAACGAATTATAAATACCATCGTTTAGGTATGGATATAATGTCGCAAAATGTAGATAATGGAAGAGAAGAAATAAAAGAATTATTGCCAAAATTATTGAAGTTAGCGAGAGAAAGGCCCAACTCTATGATCCTAAATATTTTCTTTTCGGCAAAGAGTGATGAGTTTGTAAATATATTTAGCAGAGCTGTACAAAGCGAAAAACAAGCTATAATACAAACCCTGTCTGATATCGATCCGGGTAATAGCAATAAATATCAGCAGATTAGCAAGAATAACTAAGTTTTTCTTTTCCATTTTTTTATCATTATTTTCCATTATTTTAGCAATGGAAAAAGATGTGTGCTATGCTTAGGAAACTCATAATTAAAAATTTCGCAATTATTGATGAATTGGAGTTAGAACTTCATAGTGGATTTAACATCATGACCGGTGAAACGGGTGCTGGAAAATCCATTATATTAGGTGCGTTAGGGTTATTACTCGGTCAACGATTTGATTCAAAAAGCTTTAAGAATAATCAGAAGAAATGTATTATTGAAGGCCATTTTAAATTGAATGGATTTTCATTAGAATCGTTTTTTAAGGAAGCAGATTTAGATTACGAAGAGCAATGTATCATTAGAAGGGAGATATCTGTAGATGGAAAGTCGCGTGGCTTTATTAACGATACACCGGTTAACATACAAATGCTTAAAGCTTTGGGAGAACAATTGGTAGATATCCACTCTCAACACGAAACTCTTGCTTTGAATACTTCTTCTTATCAGCTACATGTAATTGATAGTGTAGCAAATCATAAAGAATTGTTGTTAAAATACCAAAGTGGCTTTAGTAGATATCAACAAATAAATAAAGAAATAAAAGCTTTAGAAGATGCTTTTGAACAAGCAATAAAAGAACAAGACTATATTAAATTTCAGTTTGATGAATTAATACAAGTTGGTTTAATTGCTGAGGAACAAGTAAAGTTAGAAAATGAGCAAAGTTTGCTAAGTCATGCAGAGGAAATACAACAAAAATTATCCTTTATAGATGCGATACTCCAATCGGATGATCATTCTTTAATTGACCAGTTGAAAATTATTACTCAACATTTACAATCTCTTGAAAAGTTAAATCCAAGTATTGAAAAAATTTCGGATCGTATAAAAAGCTTGCTAATTGAGGTAAAAGACCTTACTTCTGAAATTGAAGAGATTGCTAGTACAACTCATATTAATCCTGAGCGTTTACAAATTATACAAGAGCGTTTAGATATTATTTTCAGGCTTCAACATAAACACAGAGTGGACAGTATTTCTGAGCTTTTGAGAATACAAGAAGAGCTTGATAATAAACTACAATCTTTCGACCATCAGGATGTAGAAATACAAAAGCTAAAATCTGAAAGCGCTAAATTAGAAAAGGATTTACTCGATATGGCCATTAAAATTTCGGCGAATAGAGCAAAAAGTTTTGGTATTGTAATTAAAGACATCTGTACCAATTTAAAGGAATTAGGTATACCAAATGCAAATCTAGAAATAGAGCATAAGGTAGAAGAAGGTGCCCTAACTAAGGATGGTATTGATGAGATCAGAATATTGTTTAGTGCAAATAAAGGACAAAAGGCCGAGAGTATTAGCAAAGTAGCTTCTGGCGGAGAGCTATCTAGAGTAATGTTGTGCATTAAATCATTACTCGCAAAAAAAGAAAAACTCCCAACCATCATTTTTGATGAAATAGATACAGGTGTATCGGGCGAAGTGGCTTTAAAAATGGGTGCAATTATGCGAAGTTTGTCTGAAAACATACAAGTAATTAGCATTACGCATTTACCACAAATTGCTGGTTTAGGTGCACATCATTATTATGTATATAAAGACCATAGTGCTGCAGAAACGGCTACAAAAATTAAAGAACTAGATCCTAATGAGCGAATAGTAGAAATTGCTAAGATGTTGAGCGGGGATAATCCAAGTGCTGGGGCATTAGAAAATGCTAAAGAATTGCTTAAATTAAACTAATACATTTATATTTATATATTTACCTTATCAATCAATTAACAAAATATGTCGCATAACTTATTAGCCGGAAAAAGAGGAATTATCTTTGGGGCTTTAAACGAAAGTTCGATTGCTTGGAAAGTAGCTCAAAGAGCAGTTCAAGAAGGCGCAAAAATTACTTTAACAAATGCACCAATTGCATTACGAATGGGCGAAATGAACGCTCTTGCTGAAGAATGTAAAGCAGAAATTATTCCTGCTGATGTTACAAACATGGAAGACTTAGCAAACTTATTTTCTAAATCTGTAGAAATTCTTGGTGGTAAAATAGATTTTGTTTTACACTCTGTGGGTATGAGTATTAATGTGCGTAAAGGCATACATTATACAGAAGCAAACCACGAATTTATGCACAAAGGATTTGACATTTCGGCAATGTCTTTACACCGCGTACTTCAAACTGCCTATAAACAAGATGCAATAAATGAATGGGGTTCTGTGGTAGCATTATCTTACATCGCTGCGCAAAGAGTATTCCCAGATTATAATGATATGGGTGATGCTAAAGCATTGCTAGAATCAATAACTAGAAGTTTTGGCTACCATTATGGTAAACATCGCCATGTACGTGTAAATTCTATTTCACAATCGCCAACCTATACTACCGCTGGTTCTGGAGTAAAAGGCTTTGATGGTTTTTATAATTATGCTGATAAAATGTCGCCGCTTGGAAATGCAACAGCCGACCAATGTGCGGATTATTGCATAACCATGTTTAGTGATTTTACTAAAATGGTTACGATGCAAAATCTTTTCCATGATGGTGGATTTTCATTTACTGGAGTTAGCCCAGATGTAATTGAATCTTTGGCTACTAAATAGATAATTAGATGTTAGTCGTTAGTCGTTTGAAGTCTCACGACTAACGACTAATAACTAGCGACTAGTAAAAATGAATTTCTTTCATCCAATTTATCAGCAATTACAGCTGAACGCTGATAGAGAGATTATAATATGGCCTGATGGGAGCAAAACTACCGGCCAACATTTACTTAAAAAAATATCCGAAATACAAGTATCACTACCTGATACAAATTCCACCATATTATTAGCTCAGTCTTTTGATTTTGAAACACTGGCAGTCATACTTGCATGTATTGCCAATGGAAATCCTGTTTTAATTTATCCTAAACAAATTGGATTACAGAATTCTATTTCATATTTAAAAAAATACAATATTAAACATGCTTTTGTAAAAAATATTTTGTTAAATTATTATTTAAGATGGAAGGGAATTAATGCATTAAAAATAAAATCAAATGCTTCATCGGAAATTAATATTAAGGGGGTTGATATAAATAAAACAGCTATTATTAGTTTTAGTTCTGGGAGTAGTGGCCATAATAAAAACATAGAACGTTCACATTATTTACTTTCTGAACAAGTAACTGCAATTCAACAATCATTTAAAAACTGGGAATCAAAAACAGATTACCCTTTGTTTGCAAATATTTTACTTTACAATTTATCTATTGGTAAAAAAACAATAATCCCCGATATAAAAAAATTCGACCTATATTACTTAGATGCGGTTAAAATAATACATCAATTAGAAAAAGAAAATATTGAAACCATCACTGGTAATGAATATTACATGGAAACTATGTGTAATGCCTTAATTGCAAAAAAACGTAGTATCAAAAAAGTTAAAGGAATTGGAATTGGGGGCTCTCCTATTTCTAATTTACTAATTGAGAAAATAAAAATATGCTTTCCTAATGCAGTTATACAAATAATATATGGCTCAACAGAGGCAGAACCTATTAGTATAAAAATATGTGAAGATTTGTGCCCAGTGTATTATGGATATAATGTAGGTACTGTACATCCATCTATAGAATTAAAAATTGAAAAGCAGTTTAGCAGCAATTTACATGGGCATGAAGTTGAAATTGGAGAAATTATTGTTAAAGGCAAACATGTTGCTTCGAAAGAAAATGTTGATTATTTACAAACCGGTGATTATGGTTATGTATTAAACAATGAATTATATTTAACTGCTAGAATAGGAAATTCAGAACATGTATATGGCATACAACACTTGCAATTAGAACATTGTGTAAGTTATAATTTAAAAATATCTGTAGCCATAAAAATATTAAACGAAACCGTATATATTTACACTGATCATAAAATTGCAAAAAAAGATATAGAAAAGATTTTTTTTATTACCTTTAATATTGAAGTCCCCATCATTATAATACATACAAAAATACCAAAAGACCAAAGACATATGTCTAAAATTTTGTATCATAAAATTAAATGAAGTCGGAATTCCATCATATAGAACTCAATAGAATTAGGTATTCTATTGTTTGGGAAGATTATGAATCTTTTTATTCGGGTTTAGATATACAACGCGAAGATGAATTATTAGTAATAACATCGGCAGGTTGTAATGTTTTAAACGCTGTATTAAAACAGCCCAAACGTATTATCGCCATTGACATTAATCCTTATCAAAACAAACTATTGGATTTTAAAATTCAGCTTTATAAATATGCTGATTACGATACACTTGCTACCTTATTGGGTATTAGAAAGAAAAGAACTTGTGCGGAAGCTTTCGAAAAAGTAAAAGATTTATATTGTAAAGAAGATTACACTGCTTGGAAAAATTTTTTCGAACAGAACCCTGATGGACTATTGAGCAGTGGACAATTAGAAAAATACATTACCAGCTTTTATCCAAAATTAAGCGATTCAGAACAATTGCAAATTCGTAAATTGTTTAGTGCTGTGAATTTAGAAGAACAGCAATTGTTGTTTACAGAATTAATTCAAAATACATCCTTTGAACTAAACTTTAAAAAACATTTTGATGATGAACATTTAAGTAAAGGCAGAGATCCTCGATTATTTAAATATGCTGCAGAAAACGGTGGTATAGCTTTTTATGACAGATTTGAACAATATATAAAAAAAGCATTACTCAAAAATAATTTCTATTTAAATTTTTTCTTTTTTGGCTTAACTGGTATTGATGAACATATATTACCTCCATGTTATCGATTAGAAAACTATCATGTTATAAAAAACAATTGTGATTTAATAGAGATACATACTTCTGATGTAATTGAGTATATTGAATTAAATGATGTTGAAAATATAACAAAAACAAGCCTTTCGAACATTTTTGAATATACTAGTACAGGTGATTTTGAACAAGCTATTGCAAGCATAAAACATCATACAAAAATAAAAACTGTACTATTTTGGAATTTACTGCATGAACAAGGAATAAGCAAACCCTCTATATACTATACAAATAAAGAAAAATCTGAATTGATAACTTTTAATGAATCTTGTTTTTATTTTAAAAATGTACGTGTATTAAATTTATAATAATGAGTAAGGAAAAATATTTCAGCATACCCTTCATTAATGAACTAATGAGTAATCGTAATTCAGGAATTAGTGTGCAGAATGTTGAACGATTTGAAATTGATAATTCTGCTAGCATTTTGGTTACCTTAACCTCTGCAAGTTCTGATGCATTTATTGGCCACTTTGGAATACATGTAACATATAGTATTAATGGAAATACTATTTCCAAAAAAATGGTGATGAAAGTAAAACCGCATGGTTCTGCTATTTCTGATATGTTGAATGGCCTATCTAGCCTTTCTAGCGAAGAAGTACATAAAGAATATGAAAAAGTAAAAAACGAAACTGGATTTTACGATACACATGATAAAGAAATATTTATTTATGATAACAATACAAGTGCTATGTTTCCAATTATTTACGGGAGCTATATAAATGAAAAAGAAAATGTATATGTGTTATTGATGGAATATTTTGAAGATGCTGTATTATTAAATTCAGTAATGGATACTGATGCTTGGGATGTTTCTAAAATACAAATTGCAGTAGATGCAATGTTGGCATGGCATAAGATAAACACTGGAAATACAACTTGGTATTCTACAAAATATAAGGACTATAGAACTGAAGAACAAACACACAAATTGCAGCCTACTTGGCAAGCATTGTTAACAAATGCAATTCAAAAATTTCCGGAATTGTACACAGAAAAATTTGCAAAAAAACTAAATGAAGGAATACATCAAATGCCAATATTATGGAACGAGTTAGATGGTGTGCCTAAAAGTGTAGTTCATAATGATTTTAACCCACGAAATGCTTTTTTCAAAATAAAGGAAAATTCTGAAACAGCTATTTGCGTATACGATTGGGAATTGGCTACTATACATTTCCCGATGTATGATTTAGTAGAATTTTTATCGTTTACAGCTAGTAATTTGAGTGATGATGAATTATTGTATTTTATTAGGTATTACCAAGGGGAGCTATCATCAAATATAGAACTCTATGAAGAAGATTCTATCTTTAATGCTTGCCTATTATGCAGTACATACGATTTCGGTTTGCACAGAATAGGAATGTATATGATGGCTCATTCTGTAAGCCCCTACCCTTTTATGCCGCATGTATTAAAAAATTACGAAAGAATATTGAACTATGTAACTCAACATTGATAGGAGAACAATGCGTACATAGATTTATCATGCGGAAAATAATTACTAAACCTGAGAGAAACATTTCCATCTCTCATTAAACAAAATAACACCTCTTCATAATATTCTTGAAAAGAAATCATACCGTAGGCTCCTAAAAAATTCATCAATCCGTTTTTCCTAAAATCTGGATGAACACCTACTGATTTTGCTAAAAGTGTTTTCTTTTTTAACAATGGATAATGGTCTTTAAAGGTAATGGTTTCGGGTGTGTTATTTAATTCCATGTAATTAGGATGGCACAAACTAATTGCTGCAAGTCTGCCCGATTTTTGATCGCGAAAAGTTACCGATGAATGTGGACATAATCTGTTTACAAAATTACAGGTAAAAATAGAATTGAATTGTTCGAAAGTTATTTTTCTATAAAATGGATTATCACCAAATGTTTCATGTATTAAATTATAAAGCTCGAATTGGTTCTCTTCCCAAAATGTTGCAGTAATTGGAATAAAATCAAATGGTATAGTTTTTAAATCGGTGAGTAAGGACTCTTTATTAAAATACACATCTTTAATAGTCTCCTTGGTAATCATCCTGCTTTCATATTCAGTTTCTATTTTAAATCCATTATCCATTAATAAATTCAAATAGTAATTAGGATTTACTGGCTCCTTATCAAATTGTAACCAAGATGGGTATTTACCAATTCTAATTCTATAAGGCAAGTAGGTGTTAAAATTAATTGGACCAATAATTTGCTTGCAATTCTTTGCACGAGCATCCTCCTTCAACAAATCAAAAGCTTGTTTATTTAAGGATGAATTATTTTGAGTTTCCCAAAAACCAAAATAAGCAATTTTTGAATTAGGCGGAAAAATGCCCATAAGCCTAATGTTCTGATGATCTGTATAAATTAACAACTCTTGCTCGTCTTTAAATGCATTTATTAAAGAAATAGAAGATTGATAAGTTTCTAATAATTTTAGCCCTGCCTCTGAGTATATTTCTTGAGGAATATGTGTAAAAGAATTAGGCAAACCCTCATTGTAATTAATTCTTTCCATAAGTTATAATTTTAATCTCTCCAGTTATAGGATTCAATTGTATAACATCTCCCGTATGAATTTGTTGTAATAATTCGGGTACATTTATAATACTCGGTTTATTCATTTCTCTTAATAATATTACTGAATGAGATAAAGACGAACCTCGTTCTATAATTACACCTAGTGACGATGGGAATAATGATATCCAACCAGGATCTGTACGTTTCGCAATTATAATTTTACCTTGCACATCTAAGTTATCGTTAACATTATCCACTACAATCGCTTCACCCACCACTACCTCTCCGGCACAACCTTCCCCATGTAATACCTCTTTCTTTATACCAGCTAATAATACATACGTTTCAATAGGCATTGGAAAGTACACCCTGTCTGGCACTTCTATACTAGAATATTGTAACCATTCTGCTTTTCTATTTTGTATAATTTCTATTAGATTTATTTCATTTGGGTGTTCTATAGCTAATTCAATTTCCTTTTCATTTAAATAAAACACATCTCTTTGTAATTGTATTTTATGTTGCTGAACTAATATATCTGCAATAGATAAATAAATAGTTCTATACATTCCAAATAAATGTGTGCGCTTTAATCTTAAGGCTTCACGGTTTTTAATACTGTTTAATAATTTTTGAACCGAACTCGGAATTTTTTCAATTTCATTGTTTTCTTGTTCGAACGCACTATTTGTATTACTTAAATATATTTTTAAATACTTGTAAAAAATGGAACGATCAATACGCATAGTGATGGTTTCCAATTTCAATTCTGCAATGGTTCTATCACCATAATCATTTACAAACTCTTCAATTTTTTTATAAATGGTTGGATGGTAATGTTCGATATAAGCATGTATATTGGCATCATTTACTAAAATTTTATTTTTAATGTCGGGAAATAAATTTACTTGTTTTGCAAGTTTCTCCAATGCAATGCCCTGTTGGTAACTTGCGATTCCGTTGCTACCGAATTTGAATTTACTAAGGTATAAATCTGGATTTTCTATTCCCTTCTTCAGTAAATTTCTATGCACTTTACCATTTTGCATCATTACATAAAAATCATTTATAATGGGTATAGCCCAATTATTTAACAAATTCTTATCTAGCAATTCTTTTTCAATCCATAAATCTTGTAAAGTATAGTTTTTGTTGATACTTAAACGTTTATAAAACTGAGTATGATAATTATAAAAATTATCAATAAATACTCGAATGCTTTTTTCAATTTTTAGAAAAGCAATACTTAATTTTATAATATTGGAAATTAAACTAGGTAATACTTTAAATTTATCGAAAAGGCTTTTTTCAGCATTAATAACAAAACCAACAGGTTCCTTTAAACCCATCATCCGTTCCATGTCTGCTTTGTTTTGTTTAAATGATGGCAATAATTGTAAGCCTTTGTACCAATTATTTATATTGTAATACACTCTACCTTTGTATAAACCCAACAAGTTTTCTACTGTATTATTATGAGCTTGTATTGTGCTTTTTGGTAATTGAAGTGTTAACATTGTTTGAGTGTATACCGTAGCATAGGCTCTTTGTGCAAAACTAAATGTTAGAGGACTTATTACTCCCGAATAACTTTCTTGTATGTTTGAATTATCGAAAACTACAAGTTCTGCTATCGTTTGTGTTACGGCTCTACATTGCAAATACCATACTTTATTATTTGCAATTGCGAATTCAATATCTTGAGGATGTTTGAAAATACTTTCTAAAAAAACACCAGTATTAAATAGTTTGAATAATAAATCAGGAGAAATACTTTCCGAGCTAAGTAGTTCACTTGATACTGGAGTATTGATTAATCCAATTTTATCTAAAGTATATTTGGAAATTTTCTCGACAATAATTTTACGATATAGCGTAGCATTAGATTTTAAAAAATAAAATTCATCGGCCACTAATTCTCCAGATACTAAACCCTCTCCTTGCCCATATACACTGTGTATAGCTAACTCTTGAGGGTATTTGGGATTGGTAGTAAATAACACTCCACTGGTATCAGAATTTATTTGTTGTTGAATAATTACGGCTGTTTTTATCTGTAGAGTTAAGTTGTTCATTTTTCTATACTGAATGGCATGTTCAGAAAATGAACTTGCAATACAGTTTTTTATTGCAAGTATTACCTCTTCAATAGTTCGTTGGTTTAAATACGTTTTCATAATTCCAGAAAAAGCGTATTTCTGTCCATCTTCGTCGGCTACTGAGGAACGCACAGATACACCATTAGTTTCTACATCACAATTTTTAAGAAAACTAATTAATTGTTGAGTAGTTTTTTCAGTTAGTGCAAATGAATCAAGCTCCTCTGATGATTTTATATTTATACTTTCAAAAGGTAGTACTATAAATGCAGGAACGTTTAAACCTAAGGCCTGCAAACGATACAACCCTTTGGCTTTACCACCAATAGTTTTATTCTTTACAGCATTTGCACTCAGTATAAACATGTTAAATAAAATGAAGTAGAATTAATGATAAATATGAAATCAACATCATCAAAGAAACTTTTTTTTCATTTTTTCTAAAAGCTATTTCCGATGGATTTTTGATTGTTTTTAAGTACTCAAAAATTACCCAAAAGCAAAGTAGTACAATTACAAAATATAAAAATACAGGCACGCTTAATACAATAAATAGCATAATTAAACTAATGCTCATACCTATTGCCAAGCCCATTATTAAATATTGAGCATTATTTAAACCCAATTGTTTAGAATAAGAATCAACGGTAGTGCGTTCGGCTTCTATAGCATGTGTTTTGCGCGCAATTTCAAATGCAAATCCACTTAACAAACTCAATGAAACTAAATAAAATAAGGCATTGTTGTATCTAAAGTCAACATAAAAAGAGCTCCATATCCATACTATAATAAGAGGCATAATAACCATATGTGATATTGCGTATACCAATAAATTTTTCGTTAATAATTTAGGTATGAAAAACTCATACCTCATAATTATGGAGTAAAATAGGGCAATAAGCCAAGTAATTTGAGAGGCCGTTCCTGCATTATACACCCAGATTAATTCTATAATAAACCCCAAAAAAGCAAGTGTTTGTAATGTTTTCAGGTTAATTTTTCCAGATTGAAGCACTCGGTTTGGGTGATTAATTGAATCCAACGAAAAATCTTTCATTTCATCAAATACACGTAAGCGGAAAAAGAATGAAATAACAGAAATTACACCTATGCTATGAAACGCAATGGAATGTTGATTCCCAACTATTAACATTTGATTGACTACTAATACCATAGCGTATAATATGAAAAACAACATCATATTAATAAATGGGAAACGCTCGTTTAAATAGTTTAGTAAATACTTAAATTTCATATCTTTAAATATGTTAAAAAATATATACCCATTCAGATATATTCTTGTCGTTTTTATTTTAATTCTTGCAGCACTTAGTATAAGTAGCATTAAAAAAGCAATTGTTGTGGATAACAGTTTAGAGGTTTGGTTTTTAAAAGACGACCCTTCTGTAATCGATTACAATGATTTTAAACAAAAATTTGGGAACGATGAAATCATTATGCTTATGATTAAAGATAAGCAAAGTATGTTAAACAAAGAACAAAGTTTGAAATTGCAAAAATTGAGTAAGACTTTGCAAGCACAAACAGATGTGAAGGCTGTATTTTCTGCAGCCGACCAAGAAACGATTGAGTTAAATTTATTCGGACCACAAAAAAAGAAAATATTTGAACCTTATAAAGAAAGCAATGTAAGAGCCTACTTCAATAAAAATAAAAGTTTAAAAAGTCAATATTATTCTGAAGATGAATTGAGCACTCGAATGATTATTGTGCTAAAGAATATTCCGAATTTTGATGCAGAAAGAGGCAGAATTATAAAAAGCATAAAAAAATCTGCAGATGAAATAATGGGCCAAGAACATACCTTTTGGGGTGGCATTGGTATTATTTATGAAGGGCTAAACACCTTGTCGGCACAAGACTTTGGCAAGTTTTTAGGCTTAGGCTATTTGGCTATGTTTATTATCATTCTGATTTTATACAGAAGTTTTTGGGTAGTATTGCATGCTTTGTTAACAGTATCGCTTTCTACTTTCTTTTGCTTGGCTTTGTATGGTGCTATGGGCTACCAATTAAATATAATGACAAGTTTATTGCCAACCATTTTTGTATTACTCGGGGTAATGGACACCTTACATATTTACAACGAACGTAATAACTTAATACGAAGTGGAAATACAAAACAAGAAAGTGCCTTTGCAGCAATGACAAAAGAAATTAAGCCTTGTTTATTTACAAGTTTAACAACCATGGCAGGATTTTTAGCCTTATTAAGTAGTCCAATGTCGATTTTACAAAGTTTTGGCTTTTTCGCTGCCTTTGGTATTGGTCTGTGTTTTATTTTCACCTATATTCTTGGATTATTTTTTCTGCCTATAGCGAATGCTCACTCTCCCTCTGAAATTGGAATTTTAAATGGGTTATTGAAAATTGAAGGATTGGTGATTAGAAAAAGAAAAATGGTAATTGGTATTTATGTTTTACTATTCGGTATTTGCGTTTACGGTATCACACAAATAAAAACAGATACAGAAACCATGAGTTATTTCCCAAAAGAGCATGAAGTAATAAAAGATCACTATAGTATCGAAAATTCTTTTGGAGCCTACATGCCTTTAGAATTAAGTATAGAATCTAAAAACGATGAATTGTTTTCTGCAAAAACCATTAATAAATGCAATGAATTTACAGATTATTTAATAAAAAATAATATTGCCGAAAAAGCTAATGGATATTATACGTTCCTGCAAGAAACCAATCGTTTTTTACCCATTAATTTACGCGACGATTCTTTGGCTTCTTACCATAAATCTGCTTATTATTTCAAATGGATAAATCCAACACTATATCAATATTATGTAAACGATAAAAGTAATTCTGCAAGAATAACTTTGTTTGGTAAAATACCAAGTGCGGCAGAATTAACTAAAAAATCTGAAGCGGCATTGAGTATTGCGGATTCTATTTTTGGCAAGAACTATGTTGTAAAAGCTGGTGGTTACCAGCCTATGTATTCTAAAATTGCAAACTATACAGTACAATCGCAGGTGTATAGCATCATCATTGCTTTTGCAGCTATCTTTATTTTGATATGGGTTTTTATTCGCGATTTTAAACTTGCTGTAGTAGCAATTATTACCAACGCCTTTCCTATTGCTTGTATTTTTGGCACAATGGGTTTATTTAATTATCAGCTCGATTTAGCAACAGCTAGTATTGCCGCCATCTGTTTAAGTTTTTGTGTAGATGATACTATACATTATATTTTTCATTATAAAAGAATAAGAACAACGGATGGCCTACATGATACAAGAATTAAAACATTGAAACATGTAGGCGCCGCAATAGTAATGACCAGTATTGTATTGTTTGCAGGCTATATACTTTTACTTTTTGGCTCCTTAAAAACAGTATATTATTTCGGATTGTTAACTAGTATCGCAATAGTTACTGCACTCATAGCACAGTTAACATTACAAAGTGTTTTGATTTATTATTTGGACAAAAAAAAGCCCGAATAAATCGGGCTTTTTTTTTATGAGGCAGGATTTTCATCCTCTTCTTTTTTCTTTCTTTTTGGTTTTTCAGGCTTCGCAATTTTTACGACTATTTCTTTTGTTTCGTCGTTAAAATCTACTTCTAAAGTATCGCCTTCTTGCAATTCGCCTTTTAGAATTTCTTCGGCAATCGGATCTTCTAAGTATTTCTGAATGGCACGGTTTAGTGGGCGTGCACCAAAGTTTGCATCAAATCCTTTATCAGCGATATAATCTTTAGCAGCATCGGTTAATCGCACTTGGTAACCCATTGCACTTAAGCGTCCGAATAATTCTTTTAATTCGATGTCGATAATTTGGAAGATGTCTTCTCTCTTTAACGAATTAAACACAATTACATCATCAATACGATTTAAGAACTCAGGAGCAAATGCTTTTTTCAATGCATTCTCAATTACACTACGTGCATTGTTCTCTGCTTGTTCTGCTTTTGCATTGGTAGTAAAACCAACTCCTTGTCCGAAATCTTTCAACTGGCGCGAACCAATGTTCGATGTCATAATTACAATTGTATTTCTGAAATCTACTTTGCGTCCTAAACTATCTGTTAAAATACCATCGTCTAATACTTGCAATAAAATATTAAATACATCTGGATGTGCTTTTTCAATTTCATCTAACAATATAACCGAATAAGGTTTTCTGCGTACTTTTTCTGTTAACTGTCCGCCTTCTTCATAACCTACATATCCTGGAGGCGCACCTACTAAACGTGTAATCGCAAATTTCTCCATGTACTCACTCATGTCTATTCTTATCAAAGAATCTTCAGACTCGAACATAAAACGCGATAACACTTTCGCTAATTCTGTTTTACCTACACCTGTAGGACCTAAGAAAATAAAGGACCCTATCGGTTTTTTCGGATCTTTTAATCCGGCACGAGTTCTACGTATTGCTTTTGCAAGTTTAATAATTGCATCGTCTTGTCCGATAATTTTTCCTTTCAACTCATCGGCCATGGCCAATAAACGTTGACTATCAGATTGGCCTACTCTTTGAATTGGAATACCTGTCATCATCGATACTACATCCGCCACATTATCTTCGGTAACGGTATATCTACGAGTTTTAGTTTCTGCTTCCCACTCTGCTTTTGCAGTATCTAATTGTTCAAGCAATTGCTTTTCATTGTCGCGCAATTTTGCAGCCTCTTCGTATTTTTGTGAACGAACAACTTTATTCTTCTCAACTTTTATCTCTTCAATTTTTTGTTCAATATCAATAATATTTTGAGGTACATGTATATTGGTAATGTGAACTCTAGAACCTGCTTCGTCTAATGCATCAATCGCTTTGTCTGGTAAGAAACGATCGCTCATGTAACGTGTAGTTAAAAACACACAAGCATCTATTGCTTCTGGAGTGTAAGTTACATTGTGGTGTTCTTCGTATTTCTCTTTTATATTATTTAAAATGATAACAGTTTCTTCTGGAGTAGCTGGATCCACCAAAACTTTTTGGAAACGACGATCTAAGGCACCATCTTTTTCGATGTACTGACGGTACTCATCTAATGTAGTTGCACCAATGCATTGTATTTCTCCTCGAGCTAATGCAGGTTTAAACATGTTAGAAGCATCAAGAGAACCTGAAGCTCCACCTGCACCAACAATGGTGTGAATTTCGTCTATGAATAAAATCACATCTGGCGATTTTTCTAATTCGTTCATTACCGCTTTCATTCGCTCTTCAAATTGTCCGCGGTATTTAGTACCTGCAACTAATGAAGCTAAATCAAGCGTCACCACTCTTTTGTTGAATAAGACTCTTGATACTTTTCTTTGAACGATACGTAATGCTAAACCTTCTGCAATGGCAGATTTACCAACACCTGGCTCACCAATTAAAATCGGGTTGTTCTTTTTTCTACGAGATAATATTTGCGAAACTCTTTCTATTTCTTTTTCTCTTCCAACAATTGGATCTAATTTACCTTCTTCTGCAGCACGAGTTAAATCTCTACCGAAGTTATCTAGTACAGGTGTTTTAGATTTCGCATCTGTTGGTTTTTTCGGTGCCGAATAATTTTCTTCTTCTTTATAATCATCGTCGCCAGCTGGGTTTTGAGGAGCCTCTGCACTAGGATTTAATTTAAAGTTTTCTAGTTGTGCTTTAAACACTTCATAGTTTACATTGTATTGAGATAAAATTTGCGATGCAATATTATCTTCATCACGTAAAATAGATAACAATAAATGTTCCGTACCAATAACTTCGCTTTTGAAAATTTTAGCTTCTAAATAAGTAATCTTTAATACTTTTTCGGCTTGTTTTGTTAATGGTATATTTCCCAAATTTACATTGGTACCTGAAGTGCCTCTCACAGCATCTTCTACCGATTTGCGTAATCGAGGAGTATCTAGGCCAAGTGACTTGATAACCTTTATAGCTACACCATCGCCTTCTCTTATTAATCCTAACAATAGGTGTTCTGCTCCTATATAATCATGTCCCAAACGTAGGGCTTCTTCCCTGCTGTATGAGATTACGTCTTTTACCCGAGGTGAAAATTTAGCTTCCATAATATAAATTCCTTTCTTGCTTGAAGAACGTTCTAATATATTAATTTGTTCTTCTTGCATTAAAAATAATGTTATCAACAATAGTCAAAAACTACGCCAAAGGGTTAAATAGCTAGTTTGCTAGTGTGCTAATATGCTAATGAAGCCAACTATAATGCAAAAATGACATGACCTTTACAATTGTTAGAGATTAGCACTTAGTTCTCTTTACAAAGTACAGCGTACAAAGTACAGTGTACATTGTACTTTGTACATAAATTAACGATATTCGTGGCTTAATAGATTTCAACAATGTCCGACGAAAAAATAATATTTTCAATGGCGGGTGTAAATAAGATACATCCACCTCAAAAACAAGTACTTAAAAACATTTATCTTTCCTTTTTTTACGGTGCCAAAATTGGTGTATTGGGTTTAAATGGTTCAGGTAAATCATCGTTATTAAGAATTATTGCAGGTATCGATAAAGCATATCAAGGGGAAGTGGTATTTTCTCCTGGGTACACCGTAGGATACTTAGAGCAAGAGCCTCAGTTAGATGATAATAAAACCGTGCGAGAGATTGTAGAGGAAGGTGTAAAAGCAATTACTGATGTAATAAAAGAATACGAAGAAATAAATGAAAAGTTCGGTTTGCCAGAGTATTATGAAGATGCTGACAAAATGGACAAATTAATGCAGCGCCAGGGCGAATTACAGGATCAAATTGACGCAATTGGCGGTTGGGAGTTAGACACAAAGTTAGAGCGTGCAATGGATGCTTTGAGATGTCCAGATTCGGATACACTTGTAAAAGTGCTTTCAGGAGGTGAGCGTCGTAGAGTAGCCTTGTGTAGACTCTTGCTGCAAGAGCCTGATGTATTATTATTAGATGAGCCTACCAACCACTTAGATGCTGAATCTATTGATTGGTTAGAGCAACATTTGAAACAATACAAAGGAACAGTTATAGCAGTAACCCACGACAGGTATTTCTTAGACAATGTAGCGGGTTGGATTTTAGAATTAGACCGAGGTGAGGGTATTCCATGGAAAGGCAATTACTCTTCATGGCTCGACCAAAAAGCGAAACGTTTAGCGATGGAAGAAAAACAGGAAACTAAACGTCAGAAAACATTAGAGCGAGAATTAGAATGGGTGCGCATGGCTCCAAAAGCAAGGCATGCAAAATCTAAAGCACGTTTATCTAATTATGATAAATTAGCGAGTGAGGAAACCGGAGAAAGAGAAGCTCGTTTGGAGTTATTTATTCCACCGGGTCCGCGTTTAGGAAATGTGGTTATTGAAGCCAATAATATTTCTAAAGCCTATGGCAATAAATTGTTGTATGAAAACTTGAGTTTTAGCTTACCACCTGCTGGAATAGTAGGAATTATTGGGCCTAACGGTGCAGGTAAAACTACCTTGTTTAAATTGATTACCGGAGAAGAGAACCCAGATGCAGGTACTTTTAAAATTGGTGAAACTGTAAAATTAGCTCACGTTGATCAACTACATAAAGATTTAGATGCAGACAAAACTGTGTTCGAAACCATAACTGGTGGTACAGATACAATGTTATTAGGCACTAAACAAATTAACTCAAGAGCATACGTTTCTAGGTTTAATTTTAATGGCGCCGATCAACAGAAAAAAATAAGTGTACTTTCTGGTGGTGAAAGAAACCGAGTGCATTTAGCGATGATGTTGAAACAAGGAGCGAATGTAATTTTACTGGATGAGCCATCAAATGATATCGATATTAACACCCTTCGATCTTTGGAAGAAGCATTAGAAGAATTTGGTGGATGTGCGGTAATTATCTCCCACGACCGTTGGTTCTTAGATAGAATTTGTACACATATTTTAGCTTTTGAAGGCGACTCTCAAGTGTATTTCTTCGATGGTAATTACACCGAATACGAAGAAAACCGCAAGAAACGCCTAGGCGATGTAGGGCCGAAGAGAATTAGATACAGAAGCATATAATCATTTGCTCGTGTGCTCGTGAGTTCATATGCTCATAACTTACTTATGAGCATATGAACTCACGAGCACACGAGCAAACGAATCACTGTACCATTTTGTTGGCGCAGTACGAGCTTGCAAATGCTTCGGGTTTGGCTTTAAACACAAAACCCATACTTAAAATATAACCCATTGCTTCATGCAATGCTTGGTTTGATTTAAAGTTTGGGTTTGTGTTAATGTCGGCATGTACTTCTAACTCTACATCGTATAAGTCTAACAAATCACACAAAGAATAAGCCGTTTCTATTGAGCGTTGAACTTCGTTTAACATGCGTTCTTTAATGCTCATTTTTTTGTTAACTTTTTCTTGATGGATGTACATAAAGCCACCCTTTTGTTCTCTCAAAAAAACGATTACCGTAGCAAAATCAATAAGTGCACCTTTTACCTGCGAATCGGTTCCAATGCAAACTTTCAATTTATTACCGAGTTCATACTCGCGTTCAATTGTTTTTTCGACTTCAGATATCAAGTCGATTGATAAAGGTTCTCCACTAAATTTTTTCCAAGTCATATGATAGATTTTTAAATTTTTCTACTCAATGACAGATGTTAAAAAACGTGTTTATAACAAGAGTCTATAAAAATAACACATAAATAAAGACCTGTAAGTCAGCTTAATGTTATATTTTTATTAACATATACACATTTAAAATTTATGTGTGATACCAACTTTACCATTAGAAAACACATTGCCCCCACCAAATTCTATGTTAACACCCGTTCTAGAATTAAAGAAATAGCGACCTCCAACCTGTCCTCCTAAACCTAAGCCCGACGCATTTGCCCCGGTATAAATGCTAGGTGAAGACCAAATATAAAAGCCAATATTTAATCCAGCATATACATCCCACTCTTCATCTATATCGAACAATTCGTTAAAATGATAGTTTCCATTCCCAGAAATTCCAATGATGTTGTGGCGGTAATAAACGTTTTTAAAATTTTCTCTATAGCCCCTAAAGCTAAGCTCTCCGCCAAGCGTAATGTTGTCTCTAAACCCGTGGTCTATTCCTACATAAACGGGCAAACCCCAACCAGAGAAACCGAATCCGGCATTAATTTGATTAGCACCTCTAGATAAGGTTCCTTGTGCAAAAGTATGCCCGCATAGTAATGCGAACACACTTAAAATGAATATTTTTTTCATAGTGGTAGATTTTAAAACAATATAACCACTATTACGCAAAAAATATTGTTTTAGTTTTTGAAAAATAATTCTTTGATTTTCTTTTCTCGATAGGAGAATATTTTTTCTATTTCGTTTGAGATCATAATTGAATTCATCATACGCCCTAAGATGCCCATAGGCACTGCATAATTTACAATATCCGTCATTTCAATCCCACCATCAACAATTTTAAAATGATGCTGATGATGCCACATTGAGTAAGGGCCAAAACGTTGTTCGTCTACAAAATATTTCTTATCAATTACATGTGTAATTTCTGTACACCAATCCATTTGTATACCCATAAGAGGGCTCACTTTATAGGTAATTAACATACCAGGATACATTTTCTCATCATTAAACTTGGAGGTAATAATAAAGCCCATGTGTTCTGGGGTAATTTTTGCTAAGTTTCTTGGGGACGAAAAAAAGTCCCAAGCCTCTTCAATATTTAGGGGTAAAAAGGTTTTGTATTCTTTTGTATAAACTTTCATGTTGCCACAACAACATCTTTATTTAAATTGTTTCAGAAAAATCAATTAAGTTTTAGTTTCTCTAATAAATACAAATATTGCATATGGAAATGATGCGGAAATAAATTCGCTGGATCGTTTGGGAAACTTTTATAATAATCCTCATCGGGCCATAAAACAATAGTGTTTCCGGTTCTTACGTAATGATTACTATTATAATATTTTGGAGGGCTATATTCAGGAATATTCTTTTTAATAATTTTTGAAGCAGCATTTCCTAAATATCTTTCGTAATTCTTTTGTGCCTCGCGCGTTGGTTTGTCGAGTTTATTATACACTCTTTTTAACACTAATTTTGCGGGGAATTTCTGTTTTTTAATCAATCCTTTCGCATTCATAAAAGGATTAACATTATTAAAATCGGAGGTTGTTTGTATAGACATAGGCACTTCTGGTACCCAATCTGCAGCATTTACCACATTATAGGCCCAGCCTGCTTGAGTTTGAGATTCGTACTCATATGCATAATACAAATTACCCGGTTTAGGAGCTGCACTGCAATACGTTTTAATTCTAATATCATTTGCAATGCCTCCATCTTTTTGCAAACTCCTTAAATGAGAAGTTAACAAAAACGCAATACCTCCTCCTTGGCTATGGCCAACAATTATAAAATCTTTAATTCCATTTTGGTATTGCGTATTCACTTGAGGTATAATTTCTTTTGATAAATAGGCGGTTGCCAAAAGCCAACCCACATGTACCGCAGCTTTTGGGTCGCTGGCTAAATTATAATTGAACACTTCTGAATTGGTTATTTTTAGTTCTCCTTTAGCGGGCACCATTGCTGCATAAAAATTTGCTAGCCAACTCTCGGCTTTCTCTGTGGTTCCTCTTATGCTAATTACTGCTTGACCTTTTCCATTAATCCACAAATCCCATAAATTATCTAAGCCCATAGGTTTAGATTGATAAATCATTTTAAATTCTGAAGGCTGCTCAAATTTCTTGAAATAATTTTCATTTGCAGAAGTGCGAGCAGAAATTAACATCATTTGTTTATACTGTTCCTTGTCAAAACCGGGTGTTAATGGCTGCGAAAACAGTTCGTTGTTTATTAATAGAAGTAATATTGCCAATATGTTCTTTGTGTTCATAAATAGACCTTTTTATGAAATTACAAAAAATATTTTTCAGTATCTACTCTCTAAGCTTGTTTTTGTTCAAATGGCTTATTAATTAAATGCTCTAAAACTATTCTCTTTCTCTTTTTTAGAGCTTTAAAATACTTTGGCGAAAGGCCAGTTATTTTTTTAAACTGATTGGAGAAATGTGGCACACTACTGTAATGTAATTTAAATGCGATTTCCTTTATACTATGTTCATTATATATTATTAACTCTTTTGCACGTTCAATTTTATTAATAATTATAAACTGCTGCAAGGTTGTACCGGTAACTTCAGAAAACAAACTTGACAAATTATTATAATCGCATTCCAATTTATTTCCTAAATATTCTGAATAGTTAACTTCAGGCAATTCATTGGTATAATGTATTAAATCAATTATTGCATTTTTAACTCTCTCTATTTGTATGGATTTTTTATCTTCCATTATTTCATGTCCATTTTTTAATAATGCAGCTCGTATCTTTTCAAATTGTTTTATGGAAATTTTTTGTTGAATTTCTAATTCACCTAAATCAATACTAGAGATTTTTATTTTCAGTTTTTTGAATTCTTCTTTGACCATTAACTTACAACAGTTACTGACCATGTATTTTATATAAATTTTCATTTGTTTTTTCTTTAATTTAATACACCACAAGAAAGCCTGCTAAAAAAAATTTAACAGGCTTAAGTGTTTATTAATTAGTATTAGTTTAAAATTATTTTTCCAGTTTGAATAGCAGAATTGTTATTCAATAAAGTATAGAAATAGAATCCTTTTTTGAAAGTTTCAGTATTTATTACTGTGCTGTTTTCATTTAGAATTATAGATTCAACAATTTGACCTAATGAATTGTAAATTATAAACTCATAAGTTGAATTGTTATTGTTTTCAAATTTAACATTTAAGTAGGTACTGAATGGATTAGGACTTACACTAATAACATTATTATTGTAAGTATTTATTCCAATAGAAACACAATTTGGAGATACAGTTGCAGGTACGATGTTTACAGCATTTACTGCAATAGCACCGGTGTTTATTAAGATTCTGCCATCAAGTTTAACACCTGCAGTTAAATTACTTTGAGCTGCATTATTACAAATAATAGTTCCTTTTATTTCAGAATAATCACTAATGTTTAACGCACCCTCTACTTTCCAATATACATTTTCGGCTTTTGCGCCATTTATTAATATAACTTTTGCATATGTACTTGTTGAAAGTGCACCGTTAATTTTTAATACAAATACTGCATCAGTATTTCCCTGTGCATCTAAAAATAGAGTATCGGTAAAATTCGTAGCAGCATCTAACAAATAAGTATGTGGAGTTAACACTAAATTATGTCCGAATTGTGCAGGGTAAAGCAATTCAATTTCATGGCTTAGTGTATTTAAGTACGTGTAAGCTATTAATAAATCTGCAGCAGCGTTAGATGTAGAAACGTTTGGTATAAGGTGTAGTGTTCCGTTAATTGATAAAGGATCGAAGCCAGATACTGCTCCGTTGTTGCTACCAACATCTCCCGTAATGGTTGAAACTCCTGTATTAGAAATTGCACCGTTTGCGCTGAATAATGAGTAACATTCTGATTTACCTAATGTAGGAGCAGCTGGACCTGTTAAAAGTACGCTTCCACATCCAATAGGTTTATCAATAAGTACACCGCTAATGGTAATAGCACCGGTAGTTGAGAATGCACGACCTTCTAAGGTATCGCCTACATTCATTTCTATAGCAGCATTGTTTGCAATAATTGTTCCTACCATAGAAGTATTCGAAGCTAAACTCACTAATCCTTCTACCTTCCAAAATACATTACACGCTAACGCACCATTCACTAATCGCACTTTAGATCCTGCAGACGATGAAAATGGCCCACCTATCTGAATAATAAATACTGCATTAGGGTCGCCTTGTGCATCTAATATTAAATTTAGATTTAAAGTTGCCGCCGAAGGAATTGAATAAACACCTGGTACAAATACTAATCCGTTACCCAATAAAGAGGATGGAAAGAAAGTTGGTATTGTAGAGTTTAGGAAATTGTAGGCAGTTAATAAATCTGCGGATGCACCAGCGCTTACGCTATCCCCATCATGCATAACACCGTTTACATTGCCAAATGCAGTACTGGAACCACTGTTTGTTCCTACATTACCTGTTATAAAAGAATTTCCTGTATTACTAATAGGACCGTTAGAGCTAAACAAAACAAAAGCTGCAGCTTTCCCCAAGTTGGGAACTTGTGCGATGCTAATAAAAGGTAAAATGGCAAAGAAAATAAGAATTGTTGTAATTTTTAATTTGTTCATATTGTTATTATTTGGTTTAATTTTTTTCACTACACAAAGGTTATTGTAATTCTGAGATAAATACATACACATTAAACTCTAAATGTTACACAAATCCCATAAAAAATACTTTGATATACTAACTTAATTAGATGTACCTTGCATTATGCTGTTATATATAAAGTACATGGTAAGCCTTCGTTGTAAGATGATGGTAAAGGAAGAGCTTAAGAAATTGGGGTTACGTTTTGTATTTGTTGATTTAGGGGTTGTAGAGGTTCTAGAAGACATTACTCCAGAACAACATGATCAGTTAAAAATAAATTTACTAAAATCAGGACTTGAGTTATTAGATGATAAAAAAAGTATCTTAATTGAACGAATTAAAGGTGTAATAGTAGAGATGATTCATTATATGGATGAATTACCAAAAGAAAACTACTCTGATTTCATTTGTTCAAAGTTAGATTATGACTATACTTATTTATCAAATATATTTTCTGAAGTAAAAGGCATTACTATACAGCAGTTCATTATTATACATAAAATAGAAAAAGTAAAAGAGCTATTGTTATATGACGAGCTCAGTTTAACTGAAATTTCTTACAAACTACACTATAGTAGTGTAGCCCATTTATCCAACCAGTTCAAAAAAATTACTGGCCTTTCTCCATCTTTTTACAAACAATTAAAGATGAAACGCAAGCAAACGCTTGAGCAAATGTAATTTTATTAAGAATTTACATTTCTCGCTGATGTGAGATTTCTATAACAAGCATTCCTTAATGTGTAACTTTTAGTTTCTTATTAAACTCATCTTTGATGTAAGAACATTAGAGATGAACAATACTGAAGTTATTGAAGTTGATAAAGCCAAGGTTTTTATTATTGTTGAAATAATTGAATACGTTCCCAATTCTGTTGTTATAAAAACAATAATAAAAAAAACTACTGGCAATGTGAGCGTAGTATCGTTTGATATGGGCGAAACATTGAGCCCCAAAACATCTCCATTTGATACGTTTATACAGGTTATTGACGGAATAGCAGAAGTTATAATTGATAATGTTTCTAACATTTTAAAAACTGGCGAATCAATTATTATCCCCGCCAACAGAACTCATATTATTAAGGCGAATGAGCGTTTTAAAATGATATCCACTATTATTAAAAGTGGATACGAAGTTTAAATAATTAAAATAAAATATATGAAAAAATCAATTGTAAGTATGGCGAGTGCATTACTATTAGTAGGTGCATTTAGTATGGGATGTAGTAATTCATCTGAAAAACTAAAAGATGCAAAAGAAGATGTAGTAGAAGCTGATGCAGAATTAGAAAAAGCGAAAGCAGAATATTTAGAGGATATGAAAGCTTATAGAATAGAAGCAGCTCAAAGAATTATTGAAAACGAAAAAAGCATTGCAGAATTTAAAGCGAGAGTAGCAAAAGATAAAAAAGAAGCTAAAACTGAGTACAATGAAAAAATTGCTGATTTAGAAGCTAAAAATACTGACATGAAAAAACAATTAGATAACTACCAAGATGATGGATTTGAAAAATGGAAATCATTTAAAGAAGAGTTTGGTAAAGATATGGATTCATTAGGTAATGCATTCAAAAATTTAACTATAAAAAATAATTAACAGTAAAAATAATCATGAAAAAAATAATCCTAACAATGGTATTACTAAGTTCAATAGGGCTTAGTAATATTTATGCTCAAGACAGTGTGGTGGACAATAGATCTAAACTGAAATTCGGTTTAAAAATTGGAGGGAACTACTCTAATGTATACGATTCTGAGGGAAACTCATTCGACTCCGATCCTAAATTTGGAGTTGTACTAGGTGGCTTTGCCTCTATTCCATTAGGTAAAAATCTTGGATTACAACCAGAAATACTTTTTTCACAAAAAGGATTTAAAGCAACAGGTGTTTTATTAGGTGGTACATATGATTTAACTAGAACTACCAATTATTTAGATATACCATTATTAGTATCTATTAAACCTATTCCAAATTTATCGCTGTTAATAGGTCCAGAATATTCTTATTTATTAAAAGTAAAAAACGAATTTAAAAATGGTTCAACCACCATTCAACAAGAACAAGAATTTGATAATGATAATATTCGTAAAAACACACTAGGCTTTATAGTTGGTGCAGATATAAATATTAATCAATTAGTAATCTCTGGAAGATTAGGCTGGGACATTGTAAATAATAACGGTGATGGTACTAGTACTACCCCACGTTATAAAAATGCATGGAGTCAAATTACCTTAGGTTACTTATTTATGTAATTTTTAAAAACAAAACAAACCAAAAAACAAAATGAAAAAATTAATTTTATTGCTAACATTAATATTCAGTATTACTGCAATTAATGTTAATGCACAAAAGAGAAACAACACATCATCACCATCTACTTACGGTAGTACTTTAAACCTAGGTTTAGGAATTGGCTATTACGGTTATGTTGGCAGATCATTACCTGTATTGCATTTAAACTATGAATTTGATGTGGCAAAAAATTTCACCTTAGCGCCATTCATAAGTATCTATTCTGTAAGCAACGATTATTATTGGGGTAACAACAATACTCCGTATAGATATTATTCTTATAGAGAAACGGTTATTCCAATTGGAGTAAAAGGAACTTATTATTTCGACCAATTAGTGAATGCAAGTAGTAAATGGGATTTTTATGTTGCAGGCTCTTTAGGCTTAGCAATAGTGAGTAGAAATTGGGAAAGTGGATACAACGGTGATCGTAATTACTACAAATCGGCATCGCCTTTATACTTAGGATTTCACGTAGGAACAGAATATCATTTCAACAACAGAATTGGAGCATTTCTTGATTTGTCGAGTAACGGATCAAGCATAGGTATTGCAATTCATTAATCTATAATTATATGAGCAACATATTATACGCAGTCGCATTTATTTTAGTAATAATGTGGCTTATCGGATACACGAGATACGATACAGGAGGTCTAATTCACATCTTATTAGTAATTGCAGTAATTGCAGTTGCATTTAGATTAATAAGTGGAAAAAAGATTTAATTCAAAACGAAAATCATGAAAATATTCAAAAAAATAAATTACAAATCCATCCTATTATTACTTCTCACTATAAGTATTTATAGTGGTTGTAAGAAAGATGATTATGTAGAAACAGTAGGCTTATGTCCTACTGTAACTCTTACTAATCCGGATAATTTAGAAACCCTTGTGGCCCTAGATCAATCTATAGAAATAACATTTAATGAAAAAATGGATGCAAGTTCATTTGTACCTACTTCCTTTACCTTAGAAGCAGTAATAGGTGGTGCGATTTCATACTTAGCTGGCACACTTACTTATGTTGAAGCTACGAACACGTTAATATTTGATCCAACAAATTTATTGGATATAAATACAACGTATACTGGTAGAGTAAAACCAATTGTAAAAGATTTAAACGGAAACTTATTACAACAAGAATACATTTGGTCGTTTAGTACCAGTGCAACCATTAGTCCATCTGTTATTTATACTGATCCTGCGAATTTAGATTCAATGGTATCATACGATCAAATTATTACAGCAACGTTTAACATGCCAATGGATCCTACTACCATTACAAACACATCTTTTAGAGTTTATAATGCTGGTGCAGAAATATCGGGAGTAGTATCATATGGTGGATTAATTGCAGGATTTGTTCCAGGAAATTTACTGTTACCAAATACAGTATACACATGTATAATTTCTACAAGTGCTAAAAACTTGGATGGAACCTCATTATTGATGGATCATACATGGACATTTAAAACTAAACCGGTAACCATCCCGATTGTATTAAATGTAGATCCATTTGAAGGAGAAAATTTTGTCGTGATAAATAAAACTATTAAGGCTACATTTTCTGAAAATATGGATCCAGTAAGTTTTAACAATACAAGTTTTACAATTACTGATGGCATTAATCCCGTTTCAGGTATTATGACATTAAAAGGTAAAATTTTTACTTTTAATCCAGACAATAATTTAAGCCCTACAACTACCTATTCAGTAAAATTCACCAAAGATGTAAAATCTATGCTTGGCATAGCATTGGAGGATGAAAAAAATTGGCAATTTACCACTGGTATTGGAATAGCACCAGAAGTATTGAGTACAACACCAACTGATGGTTCATCTAATGTTCCATTTAACCAAGTAATTACTGCAACCTTCGATCAAGTAATGGATATTGCAAGTTTTACAAATTCTACATTCACTGTTAGCGATGGTGTAAACAATGTTACCGGACAAATAACTTATAATGGTACAACGGCTAGTTTCACTCCCGATAATTTATTATTAGCTAATACCACTTATAGAGCAACCTTAACAACTGGAGTAAAAAATGCAGGTAGTGTATCTCTTGCAAATAATTACGAATGGGAGTTTATCACTAACAACGTAGGTGTAAATTTAAATAGTGTTGCACGTTTTGGAATTATTGCAGGTGTTGGAGTTTCTAATGCTGCAGGATTTAGTGTTATCAATAATTTAGATGTTGGAATATCGCCAGGAGTAAGATCTTCTATTATAGGATTTCCACCGGCTACTATTGTAAATGGAAAAATATACGCATCAGATGATCCTTTTCCAGCAGGAATTGCAGCAATGCTTATTCAAGCTAAACAAGATTTAGTAGATGCCTATTTATTTGCTGAAAATGCATCATTCCCAGCGCCACAAACAGTTGCAGGCGATCAAGGAGGTAAAACGTTAGCACCTGGTATTTATAAATCGGGGAGTACTTTATTAATTCAATCTGGTGATTTAACATTAGATGCACAAGGTGATCCTAATGCGGTATGGATATTTCAAATTGCATCCGATTTTACCACAGTTGGTGGTGCAGGAGGCAATGTAATATTAGCAGGAGGAGCGCAAGCCAAAAATATTTTCTGGCAAACTGGAAGTTCAGCTACACTTGGTAACTCTACCTCATTTAAAGGAAACATATTAGCCTTAACATCTATTACTATGAATTCTGGAGCAGTGGCAGAAGGTAGAATGTTAGCTCAAAATGGATCGGTTGTAATGACCAGTACAAACACAATTACTAGACCATAATACAAATGGAAATTACAGATAAAATAAATTCAAAGACGATACATTATTGTCGGTTGAAAAAACATATATACACATTGCTATTTACCTTAAGTATTATGGTATTTAATACAATGAAAATTAATGCACAAGAAATGCAGATGAACAAACCCAATTGGTGGTTTGGTGTATCTGCTGCCGGAAATATTAACTTTTACAATGGATCTACACAAGAGCTGAACACAAGTTTAAAAGTACCTGCTGCTCTACATGAAGGCTTAGGCTTAGGATTGTTTATATCACCAATAATTGAATATCATATACCAGAAAGCAATTGGGGATTTATGTTGCAGATGGGATATGACAGTAGAAAAGGTAGATTTAATAAAGTAAACACACCCTGTAATTGCCCAGAAGATTTAAAAACAAAATTAAGTTATATAAGTATAGAACCAAGTTTAAGATATGCTCCTTATAATGCTAATTTATATTTCTTTGGCGGTACTGTATTAGCATTTAATTTAAATAAATCGTTCGAATATCAATTAGAAGCAAATCCTGATGTTCCTAACCAAGTGCTTAGCCCAGCTGTAAACGGAGATTTTAGTAATATTAATAGCACTTTACTTTCTGCACATATTGGCGCTGGGTATGATTTTAATTTGAGTGATGCCCAAAGTAGAAACCAATATGTAATATCACCATTTATAACATACCTACCCTATTTAGGTCAAACTCCTAGAAGCATAGAAACCTGGAGTGTAAATACCTTAAGGATAGGTGCAATTCTTAAAATTGGTAGAGCAAAAAACTCCTCAGTAAAAGTAGCATCCACAAATACAAGAAAAATAGAACGTAATATTGAGTTCAGTGTGTATTCTCCAAAAAATATACCTACAGAGCGAAGAATGAGAGAAACGTTTCCAATTAGAAATTACATATTTTTTGATGACAAACAAACTACCATTTCTGATCGATATGTATTATTAAAAAAATCTGAAACTGGTGATTTTAAAGAGGATCAATTAGAAGTACTTACACCAAAAAGATTATCAGGCAGATCAGATAGAGAGATGATAGTGTATTATAATATCTTAAATATTTTAGGAGATCGAATGCAGAAAAACCCTGATACAAAAATAAAATTGGTTGGATCTTCAGAAAACGGACCCGTTGAAGGAAAAGAGATGGCAGAATCTGTTAAATTTTATTTAACAGATGTATGGTCGATTAGTGGAGATAGAATTGCAACCGAGGGAAATGATAAACCAAAAATTCCATCAGAGATTGATGGTGGAACTAAAGATTTAGTATTATTGAGTGAAGGAAACCGTAGGGTGTCTATAGAAAGCAATTCGCCTGAATTATTAATGGAATTTCAAAGCGGACCTGATGCAGCGTTAAAACCTGTTGAAATAATTACTACACAAAGTAATACACCTGATAGTTATGTAACATTTACAGTTCCTAAAGCTACCGAACAATTAGATTGGTGGGCATTAGAAATTACAGATGAAAATGGGGATGTACAAAAGTACGGACCTTATGTAGAAAATTCTGTAATGATAACTGGTAAGAAAATTTTAGGAACTAAAAAAGAAGGTAGTTATAATGTAAAAATGACTGCTAGAACTAAAGAGGGCATTACAGTAAACAAAGAGAACAAAGTGAACTTGGTATTGTGGACACCACCACAAGATGAAATGGGTACTAGGTACAGTGTTTTATATGAATACAATACCACTAAAACAATTACAATATATGAAAAGTATATAACTGAAATTGTAGCAAACCAAATTCCAAAAAATGCAACGGTATTTATACAAGGATTTACAGATGTAATAGGCGACGAGGCAAACAACAAAAAAATATCCTTAGCTAGAGCACAAGATGTTTTAACTATTTTAAAAACAAGTATGGATAGTAAAGGTAGAACAGATGTAAAATACAAAGTGGTAGGTTATGGAGAGGACGCTTCAACTGCACCATTTAATAATCAGTATCCCGAAGAAAGATTTTACAATAGATCAGTAATTATTGATATAATTCCTGCTGAGAATACATCAAAAAAATAAAGAATTAATTATATAATATTAATAAATAAAAAAAATGTCAAATTCAAGTAACAACGGAAAAGTATTGGGTGCCTTATTATTAGGAGCTGCAATAGGTGGAGTATTAGGTGTATTGTTTGCACCAGAAAAAGGTACAGATACACGCAACAAACTAATGGGCAAGGCAGACGATCTGTCGCATACATTAAAGAAAAAATTTAATGATTTAATTGAAGAATCGCAGCATGAATTAGAGATGGCAAATAACAAAGCAAAAGATTTTGCAGATAAAAGTAAAATGTAAGTTGATGTATTATGTTACAAAATAACGACACTGAGAACAAAATTGAATATGCTCGTACAGATGGGCAGATTGAATTGAAAGTAGAGCTTGTAGAGTCTAAGAAAGATAGCTTAGTTGACATTACTATTAATGTTGCCATGGCTTATCTGGCTGGCTATTTATGTAAAAAGATTTTAGTAGGCAAGTCCACTAATCCTTTAAGAAAAATTGGAGGCTTAGTAATTGAGATGATGGTTGCTAATGAAGTATACAAAAATGCAAACACTATTAAAATGGTAGGAGGGAAAATTGTACATAAGATTATCAGAAAATATAATCAATAAATAATACAGAAAGTTTTGGTTTAGTTTTGAGAGAGTAGCAACGTTTGCTGCTCTTTTTTTATGCTCCTTAAATTCATCATTCTTTCTACTGCTAAGCGAGATAATAAATAACTGATGGTAGATTCTGCCCCTTGGTTCAAGTTTACATTAAACTCTTCTATTCCATCATAACAACCACCGGTACATGGGTTGTATACGATCTGATTAAGTTGATTATTTCCTAAAAACCAGTTAAAGCCATCTTTTAATATAAGCTCGTATGAATCACTGGGGAATACGTCTATGAATTTTTCGAGTGCCAATATTGTATAAGCAATTTCTATGGCCTGCTCTCCCCCATTGTAAGTTGTATTTTCATCATCATCACGATATAACCAATATTTATTAGAGATTAATTGAATTCTATTGTTTAAATATATTTTTGAAAGAATAAAATCCATGCTCGACTTTGCAATTTGTTTATATTTAGAGTCGTTTGTGTATAAAGAAGCATACAACATTGCTTCGGGTAAAACACTGTTTGCGTAGGTTAAGTAAGACTCGAACCAATTCCAATCTCCATCACTCTCATGCATGTACATTTGAGTAAGTCTGTCTGCAAAAAGTTTTACAATTGTTTTGTCGTGATTATTATTTGAATTAAAATTTTTAAAATATAAACCTTTAATTACAAATGCCATGGCCCTGGTAGAATATATCTGTTCAATGTTTAACAATGCTTTGTTTATGATAGTATCTACATGAGGGAATAGACCTGTTAGCTCTTCTTGATTAACCATATTAGACAAATAACCCAATGCCCAAATTGCTCTACCCCTAGCATCCTCTAAATTTGTCTCATAATTTTGTTCTGTAAATTTATTTTCTACATCAACATAGTTCAAAAAAAATCCATCCTCCTGTAAACAACTTTCTATAAAATCGTAATATGTTTTTATGTAATACAATGCACTTTCTTCTTTTGATAATTCATAATACATACACATGGCAATTAATGCTCTTGCATTATCATCCACTGTATATCCGGAATTAATGTCGGGGTGGTTAAGTATTGAAAACTGAATAATGCCTTTTTTGGTTGTTTGTTTTTTAATATGTGATAGGTTAAGCTCTGGTATTTTATAATTCATTGAAGTGGTTTTATAAAATAATTTTTTAAAAGAATCTACATGTGCTAATGCAGAATTCTCCCAAGCAGTGGAGGCCATTCTATGTAAAACCATAGAACTTATTCTTATTCGTTCGTTTTCATTTTTCAATAATAAGTTTACAGAATCTGCTAATTGTTCTGAATTTTCAAAATCAATAATAATCCCTGTATTATCCTTTAACACTTCAATTGCATGTGGTATACGAGTAGAAACAATAGGGCAACCTGCACTTAATGCGTAAGAAAACGTTCCACTTACGGCTTGGTTCCTATCATTAGAAGTAAAAAGATAGATGTCTGTTAACTGTAAATAATCAAGCAACTCGTCGAGCGGTAAATATTTATTTATAAATTGAACATGATTTTCCAATTTCATATCCGTAATTATTTTTTTCAGAAAATCTAAATATTGTTCTCCTTGTTCTAATAATACTGAAGGATGCATTTTACCTATAATAAGAAAAACAACATCATCATGTTGATCAATAATACTCTGCAAACCATATAAAGTAGTTTCTATACTTTTACCCGAACTGAGCAAGCCGAATGTTGAAATTACATTTTTACCAAGTAAATTATAGTTCAACTTTAAATCAACTTTATCTTTATGTTTAATTAGGTGTGTACCATGTTCTATAATGGTAATTTTATCGGCATCTATTCCATAATCTTCTTCTAAAATTAAGGAAGAATTTTTTGTCATTACAATAATACTGTTCGAATTATTAGCAATGTCTTGCACATGAATTTTCAGTTCCTCATTGGGTTGGGGTAGCACAGTGTGAAATACCACCACAATAGGTTTACAAATAAAAGATAAAAAATGAATAAATTGAACTTGATTTTTACGAAAAAATCCGAATTCATGTTGAATTACAACTATACCAATGTTTTCATTTTCATTTATATAATTAGAAACATCAATAAAAGAAATTTTATGATCGGTGTTTAGCTTAATCGTAATATTTGGAGGATAGAAATTCGATTGACTATCTGTTTCTAAGGCACAAATTTTAATATCAAAAGATTTTTCAAATTTATTTTCAATGGCAGCGATTAAATCTTGCGAATAAGTTGCAATTCCACACTCTCTTGGAGGGTAAGAAGTGATCATTAAAATATCTTTATACATGTGTAATGGTATGAAGTTTCAATTCGGTTAATAGTTCAGAAATACTAATGGTTACGGAAGCAATCTGTTCGTCGGCTGCGCCATAAAAAATATGCAAGTCGTCGTTAATTACAATTGCTCCAGTGGGAAAACAAACATTATCTACTTCGCCTCTGAGTTCCCAATGATATTCTGGTTCAAATAATATGTGAGGTAAACGAGCGATTTCTATTTTGGGATTATCTAAATCTAACAATGCGGCGCATGCAGAATAGATGTATCCATCTATGGTGTCTCTAACGCCATGGTAAATTAATAACCAACCATCTGCGGTTTCTATTGGAGGGCAACCGCCACCAATGTAACTCACTTCGTGTTCGTATTTAGATGTAAGTAGAATATGCTCATTCAGCATCATTAAATAATCGCCCCAAAAATCGATGCTTAGATCTGTTAATTCATCTATACAAACAATTTGTATATCGGGTTTAATTCTATGTAAAAAAACGAGTTTCCCATTAATTCTTCGTGGGAAGAAAATTACATTTTTATCCCAAATGCAAATTTTTCTACCGTTCAATTCTTGAATTTTTCCATAGAAATTAAATCGATGGTACTTCTCGTTTATTTTAGTGTTAGAGAGCGCTAACCTCATGAATTCGTCGTGTGTAATTTCTGGAACTATAATTCCTTTTTTTTCAAAATGAATTAAATCTGTAGACGTTGCTAATGCACCGAGAGCATTGGTACCATCGTATGCAGTATAGGTTAAATAATATAAACCATCGATGAGTACAAGCCGAGGATCTTCTACCCCGTGTTTCTCATATTTATATTGAGGATATAATATGGGAATTTCTGATCTAGAAATAAATTCTAAATTCAATGTAAATTTGCAACAGCCGATTGTTGAGAAATTACCTTTGGCTACTGCTCTGTATAAAACATGTATTTCGGAGTTATGAATAATAACAGCAGGGTTGAGTACTCCTTCGTTTTCAAATCCTAAATTTGTTTTACTTAGTAATACTCCATTTTTCTTTACCGTTATCATTAATCATCTTTTCTAATTAACTGTAATTTCGGAAAAAGATGAGCGTTTAGGTTACAAGTAAAATTTGAGAATTTACATAAGTTACATATTCTATGTATTATTTAATTTGTGTAATAACGAAAGATGCAGAAACAGCAGAGCTACCACCCGCAATTGGAGTAATAGTAAGGGCTGTACTTGCAGCACTTGGGTTATGTAAGGCAATGATATTATTCGTGCTTAACGTTCTAATTATTCTGCTTCCAGAAATTTGAGAAGTACCTGTTGCTCTACCAACTATTGAATTTGCTATTTCAACAAAACCAACACCAGAATTTAGTGCAAGTACAAGTTGACAAGGCTCTGTAATGCTTACTTGCCAATTTATTAAATAGTACCCTGCAGTTGGCAAAACAAATGAGCTTGAATTGCTACGTGCAATGCCAAATGCTTCGCCATTTTGTGGAAAAGAAATGGCGGTGCCTGGTGCTATAGTTGCAGCATTATCACTCGGCATAAGTGCATAAAAATCTGCAAACGCTGATACCGCATCAATACCGTTGGTTCCATTTGTTCCGTTGGTTCCATTTGTTCCGGCTGTTCCTGTTAATCCTTGCAAACCTTGCAAACCTGTATCACCAGTTAAACCAGTTGATCCTTGTAAACCATTTGTTCCATTAGTTCCTGGAGTTCCATTTGTTCCGGCTGTTCCTGTTAATCCTTGCAAACCTTGCAATCCTGTATCACCTGTTAAACCAGTTGAACCTTGCAAACCATTGGTACCATTAGTTCCCGGAGTTCCTTGCAAGCCTGTTAATCCTTGTAATCCTTGCAAACCCGTATCACCGGTTAAACCAGTTGCTCCTTGCAAACCATTAGTTCCATTAGTTCCTGGAGTTCCATTTGTTCCGGCTGTTCCTGTTAATCCTTGTAAACCTTGCAATCCTGTATCACCTGTTAAACCAGTTGAACCTTGCAAACCATTGGTACCATTAGTTCCCGGAGTTCCTTGCGAGCCTGTTAATCCTTGTAATCCTTGCAAACCCGTATCACCGGTTAAACCAGTTGCACCTTGCAAACCGTTAGTTCCATTGGTTCCTGGGGTTCCTTGTAATCCTTGAGAGCCTGTTAATCCTTGTATTCCTTGCAAACCAGTATCACCGGTTAATCCAGTTGATCCTTGTAAACCATTTGTTCCATTAGTTCCATTTGTTCCGGCTGTTCCTGTTAATCCTTGCAATCCTGTATCACCGGTTAAACCAGTTGCTCCTTGCAAACCGTTAGTACCATTAGTTCCTGGAGTTCCTTGCGAGCCGGTTAATCCTTGTAAACCTTGCAAACCTGTATCACCGGTTAATCCAGTTGCTCCTTGCAAACCATTGGTTCCATTAGTTCCTGGGGTTCCTTGTAATCCTTGAGAGCCTGTTAATCCTTGTAATCCTTGCAAACCTGTATCACCGGTTAAACCAGTTGCTCCTTGCAAACCGTTAGTTCCATTGGTTCCTGGAGTTCCATTTGTTCCGGCTGTCCCTGTTAATCCTTGCAAACCTGTATCACCGGTTAAACCAGTTGATCCTTGCAAACCGTTAGTTCCATTGGTTCCTGGGGTTCCATTTGTTCCGGCTGTCCCTGTTAATCCTTGTAAACCTTGCAATCCTGTATCACCGGTTAAACCAGTTGATCCTTGCAAACCGTTAGTTCCATTGGTTCCTGGGGTTCCTTGTAATCCTTGAGAGCCTGTTAATCCTTGTATTCCTTGCAAGCCTGTATCACCAGTTAAACCGGTAGCTCCTTGCAAACCATTGGTTCCTGAAGTTCCTTGTAAACCTTGCAGACCTTGTAAACCTTGTGCGCCTGTTAATCCTATTTCTCCTTGTTGTCCTTCCGGACCAATTAATCCAGTTGCTCCAGTTAAGCCTGCTGATCCTTGCAAACCCGTTGCTCCTTGTAATCCAGTTGCTCCAGTTAAACCGGTTGCTCCTTGCAATCCATTACTCCCATTGGTTCCTGGGGTTCCTTGTATTCCTTGCAGTCCTGGTAAACCCTGCGAACCTGTTAATCCTATCTCTCCTTGTTGCCCTTCCGGACCAATTAATCCTGTTGCACCTGTTAAGCCTGCTGCTCCTTGCAAACCAGTTGCTCCTTGTAATCCAGTAGCACCTGTTAAACCTATTGATCCTTGCAAACCATTACTTCCATTGGTTCCTGGAGTTCCTTGTAATCCTTGTAAGCCTTGTAGTCCCTGCGAACCTGTTAATCCTATTTCTCCTTGTTGTCCTTCCGGACCAATTAATCCTGATGCTCCAGTTAAGCCTGCTGATCCTTGCAAACCAGTTGCTCCTTGTAATCCAGTAGCACCAGTTAAACCTGTTGCTCCTTGCAATCCATTACTCCCATTGGTTCCTGGGGTTCCTTGTATTCCTTGTAGTCCTGGTAAACCCTGCGAACCTGTTAATCCTATTTCTCCTTGTTGTCCTTCCGGACCAATTAATCCTGTTGCACCTGTTAAGCCGGGTGCTCCTTGTAATCCAGTTGCACCAGTTAAACCAGTTGCTCCTTGCAAACCATTAGTTCCTGGGGTTCCTTGTATTCCTTGCAGTCCTGGTAATCCCTGCGAACCTGTTAATCCTATTTCACCCTGTTGTCCTTCCGGACCTATTAATCCTGTTGCTCCAATTAAGCCTGCTGCTCCTTGCAATCCTGTTGCTCCTTGTAATCCAATATTTCCTGTTAATCCAATTGATCCTTGTAAACCTGTTGCTCCTGTCAATCCAGTAAGACCCGTTGATCCTGTTAATCCTTGTAAGCCTGTATCTCCTTTTATTCCTTGCTCACCTTTCAATCCTGTTAATCCTCTTTCACCAGTTGCTCCTTCTGGTCCTTCTACTCCTTGCATACCTGTTGCACCAGTAGCACCCGTATCGCCTTTTACACTCGGACTATATAATGCATATGGTACGCTTAATAATTGCGATGTTCCTAATTTCAGAAAACCTGATCCAAAATCAATTTCAATTTCTAAATATTTATCCCCTACACCCCAATTAATATCTGCGAATACACCCTCAATTATTTCTCCTCTTCCTATCGATAAATTTAATAAGCCATATACGTTACTTTTTTGAGCATGTTTCTCAGCATACAAAACTTTCCCATCATCATATATATCATGAATAATTACTTTAATTACCAAATCTTTATTCGCTAAAAGATTACCACTTGCATCCCTAGCAATTGCTTGGTATCGAACTGCCTGTGGTACTTGAGCTAAACTTGATAACGATGTTAGTAAAACTAGTAACACCATCAATAGATTTTTAATTTTCATATTATCGTTTTATAAACACCCACCCATTCTTAACATACACTGCAAACTCAATCATATAATAATATGTACCATCTGGTAAGTCAACATTATTCATGTTCTTTCCTTCAAACTTTATATCCTCGTTATTATAATTTAACCCAATCCATACTACATCTCCCCATCGGTTAACTATACTTACTTTATTTATTGGATATTTTACTAAAAATGGGATTTTCCAATAATCGTTTATACCATCACCATTCGGTGAAAATCCATTGAAAAATTCATATTCATCATCTAATAAAAGAGTCTTTACTAAAGGCTGATGAAATCCTTGTGTTAAATAATTACTATTTATTTTATAAGTCTCAATCATTACCTCCCCCAATGTCCATGAAACATTTGCCTTATCATGGCTGTAATAATCACCTGCACTACCTATTACTTCCTGAGATAATGATTGAGCATTAATTCTTGCACTTGTAAAAAAAACAAGTAAAATAAAATAAATAATTTTCATTTATAATTTTATTCAAAATAGAATTCAACTCTTCTATTCATTTGGTGTTCTGCTTCAGTACATATCACTCCGTTTTCACACTTGTTTACCATACGTGTTAAACCATATCCTTTAGCATTGATGCGTTCTTTTTTAATTCCGCTTTTTACTAAATATTGATAAGTAATTTTTGATCTTTTATTAGATAAATTCATATTATACTTCGCAGTGCCTCTTTCGTCGCAATGCCCTGTAATAATGATGGAAGACATAGGATTCTCTTTCATGTATACTACAATACTATCTAAATATAATTCTGCATTTTCTCTTAATGTATATTGATCAAAATCGAAATAAATAAAATGTTGCAATAATGGAGAAGGATCAAACACTACTGGTTTGGGCTCAATAGGCTTAACCGGCACTACAGCCAATACTGGCGGTACTACTTTAGTTGGTTCCGATACTTTTTTTACATACCCAATTGTATAATTAGAACTCAATAATTCTTTGTCTAAATTATCTTTGTTCATATCAAAATAGAATATATCAGCATCACCTTTACTACCAATTTCTCTGTTAGAGCTTATATAACCAGCCTTATCATGCTGAGTAAATAAAATTCCATAATCATCATCCGAAGAATTTATCGGAGTTTTCATTGGAATTCCTTTCATGAAATAATTATTAACATTTTTAGAAACGATAATGTCCATACCTCCATATCCTTGGTAACCATCCGAAGCAAAATATAAGTTTCCTATCGAATCTATCATCGGGAATTTCTCGCGATTAAATGTATTTACATTGGAGCCCATGTTAATTGGAGTACTCCATTTATCACCTTGTTTATTGCAATAATAAATATCTGTATGCCCGTAACCTCCTTGCATATCCGATACAAAATATAGTTTAGAACCATCATTTGATAAATATGGATTGGCAACAGAAAAAGTATCATTATTATATTCAAAAGGTAATGAATTCAACCATTCCCCATCTTTTAAAGTGGAAATAAAAATTTGATTTCTCTCGATATTTAAGGTTTTTTTCATTTTACCTTTTAATGTTTTATCTACTCTCGAAACATATAAGGTGTCGTAGTTTTTAGAAAAACACGCCGGTCCGTCGTGATATTTTTTATTGTTTTTATCACTACCAAACACACCTATCTCTTCAAACTTCATTTTATCATTCGTAGATTTTGCATAATACAAATCCAAATAATTTGCACCTGTCCATGAGTAAATTTTACTGTGGCCTTCTGTTTTTCGACTAGATGCGAACACAATACCCTCTTTATATTTCACCGGACTGTAATCTGCATCTGCAGAATTTATCATGGCCACGTTTTGTACTTTAATGGCTTCGTCTGATGCTTTATCTTTTTTAATAACATCAATAGATTCTGCATAGTATTTTCCTTGAGGATCATTCGGAACCAATTCGGAGTACTTGTTAAAAGCGATTTTTGCTTGTTCGTACTTTTCATTATTTTTTAATACTTGTCCGTAGTTCAGGTAGAATATAGGATCTTTGTAAACACCGTATGCATTTACCTTATCATATGCAGCTTGTTCCAAATTTTTATAGCTATTCATTTTACGATAGCACTGCCCAAGTTTAAAATAAACATCGGCACTTGGATTTTTCTCCGCTTCTTTTTTGTATAACTCGGCAGCCTCAAAGTACTCCCAGTTTTTAAATAATCTATCTGCTTTTTTAGTCCCCGCAATAGCTGTACTAATTACAAATAAACTGATTAATAATATGTATAATTTTTTCATGATTTCTATTTTTAACTAATTAAAAGAATCTAGGACTCGACATTTTTGTTCTAACTCCACTTATATCCCAACCCAAACAAATTTCATGGGTTCCACTGTTATATGAACCTGTTCTATTCAAATAATAATCATAAGAATATCCTAAACTAAACATATTTGTAAGTTGTATTTGTGCAATACCAATAAGCATATTATCAGATCCATCAATTTCAATTCTCTTGCCTGTTCTAAATCCTGCGCCAATAAATATTTTCTGATAGAATATTAGGGAGGCATTAAGTTCTGTTACTACTGGTGCTGATTTAACATACTTCATCATTAATGCCGGACGTAGATCTAAATTTTTAGATAATGGTAATACTATTCCTGAGGTAAGATAAAACTGACGGCTAAATTTTGCCATGTCGGCACCAGGACTAGAAGTTAAATTAAATTTAGATTCGAGTAAATGGTTTGCACTTAAGCCAGCATAAAATCTGGTTTTGTATAAATACAAACCAGCACTTGCATCGGGCACCCAACTGTTTGCATCGTTTCCAACAAATGAAGGATCGGTGTTATCATCAATATTTATTTGATCCCAACCTATTCTTATGTTATTCATCATACCTGCAATACCAAAAGATAGTTTTGCATTTTCAGTAACTTTTAAATGATACGCATAGGTTAATTTAATACCTGTGTTTTTCATTGGTCCTGCATCATCATTATACACTTGTAATCCTAAGCCTACTTTAGAGTTAGGTATTGCACTGTGCACAGTTATTGATTGTGTTGTGGGAGCACCTTCCATGCCTATCCATTGACTTCTGTGAACCAGAGTTCCAGAAAATAATTCTCTGCTTCCTGCATACCCCGGATTAATATACACGGGGTTGAAAAAATACATTGAGAAACCTGCATCTTGTTGCGCGTAACCCGCAAGCCCTATCATGCAAAGTAGTGCCGTTAAAATATTTTTAGTTTTCATTTTTTTACTTTTTATCTTTTTATAAATAACCAACCTCTTAATTCTTGTGTACCATATTTAATAATATAGTAGTAAGTACCATCGGGCACATTATCACCATTCATGTTATGACCCACAAAAACTTTGTCGAAATTATTATAGTCTTGTGTAGTCCAAACTTCATTTCCCCAACGGTTAAGAATTTGAACGCTATTACTAGTATATAAACTCAATACTGGAATTCTCCAATAATCATTTAAGCCATCTCCATTTGGTGAGAAACCGTTAAAGAATTCTAAATCAGAAAGTGGATTAACTACTACCATTACGGTATCTGTATTTGTACAACCCGTTATGTTATTTGTTGAGGTTAAAATGTATGTAGTAGTAACTGTTGGTGATGCATTAGTAATTGAACTTGTACTTAGTGAAAGTCCTGTTGTTGGCATCCAACTATACGAGGTATTTTGTTCTGCATTTACACCTATTACTGCAGTTTCGCCTATAAATATTTCTTGGTCGTTTCCAGCATCAGCAATCGGTAAATTAAATACACTCAAGGTGGTTATAATTGTACTATCACAAGTAAACTGACTGTTAATGGTAATACTAAATACACCAGCTGCTTTTCTGTAAATACCATGTATTAACATACTGTCGCCTGAACAAATACTAGCATTTAAATTTGTAATATATAAAGGGTTTACACTCAAGTTTGTGTTCACAATACTATCACAAGCCAATTGGCTGCTTAATGTATCTGCATATATTCCTTGTGTTTTTCTATAAATTCCTGCAATTAAAATACTATCCCCTGCACAGATACTTGCATTTATATTTGTAATTAATGTTGGGTTAATACTTAAGTTGGTATTAACTATACTATCACAAGTTAATTGGCTGCTTAATGTATCAGCATATAATCCTTGCACTTTTCTAAAAATACCTCCAATTAAAATACTATCACCTTCGCAGATGCTTGCATTTACATTGGTTATAAGCGTAGGGTTTATACTTAAATTTATATTGATGATGCTATCACAGGTAAATTGTGAGCTTAATGTTTCTGAATAAATGCCAGGTGTTTTTCTGAAAATTCCAGCAATTAATATACTATCACCCTCACAAATACTCGCATTTGTATTTGTAATGAATGTAGGATTTACACTAAGATTTGTATTTACAATACTATCACAAGAAAACTGACTTGCTAATGTTACTGAATAAATTCCTGGTGTTTTTCTAAAAATACCTCCAATTAAAATACTATCTCCATTACATATACTTGCATTTAAGTTCGTATTGAAAATAGGATTAACAGAAAGGTTTGTATTAATTACACTATCACAACCTGTAGAGTTGCTTAATGAATCGGAATAAATTCCAGGAGTTTTTCTGAAAAAACCTGCAATTAAAATACTATCACCATTACAAATGCTTGCATTAAAGTTTGTGATAGAACTTGGATTCACAATAATATTTACAATTAAAGAAGTATCCACACTATTGCAATTACTTGTAGTTATAACTGAGTATGAACCGGCTGTATCAACCACAATACTTTGGGTTATTTCACCAGTACTCCATAAGTAATTCGCACTGCTGCTAGCAGTAAGTACTGCAGAGTCGCCTTGGCAAAATACTAAGGAACCTGTAACTGCAATAGATGGTTGCAAACTTGGAAGTTTAAGATCTAGATCAGATACAATAATTGCCCCTTCAACTGTGTAAGCCCTCCCTTCAAAATTTATATCTATCAAATTTATTGCACCGCTTGAATCAACAATATTTCCTATAAAATTTGAATTAGCCAATACATCTACCAAACCGTTAACAGCCCAAAAAACATTACTTGATTTGGCTCCACCTCTTAATACTACATTTGAAAATGTTGCTGTTGTGAAAGCTCCTTCAATTCTAATAACAAAAACTGCATCGGCATTTCCTTGTGCATCTAAGAAAATAGTATCGAGCATTTGTGTTGCTGCCTTTAAACAATATACATGTGGGGTTAATACTTGACTTCTTCCGAACTGTGATGGTTGAGTTAATGTAATCTCACATGGCATTGCTTTTAAGGTATTATATAAATTTAAGATTGCAGCAGTACCATTTAACGTCATGATATCTGGAACTGCGTGTATAGAATCTACAAACAATGGATTAAATCCGGTAAGTGGACCATTTTGAGTTCCAATATGACCATCAACATGGGTAATACCAGTATTTGTTAACTCACCCACACCTGTAAGTAAGCTAAAGCATTCTGCTGCTCCAAGTGTTGGTAAAATTGGTCCTGTAAGTACCGGAGAACCACAACCGCGTGGTGCGGTTGCTACTGTGCTTGCTACTTGTATTGCTCCAGATATAGATAATAACCTACCATCAATTTTACTACCAGTGGTTAAACCAATAGCACCGTCAACAATAAATGTTCCAACCAAATGAGCACCTGGTAATGTATTTAAAGCACCACCAATTTTCCAAAAAACGTTACATGATTGTGCATCGTTTAATAGAAAAATTCGAGCACCTGTTCCAACATTCATTGCTGCATTTACTTTAATTATAAATACAGAGTTAGGATCATTTAATCCATCTAAAAATAAATTTCCATTTAAAGTTGTAAGCGCTAATGACTCATGCACACCCGGAACTAAAGTTTGTCCGCTACCAATTAATACTGGCATTGCATGTGTTGTTGCTTGCAGACCCATAGAAATATAGCCAGCACTTACAGGTGCCATTGCTGCAATACTTGCAGGATCAGCATCATGAAAAGATCCGTTGATATTACCGAAACCAGTACTTGTGCTACCATTGGTTCCTACATCACCTGTTATTAATGAAACGCCTGTATTACCTACCGGCCCAGAAATAGAATACAGTACAAAAGGGCTTGCTGCACCTAGTGGTACAGCTGTTTGCGACATACTACTATAGGGCAGTATAAAAAGTGTAAATAGTATCGCAATACTGTGTAAAAAATTCTTCATAATTATATTTTTTTAATTGTTGATTAGAGAAATATCAATGAATGAAAATTCCTCCAAACAAAATTGCGAAGTATAATATGAGAATTGTTGTAGATGCCAAGTGATTAGTTACACATATCACTTATAAGAAAAAAAAAATTATTTTAAACTCCAGAGATTACCGTTCTTAGTACTTAATTTATTTAAAAGTTTGTTTTGATGCATTGAAGCCAATTCTTCTTCGGCTTCGCTAAAACTTAAATCCTTTAATACCGCATATTCCTTTGTAGTTAAGGTTTTGTATCTCGTAAATAAATCCATTAATGTTGTATTATAAATTCTTTTTGTTGCATCTTTTTGTAATTTCAATACTGCTTGCTCAAAAACTTTATATGGTTTAACTCCATAAACTTTTACTTGCGTGTTCGAATCGTCAACAAAAATAAGTGTAGGAAATCCTCTTATCCCTAAATTTTTTGAAAGCGTTAAATCGTTCTGAAAATTTTCTTTTGCTTTATTTTCATAATCGAGTTTCAGCTTCATAGTGTCTAAGCCACAAAGTAAGGCTGCTTTACTTAGGTGTTCCCATTTGGTGATGTTTTTCTTTTCTAAAAAAACCATCTCCCTAATTTTTCGCATAAATAATAAGGCTTTTGCTTCATCTTGCATTTGTGCTGCCTTAAAGGCAATAGAGGGTGGATACGAAGAGTTTAATGGGTCTTCTAGCCATAGATCTCCATCAATAGGCATTTCATAATATTTACTTACTTCATCCCAATGATGCGCTACATCACTTGGTTTACTTATTCCTCCATTATTATATGACCAGTCGGGTAATAAACCTCCCATGAAATACTCTATATGTATATACTCTCCATATTCTAATTTTAATCTTTTTAATTGAGGTTCTATTCCCCAACATGAGGAGCAAATTGGATCTGTAAAATACAGTATGCGTATCGGCTTTTCTATCGTTTTTAAATCAACTTTATCCTCAGATTTTGAAGAACCAGGCACCTCACAAACTCCTTCTTCGGGATCGCAAATTAGTGCATTTAAAGGCTTTAAAATATTGTTATTCATAGCGTTTTGCGATTTAGATGTTTGAACACACAATAACAACAAGATTAACGTAAAGATGTTTTTATTGATCATTAAAATAATTATTTCTGAAAATATTCTTTATACATTACAAAACTATCCTCTAGAATTTTGATAGCTGTTTTCTTATCCAAAAAATCTTCAACCACTACGGTTTTCTTCTCTAATTTTTTATAATCTTCAAAGAAGTTTCTCATTTCTGAAATGAAATGAAGCGGAAGTTCTGATATATCATTAATATGGCTCACGCTTGGATCGCCAGCGGCTACAGCAATAATTTTATCATCGGCCTCCCCATTATCTAACATTCGCATTACACCAATAACTTTAGCGGGTACAATACACAGAGGTACAATGTCTATTTGCGAAAGAATCAGAATATCTAGTGGATCATGGTCTTCACAATAGGTTTGTGGAATGAACCCATAGTTGGCAGGATAGTAAACAGAAGAGTATAAAACTCTATCTAATTTTAACAAACCACTGTCTTTATCTAATTCATATTTTGCTCTGGTACCTTTCGGTATTTCAATAATACCATTTACAAATTCAGGCAAATTGTTTCCGGCAGAAACGTGGTGCCATGGATTAAAAATATTCTCTATCATGTTACATTATTTTCTTTATAAGACTGAATAATTTGAAGGGTGGATATTTAAAAATTAAATCAATCCAGGTTGGGCTTGTTAAAATAGAACGTCGATTACTAAAAGCATAAAAACTTTCTTCGCCATGATATTTACCCATTCCGCTATTACCAACTCCTCCAAATGGCAAATGATGGTTTGCTATATGTAACAAGGTATCGTTTACACATACACCTCCTGAACTGGTATTATTTACAACAGTTTGTAGATTTCGCTTGTTTCCAAAATAATACAATGCCAATGGTTTTTCTTGTTTATTTATATAGTCAATTGCTTGTTCAATGTTAGTAAAAGTAAACATAGGTAAAATGGGACCAAAAATTTCTTCTTTCATGGTAGCCGATTCTAATGATACATTTTCTAAAATAGTAGGTCCGATGTATTTGTTCTCTTTATCATGTTCGCCTCCCCAAGTTATACTTCCATCTTTTAATAATTTTAATAGCCTATCAAACGCTTCGTTATTAATGATGCGTGGATAATAATTGCTCTCTTTAAAATCTTTCCCATACATTTCCTCTGCATAATGAATCATTTCTTTAATCAACTGATCCTTTACACGTTCATGCACATATACATAATCTGGAGCTATACATGTTTGCCCTGCATTAATTAGTTTACCCCAAATAATTCTTTTTGCTGCTATTTTAATATTAGCAGTCTCATCAACAATACATGGGCTCTTCCCTCCTAATTCCAATATTACAGGTGTTAAATGTTTAGATGCAGCTTGCATAACAGCTTTTCCAAAGGACGAACTACCCGTAAAGAAAATTACATCAAACTTCTGCTCAAGTAAGAGTACATTTTCTGCTCTACCGCCTAATACCACATGTATATATTCAGCATCGAATGTTTCTGCTATTATTTCTGCTATTAAATTAGATACGGTTGGAGTGCTGGTTGATGGTTTTAAAATGGCAGTACAGCCAGCAGAAATAGCTCCTACTAATGGATTAATAGTTAATTGAAAGGGATAATTCCAAGGGGCTATAATTAAAGCTTGACCCAAAGGTTCGGTTATAATTTTAGAACTTGAAGGAAGTAGATGAAAAGGAGTGTGTACTTGCTTGGGTCTTGCCCATTCTTTAAGATTCTTGAGATGGTAATCAATTTCACCCAATACAATGCTTATTTCTGATAAGTATGCTTCTTCGTATGATTTATGTAAATCAACATACAATGCATCTGTAATCCTCGAACTGTTTTTTACTATAGCAGCCCTAAGTTTTTTTAAATTAAGAATCCTGAAAGCTAATTCTTTAGTTTGTTGAGATTTGAAAAAAGCCCGTTGGTTCTCGAGCATTTGGTCTACCATACTCATATATATAATTTGCTATAAATATACTGAAATGAAACACAAGATATGCTTCATTTCAGTAATCTATAAACAAATTAATGAGTATAGAGTTCGCTAAATTTATATACTATTTACTTTTAACGGGGCAAGTGTTCATGCCAAAAATAGCATATAAGGGGCAAAAACTCACAAAACTTGTAAGTGTAAATACGGCTGCTACTACTACCAAAATTATACCTACAGTACCTGTTACAGTTCCAGTAAAGTAAAGAGTTGCTAAAATTGCCGCCACAATTAATCTGATAATTCTGTCGGTAGATCCCATGTTAGTTTTCATAATTTTATTTTTTTATTAGGTTAATTAAAATCACAATTATAGAAATGATACCAATACACGTAATACAAACAAATAAGAATTTATATATGGGTTTTAGGCCTTTCATTTCTATGCAAATATAAGCTGCACTATATAGCTGTGCAGTGACTTTTGTCACAACCTATAAAATTTCAATACTATCATGGTGTTGTATTAAAATTTTGTCGTTTTCTAGTTTCTTTACTATTCTACTTACAACCTCTCTAGCTGTACCTAAATCATTTGCTATTTCTTTATGAGATATTTTAATAGGATTAATTTGAAGTAATTGTTTTTTTTCGGTTAAATAATCTAATACTCTTTTATCCAACTTATCATAAATTAAATGTTTAATGGTATCTATCATTTCAGCATATCGTAAATCATACTGATTGTAAAACAAAATATTTATCGCTGGATAATCTTTAACCCATTGGGGAATTTTAGAAGAGGGAACTAATAAGACATCACTATTGGATTCGGTAACTGCAAAAATTTTACTTTTAGAATTATGTATAGCTGATGAAAAAGACATAATGCAACTTTCATCGGGTTTAATATAATACAATAACAATTCCTTGTCTTCATGTCTTGTAAAAACCTTTACTAAACCTTTTAAAACTATAGGTATCACTTTTACAAATTGTCCTTCTTGTACTAAAACAGTTCCACCTTCAAATTTTACAATTTCCGAAACAGAAAGTATTTCATCGAGCAATTCTTTGCCCAAAAAATTAAACTTAATTCTTAAATTATCTTTCATTATTTAATTTTAATACTATACTTGGATAACAATCCAGGTAGCGTTTCTAAATTGAAAATAGCATTTTTTATTTTATTGATGTCGGGATCTAATTGTATATTGATAGATTCTCTAAAATCCACTTTTTCTAAATTCGAATTTTCAAAATGAACATTTAATAAATCGCAATTTAAAAAAACAGATTCTGCAAAATCCGCATCTGTAAAATCAACTTCATGTAGAGCAGAGTTTTGAAAATTTGTTTTCTTTACTTTTTTTGCATAAAAAGATGAATGGTTGAGTGTACAAGTATCAAAATGAAACGACAGATTAAAGTTATTGCAATAATCGAATCTTAACCCTAACATTTTGCAATTCTTAAACTGAGTTTCTTGTATAGATGTATTTGTTAAATTAGCTAAGCTTAAATTACAATTATCAAATCTACAATCAATAAACTTAAAATCTTTAAAATCTTGTTCAGAGAAATCACATTCTTCAAAACTACAGTTTTCATATTCTGCCTTTTCAAGTTTTACAGTATATTGATTTAGATTCTTAAACTGTTGTGATTCAATAATCATGTACTATTAATTAAGATTTATATCTTTTGAATTACTTTTTACATTCAAACTATTAGCCGCAAATACCAATGCTTGTAATACAATTAGTATTACTACTATTACTGCTAGCGCAAAGTCTGAAGATAATTTACCCGATTCATATAATTTATCCGTTTTATTTACAATTAATTTCGACTCTTCTAATTGTATCGCGCTTAATTCTGATAATACTATTAATGCATTGTTTACCAACTCAATTTTTTGATTTGAATTAATATTTAGGTCGTTTCTAATTTTATGTAAGTAAGCATTAAAATAAGTATACTTAGCGCTTTCTTCTTTTGTAAAAACTGTTGCATCATACAAATTTGTAGTATAATTTATTTTACTAAAAATTTCATTTATAATTTTTGCATTAAGCAATTTTGTGTTTAGCTCTAAGGTGTAAGCCTCTTTCAACGCATACATATATACAGTTAAATTCATTAAATAACTTTCGGCCACCAAGCGATCTTTATACATCGTATTGATGGTATCTTTCACTTCCCGAGAGTGCTCCCTATCATTATAATTACTAAGCAAAACAAGCAGGCACAATACCAATAAAGCAAGAGATGCTATGAGTTTATTTTTAATGCTATAGGTCCATTTCATTATTTCAATTCTCCAAATTTAACTAACTTATATTCTGGGCTACATTCGGCTAAATGCTTTAAAATCTCTACATGTCCTTTTCCATATAAGACTAAAATCCTATCGTTGGGTGAATTTGTAATTTGCTGAATATGTCTAAATATCCGCAAATTTCTACTGTACCAATGCATCGCTAAGGCATCAGCACCTCGGGTATCGCCTAATTTAAAATCGCCTACTAAATAAGCTCCATAACCGCGATTAAGACTCTTATCAGAATTGAAATACTTAAAGTAATTCAACAAGGTCATTTCTTTATTTAACTCATCATTTTTTTTATAGTTGGCTTTGTATAATGTAGAAATGGTATCATTACTCTGGAAATCCCAATCAGCATAAATAGTATCCAACACGGGTCTAAAATAATTACTATCCTTCCCATCATACAAATCATATAATATAGTTCCATCATCCACCCCATATACAGTGTCTAATTTAAATCGATCCATTAATCGAAAACCAATTTGTTCAATTTCGTTTTTCGTAAGCTGGCGTTCGCCTCTTTTCCATGCTCTATAATTATGCATTATATAGCCAGTATTTCTTCCTGCTTCTATAGCAATTTTAGTAGGTTTAAACTTTGCAATGTAGTTCAACAGCTCGGTCAATTCTTTCTGCTTTTGCTCCGATAAAATATCAATTTGTTTGTCTTTATCTGTTTTATGAGCATCTAAATTATAATAGGCAAAATGGAAGGAGCCCACAAATAAAATACTTGCTTGCTTTCTATTACCAACTAAAATATCATCGGGGTCTCGACCAGTTGTTTGAGCATACAAATTAAAAGTAGAGTATGCCAGTGCAATTAACAATAAGTATACTTTTTTCATTTCTTATATTTTATTTCAATAGATGGATTAATTTGTAAGATATCTTGAATGAACAATTGTTTTTCTTTTGGTGAAATGATTACGGAATCAAATTTATTGTAAATAATTTCTAATCTTTCGAATGATGCTGCAGGCGAACTCAAAGGGCTGCTGGTTTCTTCTATTCTTATTATTTGCTGAATATCCAGATCTAATTTATACAAAAATCCAGACCGGATTTTCAACATTTCCTTTTCAATAACATAATAGGTATTAACAAAAAGTTGCAAAATAAATAGAAACAAGGCCAATATAAGCAACAAGGCAATCCATGGCACACCATCAAGGTATAATAAAACACTTACGGTACTTAATACCAGCATTATTATACTCAGCAACCAATAAGAGATTCCAGATTTATATACTTTTTTCATATATATAAATATACAAAAATTAGGTATTAGTGTACAACATTGAATTTGGCATTATACTTAAGGGTTTCAAAGCTCTTTTTATTAATTACTGAGCTAAGATAGTTGTCCATTAATTCTAAATGGTTAATATAACTTTTTAGTTGATTTTCGAGCTCTATTTTGTCGGGCACATTTATTGTTTCCTTCAAAAAATATCTTGTAAAAAAAATAGAAGTATAACTTTCATGTGCAAATTGAATTTTAGGGCTAACGTAATAAGTGCTTGATAAGTTAGACTGTTCAAAAAAACTAAATTTTTTATCTTTTGGTTCATTTGCAAACATTAGAATTGGAATTTCGAATTTCTCACTTTTCGTTTTAATCACCTCATAAACAAAAGGCCATTTATCTTTTATTTCGGCATCGTTTGTTTTAGGCTCAATGGTGGTTTCCATGGATATAAATGCGTCTACCATTTGTGCTTCATGTAAATAACACCATCCAACTTGTGCTCCCCAACTATGCCCAATGTATATCAATGGATTTTTGCCAGCTATATTTCTTGCATAATTATTTAGAGTTTTAATTCTGCCATAATCTGCTTTTACCGATTCTTCTAAGCCATAAATTTGATTTAAATAAGGAAGATGAAAATTGGCTGCAATAAAAATATAACCTCTCGAGGCAAAGTATTCTGCCATGGCAATATTTTCGACCGAAGATCCTTGGGTTCCATGATGGTAAATTATTACAGGGTACTTTTTATTGTTAGTTAAATTAGCCGCTTTGCTTTTTAGTTTTAACATACCCAATTTGCCGATTAGATAGGCTTCATTTATTCCATTGTAATCTATATCATCGCCTGTTTCTATATTATATTTAAAAACAGTTTCATAAATGGAATTCGAAAATTGTGCAACTAAATTCTGATGAGTTAATTTAAGATTCGCAGGAGAGTTCTCTAAAATCAATTCATTGTAATTAAGTAGTTCTCCTTTTATTTCAGATTCAATTGGGTGCCAAATACGAATAAACATAGGTGCTTTGCCTGTGTAACTGTATTGATCGTAAGTACTGTTTTCTATATATAAAATATCTTCTGCATAGCCTACTTGGTACTTACCTAATGGCATATAATCATATATGCTGGTTTGAGCAAAACCTTGCAAACTAATACATATAATACCAAGGAAGATAAAAAAGAATTTCATCAGAATTTACGAATAATTACTACACCAAGTATTACAAGTATAACCCCCACTATTTTCATTAAACTAATGTTCTGTTGCTGTGCTACCAATACATTAAAGTGTTCTAATAAAATTGAGGTTAACATTTGTCCGGCTATTACTAAGCCAAATGTTAAACCAGGACCTAAATGTGGAAAGGCTAAAATAATTACGGTTACATAAAATGCGCCTAATAAACCTCCAAGCCAAATACTCGCGGGCGCAGATTTTATACCAGCTAAACTAAAACTTTGTCGGCTCAATAAAATATATAAGCTTAGGCCTATTGCACCTACAATAAAGGAGAACAAGGATGCATAAATAGGATTGGCAACTGCCTTGCCTAATCTGGAATTTAATCCGGCTTGTATAGGTAAAAAGGCACCCGAAACGAGTGCCATTATAATCCATTGAATTTTATTCATATTGATATTTATAATGATGCAGCTTTTTGCTTTTCATTATAAATATAAGAAACTATTACAATTGCAAAAACAGGTAGCATTACTAACATTCCATTGTTCCATCCATCCACCATTAAATTAGAATACACTGCCCCTATTAAATCGAATACTAAACCTGCATAAGCCCATTCTTTAATTTTGTTGAATTTCGGGATTAAAATAGCGATACAACCTAATAATTTAGCTACCCCTATAAACGGTATAAAATAATTAGGATAGCCTAAATGAGTAATAAATTGCACAGCTTCTGGCACCATCATAATGTCGGGAATCGACGAAAAAGCCATAAATGCTGCGAATAATAAGGTGCTCGACCAGTAAATAATTTTCTGATTTTTCATAATTGCGAATTTGGTTTAGTAATACTTATATAAATATATATGCAACCATTCAGTTTCGCAAATTTATTTTAAAATTATTTTTTTATTAATAATCTATTGGCCATGTGTATAGGCATTTTTTCAACATAAGTATTTAAAATAGCTAATTTCACATCTTTAATGTGTTTGTCTGTGAAACTAGAAACATAGTTTCTATACAAATCGTATACAAGTATCCTATTATAATTATCCAAACTATTATCAGCAATCATTTCGAGCAGCCGTAATTCGATTTCTTGTTGATAAATGGTTTCCTGTATCACATTCCCAAGAAATGATTTAGGTCCGTAATGGTTCTCACTTTCATTATCAATCCATAACGCCATACCAATTATCAAATCCGTTATATTTACATTCAGTGCTTCTAATACCTTAATGTTAGTTTTATTGCTATTGTAAGTCCCAGTCTTTGTTTCATAATCAATTAAACCATCGTTAAAATTGTATAAATATGATCTAATAAAAACACCCCAGTTTAAGGTTTTAGCAGCTAATAATTCAATATCAAAAACATAATCATTATCTGGACTTTCAGAATAACAACCGGTTATTAAAATTCTACTTCTTTTTAGAAACAAGGCATCTTCAGCAGAAATATACGTTGCAACATATTCATCAAACTCATCATTAGAATTTCTCGTTATCAAAGCATTACGATATGCATTTAACAACAATTCGTTGAAATACTGATCGTAAAGCAACATACTATCAAATAGCCCGAATCTGGATTTATTCCATTTTTCGGTTTCTATACTATATAAATTATACTCTTTTTGTTTCCAAACAGGTTCAATTATCCATACAGGTTTATTTGTTTTGACATGAAAATATGATAAGAAATTAAGTAATGGTGAATCTAACTTTATAGCATAGTAATTTCTACAGTTTTCAAAAAATATAGTTGCGTTGGTATCCACAATACAATCAACATATTGGATAGCCTTGGCGTACTTACTGGGAATTTTCAGCCTTTCAAATTCATCCACAATATAAAAAATAGTTAAGGTTTCTCTCCTATAACTCCCGCGTAACTGGTATAACCATTTCCCTTTTAATGGCTTCTCATACTTAGAAAGATTATTGGTAAAGACCATATCTATGTATCTATTATAAGGAGTACAACTAAATCTAATCGAATTGCTTTTATTTTTATTTAGATTTTTAAACTTTACAACAGTTAAATTCAATTCCATTTGAGGGTTATATTTCATTTCAAATTCGAATAAAGAAATATTTCTATCCATATCCTCAATTGCCTCCTCAAAATACTTTTTTTCAATTTCTAAAATATGTGCTTTAGATTGATACTTTGAATAATAGTCAATACTTTTTTTATTGTTTTTAAATTGAAGATTTAAAGAATCAACAATTAATTTTAACTGACTAATCGTGGTATCCGAATAAATTAAACCACTTTGAGATTTTTTGAGTTCGGTATGTTGTGCAGTTGCACCTAGGCTAAATATGAATCCTATTAAAGGAAGGAGCAAGCGTTTCATAGCTATTACATTAGTTATAATAAATTTATCAAAATCAAAGGAGATAATTTATTAATTTGAAAAAGATGTCAATAGGTTGACAATTATAAGTTCGATACAATCTCATTCAAAATCATCTCCGACTCTGCCTTCAATGTACCAAGAGTTCCGCCATACGTATATTTCTCATATCCTAAGAAGTACAAACCTTGCTCCTCTTCTACAGCTACCTTTTTAGCTGGTTCTCCATTCTCAATAAATAATGAATCCTTTGCTACAATAAAATCTTTTAGACTTGCGGTGTAGCCAGTAGCTAATAACAATACATCATATTTTTCTGAAATACCATTTGTAAATACTACTCCATTTTCAGTAAGTGTAGCAATGCCTTTACGTACTTTTATTTCACCAGATTTTATTTTAGCTACAGTTCCAATATCAATAGTAGGAGTTTTGCCAAACACTCTTCGCATTTTGGCGGGTGGAATGTTTGAAATGGGAACTCCATATTTTCTTAAATTTCCAAAAGCTATTTTCCCCGAAAGCGAACCAATCCAGTCGCCAATTATATAAGGCAATTTATTAAGTTTATTGGCTGTTAATTGTACCGAGCGACCAAGAAAATCTCTTGGTACAATAGCTATTTCGCTGCGTACCGATATACTCACTTCTATTTTGTGTTCCGCCAAATCTAAGGCCAATTCTGCACCTGTATTGCCCATACCTACTACCAATACTTTCTTGCCTAAAAATACTTTTGCATTTTTATACATCGAGGCATGTACAATTTCTCCTTTAAATAATTCTGCCCCTTTCCATGTAGGTATACTTGGTACTCGGTTTAATCCGCAGGCTACCACTATATTTTTTGCTGTGTATATTTTCCCGTTAGAGCATTCAACCGTCCAAATGCCGTCAAGCTTTTTAACACTTATTACAGTTGAATTGAATTCGGGCTTTATCTCAAATTTTTCTATGTACGAATTAAAATACTCTATCAACTGAAATTTAGAAATGTATTGAGGGTAGTGATCTGGAAAATCTAAATAAGGCAAGCAAGATAATTCTTTAACCGTGTGTAAATGCAAACGATCATAATGCTGATGCCATTTAGACCCTACCCTATCCGCTTGTTCTAATATTACATAGCTTAAGCCTGCTTGTTTAAAGCGTGCAGCTATTGCAAGCCCAGACGGACCGGCTCCAATAATTAGGTTATCTGTGTTCATTTAGTTTTTCTTCACCACCTTGGTAAGATTTACATTCGTTCCGTTTTTCACTAAGAAATTATCTTCAATTCTAACACCGCCAATATTTTTCCATTTTTCTACTTCTGCCCAATTCACTTCTTTTTTAAATTTCTCTTGTACTTTAACATTGTTCAAAATAGAAGCAATAAAATAACAACCTGGTTCAACGGTAACCAAATTATTTTCTTCCAATGCTAAATCAATTCTGAGGCGTGCTCCAAAATAAGTTTTAGGATGGGTATTTTCTTCTTGGCCTGCATCTCTAACACGTAGCCCTACCAAATGACCTACTCCATGCGGAAAGAATAAGGATACCACTTCTTTTTCGATCAAATCAGTAAAGGAACCTCTCAATATTCCCAATTGTAATAAACCTTCTGTAATAATATGCGCTGCTTTGGCATGCACATCTCTCCACTGTACTCCTACCATACACATGGTAGCACATTCGGTATATGCTTTCAACACCAATTCGTATAAATCTTTGTGTTGGCCCGTCATATTTCCAGATGAGAAATACGTGCGGGTAATGTCTACACAATAATCAAATATATCTGCTCCTGCATCAACTAATACAAACTCATTTTCTAATACCACTCTGCTAGTTGGCAATGCATGTAATATTGCCGAATTAGTTCCTGCTCCTACAATACTATCATATGGTGTGGTATGCGAACCTCTTCTATAAATTTCTGTTTCGTAAATTATCTGAATTTCTTTTTCGGTAATTCCCGGACGAATGGCTTCTGCCATTTTCTCATATCCGAAATTTGCAATATCTGCCAAGTGTGTAATCAGTTTTACTTCCGATTCGTCTTTCTTCCTACGCTCTCTGTCTAATGCTTTACGTAAATCGAATGCTTTGCCGTTTATAAAAACAGCCTGACCAAGTTCATACCTATGCTCAAATTTATGCGACTCTAATAATGAATTCAATTCCGAAATATTTTTACCCGCTTGCGAAACCAATATATCTGTACGCTCCCCTTCCCATATCATTTCTTCCGGATTAATATCTAATTGAAATTCTATCCATCCTAATTCTTTGGCGTATAAAACTACTTCCGATTCTCTTCGTCGGCCTGTAAGCCAATAATAAGCAGGGTGAGGAATAAAAGTATAGGTTTGATCAAGTCCCCCAGGTTTAGAAATTGGTTCGCCTGAATAAACTAAAATGACTTCTTTGCTATTTAGAATTGCATCCCATGCTTGGGCTACTTTTGCTCTTCGGTGTTGTATGTCTGATATTGTGAACATGATGAATTACGAATTACGAATTATAAATTATGGCAATTTAGTATTTAGATTTTAGAATTTAGATATTAGAATTTAGTATTTACGTAAATTTATAAACATTATACAGAATATGCAATTAGATATAGCAGGTATTCGGCGAAGAAAAACCACCAGAAACGTTTGTAGAATTTTTGGATGGAGCTATGTTTATTAAGGTTGATACTAATTGCATTTAGAATAAATAATAGTAAGAGTAAAATATGGCCATATAATAATATATTTAATTCGGCACTAATAGCGATGCTATTTAGATACTCTTGGTATTTCATGTAAATGGTAAAAATGTAAGCGATAGAAACTAATACGTTTCCGGCAATTAATACCGATTTAGTAGAATATACAATGGCAAGGGTACGTATGTTAAACTTTAAATCGCCTTCAATATCTGTTAAATCTTTAAACCAAGAAATACCAATGCTAAATACCACAATAAACAAAGTAAGTATTTTTACATTTAAGGGCATTTCAATTACATCATTTACCAAATAATTAAAAACTAAAAAACCTCCTGCATTCAATAATATTCCTCTTACAAAAGATATAGAAATAGCGGCACTAATATGATGCTTCTTTAAATAAACAGGTGGCATAGAATAAGCCCAACCAATACCTATGGCTAAAAGTATAATTATAAATAAATAAATAGAAATGTAAATAGAAAGTGCTAAACTTAATACTAAAGCAGAAACAACAATTATTTTCGCCTGACTAATATTAAGTACTCCGGAGGGTATCGGCAAATAAGGTTTATTTATATGATCAATTTCTACATCGGCAATTTGATTAATGCCTACAATAAATACATTGCAACATATGCCCAAAACCAATGCCATCAACAAATACGGAAGGTATAAACTTTCTCTATTGTTACACACAATTACATATAATGTATATATACTTATTACACTTCCAATAATGGTGTGTGGTCTACTAAATCGCCAAAGTATGTTTACTATTTTCATCTTAAAAATTTTTAAGCTCTATTACTACTAATGAACTTATTCCTCTCTTTAAATTAAACACATTTATATTTTTACTTTCTACAAATAATTCCTTGTAGCTTTTTAAACTTCGAGATTTAAACACAGAAACCATGCCATCAAAACTTATACTAATAATGTTTATAGGAATTATATAAGTAAACAACAATCGCTTCCAAGAAAATGGTTTTACAAAGGGGTTGAACAACAACACTCCAAATGTAGTAAGTGCTAATACTTTTATTAAGAAAAATAAACTGGGTTCTAAAATTTCTACTATAAACATGTTCGCATTTGCCTGATTACATTTTTGTATAATTAGTTTTTTATCCTCATCAGAAAAATGATGAAAAGCATTATACATTGTATAGTTTTGGCCTTTCTCAAACTCCATATTTAATACATCTACGCTCTCCTCAATGTATACTACGTGCTCGCGCTTAATATATTTTAAGTTTGGGTATTTATCGCTCAAATTTAAGCTCGAAAAATTTTTGGATTTTGAAAAAATACTCAAGGCTGGTTCTCCGCTACCTGAGCATAAATCGAACATTACAGAGTGGTTATTTTTTTGTTGATTAAGATAATCAATAAATGATTGATAAATATTAAATTTAGCAACCACAAAACCAATATAATCTGTTTGGAAATTTCTTAATAAGGGTGGAAACCAATTATAATCCTCAAGCTCTTTCATCCATCATCAATAAAAACTATTTGTGCACTTGATTTAGTATTGCGCTTCCTTGCTTTATGCCTCGTTCTGTAAACACTCTATCAATTTGTTGTTGCATAACTGCTTTTTTCATCCCCCAATTTGGTGCAATTAACATATCCTGATCAGACAAACCGAACAATCTTTGTATTACCACATCCTCTCGCATTAAAGGTATAAACTCGCATAAAAAATCTGTGTATTCCTCTAAGCTAAACAATTTAAAAGGATTTCTCTTATACATCACGCCCATTATAGAGCCTTCTACAATGTGTAAATGATGCAACTTCACAAATTTTATCTGTTTAAATTTATTAATCACTTCCGCATATTTCAACATCATTTCTTTGGTTTCCCAAGGGAAGCCAAAAATGGTGTGTACACAAACCTCCACTTTCGAATTTTCGAACAATGCCAATGCTTTTTCTAAATCTTCATGGGTGCATCCTCTATTTATACGAGCCAATGTATCGTTATATATAGATTCCATTCCCATTTCAATATCTACATCATAGCGATCTGAATAACTCTCTAACAATTTTACTTTCTCTGCATCTATACAATCCGGACGTGTGCCTATAGATAAGCCAACAATGTCTTCGGTATAATAAGAAAGTGCTTCATCATACATCGCTTTTAAATAATGCGTAGGAGCATATGTATTAGTGTTTGGCTGGAAATACACAATAAACTTATCTGCCTTATAACCATCTCGAGCTCGCTTCACCCCAATTTCCATTTGCTCTGCAATAGTTGGTTGCTTACGTGCCGTTTCTGGTGTAAACGAATCCACATTGCAATAGGTACAACCTCCGTAGCCTTTAGAACCATCTCTGTTTGGGCATGTAAATCCTCCATCCACAATAACCTTATAGATTCTTTGCCCTTTGTATTTTTTGCTTAAGTGTTCGCTGTATGAGTTGTAGCCTCTTGACATTAGTTATTGGTTATTAGTTATTGGTTAATAGACTTGAGATATGAGATGTGAGATATGAGATATCAGCTGATTTGCTAGTTTGATGATAGTCTCACAGCGAAGCGATCTCATGTCTCACGTCTCATATCTCAAAATTATTTGCTTAGTGAAAAATTATCTTTGTACGTTAAAAACAAACTGTTAGAAAACTCAAATGCAGGATCGTCTAAATCAATATAAGGTTCTAAACGTGCTGAGATGCTAAAGTTTTTATAAATTTCATAATCAGAAATTAACCTAAAAAACAATAAATTTCTGGACGTTTGATAATAACCTACATTATTCATTTGTTCACTCGTAGATCTATATAGTGGAGCACCGTGTACTGCCACAAAATCATTCCCTTTCCAATACATTGTACTGAAAGAGGTATGACCAAATTTCCAACCTAAGTTCGCCATTATGCCGTATCCATTGGGTTTAGGAAATACTTTGGTAAAAGAAAAATCATTAAAACTCATGGCTTGTACATCTGCAAATAAATAATGTTTAGGCTTTTCGTTATAATGATATTTAAGTTGAACACCTATTGCGGTATTTAAAAAAGTTTGCAAGGTTCTATCGGGTGTATCAATTTGTCCGCCTTTGTGGTAAGCTAAAAAAGTGAAAGGAATATTGATATTCCAGGTACTATTATTTTTCAAACTATAATCAACATGGAAACCTCCCGAAACAGATTCTTGTACGGGAGAAATTTTATAAATCATGTTCTCCCAATTAATCCAAGCATCGAAACGCAAATTAGAATCGGTGTATAAAAACTGATTTCCAAATTCTAAATTGTTCGTGATGATTCTGTCGTAATTATAAATGGGTTCGGGCATTCTGTGAGAAGCATTTCCATTTAATTGGCCAGCAATAATTTGCCATTTACCTGGGTGGTAATTAATTCTAAAAGTAGGTTGCTCATCATACAATCCACTTGCCCCATAATCTTTTCTAAAAAACAAACCTGCTTCTAAACTTAAGTCTTTTTTAGGGTTAAAGCTGATGGTTGGTTGAAGTATCGATCCAAAATACGTAAGTCCATCGGCATGCCTATTGAAGTACTCATAATTACGCATGTAATTAAAATTGTACATGTTTAGCTGCCACTTAGCACCCGTATATGCGGTATTGTTTTCTAATAATGTATTATCAACCTGAGCAATAACATTAAATGAACATAGAAAAATGAAAATAGAGGTAAAAATTGTTTTCATTTTTCTAAGGTAAAGCTTTAAGCAATATTAAACAAACGCTTAATAACGGTATTCTTTAATGGTATCTATGGCAAACTTTACATTATCAAAAGGAATATCTGGCATAATACCGTGTCCGAGGTTAAATATAAATCCGTCGGTACCCTTCATTCTATCGAAAAGCTTGTGAATACGTTCTTTTATTACCTTTTTATCTGCATATAACACAAAAGGATCTAAGTTGCCTTGTACTGCAATATTTGCTGGTAAGGATTTCTTCATGTTCAACAAATCTGCGTTCCAATCAATAGATATTACATTGGGTTTAGCTTCTGCCATTAAAGGTGCAAATACCGAACTGCCTTTACAGAAAGATATAATTGGAATTCCTGTTCTGTTTAACTTCGAAATTATTTGCGCATTATATTGATGAGAGAATTCTGTGTAATCGTCCCAACACAATGCCATTGCCCAAGAGTCGAACAATTGTAAAGCATTAACTCCAGCTGCTATTTGCATGTTCAAATACATCACTGTTACATCCGCAATCTTCTGCAAAAGTTTATGTGCAAGCGCAGGTTGGTTATGTATAAACAGTTTTGTTTTTTTGAAATCTTTTGACGAACCTCCTTCAATTAAATAACTCATTACGGTAAATGGAGCGCCCGCAAAACCAATAAGCGGCTTGGTTCCATTTAATCGTTGTTGAATTACTTTAATTGCATCTGCCACATATTTCAACCTATCTTCGGTTCCATCCACTAAGAGTGCATCTATATCGGCGTCGCTTTTTACAGGGTTCGCAAACAAGGGGCCCACACCTGCTTCAAAACTTAATTGTCCGCCCATAGCCTCTGCCGTTACCAAAATATCCGAAAATAAAATGGCAGCATCTACATCCAATAAATCTATTGGCAACATGGTTACATCTGCAGCAATCTCTGGTGTTTTGCACATTTCTAAAAAGGAATATTTGTTTTTAATATCCCAATATTCTTTCATAAATCGTCCTGCTTGTCGCATCATCCATACTGGCGGACGTTCGGTTGGTTGTGAATTTGCTGCTTGTAAAAAAATCATAATAAATTCTGAGTTATGAATTACGAATTACGAATTACAAACAGGTTAATAATTCGTAATTCATAATTCGAAATTTGTAATTAGTCTGTGTATTTGTATCCTACTCCTCTTATGGAGTGAAAATGTTTAGGGTTTTTAGAGTCGTTTTCGAAATATTTTCTGAACGATAAAATAAAATTATCGATGGTTCGGGTTGAAGGGTATACATCATAATTCCAAACGGTTTCTAAAATCATTTCTCGAGAAACGGCTTCGCCTTTTCTTTCTATCAATAATTTTAATAACATGGTTTCTTTTTTAGTGAGGGAAGTAATGTTTCCTGCTTCATCTACCAATTCATAGTTATTAAAATTAATTTGTTTATCGCCAATTTTATATGAGTTTAGTTGTTTGTGATCATCCCCTTTTAAACTTCTTTTTACTAAAATTCCAACACGTAAAATTAGCTCTTCTAAATTAAACGGCTTGGTTAAATAATCGTCGGCACCGCGCTTAAGCCCGGCCACTCTATCTTCTGAAGTATTTTTTGCTGTAAGGAAAAGTATAGGTACTTCCGAATTTTCCAAGCGTATGGTTTCAGCTACTTTAAATCCATCTATTTCTGGCAACATTACATCTAAAATTACCAAATTTAATCGCTCTTCTTTAAATAGCTTTAATGCTTTTTTACCATCTGTAGCTGTAGTTACATGGTATCCTTCTAATTCTAAATTGAGCTTTAATGCTTCAAGCAAATGCTCTTCATCTTCTACTAATAATATTCTATAAGTGCTCATATAATTAGGGTTTAGAATGTAATTTCGAAACAAGTTCCTTTTGGTAAATTTTTACGAATGGTAATAGTTGCATTGTGATTATTTACTACTTGTTGTACAATAAATAAACCCAATCCTGTACCTTTCGTTTTGCGTGTCATTTCATTTCCTGCACGATAAAATTTCTGAAATATTTTTTCAATTTCATCGTCGTTAATTCCACAACCTTCGTCGCAAACAATGAGTTTTAACTGTTCATTCTCTTTTAAAAAACGAATGTTGATACGAGTATCTTCATCAGAATATTTTACAGCATTTTCAAATAAATTATTGATCATAGAGCCTAAAGAAAACCGATCGCCAATATAATCTACATGCTCTTCAATTTCAGTTTGTATAATGCGTTTACCTTGAACATTAATTTTTAAACGCTCGGCCATGTTAAATACTAAGCCAGAAAAATCAAACTCTTCTTTTGGAAAAGAATAACTTCTGTTTTCAATTTTACTCGCCAACAACATGTTCTCTACTAAATCGTCTAACCTACCTATATCATCTATAGAGCTTTTAATAAACTGGTCGCGTTTATCTTTTTCTAAATCTCGTTTCAAAATGGTTTGCAAATAAAGTTTGATGGAAGCAAGAGGTGATTTCAGTTCGTGTGTAACGGATAGTAAAAAATTTCGCTGCTGTGTTTGTATATACTTTTCTTTACGCAATAATCTGTGGAAATAAATAGCCCCAATTACCAATATTACAAAAAAGGTAGAACCTTCACCAATAATCATACCTACTCTGCCGGGCTCTGTTTTTACTAACAAATAGCCCCACCATACTAATTCTGCTAAAGCATAAATTAAGAGTACATAAAATATGGTAATCGGTTTACGCAACATTAGTTCTTCTATCAAATACAATGTCGAGTGCTTCGAACATTGCACGTTTTGCTTTTTCTAAATCTATTTTTGAATGTGCTGCAGAAACAAATCCTACTTCATAACCAGAAGGACCTAAATATACACCACGGTTTAATAATTCGCGATGAAACACTTTGAATTTTTCCATGCTACTAGGGTCAATTTCTGCGCTTGCTCTTACATTTTCTAGTTCGGTAAAGGCAAACCAAAAAATTGAACCAATTCCAAAAATTTTAAACTTATATCCTTTTGCTTCTGCATAACGTTGTAATGCAGTAACAAATTCTTCAGCTTTTTTATTCAGTTCTTTATAAAATCCAGACGCACTTAATTCGGTAAGCTGTGCAATACCCGCAGCCATTGCAACTGGGTTACCAGATAGCGTGCCGGCTTGGTACACTGGGCCCATAGGCGAAACGGTATTCATTATTTCTTCGGATGCACCATACATTCCAACAGGTAAGCCACCTCCAATAATTTTTCCGTAAGTAATAATATCGGGTTGTATTTGGTAATATCCTGCTGCACCTTCAAAGCCCACACGGAATCCAGAAATTACTTCATCAAAAATTAATAATGAATTATGTTCTGTACATATAGCTCTTACTTTTTCTAAGAATGTTTTTTCTTGCAAAAGCAAGCCGTTATTAGCGGGAATTGGTTCAATAATAACTGCTGCAATTTCATTCTTAAATTGCTCAAAAGCTTGCTTAAGAGCTTGCTCATCATTCAAAGGAATAACAATTGTTTCTTTGGCGTATGCTTCCGGAATGCCCGCTGAGCTTGATTCTCCAAAGGTCACCAAGCCAGAACCCGCTTTCACTAAAAGTGAATCTACGTGCCCGTGGTAACATCCTTCGAACTTAATTATTTTATCGCGCTTGGTATATCCACGTGCCAAACGTATAGCCGACATTACCGCTTCTGTACCCGAGCTTACGAATCGTAATTTTTGGATGTATTTATTATGTTTTAAAATTAATTCTGCTAATTCATTTTCTAAAGCAGTAGGTGCTCCAAACGACATTCCGTTTTGTGCAACCTCCATTACTTTTTCTCTAATTTTCGGATGGTTATGCCCTAAAATTAAAGGACCCCAAGATCCACAGAAATCAATAAACTCATTTCCATCAGCATCCCACACTCTGCAACCGTCGCCACGCTCAATAAACAAAGGGGTTCCGTAAACAGATTTAAAAGCACGCACTGGTGAGTTTACTCCTCCAGGGAAATATTTCTTAGCTTTTTCAAAAAGCTCCGCAGATTTAACTCTAGAAATATCTTTCTTATCCACCGTGCTTACAAGTGTTTCTTCTTCCGTATTGCTAAATATTTTCTTTAATCCTTCTAACATCTTTTTGAATTATGAATTATGAGTTATGAATTATGAGGTAATCCGAATCCATCAACATTATAACTTAATAACTTATTAACCTATTTACTTAAATTCTTTTTTCTACCTTCTAACTACTAACGACTAATGACTAACGACTATTACAGCCATCCCTTCTCAAACATCTCCCTCGTATGGTAACTAATAATAATATTAGCACCGGCGCGAGCAAAAGCATACATGTTTTCGAGGGTTAATTTTTGTTCATCAATCCAACCATTTTGTGCTGCTGCTTTAACCATCGAATATTCTGCCGATACATTATAACAAGCAATTGGCAAGTTCGTTTGTGCTCTTAAGTTACTAATTACATCTAAATAAGCCAAGGCTGGTTTCACCATTAATATATCTGCCCCTTCCATTTCATCTAATTCAGCTTCTTTCATGGCCTCTTTTGCATTTCGGAAATCCATTTGGTACGATTTACGATCGCCTTTATTGGGAGCCGAATCTGCTGCCTCTCTAAATGGGCCATAATAAGCTCCTGCAAATTTTATAGAGTAAGACATAAGTGCAGTATTCACAAAACCATGCTCATCTAATCCTTCTCTTATCGCTCCAATTCTGCCGTCCATCATATCACTTGGCGCTACCATATCTGCACCGGCTTGTGCATGGCTTAAGGCCATTTTTACAAGTACTTCTACTGTTTCATCATTGTCCACATAATCATTATGTATAATTCCACAATGTCCATGTGTAGTATATGCACAGGTGCAAACATCTGTAATTACGTATATATTCGAACCGAATTTTTGTTTTAATGCACGCACTGCATCTGCTACCACCGAATGTTCTGCATAAGAACTCGAAGCATCTTCTGTTTTATGTTCGCCTACTCCAAAAAGTAAAATCTTATTTACTCCGTATTTTAATCCTTCTTCCACATCCTTTAATAATTCATCGATAGAAAAATGATGTATACCAGGCATCGCATCAATAGCATGTTTTACACCCTTACCCGGCACCACGAAATAAGGATAAATAAACATGTCTTTAGATAGTCGAGTCTCTGCTACCATCTCTCTTATAATCGGATTTACTCTTGTTCTTCTTGGCCTTATCATTTTTTTTAGTCTTTAGTTGTTAGTCTTTAGTCCTTAGACTAGAGACTATAGTATTTGTTATTACAATTATTATTAAACCACACATTCAACTATGCTTCGTTCGGGTGCAGACTCCGTGAATTTACTCGCTACTCAATACCCACTACTCGCTACTAATACAGATGTAACAGCATCCAACAATCCCGCATCATCTGCTCTTTCCGAAACCGCATGCACTTTTATTCCTTTTAAGGTTAAGGCTTCGGCAGTACTCGGACCAATAGCCACCACTTTTGTATTAATATTTATTAAGGTTGATGAAAACGCTGTAACGTTTGATGGACTAGTAAATACGTACACATCAGCATTCGGTAATTCTACATTTTCAACAGAACTTGTTTCATAAACATCTACTTGCTCTACAAAATGATGACGTGATAAAATAGATGAAACAGATTGTAATGATTGTATAGCTTTCGGAAAAACAATGCGCTTACCGTCTGCAAACTTGCTTAAAAATTGTGCAGCTACTTGCATAGGGTCCGATGATTTTCCAGAGAAATCTACTTCTACTCCTTGTTGGTAAATTGCCTTTTCTGTTCCCGGTCCAAACGCTGCATACTTTACATCTTTTGCTAAAACCGGTGCTTGTTTAAAAAAATGTTGAACTGCATTTTTACTGTTAAAGAAAATTATTTGTGCTTCTGTATAATCTTGTTTAGGCAAACTAATGGTTTTGGTTTGTATTCCCGAAATACCTATAAGCACAGCGTTTGCTGCCTCTAAACTCGTTTTCAAAAAGGAAACTTCATTCGTACTTCTACTTATAAAAATATTTTTTTCTTTTAATGGATTTACGTTTAATATTTCGAGTGCACGTTCCGCCATACCTTCTGCAGTGGCAGATTCTATATATAAACGTTGCGGAATGTCTGTTGATTCTTCTGCTTTAGAAACCCAAAGTTTAAAGGTATTATTTTCCGAAATTGCATAAGCGCCTAAAGGCATATGGCAACCTCCTTCAAACAAATTCAATAATTTTCGTTCTATTCCAATACATTCTTGAACATCTATTTGATGTATGCCTTTAAGAAACTCGAATAATTCAGTATCCGTTTCTCTTATTTGCAAGGCTAACACACCTTGCGCCGGTGCTGGAACAATTTTTTTCGGATTTACTTCATAAACTATCAAGTCCGATAAATCTAATTCCAATCTGGTTACTCCCGCTTTCGCTAATAAGATGGCATCAAACTGGCCTTCTCTTAATTTCTGAATTCGCGTTGGAACATTCCCTCTGATGTCTTTTATTTCCACATCTTTTCTAAAAGAAAGTAACTGTGCTTTTCTACGTGCAGAAGAGGTGCCAATTATTGCATTTCTCTTGAACGAAAATTCGAGTGTTCCGTCATATGCTTCTTTACGTATTAAAATTAATTCTGATGGATCTTCGCGTTCAGAAACTGCTGCAATTATAAGGCCTGCAGGCGATACAGTGGGTAAATCTTTATGAGAATGTACTGCTAAATCAATTTCATTTGATAGCAAGGCATCTTCTAATTCTTTCGTGAAGAATCCTTTGCCCTCGAGTTTATCTAAACTTAAGTGTTGAATTTTATCGCCTTGAGTTTTGAAAATTTTTAGTTCTACTTCTGCTCCTAAATTTTCTAAACGATTTTTAATATGATGGGCTTGCCAAAGAGCTAAATCACTCCCTCTCGAGCCAATTGTAATTTTAATATGTTCCATTAATTATCTCTGCACCTTATTCCTTTATCAGAATGTCTTTTGCCATTAACATTGGAATACTGATGTATTTTTTTTCCATGTAATTTAGTACTTTTTCCAATACTTCTCTCGATTGTTCATCAAGTTCGTTAATGTCTTCTGCAAATACTGAATTTATAGCGGTATTTCTGATGTCTTTTATTTTCTGAGGAACAACTTGCATAGCCAACTCAATTTTACGTTGGCGCACCAATGGGCGGAATTCATTGATATTGGTATCTATGATCTGTTCGGCATGGCAAAGCTCGCCATAACGCTCGTCCATGTTACGTTTTATGGTTTCTTGTATGCTTTCAATATTGATGAAATGCATTGGATTATTTTCTACCACTTCTGCAGCAGTATCATTCGGAATGGCTAAATCTAAAATTATTTTTTTCGATTTCTCTCCATTCAACAAACCCTTGTAAATTTCGGAAGTAATAATTGGTTCGGTTGCCGATGTGCAGGTTATAATTACATCAAAGCCTTCCTTATAAGTTTGCAAGGCCTCTAGCGGCATTGCCCTTCCTTCTAATTCCTTTGCTAAGCTTTCTGCTTTAGAAAGAGTACGATTAAACACAGTGAAATTACTCAACTTTTGCTTCTTTAAATATTTAGCAAACAATTGATTGGTTTCTCCTGCTCCAATAATTACAAAGCGAGTACGTTCATTTATATCCACGTTTCTTAGTAATCTGTAAGCTATAGAAACTACTGAAATTGGCTTCTCCGAAATTTTAGTATCGGTATAAATCTCTTTGGCAGTTTTCACCACTCTATTCATACAAAGTCTTAAAAAATCACCTGTAAAACCCCAATCTTTACACTCATCGTATGAATTACGTACTTGTGCTAAAATTTCTTTTTCACCAACTACTAAGGATTCTAAAGAGCTAGACACTCGCATTAAATGAACCAACGCAGCTTCGTCTTGGTAAACAGATGCCGATTTCTTAAGAATTTCGGAATTCTCTATTTTCTGGTTTGATAAATGTTGTATTACTTTATTCAGAATGTACTCATTGATGTCGGTTTCTAAAGTAAAAACCAACTCCACTCTGTTGCAGGTGCCAATGTAAAAAAGTTCCTGAATGTTTAACTCTTCTTTCAAAGCGCTCAACACTCTCTTTTTTTCTTCGGGTGCTATCACAAGTTTACCTATCTCTTTGAGGTCTAAGTTCTTGTGCGTAAATGCTATTATTCGTAGATTTTTCAATCCTATGGGGCTATTCAACTGCTTACAAAGTAACTTCATAAAGAGGGTTTAAATGTCATTTAATTGTCAGAGCCATTATTTAGAAGAATTATAAATAAAGCTTTATCTTTAAAGTTTAACTGCTGAGAGTTACGAGGTTCTGAGTAGTTTAGATTTTTCACCTTCATTTTTTACAATATTATGATAATTCTAAAACGAAGTATTCTTGCTTTTATATTCCTATTAGGCTCAATTTCGATGTTATCCTCTTGCTTTTTAACCTTTAGAACTACAGATAAAGAAGCGATGAAAAATTTCAAAGTCAGAAATCTTTCTGCGCATTTTCATCAATATAAATTAGGTAAAAGAACAATCCATTATGTAGAGAGCGGGAATACAAAAGCGGGTACCGTTTTATTATTTATACATGGCAGCCCTGGTTCATGGAATGCTTTTGAAAATTATTTAAATGATAGTGCACTTAATGTAAATTACTTAATGGCCTCAGTAGATCGTCCTGGCTATGGGTATTCTGATTTTGGAGTTAAAGAAGAATCGCTAAACATGCAATCTATTGTGTATGCTCCCATTCTTAAAAAGTATTATGATGAAGGGAAAAAGATTGTGTTAATAGGGCATTCATACGGCGGACCAGTAATTGCGAAAATGGGGATGGATTTTGAGGATGTTATTTCAGGCTTAATATTTATTGCTCCATCTATAGACCCTCAATTAGAAAAGGAATTATGGATACAAAGAGCAGCAACTTGGAGCGTATTTAAGTGGATGATTCCTGCAGCTGTTATTGTAAGTAACGAGGAAATATTAGCCTTGAAATCTGAACTTATTAAAATAATTCCCGAATGGAAAAATCTAAAAATGCCAATCATTTTTATACAAGGAGGAAAAGATAATTTAGTAGATCCTGCCAATAAAGATTTTGCAAAAAAACAAATTGTAAATGCAGAGTTAACTATGATGTACTATCCGGAGCTCGATCATTTTATTCCATTTACACATAAAGAAATTGTAATGGAAGCTATTGAGCAAATGCAAGAGAAACTACGACGTTAATATTTCTCCAAGCCTCAATAAATTCATATCTATATCCTGATTATGTTTTACTGCTTTTTCTAAAGAAGTATAATGTATATGATTATTAACTATGCCAATCATTATTTGAACTCGTCCGGCCAGCAAGGCTTCTACAGCCGCCACTCCCATTCTACTGCCCAACACTCTATCTGCACAACTTGGGCTACCGCCACGTTGTATGTGCCCAAGCACACTCACACGTATATCATAATAATTAAACTTTTCTTTCACACGCTCTGCCATTTGATATGCTCCACCAATTTCATCGCCTTCTGCAACTACCACAATCATTGATGATTTTTTGCGCTCCCATCCTTTACTCAACATCGTCATTAATGAATTCAAATCTGTTTTAGATTCTGGTATTAAGGTCGCTTCAGCACCGCCAGCAATACCAGAATACAATGCAATAAAGCCTGCATCTCTGCCCATCACTTCCACAAAAAACAATCGATCATGTGAATCGGCTGTATCTCTAATTCTATCAATGGCATCTACCGCTGTATTTACTGCTGTATCAAATCCTAATGTATAATCTGTACCGTATAAATCGCAATCTATCGTGCCTGGTATACCTACAAAAGGAATGTCGTGTTCTTTATTAAATTGTAAAGCTCCAGAAAAAGTACCATCGCCACCAATGGCAACTACCGCATCTATGCCATGCTTTTTCAATTGTTCGTATGCTTGAGCTCTTCCTTCTAAAGTTCTGAAACGCTCGCTGCGCGCAGATTTTAGAATGGTGCCGCCTCGCTGTATAATATTACTAACAGAATTAGATACCATCGGTATAATATCTCCATCTATCATCCCTTCATACCCTCTCCTTATACCATAAACCTGAACTCCGTAAGAAATACTTGCTCTTACCACTGCTCTAATTGCTGCGTTCATTCCTGGCGAATCGCCGCCAGAAGTCATTACTCCAATAGTTTTAATAGGACTCGACATATCAATTTTTTCAATAATAACACCTAAAGATAATAAATGTTATTTAATAATTGTAAAAAGTACACTAACTATTTTTCAATCCAATTTCCGTCTTCTCTTATCAATTCAATTAATTGATCAACTGCATTCTCAGTATTCACATTTTTGCGCATTACTTCTTTGCCTCTGTACAAGGTTATTTTTCCTGGACCTGTCCCCACATATCCATAATCTGCATCGGCCATTTCGCCCGGCCCATTTACAATACAGCCCATAATGCCTATTTTAATTCCTTTTAAATGATCAGTTCTAGAGCGAATCATCTGTGTAGTTTCTTGCAAATCGAAAAGTGTACGTCCGCATGATGGGCAAGAGATGTACTCCGTTTTTGAAATACGAGTTCTGCTAGCTTGTAATATTCCGAAGGATATAGAATTTATTACCCGTAAGGATAAATCTTTATCGGCCGATAACCATATCCCATCAGAAAATCCATCAATTAATAATGCACCAAAATCTGTTGCTGCGTATAATTGTAATTCATCTAAACTTAAATTACTGTAATTATTTTTTGTTATAATCGGTATGTCATAATTTAATAACAATAACTTAAAGAAAACTTCACGTTGTGAAGCCATTCTATTAGGCAATTCAGATTCTAAAATTAAACAAACACTTTTATCAATATTTAATTTATGCAAAAGTCCATCGTTTAATTCAGTAGGTTTTGCAAGTACAAAATGTAAGGGTAAATCATGCTCTTCTAATGCAGCATATTCCTTAATATTTAATAATGGAATGCTATTTTCTATTTCCTTATTTTCTTTTTTCTTTAAATCGAGCCACTTTTTGTAATTATATAATTTTCTCAAATTCCCAGGGAAACTATATTCAGGTACATGGTCGCCTAAGTACACAATATCCGCTGCCAAATCGCTCATGTTATATTTATCCAACAGTGCTGAATAGGTATATCCAATTTGCGAAAGTTGCAATGGTTCGTTCAATGTTAAATGAGATAAATCTGCAATTACAACGGGCACATGATGGCCTCCAAGTAAACCTAAATCTTTGGTGTGGCGACGTGTGTGTTCGTAGGGGTTAAAATTTTCGGGAAGCGAAATTTCTTTTTCAAGCTCATTCGCTTTTATAGTTTCTTTAGCACGCAATACATACCTATCTGCAAAGGCTTTTGCAACGGGAGCTTCAAACTCGGGCTCCTCGGTTAAGGAAACTCTTATGGTATCTCCTATTCCATCTTCTAATAAAGTTCCAATACCAACTGCCGATTTTATTCTACCATCTTCTCCATCGCCTGCTTCTGTTACTCCTAAATGCAATGGGTAATTCATGCCTTCTTTAGCCATGGTTTCAATTAGCAATCGATAGGCTTGCACCATAACCTGAGCATTACTAGATTTCATAGAAACTACTAAATTATAGTAGTTCATGTCTTCGCACATTCTTATAAATTCCATTGCCGATTCTACCATACCCAATGGAGTATCGCCATACCAACTCATAATACGATCAGAAAGTGAACCGTGGTTAGTTCCAATACGCATGGCGGTTCCGTACTCTTTGCAAATTTTTACCAATGGCTCAAACTTTTTTCTAATTCGATCGAGCTCAGCGTTATATTCGGATTGAGTATAATCTATCTGTTCAAACTTTTTCTTGTCGGCATAATTGCCTGGGTTTACCCTTACTTTTTCTACAATACGTGCTGCTGCTTCTGCTGCATTGGGGGTAAAATGGATGTCTGCAACTAAAGGAACATTGTAACCGCGTTTGCGCAATTCTTTTTTTATCTCCGCTAAATTGTTCGATTCGTTAACACTAGGTGCCGTAATTCTTACATATTCGCAACCGGCCTCCACCATACGTATGGTCTGTTCTACCGTTGCCAAGGTATTCATGGTATCAGTAGTAGTCATGGATTGTATACGTATTGGGTGATGTGCTCCCATCGGAACATCGCCAATGCTTACTTCGCGAGTGTTATATCTTTTATATTGATGTAATGAATTGCAATACTTGCCTTTTAATTCTGAAAGTAGTTGAATAGATTTGTCTGTTAGCATAAACGGTTTGTATAATGCTAAATAACAAAAAAAACAGATAGGAGTTTCAATAAAAAAGGCCTGATTTAAAAAATCAAGCCTTTTTTTGTGAAGTAAATGGGTTTAGTAGCGTTCAATTGTTACGCTGCTCATTCCCGCATCCACGTTTATATTGATCAGGTTACCCTTGCCGTTAAAATTATCCGACTCATAATAACCATCCTTTTTCTTGCTGAAGCCTTCTAAATTTTCTGATGAAAGTACCGCATCCATTTTTACTCTACAACGTGCACTCATCGGCACACGTAAGGTAACACTAGAAGCACCAGCATCTATATCCACATTACTTTCTGCTTGTTTGTCTGATAATTTCATATCTATAGATGCAGCTCCTGCATCTAAATTAATGGTTCTCACTTTATATTTCGAGAAATCAAAATCAATTGCTCCTGCACCAATTTCAAAATTAAAGTCCCATGTAAGCGCAGGGTTTAATTTCACCTCTACTTGGTTATCAATTTTTCCATTTTTTATTTTGATGTTGCTAGAGGTTAACTTCATTTTAATATCTTCAGTAGAATCTGTTCTCACTTTTTCTAATGAATACTCGCCTTTGCGTGTCATGGTAGTAGCATCAATCAATTGCGAAGTAGTATCGTTCAAAATAAATTTTGCGGCACCCCCTTCAAAAGATAATTTAGCCACGCGAACGCCCGAATCTAAAGGGATGTTGAAGTCTTGTGTTTTTACACCATTGCTATCTATTTCAATATTTAAATCATCACTCCAATCAAAATAATGATCTCTTTTTGTACCACTAAAATCAACTACTTGGTAGATAAAAATTGCGATAACGATTGCTGCAGAACCATTGAAAAACCAAGGGTTCATGTTTGTATTTTTTGCTAAACTATTTAAGCCTAAAATAATTAATATCAAGGGCCATAAGCTTGCCATTCTGCCCCAATTTATGCTCAATGGCAATATATTGAAGTTGTGTACTACGAGGAGTAATCCTATCAGGATTAAAAACGATCCCCAAATTAATTTTCTTGAATTCATACTTAAATTATTGATCTTTTTTATTTTTTGAATTATTCCAAATAATACCTGCACCTACTGCAACTAATATTAATGGCCATAATTTATCGAACTCGAACCATGGTACAAATTCATCTGCTAAAAATATAACACCCAATGTTAAGAGCACTAAGCCACCTATAACACTTTCGTTATTTTTTCTTCTCATTTTTTTAAGTTTTGCTTCGTCAACTGGTTGTGCTTCGCCTGCATCGTTTACGGTGTAATCTACCGTTGGACCAGTTGCATTAAATTCAATTTTTTTTTCAGGAATTACAATCCATAAAATAATGTATAGTAAAACACCCGATCCGAAACCGAAAAGTGCTACTAAAAATAATGCACGTACTAATGTTACGTCGATACTGAAATAATCAGCGAGACCAGCACAAACACCTCCTATAGATGCTCTTTGTTTGTCTCTGTAAAGTTCTTTTGCCATGTTATTTAGGTTTATTTTTTATCAAAGATGCAAGTAGAAGTGCTTTCTGTAAAGTATCCTCCGATGAACGCACTTAATTCACCGACGAAGTAGGAGCATTTAGCTATGAGCGTAGCGCTAAGAGCAATAAGCAAGGAGTTATGAGCAGGCTGCGAATTCATTCATAATTCATAATTCATAATTCATTCACTTATCTGCCCATGTTGTGGCCTAATTATAATCTCCTCTAAACAGGCCCCTTTAGAGAGGTTAGCTGCCATAAACAAGGTTTCAGCAATGTCTTCGGCCATAATAAATCGTTCAGAATCGATGGTTGTACCATCCCATGAGGCTGTTAGGGTTGAGCCTGGTATAATTGCCGTGGTTTTTATATTTGTTTCCATTAAAGATTCTCTGAGGGTTTTTATAAATCCATAAACTGCATATTTACTTATGGTATACGCAAAGGCTTCTTTAACCGGGGTGATGTTAGCCACTGAACAGATACTAAAAATATGCCCTTCATCTTTTTCTAACATTGGCTCCATCAGAGCTTTTGTTAAATAATAACCCGAGTAATAATTTACATTCATCATTTTTTCCATTATTACATCGTCTTCATCAAAAAAAGTAGAAGGTTGGTAAACTCCTAGGTTGTTAACCAAAATATTAGGTTCTACGTTATTTTCTGCTAGTACATCCACAATTTTTTGCACTTGTTTTTTTTCAGCTAAGTCGGCACTTATGCAAAGAATCGCAATATCGTAATCATCTAACAGTACTTTTTTTTGCTCTTGTAAATCTTTATCAGACCTAGCTATGAGCACCAAATTGTAATTATTTGAAGCAAATTTTCTGGCAATTGCATTGCCAATGCCTTTGGTAGAACCGGTTATCAGTATGGTTTTCATCTCTTTATTCATCTTAATATTGCTTAATGAGGTAATTGAAGGCTTAATTTATTACTTTTACCTTATATTCTATCAAAAATATGTTTTTATATCACCTGGGCAGATATGTTTTATTGTTGAAGGGAGCATTTTCTAAGCCCGAAAAATTTGCGGTATACTGGAAAGAAACCTTTAAAGAAATGAATGTAATGGGCGTGGGCTCCTTAGGCATTGTTTCTATTATTGCCGTTTTTTTAGGCGCTGTTACCTGCGTACAAACAGCTTATCAATTAGTAAGTAATTTAATTCCTAGAGAAGTTATTGGGCAAATAACCCGCGATTCTACCATCTTGGAATTTAGTCCTTCTATTACCATGCTAGTATTGTCGGGCCGTTTAGGTTCTAACATTGCCTCACAAATTGGCACCATGCGTGTAACCGAACAAATAGATGCCTTAGAAATAATGGGAGTAAACACTTCAGGATTTTTAATTTTACCGAAATTAATTGCCGGATTATTTATCATCCCGATGTTAATTGTATTCTCTATGTTTTTGAGTTTAATAGGCGGTTATTTAGCAGGAACTCTTTCGGGTGTTATTACTCCTGAGGAATATATTGGAGGTATACTTTCTGATTGGAATCCTACTATCTTAATTGTAGCCCTAATAAAATCGTATATATTCACCTTTTTAATGGTAACCGTTTCTGCATACCATGGTTTTTATACATCTGGTGGAGCTATAGAGGTAGGGCGTTCGAGCACCAAGGCAGTGGTGTATAGCTGTATTTTAATTTTATGTTTTGATTATTTAGTAGCTCAGCTTTTCTTATAATGATTGAAGTAAAAAATATTTCTAAATCTTTTGATACCAAAATAGTATTAGATGATATAAGTGTAAATTTTAAACCAGGTACTACCAGTTTAATAATTGGAAGTAGTGGTTCTGGTAAAACAACTTTGCTAAAATGCATGGTTGGATTACATGAAGTAGATTCTGGAGAAATTTTATATTCGGGAGAAGATTTTTGCACTTTAAATTTTAAAGAACGAATTCCTATTCGTAAAGAAATTGGAATGCTTTTTCAAGGATCGGCACTGTTTGACTCGATGACAGTGGAAGAAAATCTATTGTTCCCTTTGAACATGTTTAGTGAGATGTCTTTTTCTGAAAAAAGCGACCGCATCGATTTTTGTTTGAAACGTGTAAACCTTGATAACGTGCGTAAGCTAAGCCCATCCGAGCTTTCGGGAGGGATGAAAAAAAGAGTGGGCATTGCACGTGCAATTGCAATGCAACCAAAATATTTATTTTGTGACGAGCCCAACTCAGGGCTAGACCCTCAAACATCCATTGTAATTGATAATTTAATTAAAGAAATTACAGAAGAGTACAACATTACAACAGTTGTAAACACACACGATATGAATTCTGTAATGGAGATAGGCGACTTTATTGTTTTTTTACATCAAGGTAAAAAATGGTGGGAAGGTACTAACGAAGAAATAAGGAGTACAGACAATAAAGAAATAAATGAATTTGTATTTGCAAGTAAATTTATGCGAATGCAATTAAAGTAAAATTACAATGGATGCGATTCAAAAAACTCTCGTACTTTTTGCACATCCACGTTACGAAAATTCGAGGATACAGCATGCTCTTTTAAAAAAAATAAAACATTTACCCGGCCTTCGAATTCACGATTTATACGAACACTATCCAGAATTTAACATCGATGTTGAATACGAAAAGGAATTATTATTAGAGCACGATTTAATTATTTGGATGCACCCATTTTATTGGTACAGCGCACCACCTATTATAAAACAATGGATTGATTTAGTATTGCAACATGGATGGGCCTACGGCAAAGGAGGTACCGCACTAAGTGGCAAACGAGTATTTAGCTGTATTTCTTCTGGCGGACCCCGTGAAGCCTATCAACAAGAAGGTTTCCATTCTTATACGGTACATGAATTTTTAAGACCTTTTGAACGTACCACAACACTTTGCAACATGGAATATCTACCGCCCTTTTTCATACATGGTAGTCATAAAATTACGGAGCAGGATTTAGACCTTCATGCCAATCAATATCAACAAGTATTAAAACAACTTACCCAAACTACTGTAGAAATTATCGAATTAAAAAAACATTTGTATTTAAACGATTGGATTAAAACTTTGTAAGATGGGAGAAAACATTTTATTAAGCTCGATTATTTTTTTAGGCGCTGCAATAGTGTGTGTACCTATTGCCAAAAAAATTGGCTTAGGCTCTGTATTAGGTTATTTAATTGCCGGAATTTTAATTGGGCCATTTATATTAGGTTTTGTTGGAGAAGAGGGTCAAGACATTATGCATGCTGCCGAATTTGGAGTAGTAATGATGTTGTTTGTAATTGGTTTAGAAATAAAACCTAAAGAATTTTGGATCATGCGCAGATCCATCATTGGCTTAGGCAGCATACAAATGGTGCTTACCACTCTAATTATTGGAGGAATTTGCAATTTGTATTTTCATTTTAGTCCTCAAACATCATTGGCAATTGCATTGTCTATTAGCATGTCGTCTACCGCTATTATCTTACAAACATTAAAAGAAAAAGGTTTACATAAATCGAGTGCAGGACAAGCTGCATTTTCTGTGCTGTTGTTTCAAGACATTATGGTAATTCCGATTTTAGCATTTTTACCATTGCTTGCAGCTTCGGATATTTTAAGCACAAGCACAGAGCAAACGTTTATAAGTAGTTTATCTCCAGGATTAAAAACCTTAACAGTGTTGGGTGCCATGGCAAGTATTGTAGTGGTTGGTTTATTTGTGGTAGCACCTTTCATGAAAATTATTGCACGCACACGTTTAAGAGAATTGTTTACCGCCACTGCATTGTTTCTGGTAATTGGAGTTGCGTATTTAATGACTATGGTGGGTATTAGTCCGGCACTTGGAACTTTTCTGGCTGGAGTGGTATTAGCAAACAGTAGTTTTAGGCATGAGTTAGAAAGTGATATAGAACCTTTTAAAGGCTTGCTTTTAGGCTTGTTTTTTATAGGTGTAGGTTCAAGTATAAATTTCAATTTAATAATAGAACAACCTGTATTTGTATTCTCCACTGTATTATTAATTATGTTGATAAAATCAATTGTATTAATACTAGCAGGTAAAGTTTTCAAAATAAAAAATGATCAAAATTTATTGTTTGCTTTTTTACTTTCGCAGGTTGGAGAATTTGCATTTGTATTATTAAATTTCAGTGGGCAATTGCAAATTATAGACCCGAAATGGAATGCAATGTTAATGGCAGTTGTAGCCTTGAGCATGACCATTACTCCTATTTTATTACTCATTAACGAACGATTTATTGATCCGTATTTTGGAACGAAAGAAGAAATTAAAGAAAGGGCACATGACGAAATACACGAAAAACATTCGGTAATTATTGCTGGCTTCGGGCATTTTGGAAGTACCATTGGTAGATTTTTAAAAGCGAATGGAATACATGCCACTATTTTAGATAATGATAGTGATAGAGTAGAATTACTCAGAAAAATGGGTTTTGAAGTTTACTATGGTGATGCTACACGTATTGATTTATTAAAATCTGCCGGAGCAGAAACCGCTAAAATGCTTATTGCTGCAATAGATTCTCCGGACATAAACCACTCTTTAATTTTAACTGCAAGCAAGCATTTTCCAAATCTAAAAATAATGGCAAGAGCAAGAAACAGATTTGATGCTTATGAACTTTTAGATTTAGGGGTAACAAATATTTATCGTGAAACGCTTTATACTTCTGTACATATGGCGGTAGATGTATTGCATGAGCTTGGCATCAGAAATTATACCGCAACCCGTAAGGCGCAAGATTTTATAAAGTATGACGAAGAAGCCATGCGCAAACTCGCTTCTACCCGACATGATACTAATACCTATATATTAACGGTACGCGAACAAATAGAACTCGAAGAAAAACTACTTTCCGAAGATTTACACCAACAACTTACCGACCATGATAGCGCTTGGGACTCGAGTACGATGAAATAAATTACGAATTATGAATTACTAATTACGAATTAAACTAAGATGGTTAGAGATTGGGCAAAGTATTACTCCCGCTCAATTAATTCGTAATTTGTAATTCGTAATTCGTAATTTTGCCTCATGATACAATCTCTTAGCCCCTTAAATTGGGAAGATTACGAACTTATCGACTGTGGGAATTTTGAAAAATTGGAACGATTTGGTCAGTATATTACCATTCGTCCGGAGCCACAAGCCGTTTGGGACGCTGCAATGCCCGCAAAAGACTGGGAGAAACTAGCACATGTTCGTTTTAAACCGAAGGGTGGGTCTACTGGAGAGTGGATTAAGTTAAAAGAGATGCCAGACAGGTGGCATATACAATACAAAACAGATAATATTGATATTAAATTTAGGCTAGCACTTACTGCTTTTAAGCATGTTGGAGTATTTCCGGAACAAGCAGTAAATTGGGATTATAGTGCGAAAGCTATTAAAGCAATGAAAATTGAACAGCCAAAAGTGTTGAATTTATTTGCGTATACAGGCGGAGCTTCCTTGGCTGCAAAAGCTGCTGGAGCCGATGTTACTCATGTTGATTCTATAAAACAAGTAGTAACTTGGGCCAACGAAAATCAAGAGTTATCGGGTTTAAGAGACATTAGGTGGGTGGTAGAAGATGCCTTGAAATTTGTGAAGCGTGAAGTTAAGCGCGGTAAAAAATACAATGGAATAATTTTAGACCCTCCGGCTTATGGCCACGGACCAAATGGAGAGAAATGGAAATTAGAAGAGAGCATCAACGAAATTATGAAAGACGTTGCAGCTTTATCCGACGATAAAAATTTCTTCATGATATTAAATACCTATTCATTGGGATTCTCTTCATTAATTGTAGAGAACCTTATTAACACATCATTTAGAAGCACTAAGAATTTAGAAATTGGTGAGCTTTATTTACAAGCTACCAAAGGTTCTAAGTTACCATTAGGTGTTTTCGGAAAAGTAAACTATTAATTAATGAGCAATTATATTTCGGCGGAGAAATTAGGACACCAATTTCACGATCGCTGGTTATTTAGAGAATTGAATTTCGGAGTAAATGCTGGTCAGCGTATCGCACTAGTAGGTGTAAACGGTGCTGGCAAAAGTACTTTAATGAATATTATTGCAGCATCCTTAGATCCATCAGAAGGAAAACTAATAAGAAACAAAAGTATACGCATCGGTCATTTAGAACAAGACCCAGTGCCCACCTTAACTTGTAGCATTAGCGATTATTTATTTTCTGATGATCATCCTGCATTAAGTTTAATTAAACGTTACGAAGAATTGCTCGAAAACCCAGAAGGCAAAGACGATGAGATTAATAAACTTACCGATGAGTTAAGTGCTGCCGATGCTTGGGAATACGAACATAAAATTAAACAGATATTAGGAACACTTGGCATACATCATTTAAAACAAGCTATTAACACCTTATCTGGAGGGCAAAAAAAACGTATTGCTTTAGCGAAATTATTAATTGAAGATCCAGATTTATACATTTTAGATGAGCCTACTAACCATTTAGATATTGATACGATAGAATGGCTGGAAGAGTACCTAAATAAAGGGAACAAGACCTTAATTATGGTTACACACGATAGGTATTTTTTAGATAATGTGTGTAATGAAATTATGGAAATTGATAGAGGAAGTGTTTTTCAATACAAAGGAAATTACTCATATTATTTAGAGAAAAAATCGGAGCGTGAAGAAATGGATAAAGCTTCGTTTGAGAAAAATAAAAATTTGTGGAGAAAGGAATTGGAGTGGATGCGTAGGCAACCAAAAGCACGTACTACAAAATCTAAAGCACGTATTGATGCCTTTGGAGTGCTGGATGATAAAACGAAAGAATTACGCCCTAACCAAGAAGTGGAACTCAGCATAAAAATGAGCAACCAAGGAAATAAAATTTTAGAGTTGCATCATGTAAGTAAATCATACGACGAAAAAAATATTATTGATGATTTTTCTTATGTATTTAAGAAAAAAGACAGAGTAGGTGTTGCAGGGAAAAATGGATCTGGAAAATCTACTTTTTTACAATTAATTACCGAGCAAGTTAAACCAGATACTGGTAAGGTAGTAGTTGGAGAGAGTACTGTTTACGGGTATTACAGACAAGATGGTTTAGCATTTGATGAAAATAAAAAAGTAATAGACATTGTTAGAGAAGTAGCCGACCATATTATAATGGGCGACGGCAAACAATTAAGTGCATCGCAGTTATTAACTAAATTCTTATTCCCTCCGCAAAAGCAAAACGATAAAGTTTCTAAACTTAGTGGTGGCGAACGTAAGCGTTTGCAATTGATGCGAGTGCTTATGCTCAACCCAAATTTCTTAATCTTAGATGAGCCTACCAACGATTTAGACATCGACACCTTAAATATTTTAGAAGATTTCTTAATGGCATTTCCTGGTTGTTTAGTACTAGTATCTCACGATAGGTATTTAGTAGATAAACTAACTGACCACTTGTTTATATTCGAGGGAAATGGATATGTTCGTACTTATAATGGAAATTACACCGATTATAGAGTAGAAAAAGAAGAGGAAGAAGAAATAGAAAAAGCAAGATTAAAAGCTGAGAAAAACCAAGCTAAACAAGTAACACAGAATACTCCTGTTATAAAAAAACGAAGCTTTAAAGAGCAGAAAGAATTAGATGATCTGGAAGAAAGTATTAAGAAATTAGAACATAGAAAAGCGGAAATAAACACTTTACTACTAAGCATTACAAATGTTGATGAGATTATTGCACTTTCCAAAGAGTTGGAAGAAGTACAAGGCAACTTGGATGAGAAAGAGTTGAGGTGGTTGGAGCTGAGTTAGATCGAAAGAGCGAATTAACGAACTAGCGAATTAGCGAATTTACGAGGTGGTCACCTTTTTGGTAGAGGTGGATACTTACTAAAATTGAATTTCTATCTATATTTATGTTTATTGTATAAAAAACAACAAAAAGTAGCCTAAATACAACTAAGAGTAGTGCAATATATTTGTATTACGAAAGAGGTGAATTTACTTTTGAGACATCAAAAATAAATATAGAAAAGATGTTAAACTCAAAAACAATCGGCAATAAAATTGCCAATGCCAGAAAGAAAATTAATTTCTCTCAAGCTGATCTTGCTGAAAAAGTAAGCATTAGCTCTCAAGCAGTAGGTAAATGGGAACGTGGTGAGTCCATGCCCGATATTGCTACCTTAAACAAATTAGCAGAAATATTTGGTGTTGATTTAAACTACTTCTCCGAAAGTTTCCAATCGGTAGGAATCGATACAGAAAATAAGGCAATAGATCCTGTATCTAATGAAATGCCCATTTCAAAATCGATTAGGCCGAAAGCCTTAAACTGGAATATGTCATCAGGTAATTGGGTCGATGCGGATTTCTCTGGTTTGAAAAATCTAAAAGAAAAATTTGCCAGTGCTAATATGAAGAATTGCAAATTTATTGGCTCCGACTTAAGTGAACTAATGCTCGATTCAAATAATATTGTTGCTTGTGATTTTAGTAATTCAGATTTACGAAATAGCAACATCACTTCTTCGAACATAACGAATAATAATTTTCAATCGTGTTCTTTAATTGATACAAAATTTTCGAGTTCTGCCATTCGTAATTGCGATTTCAGTGAAGCTGATTTTTCTGGATCTGAACTAAAGAATTCTGAATTTAAAAATTGCAAAATCGAAAATACTAAATGGAATGTTTGTTCATTCGAACATTCACATCTAAGCGAGCTAGAAATTAACGGTGCAATGGATGACTGTTCATTCGACAATTGTTCATTCTCTAAAGTTATATTTAGAAATGTTACCATCAGAAATACTTTTTTTAAAGGTAAAAAGCTAAAAGGAATCAAGTTTGTCGATTGCCAAGCAGACCGCTTAACGTTCGAATTTTTAAAAAATGGAAAAGCAGATTTAGAGGGTCTTAAATTGTTGGATTAATTAAGAATTTCAGCATCTAATTACCCCTCTGCGAAATAAAAAAAGCGCCACCCGGTTTCCCGAATAACGCTTACGGCTATTTTAAATATGTTAAAAACTAGTCAACATTGTCATGCAAAAAAGGATTGTTCGGGCGAATTTGTGGTGCGCCGTTTTCTTCGTTTACTGTATAACGTGATACTTGAGATTCAGAAGAGTGAGGGGTATTATCCATTGCTTGCTTTTTACGCAAATACGCAGGTTCTTGCTCCAAATCATTTACCCCGTTTGGAGTTCTTAAACGCATGCTCAATTCTTTTAGTCTATTGATGCGTTCTTTGTTTCTCTTCATCTGCTCATCCAACTCATCATTCTCTATATTTTCTTGAGGCGATTTATTGATGACCTTAAACTCTACATCTTCTTTGTCTAATAATCTAAATGGCTCTTGTTCTCTTTGCTCCTCTACTTTAGTTTCTGGCGCAGGTATAAAGTCGAATAAATTTACTTGCTTGGTTGCTGCAGGCGCTTCCTTTTTTACATCTTCCTTTATAAAGGTGCTAAGCTCAGATTCTTCTACAATATGCTTCTTCAAAATCATGGCTGGTGCTTTTTTAATTGCAGCCGACTCTTCCATTATTTCTTCAGATTTTATTTCCTCAACTTTTTCGTTTGCAACAGCATAACTAACTTCCTCTTCTTTCAATTCAGATTTTAAAGTAAGCATCTGCTCTAATGTATTTACAGCAGGCACCACTTCATTGTCTTCAATCGTAATATTTAAATTCGGAATGTTATTTTCTATACTTGCTTTGTTCTCTATCGATAACGGAATTACTTTTTTCTCTGAACCTGGAACCGCTTTAGAGAAACGCTCTTCCTTTGTTTGGAACCCTGTTGCTATAAGCGTTACACTTATTTTATCACCTAAAGTTTCATCATAACAATTACCCCAAATAATATCGGCAGTTAAGCCTGCTTGGTTTTGTATATAATCTGTAATTTCCGAAACTTCATCCATCAATACTTCTTTCTCTCCAGAAGTAATGTTCAATAAAATATAACGTGCACCTTCAATATCATTATCATTTAACAATGGAGAAGCTAAAGCACTTTGTACTGCTTTAAATGCTCGTCCTTCGCCTTCTGCAGATGCCGAACCCATTATCGCTACACCGCTGCTTTGCATCACTGTTTTCACATCTTCAAAGTCAACGTTTATATAACCCGGTACAGTTATAATTTCTGCAATCCCTTTTGCTGCGGTTGTTAAAATATTATCAGCTTCTGCAAATGCATTTGATAGGGTAAGGTTTCCATACATCTCACGTAATTTATCATTAGAAATTACTAATAATGTATCTACGTGTTTTTTAAACGCCTCCAACCCTTCATCCGCTTGTTGCTTTCTTCTCTTCCCTTCAAAATTAAATGGAGTGGTTACAATACCTACAGTAAGTATCCCCAACTCTCTTGCAGCTTGCGCAATAATTGGACTAGCACCTGTACCAGTACCACCACCCATACCTGCTGTAATAAAAATCATTTTGGTAGTTGCACCTAATAATTCTTTTACATCATCTATAGATTCTATAGCCGAGTTTTTGCCAACTTCTGGCATCGATCCTGCTCCTCTACCTTCTGTTAGGCTTGCACCTAATTGCACTTTATTTGGTATGGGACTTAATTCCAATGCTTGTGCATCTGTATTACAGATGATGAAATCTACTCCTACGATCCCTTGATTGTACATGTGGTTTACCGCGTTTCCACCGCCACCACCAACACCAATTACTTTAATAATTGATGATTTGTCTTTCAGCATCTCGAATTTCATATGTTCTTATTTTATGTTTCTTATTTTGTAAATCCTTTATCGTCTATGTCTTCAATATCTTTCAAAAAGAATTTTTCTCCTTTTGTTAAAATACTTTTCATAAAAGATTTACCTTGATTTTTTTCTCTTTCTACTTTTGTTTCTTTCTCCACCACCACTTTTGTTCCCTTTCTTTGCTCTTTCTCTTTTTGCATTTCTAAATACTGCAATCCTTTTATCACAAGTCCTATACCCGTACTGTACATAGGGCTCTTAATATCGTCGTAATTAGATTTTGCTAAATGCTCATTCGGGTAACCAATTCGTGCATCTATTCCTGTAATGTATTCTACTAACTGAGTGATGTGTTTTAATTGCGCACCACCACCTGTAACAACTATGCCTGCACCAGCTCTAATTTTCTTTTCGAAACCAGATGCTTGTATTTCATACTTCACTTGTTCTAAAATTTCTTCCATACGTGCTTGTATAATGTATGCAAGATTTTTTACCGAAACTTCTTTTGGCTCTCTTCCTTTTAATCCTTGTATCGATATTACTTCTTCATCTTTATTCTCATCTGCTAATGCCGAACCAAATTTTACTTTTAAGGCTTCTGCAGTATTTTTCATCACTGCACATCCTTCTCTAATATCTTCGGTAATGCTATTTCCACCAAACGGAATTACAGCAGTATGTCTTATAATACCTTCGTAAAATATAGCAATATCAGATGTTCCACCACCAATGTCTACAAGCACTACACCCGCTTCTTTCTCTTCATCACTCAATACAGCATCAGCACTTGCCAATGGCTCCAACACCATGTCTGTTGCAAATAAATTTGCACGATCAATACATTTAATAATATTATTAGCCGCAGTAATTTGCCCTGTAATAACGTGGAAGTTTGCCTCTAATCTAATACCCGACATTCCTATCGGCTCTAAAATTCCTTGCTCATTATCTACCGTAAATTCTTGTGGTAATACGTGTATAATTTTTTCACCCGGTGGCATTGCCAAACGGTACATGTCTTCAATTAAGCGATCCACATCTGCGCGAGAAATTTCATCTTCGGTAGAATTTCTTACAATAATACCTCTGTGTTGTAAACTTTTTATATGCTGACCAGCAATACCAACTACTACTTCAGAAATATCACAATTAGATTTAGCTGCTGCCTCTTCTATTGCCAACTTAATGCCTTTAATTGTTTTCTCAATATTTGTTACCACACCACGAGATACACCAGCAGATTCTGCCTTACCCATTCCCAATACCTGAATCTTACCATGCTCTGTACGCAATCCTACAATCGCGCAAATTTTTGTCGTTCCGATGTCTAGTCCAACTACGATATCCGAATTTTCCATATTTATAATTTTTTATCTTCTATTTTTAAATTAGCAGTATCAGTAGGTATTTTTAAACTATCGTTTAAACTTATTACTGGCAGTTCTGCTTTGTCTCTTCTGCTACATACCAATTGTCCTTTAAATTTAACATTGATGGTATGGTATGTTTGCCATCCTACTTTTGGCAATGCCTTTTGGTAAAACACCAATAGGTTTTCTAATTTTTCATTTGCATTACTTGTATCACCAAAAATAATTTTATGATCGCCAAGCCTTGGTATTAATATAATATCTTGGTTAGGCTCAATATAAATTTGTTCTATTTGTGCATTCCAAAATTTATCTGCACGTATTACATTACTCAAATAAAATAATGAACGAACTAATGGTGTATTAATACTATCATTTATCCCATTATACAATTCTGTTATACTTCCGTTTGCAATTAAAACGTTTGCGGAGTATAAAGTAGATAATGGCATCTTCCCTCCCTTTTCATCAATATAAAAACTTTGTTGCACCTCGTTCATTATCCTCAACATTGGTTTACGTTGCACAATGTTTACTTGTAGTTTTCCTTTAATATCGATGTAAACATCTGCATCATCCACATATTTATTCAACTTCAACAATCGCTCTAACAAGCTAACCGGAATTCTGTGTATAGGAGTTCCTATTAAAGAATCGCCTGGCGAGAACAAAATTTTTAATACATCTTGTTTGTTGATGAAATAATTTTCATCCTCTCTGTTAATATTAATTTCAATCTTTTTACAAAGAACGCTTTGTTGTCGAACTTCGGTAAATGCCAGGGATACTACCGTTGCACTTAAACCTATGATCCACAAGGAAACAATACCTATTAGTTTCCAATTGATCTTTTTCATTTCGATAACATTTGTCGGAGTGGTTCTACTAAAGTGTCTATATCTCCAGCTCCAACGGTTAATAATACTTCAATTTTTTTATCACTCAGTACCGAAACTAATTCTTGTTTCGTACACATCATTTTATCGGTCAACTCTATATTTTTAAATATCATATCAGAGCTTACCCCATCAATAGGTAATTCGCGTGCTGGGTAAATATCTAACAATATCAATTCATCACAATTACTTAATACTTCAGAGAAGCCTTCTGCAAAATCTCTTGTTCTCGAATATAAGTGCGGTTGAAAAACAGTGGTTAATTTTTTGTTCGGGTATAATTGGCGAACAGAATTTAAACACGCTCTTAATTCTTCCGGATGGTGAGCATAGTCATCAATAAACACATGCTCCTCATTTTTCAATATGTATTCGAATCTTCTTTTTACTCCTCTAAAACTCTTCATCGCTGCTTTAATTTTATCGTCGGATATTCCTAATTGAATTCCTACAATAACCGCAGCGGTTGCATTCTCAACATTATGAAAACCTGCAATACCGAGTTCAATATTTTTTATTTCTTTCGTGCCATTTTTAAAATCGAAAATAAAAGTTCCATTATCGATTCTAATATTGTGCGCTGTATAATCTGCACTGCTAGAATTTAAGCCGTACGTTATACCTTCTTTTTTTATTGGCAATTGATATTTATAAATCAATTTCCCCGAACGTTTTACTTGCGAAGCAAATAATCGGAACGATTCTTCAATATGATTTTTATCGCCGTAAATATCCAAATGATCTGCATCCATGGAAGTAACAATGGCAATGTCGGGGTGTAAGGTTAAAAACGATCGATCGAATTCATCGGCCTCTACCACCATCACATTATTATCACCAAACAACACATTCGAATTATAATTACTCGCAATGCCTCCTAAAAACGCAGAGCAATCGTAACCAGAATCTTTCAGTAAATGGGCAATTATTGAGGAGGTAGTAGTTTTACCATGTGTGCCAGCAACTGCAATGGTAAACGAACCTTCAGAAATAATTCCTAATACTTGCGAACGTTTGCGTAATACAAAATCATAATTCGAAAAGAAATTAAAAATGGCACTGTCTTTCGGAATGGCAGGAGTAAAAATTACGAGTGTACTCGGATCGTGCACCAAAAATTCTGGATGAATTTCAGATACATCGTCGGTAAACGTAATATGTATTCCTTCTGCTTCCAATTCGGTAGTTAATTTCGTAGGTGTACGATCATAACCAGCAACCACACAACCTCGCTTATTGAAGTAACGCGCAAGCCCACTCATACCGATGCCGCCGATACCAATCAAATAAACTCTATGGATGTGTTCTAATTTCATTTTATCTTTTTACCAATTTCAACACCTCGTCTGCAATTATTTCTGCCGCATGCGGCATTGCTAATTTTTTTATTTCTGCTGACAAGCGTTCTAATTGTTCTTTTTCTTGTAATAATTTTAGTGCCTTGGGTATTAATTCTTGTTTAGCATTTACATCTTTTACCAATACAGCTGCATTGTTTTTTACCAATGCCATTGCGTTCTTAGTTTGGTGATCCTCAGCTACATTAGGCGATGGAACAAGAATCACGGGTTTGCCAACTAAACACAATTCTGAGATGGTTCCTGCACCCGCTCTTGCAATAATTAAGTCTGCAACAGCATATGCCATATCCATACTACTAATAAACTCAAATATCTTGACTCCTTCGCTGAATTTTTCTTTAGCATTTTCAACAATTGTGGAATAGTAAAACCGCCCAGTTTGCCATATTAGTTGAACATCCGAACGATTTATTTCATCAGCAAAATTCAGTACACTTTCATTCAATGTTCTTGCACCTAAACTTCCACCTGTAATAAAAATTGTTTTCTTATTTACATCTAATCCAAAATGCTGTATAGCTTGCTCTCTTAAGCCCTGTATTTCCAATAGTTCTGCACGCACAGGGTTACCAGTATACATTAAAGTTGCTGCCGGAAAAAACTGTTCCATTCCCTCGTAGGCTACACAAATTTTACTCGCATTTTTTGCCAACATTTTATTTGTAATTCCTGGATACGAATTTTGTTCCTGAATTACATATGGAATGTTATGTTTAGAGGCCATGTATAACAATGGACCCGATGCGTATCCGCCAACACCTACTGCAACATCAGCCTTAAATTTTTTTAATATTGAAAACGATTTCCATAAACTTTTTATTAAACGAATTGGAAACTTTAAATTATCAAAACTTAATTTTCTTTGTAATCCTTTAATGTCTAATCCAATAATTTCATACCCTGCCAAAGGCACTTTTTCCATTTCAATTTTACCCAAAGCACCTACAAACAAAAACTCAGCATCTGCCCGCTTTGCCTTAATTGCATTAGCAATGGCAATTGCTGGAAACACATGCCCACCAGTTCCTCCTCCAGAAATAATTATTTTAGGCGGCTTCATTTGCTTTTTCTTCTTTTTCCATTTCTTCAATATTTCTACTAATACTAAGTATTATACCAAAGGCTAAACTTGTAAATAATATAGAGGTACCTCCCATGCTCACTAATGGCAATGGAACCCCAGTTACTGGCATTAAATTTACGGCTACCGCCATGTTGGCAAAAGCTTGTATTACCAAGCTAAAACTCAAACCACATGCAAGTAGTGCACCAAATGCTTTGGGTGCTTTTGTAATTATTTTTATAGATCGAAATAAGAAAAACAAATAGGCTAACATTACCATTGCTCCTCCAATTAATCCGTACTCTTCAATAATGATGGAAAATATAAAATCTGAGTAAGGGTGTGGTAAATAGTTACGCTGACTACTGTTTCCTGGGCCCTTGCCAAATATTCCTCCAGTTGCTATTGCTATTTTTGATTGATCGGATTGAAAACTTTTATCAGGATCTACTTGCTCTTTGCTAATAAAAGTATTGATCCTAGATTTGTATGTTTCTCTTCTTGGACCAAAAAATATAACCACTAGTAATATCAAGCCAACTGCCAAGCACGATAGAAAAATTTGTTTAAAACTAATTCTGCCTATCAACATAATTAAACAACTTGTGCCAAATAGCATTAAGGCTGTTGAAAAGTTAGCCGGTGCTATTAATCCAATTACAAAACAAACCGACAATAAAATTGGTAAAAATGATTTTTTAAAATCTTTAATATTTTCTTGCCTGCGCGATAATTCACGAGCTAAAAACATAATCAATGCTAGCTTCGCTAGATCCGATGATTGAAAGGTTTGACCTGTAAATGGAATGGTTATCCATCTGCTTGCTTGATTTATTTCGTTCCCAAAAAGTAAGGTGTATAGTAATAACGGGATTGAAATAAATAATAATATTTGCGAAATACGCGAATAATATCGGTAATCAATTAAATGAGCAAACCACATTAATGCCAAGCCCACAATCATTAACGATAAGTGTTTGAATAAATAATATTCGGTATTACCCGATTGGAATTTATAAGCCAATGTTCCAGTAGAACTGTACACTGCCAATAGCGATACTAAGGAAAGGAAGGCAACTACCATCCATATCCAAATATCTCCTTTTGTTTTACTTAATATCCAATTCATCTTTTTACTTATAATTCTTTAACAGCTGCTTTAAATTGCTCACCTCGGTCTTCGTAGTTTTTAAACAAATCGAAACTTGCACATGCAGGCGATAATAAAACAGTATCCCCCTTTTTAGCTAAATGAAAACTTACTTCAGCAGCTTCTCTGGCAGAAGCAGTATTTACGATAATGTCCACCACATCATCAAAAGCTTCGTGTATTTTACCATTATCTGTACCTAAACAAACAATCGCTCGCACTTTATCTTTTACTAAATTTTTCAAAATAGAGTAATCGTTTCCTTTATCAACTCCACCGGCTATCCATACAATTGGAGTAGTTACACTCTCTAATGCATACCAAGCAGAATTAACGTTTGTAGCTTTGCTATCGTTTATAAATTCGATGTCTTGTATACGGGCTACGTGTTCTAAACGATGCTCCGCATTTTTAAAGTCAGAAAAACTTTCCTTCATAGACTCACTGCGAATCTCTAAAAGTTTTGCTGCAATACCCGATGCCATCGAATTGTACAGGTTGTGTTTGCCTTGTAAAGCAAGTTCTTGAATAGTCATATTGAATGTATTATTTAGTATGTGGATGTAAAAATTATTTTCTTCTTGATAAGCGCCTTCTTCAACTTTTTGCTGAATACTAAAAGGCAACATTTTTGATTTAGGGTGATGGCGTTCCAGGCCTTTCATCGTTTCCTCATCGTCTAAACAGTAGATGAAAAAATCATGTTCTGTTTGGTTTTGTATAATCCTAAATTTAGAGTCAACGTAATTTTCTAATTTGTAATCGTATCTATCTAAATGGTCGGGTGTAATGTTTGCAAGTATGGCTATGTCTGCTTTAAACTCATACATATCATCGAGCATAAAACTGCTTAACTCTAAAACGTAATAGTCATAATTTTCGGTGGCTACTTGGTATGCAAAACTGTGCCCAATGTTACCTGCAAGCCCAACATTTAATCCTGCTTTTTTTAATAAATGGTAAGTAAGCAAGGTGGTGGTAGTTTTACCATTTGTACCGGTAATGCAAATTTTCTTTGCATTAGTATAACGAGCTGCAAATTCTATTTCGCCAATAATTGGAGTGCCTAGTTTACGCAAAGCCTTTATTAATGGGGCTTTCTCGGGTATACCCGGACTTTTAATTATTTCGTCTGCATTAAAAATTTTCGCTTCCGTATGTTGATTTTCTTCCCATTCTATTCCCTCCTCGTTCAACATATTTTTATAAATATCTTTCAAAGAACCCGCATCACTTAAAAACACATCGAAGCCCTTGCGCCTTGCTAGCACAGCAGCTCCCGCTCCACTTTCCCCTCCTCCAAGTATTACTATTCGTTTGCTCATTTGTTCATTTGTTCATTTGCTCATGTTTAGCACACTCTGGCTTCCATTTGCATATTTGCACATTTACACATTTGCACATTTACCTTAGTTTCAACGTTACTATCGTTACCACCGCCAACATTATTCCTATAATCCAAAACCTTGTTACAATTTTAGGTTCAGAGTATCCCATCTTTTGGTAATGGTGGTGTAATGGCGACATTTTGAAAATTCTTCTACCTTCTCCGTATTTTCTTTTCGTGTATTTAAAGTATCCTACTTGTATCATCACCGATAAATTCTCCACTAAAAATATTCCGCATAAAATCGGAATCAACAATTCTTTACGAATCATAATGGCGTATGATGCTATAATTCCTCCAATAGCCAAACTGCCTGTATCGCCCATAAACACTTGTGCCGGGTAAGCATTGTACCATAAAAATCCAATACATGCTCCAATAAATGCTCCTGCAAAAATCACGAGTTCACCGGAGTTCGGTATGTACATGATATTGAGGTAATCGGCAAATACCATATTACCAGAAACGTAGGCTAAAATTCCAAGTGTTGCTCCAATTATGGCAGAAGTTCCGGTGGCCAAACCATCAATTCCATCAGTAATGTTTGCACCGTTAGATACTGCAGTAATAATGATGATTACAATTGGAATGAAAATCCAAAATGCATACTTTTCATATCCATCGCCAATAAACTTCAAGAGCTTCGCATAATCAAATTCATTGTTTTTATAAAAAGGTACATTGGTTTTTGTCGATTTGGTTTCTTTGGTTATTTGAAACTTACTGTTCGTTTTGCTTTCTTCAAAAGTTTGGTATTGCGACAGTCCAATTTCACTTGCTGGTACTTTTTCTTTTACCACAATAGATGGATGAAAGAACATAGTATAACCGATAATTAATCCCAAGCCAACTTGTCCAACGATTTTGAAACGCCCAGCTAAACCTTCTTTATTTTTTTTGAATACTTTAATATAATCATCAATAAAACCAATGGTTCCCATCCATACGGTGGTAACTATCATCAGTATAATATAAATGTTATTTAGCTTTGCAAAAAGCAAAGTGGGTATTAAAATTGCAGCTAAAATTATAAGTCCTCCCATGGTTGGGGTTCCTTGTTTTTCTTTCTGTCCATCTAATCCTAAATCTCTAATGGTTTCTCCAACTTGCTTTCTATGTAAGTAAGCAATTAAGGTTTTTCCCATTACCAATGAAATTAGTAATGAAACAATCACAGCCATCGTTGTACGGAATGTGATGTATTGAAAAACACCGGCTCCTGGGAAGTCGAAGTGTCTGTCTAAATATGTAAACAAGTAGTATAACATATCTTATTTTTTAGGGGTGTTTACTAATAAATCTAATTGTTCTTTCAATACACTCTTATCATCAAATGGATATTTCACTCCAGCAATTTCTTGGTATTTTTCATGCCCTTTTCCGGCTAACAAAATAATGTCGCCCGCATTTGCTAAGTGGCACGCAGTTTTAATAGCTTCTCGTCTATCCACTATACTTATGGTTTTATTTCGGTTGGTAATGCTAATACCCGCTTCCATTTCTTTTATAATTTCTGATGGATCTTCGCTACGCGGATTATCAGAAGTTAAGATTGTTTTATCGCTTAACTTACACGCAACCTCTGCCATTATTGGGCGTTTGGTTTTATCTCTATCGCCACCACAACCTACTATTGTAATAATTCGTTCGTTGCCTGTGCGAATATTTTGGATGGTTTGCAATACATTTTTTAAAGCATCCGGCGTATGTGCATAATCAACTACACCAATGGTTCCGTTCGCAGAAATGATGTATTCGAATCTACCTTCTGCTCCATCTAATGCAGATAAAATGGTGAGTACTTTTAATTTATCTTGCTCTAATAATATAGCTGTTCCATACACTGCTAAAATATTGTAAGCATTAAAACTTCCAACCATTTTAAACCAAACATCCTGATTGTCGATGTTTAACAATAATCCAGAAAACTGATTTTCTATCACTTTCCCTTTAAAATCTGCCATCGTTAACAATGCGTACGATTTTTTGTAGGCACTAGTATTTTGTAGCATTACAGCGCCTCTCTTATCATCAGCATTAGTTAATGCAAACGAAGATTTAGGTAATTGATCGAAAAAATATTTTTTCGCTTTTATGTATTCGTCAAACGTTTTATGGAAATCTAAATGATCGTGAGTAATGTTACTAAACACACCCCCAACAAAACTTAAACCTGCAATTCTTTCTTGTACCGTAGCATGTGAACTTACTTCCATAAAACAATAATCGCAACCTTTTGCAATCATCTTTTGTAAAAGTTCGTTAATACTTAATACATCAGGAGTAGTATGAGTCGAAGGAATTATTTCATCGTTAATTTTATTTTCAACAGTAGAAATTAAGCCTACATTATTTCCTAAGGCCCTAAACAACTTATACAATAAGGTAGCAATGGTTGTTTTCCCATTTGTACCAGTTATACCTACTAATTTTATTTTTTTTGATGGATGATCGAAAAAGTTTGATGCAATAAAACCTAGGGCTCTGCTACTATTATTAACGCGTATATAATTTATATTATCCGTTAAGGTTGAAGGAAACTCTTCGCACACAATGGTGTGAGCCCCTTTTAAAATGGCAGTTTCAATAAAACTATGCCCATCAGAAACAGTGCCTCTTGTTGCAACAAAAACAGAACCACTTTCTACTTTTCTAGAGTCAAAACAAATAGATTTTACTTCCGAGTTGGTTAAGCCAATTCGTTCTGCAATTTCTATCCCTACTAAAATTTCATCTACTGTTTTCACTACTTTAATTCTAAATATATAGTTGATCCTTTTTTTATTGCTTGCCCTGCGCTAATAGATTGTTGAGCTATTTTACCTACGCCTTTTGCGTTTACTTTTAAGCCAACATTCTCTAATAAATAAATGGCATCTTGCAATCCCATTCCTGTTACGCTTGGTACAATTCCCGCTTGTGTTTCTTTAGCATTAAATGCCAATTTGTTTTCATTTTTATTGATAGAAACCCAATCTACATCATGTGGTATGTTTGCTTGCATACCAACCTTTTCATACACCTCCACCGTTTTTTCTTTCATGCCATCTTTTGCAACGGGCACATCGTTTTGCACCTTAGCATAAATAGTCGAAATATCTTGATGCATATCTAATCTACTTGCATACACTTTATCAGCAATGTTTTTAAACACCGGACCAGCTACCACATTACCGTAATAACCAGCATGCGATGGGTCTGTAACTACCACAATCATTGAGTATTTTGGGTTGTTTGCAGGGAAATAACCACAGAAAGATGCTTGGTATGTTTTCTTTCCATTTTTATAACCAGCTCTGCCTTGTGCAACTTGTGCTGTACCTGTTTTCCCAGCAATTGGATAAATAGTAGTACTCAAGTTTTTAGCTGTACCATCACTCACCACACCCTCCATCATCATTTTTACCATTGCTAAAGTTTCGTCTGAGCAGATTTTCTTTTTAATGGTTTTACATTTAAATGTTTCTACCACTTGGCCCATGCTACGTTTTTCTCTCACTATTATTGGCGAAACCATTTTACCTCCATTCGCTACCGCATTATATAATACAAGGGTTTGCAATGGGGTCATTTTTATTTCATAACCTATCGCTAAACGTGATAAACTCAATCCGCTCCAATCACTCGAGCTTGGGTCTTTAACCCTTGGTTTAGGAGTGCCTGGTATTTGCAATTGTAACTTACTATCTAACCCAAATTGTTTTAAGCGCTCAATAAATTGTTCAGGTTTATCTTTGTATCCGTAGTGTATTTTTTTTGCGATGGCAACGTTCGATGATAGTTCGAAAGCCTTTAACATAGGTATCCTGCCGTAACCTCCTTCGTGCGAATCGCTCAAGGTTGAATTGTATAACCTAAATTTCCCGCCATCTGTATCGACCGTATCCGATGGTCTAAAAATTCCATCTTCTAATGCTGCCATGTATGAAGCCAATTTAAAGGTAGAACCAGGTTCCATTGCTTCACCAATAGCATAATTATATTTTTCTTTGTAAACACCTTCTTCTATACGAGTTAAGTTTGCAATGGCTTTTATTTCGCCGGTAGCAACTTCCATTAAAATTACACAACCATGGTCTGCATTATGTTTTATCAATTGCTCTGCCAATGCATTTTGCGCAACGTCTTGTATATTTACATCAATTGTAGTATAAATATCGTATCCATCTTTTGGAGCAATTTCATCTTCTTCATTTAAAGGAATTAATATACCTCCAGAAATTCTTTGTACCAAACGTTTACCAGTTGTTCCCCCTAAATCGGTATCGTAAGCACCTTCTAAGCCTACCGGTTGTACTCCTTTTACTTTATAACCAATGGTTCTAGAAGCTAATTGGCTAAAGGGTTGTATGCGTTTATCTTTTTGAATAATTAGTAAACCGCCTTTGTTTTTTCCCAACCTAAAAATCGGGAATTTTTTTACCGCTTGTAATTGAGGATAATTTACTACTCGTTTTATTAATAAATATCGCTCGCGATTTTTGCGTGCTTTTACTAATTTATGTTCGTATTCGGATGCTGTTTTATCTTGAAATAAATTTGCTAAACAGATCGCTAAGGAATCTACATTTTCATTAAAAATTTCTTTTGTTAAGGCATCAGTCATTAAATCCATTCTCAACTCATACTCCGGCAAAGAGGTGGCTAATAAACTACCATCAATTGCATAAATATTTCCACGCCCTGCTTCAACATCAATAAAATGGGTAGTTAAACTATCGCTCATGCGTTTCCATCTATCGCCTTGGAAAATTTGAACTTGTACGGCACGAGAGAAAATAGCAATGGCCACCAACGCTAACAATACGAAGGTGAGATACACACGGATGATAATATCTTTGCGAATGCTCATTTATTTTCAACTACTATTTTTGTAGGTGGTGCAACTGCTTCATTCAATCCAAATATTTTTGTAATCTTAGCCACTTCGCTTTGCTTACTTTTCGACATTAGTATTGATTTGGCAGTTAAGTGTTCCCACTTTAATTCTTTTAACTCTTTATTTATTTTTTCTATTTGGCGAATATTTTTTTCTGCATAATGTTTATTCGCTATGTATAACATTCCTAAAACAGTTAGAAAAAAAAGAAATGGCAATATGCTTAAAGCCGATACTTTCGACATGTTTTGAGCAAGCCAATTGCTAAAGGCACTAGGCTTTGCAGGAGCTTTGGCTTTTTTTTCAATAATAGGTTCTTCTATTATTGGTGCCTCTACTTCTACCTCTTCAACTTTTTCTTTAAACTTGTTCATTTGTTCTTTCTGCAATTCTCAACTTTGCACTTCGTGCTCGGTTGTTTATTAAAAGTTCTTCCTCTGTTGCAGTAACCGCTTTTCTACTTACTGCTTCAAAAGGTGTACTGGTATTTCCATAAATATCTTTTTCTAATTCTCCAGAGAATTTGCCCTTTTGAATAAAATTTTTCACTAACCTGTCTTCTAAAGAATGGTACGACATTATTACTAATCGACCTTCTGGTTTTAATACTGCTGCACTTTGTATTAAAAATTCTTTTAATACTTCTAATTCTTCGTTCACTTCAATACGTAATGCTTGGAATACTTGTGCGTAGTATTGATTTTCTTTTCCTCTTTTAACCAATGGTTTTATAAGCTCCTTAAATTTGCCTACCGTTTCTATTGGTTTTATCATCCTAGCTTTTACTATTAAACTTGCCAAGGTTTTTGCATTATGCACTTCGCCGTACATTCCAAAAATTTTATGTAAGTCTTGTTCCGAATAATTATTCAGCACATACTTTGCATCTTTCTCTCTTAGCTGATCCATTCGCATATCAAGAGTTGCATCAAAACGGATAGAGAAGCCTCTATCTGCTGCATCAAACTGATGCGAGGAAACTCCTAAGTCTGCCAATATTCCATCTACCTTTTGAATTCCTAAAAACCTCAATTGATTTTTTAAGAACGAAAAATTTTGATCTACAAACGTAAATCGATCATCATTCGGAATATTGTTTTTCGCATCGGGGTCTTGGTCGAAACCAATTAAACGCCCTTGCGGACCAAGCTTTTCTAATATTGCTTTTGAATGGCCACCTCCACCAAAGGTGACATCTACATAAGTTCCATTTGCTTGAATGTTTAAGCCTTCTAAACATTCATTGAGCATTACCGGTTGATGGTAGTTACTCATAAGATTAAGGGTTTTGTTTTTTACCCATTACTTCTTCGGCCAGGTTTGCAAAATCTTCTGGCTCGTCGTTCAGCATCGAATCGTAATTCGATTTCGACCAAACTTCTATTCTGTTCGAGTAAGCGAAAAGCACTAAGTCTTTTTCTATCGAAGCATATTCTAATAATGATTTTGGAAGTAATAAGCGACTGGTGCCGTCTAACGTGAGTTCACTTGCTCCACGGAAAAAGTATCTTGCAAATTCTCGGTTTTTCTTCGCATAAAGGTTTAATTGATTTACCTCTTCACTTATAACTTTCCATTCGTTTAATGGGTACAATACCAAGCATTTTTCAAAACCGCGATTAATCACAAATTTATCTTGCGCCTCTGGAGATAGCTGCTTCTTTAAACCCGACGGAAGCATTAACCTACCCTTCGGATCTAATTTGCATTCATATTCACCTAAAAACTGACTCATTTGTACTTTTTGCTACTTTTCCTTCTGTAAAATTATCAAATCTTACCACTTTTTACCACATTCTACCACAAAAAGTTTTCAACATGCCTATAGCGCATAAAAAAAGGCCATCCGAATTACCGAATGACCTCCATGTTGCCGAAGCAACATATCCCCTATCTTAAATCATTTATAAGTGACCTTTATATTTTTTTACTGCAAAAATGAGTATTACGTTAATGACGATTAAAATACTGACAATGATTATCATAGATATATTTTTAGATGTTGTTGTTTAATTTTTTAAGCTCTTCAATTGTATTCTTTTTCTCTTCTAAATCCTCTTCACTTTCTAGCGGAAATGAGTGCAAAGAAATTAGTGTATTTACCATGTCATCAGTCTTACTGTTTTCAGTGGTTTTTTCCTCTTCTTCTTTGTTGATTTTTGTATCTTCTTTTTTCATGCCCTTATTTCTCTACTAAATTCAGTATTAAAAAGGGCATTGTAAATACGTAGAACTACGTATTTTTCAGATTTTTTTTGAAGGCTAAAAATTGGATAAAAACTGCATTTGCAGAACGCAAATAGCTGTAATTAAGGTATATAAATTAGTACTTTACGTTTCCTTCTAATTTATACCATAATTCAAAAGCTTCTAAAGCTTCTTCGCGAAGCACCTGTTCGCACGGAATTGTTCGATCTTTCATTTCTTTCGAAATCTCATCATAAATGAAATGATCATCGAAATCGATTTTGGCTGCATCATGTTTACTATTGGCGTAATAAATTTTGCTAGCACGAGACCAATAAATGGCCGAAAGGCACATTGGGCAAGGCTCACAGCTGGTATATATCTCACAACCATCCAACTGGAATGTTCCTAATTCTTTACAAGCATTTCTAATGGCTACCACCTCTGCATGCGCAGTAGGGTCGTTGGTACTCGTAACTTCATTCGCACCTGTTGCAATAATCTTCCCATCCTTTACAATTACGCAACCAAAAGGACCACCTTTTTTAGATAGTACATTATTGATAGAGAGCTTTATTGCCTCGCGCATGAATTGTTCCATATGAATTATGAATGATGAATTATGAATTATGAATTTCGCATTTAACATTTTAAACTGCCGATTTCGACCATTCGACTTTTCGGCAATTCGACAATTCGGATTTTCGCTGTTTCGCCAGTTCGTTAATTCGATGTTCGCTAGTTCGCTAATTCGATTTATTTCGATTTCTCTTTATACTGTTTGTTCAATCCTTCCAATACTTCGTTGGTAATATCCAAACTGTCATTCGCGTACAAAATACCCGAACCTTTGGTAAAGTTAAATACAATTTTGTAGCTCTTTTCTTTGGTATGTTCTTTCAAGTATTTAGATACCTTATCAAACAATTGTTCATTGAATTTATTCTGATCTTCTTGCAATTTTGCTGCAGCATTTTCACTAAACAATCGTAAATCTTGTTCCTTACGCATCAACGATTCTTCGGTTCTCGCGCGCTGTTCAGGACTCATGCTAGATGCCATTTTTTGGTAGTTGGTAAATTCTAATTCAAGCACGCTTCTCTTCGCTTCAATCTCCTTTTCGGTACGCAATGTTTTTGCTTCAAAATCTTTCTTGGCGTTTTTAAAATAATCATAATTCTCTAACAATGAATCACCGTTCACAAATGCCGAACCTTGCGTAGGCATTGCCATTAAGGTACTATCCGAAGCATTCACAAACACTGGACCTTGCGGCTTACTTGTAAAATGCAAAATATACAATACTACTACTGCAATTGCTAAAATGATGTTGAATATGGATGACTTCATGAATTGTGAATTATGAATTATGAATTATGAATTATGAATTATGAATTATGAATTAAGGAACGGAATTGCGAATTGCAAATGTGAAATATGAAAATTGAATTATGAACTACGAGTTGAATTGGATTAATTCAACATTCATAATTCATAATTCATAATTCATTTTAGTGTTGGTGGCCACCTTCGCCATGCACATGCCCATGGTCTAGCTCTTCTGCAGTTGCTTCACGTATTTCGTGTACAGAACCAACGAAATTTAATTCTCTGCCTGCTAGTGGATGATTAAAGTCCATTTTCACAATTTCTTCGGTTACATCTACCACTAAGCCTTGCATTTTATTGCCATCTTGGTCGCTCATCGGGATAAATGCACCTTTAGCAATTACTTCATCATCAAATACACCGTCCACTAAAAATACATTTTTAGGTAAATCAACTATCGCCGACTCGTCAAACTCACCGTATCCACTCTCTTCTTTCGTTAATACGAAGTTAAATGCTGCACCACTTTCTAGGTTTTCTAGTGCCATTTCAAATTTTTCTGGCAATCCGCTTAATCCGTGTAAATACACAAACGGTTGCTCTGCGGTTACACGCTCTACTAACATTACGTTTTCGCCTTCATTAATGCTTAACTCATAGGTTAAGGAAACTACTTTGTTTTGAGATACTTTCATTCTAATTTTTTAATATTTTACATACATGGAAGATTCCAAAACGCGTTTTCTAAATCTCGTATCAGAAATGGAATTCGAGGGCTGGCAACCAATGGCACAAAAGTAAACAAATACTTAACAGAATGTTGAAAAAAAATTGATTTTTAGCCATCTTTTTTCACGCTTATCCCCCTTTAAAAAAGTATCTTTGAAGCTATCCTGAATTAAAAGTATATGAGTGAGGAAAAAATTGACAAATCAAATTATTCTGCGGATAATATCCAAGTTTTAGAAGGTCTGGAAGCCGTACGTAAACGTCCGGCAATGTACATTGGCGATACTGGCTTTAAAGGTTTACATCACCTTGTTTACGAGGTGGTTGACAACTCTATAGACGAGGCCTTGGCTGGTTATTGTACAGATATCGATGTAATTATTACAGAAGACAATAGCATACGTGTGCAAGATAATGGTCGTGGTATCCCTACAGACATGCACCCTAAAGAGAAAAAATCTGCTTTAGAAGTGGTAATGACGGTATTACACGCCGGTGGTAAATTCGATAAAGATACCTACAAAGTTTCTGGTGGTTTACACGGTGTGGGGGTAAGTTGCGTTAACGCCTTATCTATTGCCTTAAAAGCAGAAGTACACAGAAACGGTAAAATATTTCAACAAGAATATTCAAAAGGGAAACCTTTATATGATGTTAAAGAAATGGGTGAAACCAGCATTCGTGGTACCATCGTAACTTTTAAACCAGATGCCGAAATATTTACTCAAACTACCGAATATAAATTCGACACATTGGCTGCTCGTTTGCGCGAGTTAGCTTACTTGAATAAAGGCATTCGCTTAACCTTAACAGATGAGCGCGAAAAAGGTGAAAACGGTGAATTTACCAAGGAAGAGTTTTACTCTGAAGGTGGTTTACGTGAGTTCGTTAAGTACTTAGATGGTACTCGTGAGCCCCTTATTCCGGAGCCTATTTATGTTGAAGGTAATAAAGCGGGTATCCCTGTTGAGCTTGCACTTCAATATAACAGCACTTATAACGAAAACGTACACTCATATGTAAATAATATTAATACTATTGAAGGCGGTACTCACGTTGCTGGCTTCCGTAGAGGATTAACTCGTACCTTAAAAGCTTACGCTGAAAAATCGGGTTTATTAAAAAATCTTAAAATTGAAATTACTGGTGATGACTTCCGTGAGGGATTAACAGCTGTAATTTCGGTCAAAGTACAAGAGCCACAATTTGAAGGTCAAACGAAAACCAAATTGGGTAATAACGAAGTAACAGGTGCAGTTGACCAAGCTGTGGGCGAAATTTTGAACATCTATTTGGAAGAAAATCCAAGAGAGGCCAAAATGATTGTACAGAAAGTTATTTTGGCAGCAACTGCGCGTAACGCGGCTCGTAAAGCAAGAGAATTAGTACAACGTAAAAATGTATTAACAGGCTCAGGCTTGCCAGGTAAACTTTCTGATTGTTCGGAATCGGATCCTGCGTTATGTGAATTATACCTTGTAGAGGGTGACTCTGCGGGTGGTACAGCGAAACAAGGACGTAACCGTGCATTCCAAGCTATTCTACCATTAAAAGGTAAAATCCTGAACGTGGAGAAAGCCATGGAGCATAAGATTTATGATAACGACGAGATAAAGAATATTTTCACTGCAATGGGTGTAAGTATCGGAACTGTAGAAGATCATAAAGCTCTAAACGTAATAAAATTAAGATATCATAAAATCATCATCATGACGGATGCTGATATCGACGGTTCGCACATTACCACCTTGATTTTAACCTTCTTCTTCCGTTACATGAAAGAGCTTATAGAATCTGGTTATATTTATATTGCTACTCCACCGTTGTATTTGGTAAAAAAAGGTAAGGAGCAAGAGTATGCTTGGGACGATAACCAACGTGATATTGCCGTACAACGATTAAAAGGTGCAGGAAAAGAAGAAAGTGTAAACATACAACGTTACAAAGGTTTGGGAGAGATGAACGCGGAACAATTATGGGCAACCACTATGAACCCTGAGACTCGTACCCTACGTCAAGTAACCATCGAAAACGCTGCAGAATGCGATCATATTTTCTCAATGCTAATGGGCGACGAAGTGGCACCACGTAGAGATTTTATTGAGAAGAATGCTAAGTATGCGAGAATTGACGTTTAAAGATTCTCTGCGAGTTTAACAAACACACTCCACCATGGAGCATCACCGTATACAGAACCTAGTCTAACCACGACTAGGTTTTTTTCTGGGCAAACGTATATAAACTGCCCTAAAATTCCTTCGGCCATAAAGTCTTTACCCGGTCTTGGAATCCACCATTGGTATTGGTAATATTTTACACTCGCATCGGCCGTATCTAATTTTGTGGAAGCTTCTACCCATGGCGCTGGAACCAATTGTTGTCCGTTCCAATTGCCTTTATTTAAATACAATCTCCCGAACTTTGCAAAATCTACTGCTGTTGCATTTATACAACAAAATGTTTTTTCTAATCCGTCTTTTTTCTTATCGATGCTCCAACTTGCCGGTGTTTCCATTTGCAAAGGAGTCCATATTTTTTCTTGTAAATATTGAGTAATGGTTTTCGTTTTTAAAGCTCGCTCCAGTATTAATCCTAAGAGTTGTGTATTGCCACTTTGGTATTCGAAATCGGTGCCTGGCTCCTCTTCCATTTTCATTTTGCCAATAGATTTTCTCAATTGCCTTCCGTAATAAAACGTAGCGGCATCCCCAAAAGAGTTGTAATAACTTTCGTTAAATTTTAAGCCCGATGTCATTTGTAATACATGGCGAATGCTTACTTTTTCGAAGCCTGCTTTTTTTAATTCTGGAATATAATTGGTAATGGGCTCGTTCTCCGATTTTATGTATCCGTCGGCAATAGCACATCCAATTAATGCTGAGGTAAATGATTTGGCAACCGAAAAAGAAGGAACTACATCAGTACTGGTATATCCTTTATAATAATTTTCGAAAATGATACTATCGTTTCTGATGATTAAAAAAGCAACTGTTTTATTTTTTGCGTTAAGCTCATCTAAGGTGAACGTTTTTCCATTAATTATGAAGTTTGGGATTCTTGCAGTACCTCTGCCATCTTTAAATTTAAAAGGCGTTTCAGAAGCTTTTAACTCTCTACTAGGAAATTTTTTATGATCGTTTATATCAGCAAAATTATAAATAAAAAACCTGCCAACTTTACAAGAACTAAGTGTTATGCTAAGTATTAATATTGCTAGAATTCCTTTTTTCATACCTCAAATTTTATTCAATATATGAAAAAAAATACTCAGCCTAATAATCTAACCAAACTTGTTTGTTTTTATAATCAATTAAAGCATCGAAATTCATCAATACATCATTGCCTAAAACACCTTGTATGGGTTCTAAATTCATACGACCATAAGTGTGATTTACATGCGATAAATCTAATAATGCTGCTTTGTAATTTTGCAATACCAAATCGCCTAATCTGAAACTTTCGAAAACACATTCGAAAATTTCCATGGAGTTGGTTCCAAGGCCTGAGGAAATTTGTTCGGCAGAATTTATTTCTAAATCGTTCATATGTTCAAAAATAAACGAACTATCAAAGGCGGTTTGAGAAGCGCCCGAATCTACAATTAAAGAAATCTTTTTTCCATTTATTTCGGCAACAATACGCAAATGAAAACCCGAATCATTGAGTTTCAAAATTTCGAACGGTATTGCTTTTTTATTTTTCATATAACAAATAAAGGCATCGAAAAATCGATGCCTTTACCTTTATCATTTATAATGTTAAACTAATTTCATTTCAACAAGTACATTGTTCATGGCACGAACAGCATCGGCACTTTTATTGAAAGTTGCTTGTTCTTCTTCGTTCAATTTGTAATCAACAATTTTCTCCCAACCATTTTTACCAATTACTACTGGCACACCCATACAGATGTCTGATTGTCCGTACTCACCTTCTAATGATACGCAGCAAGGGAATATTTTTTTCTCATCGCGTACAATGCTTTCTACTAATGCTGCACCTGCTGCACCTGGAGCATACCAAGCCGAAGTACCTAATAAACCAGTAAGTGTAGCACCACCCACCATGGTATCCGCTGCAATTTTTTTCAATTTATCAGCCTCTATTAAATTAGAAACTGGCAAACCATTAATATGAGCTAAACGAGTTAAAGGAATCATGGTAGTATCACCGTGTCCGCCTACAACCACGCCGTGCAAATCATTCGATGAGCATTTTAATTCTTGCGATAAATAATATTTAAAACGAGCGCTATCTAAAATACCACCCATTCCTATAATTCTGTTTTTTGGTAATCCGCTAGATTTTAATGCCAAGTAAGTCATGGTATCCATAGGATTAGAAATTACTACAATAATTGCATTAGGCGAGTACTTCAAAATATTCTCCGTAACTCCTTTTACAATACCTGCATTTATTCCAATTAATTCCTCGCGTGTCATGCCTGGTTTACGCGGAATACCCGAAGTAATAACTGCAACATCGGTACCAGCTGTTTTGGTGTAATCGTTAGTGCTTCCTACAATTTTTGTATCGAAACCCAACAATGCCGCCGTCTGCATCATATCCATTGCTTTGCCTTCGGCAAAACCTTCTTTAATATCAACTAATACTAATTCTTCTGCTAACTCCTTACGAGCAATATTATCGGCACAAGTAGCTCCCACCGCTCCAGCACCTACAACTGTTATTTTCATAAATTTTATGGTTATATTAAAAGATTGGCGAATATATAGAAGATTCACTAATTATAAAACCTTTTCTTAATTTCGAAGCGAAAAATAATACGAATTTATGTCGATTAAAATTTTAGTAACTGGAAGTAACGGATTACTCGGGCAAAAAATAACTGATTTGCTAAGTATTAACAGCCATTACGAGCTCATTGCCAGTTCTAAAGGGGCGAACAGACATCCATCCAAACTTCATTACGTTTATGAAGAAATGGATGTAACAGATTATAATGATTTGGAGCGAGTAATTAGCCAACATCAACCCAATGCAATTATACATACTGCTGCCATGACCAATGTAGACCAGTGTGAAACAGAAAAAGAGGCTTGCATAAAACTTAATGTTACGGCTGTTGAACATTTAATAAAGCTTGCCGAAAAATATAACTTTTACCTTGTTCATTTAAGTACCGACTTTGTGTTCGATGGGGAAGATGGACCATATAAAGAAAATGACGAAGCAAATCCTTTGAGCTATTACGGACAAAGCAAACTCGATGCAGAAAATTTATTATTAAACTCAAACATTAAATACTCTATACTTAGAACCATTATAGTATATGGCGTTGCCGCAGATATGAGTCGTTCTAACATTGTACTTTGGGCAAAAGGTGCTTTAGAAAAAGGAAGCCCAATAAAAGTTGTAAACGACCAATACCGCATGCCAACACTGGCAGAGGATTTGGCTCAAGCTTGTATTTTGGCTGTAGATAAAAAAGCACAAGGCATTTTCCATATTTCGGGTAAAGATTATATGAGTGTAATTGAGATGGTGCGAAGAATTGCGAAATACTTTAAACTCGATGATTCTATAATTGAAGAAACCGATTCGAGCACCTTAAATCAAGCTGCTAAACGACCTCCACGCACAGGTTTTGTGTTAGACAAAGCGGTAAATGAATTAGGCTATGCGCCACATAGTTTTGAAGAAGGTCTTGCAGTAGTAGAAAAACAATTAAGTAATAAATAAGTTATTAAATATTAAAACCAAAAAATATGAGCATTAACGTAGGCCAAATGGCACCCGATTTCAGTTTGTACAATACAGACAAAAAAGAAGTTAAATTATCAGACTTAAAAGGCAAGAAAGTAATTATTCATTTCTTCCCACAAGCATTTACAGGAGTTTGTACTACACAATTATGTACCATGCGCGATAATATAAATTACTACACTAATTTAAATGCAGTGGTTTTAGGAATCTCTGTAGACTCTGTGTTTACATTAGGTAAATTTAAAGAACAAGAAAATTACAACTTCGATTTATTATCTGATTTTAATAAAGAAACAGCTCGTACTTACGGCGCTATTTACGAAGATTGGATTTTAGGTATGAAAGGTGTAGCGAAAAGAGCAGCTTTCGTAATCGACGAAAATGGTGTAGTAACCTACGCTGAAGTATTAGAAAGCGCTGGTGATTTGCCAGATTTCAGCAAAATTGAGCAAGCTGTTGCTTAACAATATGTAAATGTGCAAATATGCAAATGTGTAAATTCGCACTTCGGTTGCCTCCATTTGCACATTTGCATATTTGCATATTTGCACATTTACTAATTTGCATATTTGCACATTATATGTATATTTGCAGCCCCTTAGAACTTATAATGTTTTGGGGAATTTGAAATATTGTTGGACCCGTAGCTCAATTGGATAGAGCACCTGACTACGGATCAGGAGGTTTGGGGTTCGAATCCCTACGAGTCCACAAAGCCCGAATTAATTCGGGCTTTTTTGTTTAACCCAAATTATTGAATATGTTGAACTTAGTACTTTTCGGTCCTCCAGGAGCAGGCAAAGGCACTCAATCAGAAAAACTGATCAGCAAATATCAGTTAGTACATTTATCAACCGGTGATATCCTCAGAAATGAGATTAGCAATGGTACCGCACTTGGATTAGAAGCAAAAAAGCTAATGGACCAAGGTATTTTAGTGCCAGATGAAGTAGTGATTGGGATGATTAGCAATAAACTGGATGCAAATAAAGATGCCAAAGGATTTATTTTCGATGGTTTCCCGAGAACAGTAGCACAAGCAGAAGCGTTAGATTCTTTATTAGAATCTAAATCATCGTCGATTACCAAAATGGTAGCGCTAGAGGTAGAACATGATGAGTTAAAGAAAAGATTATTATTAAGGGGGAAAGATTCTGGTCGCCCAGACGATGCTAACCCAGAAATAATAGAAAAAAGAATACAAGAATATTTAACTAAAACAGCACCCGTTGCTGAATATTATAAAGCACAAAGTAAATTTGAATCTATAAATGGAATCGGTTCTATCGAAGAAATTTTCGACTCAATTTGCAACACTTTAATTAGCTAATTAGCTAATTA
>CALRUR010000011.1:0-105697 GCA_943371425.1 Sphingobacterium thalpophilum
ATTGTTTAGATTTTGTTGGAGAGTAAGTATGTATTATGTTATCAATAAATAGTTTGCTATATCCATTATATGTATTCGTAGCTTTTCCTTTTATTTCAGTATCATTTATATTAAAAATATACTTAGAGGTACTCGCATTAAATGTACAATTCTGTTTTGGCACATCAATAATCTCGGCATGATCAATTTTGCTGATCATAGCTTTTGTTTCTTGTATTTGTTGACTTGGTTGATTGTATTTACCTAATCTTTCAGTGGCATCTAAGTAATATATTTTATCCTTATAATTTAAAATGCAAATAGCATGGTCGGCACTTGCAATAGTAGGGAAATCAAATATGTGCTCGTTACTTAATGTTGACGATAAAGCTATATAGGCATCGAAATTCAAATAAGTGTACATATTTTTTAACATAAATGCCATGTCTTTACAATCGCCTTGTTGTTTTAAAATCACCTCATCTGTGGGGCGAGGCCTAAATGCATTTACTCCATTTTCAATGTCGATGTATCTGATTTTTTTAGTAGTGTACTCAAAAATATGTTTAATTAAACTATCTTTGTTTTCATGTCTTTTTGCCAGACTATCGCAAATGGTTTTATAATTTTTAGATGGTTCAATACTATTTAAAAGTCCCTGATACCACTTGTTAAAATAAGATAATGGATTTGCATTGTCAGGACATACAAGTACTCTAATTGCGTAATATTCCCAATCTTTATTTTTAAGATTTTTACTTGTATTAAATACTTTTCTAAAAGTGTAGGTTTTAAAAGTATTATTTATTGTACTATCTATTATTAAATTAGCTATCTCCGAAGTATCGCTAAAACAAATTAACAAACGATTTCCTAAAGGTACATTTACAATATTTTCAAAAGTATCAATGCTATAATCATCCGTTTGATAAAAAACTAAGGTTGAAATACATAATAATTCCTTATTATTAACCTTGGCATTAAATTCAAACTCCTCCTCAACGTATTTAGTCTGTTTTTCGAAATTTATTGTATAGCTTTTATAACCCGAGTAGAAATTATTCGTAATAACGTCACTTTTATAGATGTTATTTTTATTTACTTTTTTCTTTTTATTGTTGGTTAAATAGTAAGCGTTAATTTCTTCAATATTTTCTAATTCGCCAAAATAAATATTTGCAGCATAGTTAATAGTTGAAAATTTTCCTTTAGCATCAATTGTTTTCACAAAAGAATGATTAATAACATTGGCAGTATAAGTTTGCTTGTAATAATTATATTTAGTTTTTCCATTTACAACAAAACTAAGAAGTATAAAATAGAGGAGTGGAATAAAGTTTTTATACATTTTAAAAGAAAAATACTTTAACAATCATCACCAAGGCGAATACAATTAATGCCGTACCAACAACTCTGTTCATCCATTGCACCACTTTTTTGCTAAATAGGTGGCGAACTTTACTCGCAAAATAGGCTTTTGCTAAATCTGTACTTAACACCGTAATCATAGAGCAAAAAATAAATAGCTTTATATCATCTGGTCCGTACTCCACATTTGTACCTAAATAACTTACTAATCCAATCCAATAAAATAACATCCCAGGATTCAGTAAATTCATCAATAGGCCTTTAAAAAAGTAACCTGTATTTTTCAACTTAGAACTAACAGCTATTTCTTCTTCTTTTTCCTCTTCTACTTTTTTTGTTAAATATTTATATCCAATAATGATGATAAATAATCCACCAAAAACTGCAATGTATTTTTGATTATTCTCTGCAAGTGTAATTAAACTCGCCCCTAAAAAAGTGGTGGCAACAAAAAAGGTGTCGGCCATAAAAACACCTAATGCGAAGAGCGCGCCAGATAAAAATCCTTTTTGTATACTGGTTCTAATAAGTGCAAAAAATGCAGGACCTGTCATAAAAGTCATGATCAATCCGGCACTTATGCCACTAAGTATTATCTTGATTAACATCCTTGCTAAAATGCACAATATTTTTGAATATATAAAATTCCAGTTAGTAGGCTAGTATGCTCGTGTGCTAGTATGCTCATATGCTCATATGGTTCCGTATTGCTATTTGGAACATTTGTATATCTAGGTAATTTATTATTTCTTTGCTAATTCACAACTCACCATTCACAACTCACAACTCAACATGCGTCCTACTTTCGATTCTATATTTATGAAACTTGCAAGCGATTTGGCGCAACGTTCTCATTGCATAAAAGCGCAAGTTGGTGCGGTTTTGGTTAAGGATACTCGAATTATATCAATTGGTTATAACGGTCCTCCTTCTGGAACCCATAATTGCGATGAAGAATGGCCAGAACATGGATGCCCACGCGATTCTAAAGGCAGTTGCTCATTAGCATTACATGCCGAAGAAAATGCTATACTATTTGCAGCTAAAAATGGCTCCCAATTAGAAGGTGCCACCTTATATACAACACTCTCCCCATGTATTTCGTGTGCACGTTTAATATTCTCCTCAGGAATAAAAAAGGTGTATTTCCAAAAGTCATACGCCGAATATAAAGGCTTACCGAGCGATGAAGGTGTTGATTTTTTGAAAAAATTTGGAGTGAATGTGCTAAAGTTCGATTAAGTTTTTCACATTTACGCATTTGCACATCTACACATTTGCACATTTATCTTAACTTTGCAAAATGTCTGAAAAAATAATCATCCTCGATTTTGGATCTCAGTTTACACAACTGATTGCCCGCAGAGTAAGAGAACTCAATATTTATTGCGAAATACATCCTTACAATAAGGTACCAAGTTTTGGCTCGGATGTAAAAGGGGTAATACTTTCTGGCAGCCCGCATTCTGTACGTGAAGAAAATGCTCCTGAGGTTGATTTTCAGAGCATCGCAGCAAAATTCCCATTATTAGGCGTTTGTTATGGAGCACAATTAATTGCTCAAAAATCGGGCGGAAACGTAATGCCTTCTAAAATTCGTGAGTATGGGAGAGCAAATTTGAGTTTTGTTCAGCATGAAAACGATTTATTAGCAGCGGTTAGTCCTAATTCTCAAGTTTGGATGTCGCATGGAGATACCATTTCTGAAGTTCCCTCAAATTTTGAAATCATAGCCAGCACCGATTCGGTAAAAGTAGCAGCTTACCATATAAAAGGTACTAATACCTACGGAATACAGTTCCATCCAGAAGTTACTCATACTACCGAAGGAAAACATCTATTATATAATTTCTTAGTAGGAATTTGTGGATGTAAACAAGACTGGACACCGGATGCATTTATAGAAACCACCATTTCAGAGTTAAAGAATAAAATTGGAGAGGACAAAGTAATACTTGGTTTATCAGGAGGGGTCGACTCTTCGGTGGCCGCTGTATTATTACATAAAGCCATTGGTAAAAATTTGCATTGCATTTTTGTTGATAATGGTTTGTTGAGAAAAAATGAATTTGAAGAAGTATTAGAATCATACAAACACATGGGCTTAAATGTGCGTGGTGTTGATGCTAAAGAATTATTTTATACAGAGCTAAAAGGCTTAAGCGACCCTGAGAAGAAACGCAAAGCGATAGGTAAGGTATTTATTGATGTGTTCGATGAAGCTTCGCATACGGTTGAAAACGCTAAGTGGTTAGGTCAAGGCACCATTTACCCCGACGTTATAGAATCTGTTTCGGTAAAAGGCCCATCGGCAACCATTAAATCTCACCACAACGTAGGCGGATTACCCGATTATATGAAACTTAAAGTGGTAGAACCGCTTAATACCTTGTTTAAAGATGAAGTGCGTAGGGTAGGACATAGCTTGGGTATTGATCCTAAGATTTTAAACAGACATCCTTTCCCGGGACCGGGTTTAGCAATTCGTATTTTGGGAGAAATTACCAAAGAAAAAATTGCTACCTTACAAGAAGCAGATGCTATTTACATCGAGAACTTAAAAAATTCTGGATGGTATGATAAGGTTTGGCAAGCAGGTGCTATCTTTTTGCCAATTCAATCTGTTGGTGTAATGGGCGATGAGCGTACATATGAAAATGTTATTGCTTTACGCGCAGTGGAATCGGTAGACGGAATGACCGCAGATTGGTGCCATTTACCGTATGAGTTATTAGCAAAAATTTCTAACGACATTATAAACAAAGTAAAAGGAGTAAACCGTGTTGTATATGATATTAGTTCGAAACCTCCAGCAACTATTGAGTGGGAATAAGCTAAAATATATTAGCCTATTACTCTTATTAGTTTTGTTTTATAATGCCGATGCAAAAAACAAACATTATAAAATTGCATTACTCTTGCCTTTAAATTTTCAGAATTTAGACGCGGATGCGGTACTCGACCAAAAAGCATTTGAGTTTTCTAATTTAGGAGTCGATTATTATCGAGGATTTAAAACTGCAGTAGATTCATTAACAAAACATGGCTATACTTTTGAAATAAAAGTGTTCGATACTCAATCGGATACCAACCAAGTTAAATCTTTTGCTTCTGATCCGTTTTTATTACTTGCTGATTTTATTGTTGGGCCATTTTTACCAAATGAAATTCAAGTATTATTGAAGAATAATAAGTTACTTAAAGGCAAAGTTGTTTCGCCTATTTCGCCTTTATTTATTAGTGGTTCTGGTAAAACAGATATCATTATGTCTAATAATACCTTAGAAAATCATGCCTATAATATGGCAAGGTATTTTTATCAAAAAAAATTAAGTAATACCTTGATAATTGTTCGTAGTGGTTTGTTAGCAGAATCGAGATACTCTAAAGTAGTAGAGAAATACATAGACAGTGCATCCACTAAAATTATAAAGAAAGAAATTTTAACAAGCCAAAAAGGATATTCGGTTATAGAAGGAAACTTATCTAAATCAAAAGAAAACTATTTGTTAATTCCATCTGCCGACCAAGCCTATGCCATTAATTTATTTAAGTACTTAGAAGGGTTAAATGATCAATACCCAATAACCTTATTGGTACACCCGAAATGGTTGGATTTTCAAACCATCGACCCGAATTTATATGTGAAATATAAAGTAACACTCAGCTCTTCATACTATACAAATTATGAAGATTCTATCCTGCTGAATTATGTTACAAAATATCGAAATGATTTTGCAACAGAGCCAACAGAAATGGCTATCAGAGGTTTCGACCAAGCAATTTATTATCTCACAAAATACCACTGGAGTAAAAAAACATTGTTTCAAACAGAGAGTCCTTACTTCGGATTAGCCAGTGTTTTCTATTATCCACAGAAAAACTCAAGTACCCACAATAGCTTAGTTTTTATTTTAAAGTATGATGAAAACGGGCTTAATTACCAACCATGATTCATCAAAATAAATTAAGAATTTTTATAGAGTGTTTAGAAAATTATAAACACGATGTTCCTTTATCTAAATATTTAAAAGAGTTTTACAAACGCAATAAGCAAATGGGTTCCAGAGATCGAAAGATGCTGAGCCATATGATGTATTCTTATTTTAGATTAGGAAAAGCATGCCCCAATAATACCTACGAAGAGCGTTTATTAATTGCTTTGTTACTTACCGCAACAGAAACGGATACTGCTTTACAACTATTTAAACCAGAATGGCTAAGCTACATAACTAAAACCAATGCAGAGCGAGTAGAATTTATAAGCTCTATTTATCCTGATTTTAATATAGTAGATGTTTTCCCATTACACGGCTTACTCTCTGATAAAATAGATAAACAGGCTTTTATTAATTCACATTTCATACAACCAGATTTATTTTTGCGTGCGGTAAAAGGTAAGGAAGAAAATTTGAAAGTTTTTTTAGATGCTCAACAAATAAATTTTATTCAAGAAGGAACTTGTTTTCGATTAGCAAATGCCAGTAAAATTGAGGAACCTGCAGAATATTTATTTGAAGTGCAAGATAAATCGAGCCAAGCCACTCAACAATTTATGCATCCTAAATTAAACGAATATTGGTGGGATTGTTGTTCGGCAAGTGGCGGGAAAAGCTTGTTATTAAAGGAGCTTGAGCCCGATGCTTATTTAATGTGTTCGGATAATAGAGAAAGTATATTGAGTAATTTAGATGAACGATTTAAACGTGCAGGAATTACAAAATACAAACGACGTTTAATAGATCTAAAAGCAGAAATACAATCGTTCGAACCCAAAACTTTTGATGGAATTATAGTTGATGCACCTTGCACGGGTTCTGGTACCTGGGCTCGTACACCCGAACGCATAGTTCAAGTGGACGAAAATAATGTACGTTACTTTTCAAATTTACAAATTGATATTCTCTTAAATGCAATTCAGTTTTTAAAGAAAGGTAAAGAAATGATATACATTACTTGCTCTACTTTCGCTCTAGAAAACGAATACGTGCTTGAGCAAGTGAACGCTAAATTTCCAATCACTATCAAATCAATGCAATACATTAAAGGATATGATGATAAAGCCGATACGATGTTTGTGGCTTTATTGAGTTGTGAATTGTGAATGGGGGTGCAATGAGGTAGATTAGTGTGCTATTGAGTTATTAAGTTATTAAGCAACTGCAATGCTAATAACTCAATAACCTAATAACTTAATAACTTAATAACTCTCACGCAAATAAATAACCTACCTGCACCAACTCACAACTCATATCTCATACTTCCAACCTCACACTTCACTCATCTCTTCCAACTCATACATCTCATCAATTTCAGCTGCGAATTTTTTCTCTACTATCCTGCGTTTTATTTTGAGGGTAGGAGTCATTTCACCATCATCAATGGTAAAAGGATTGCGTTTAAGAATAAAGCCTTTAATGCGTTCGAATTTTGCAAGCTCTGTTGAGTATTTGCGTATATGTTCGTTTACCCAATTCACAATGTTTTCATCTTTAATAAACACGTCACTCTCTTGGAAATAAGCTTCGGTTAATCCAAATTGCTCCATCATATTTTCTTTAGATGGTACAATAATGGCCGTAATGTATTCACGCTTATCGCCAATTAAGAAAATTTGATCGATGCGATTACTTTGTAAATAAGTGTTTTCTATAGGAGTAGGGTATACATTTTTTCCATAAGAATTTACCAGCATGTTTTTTATACGATCGGTAATTTTTAAATTTCCTTTGTAGAATTTACCAACATCACCTGTATGTAACCAACCGTATTTATCTATTGCATTAGCGGTATCTTCTGGTTTGTTCCAATACCCTTGCATTACATTGTTACCGCGTAAAATAATTTCTCCTTCTTCACTTTCAAAATTAGGGTCGAAGGTATCATGCGTTTGTTCGGTAATAATTCGTTTAGTATCTGCGTCTTGTATAGCAATGGTAATTTCTGGCAAAACTCTACCTACAGTACCATACACTTGGCGTGTAAACTCTGTAACTGCCATTACAGGCGAAGTTTCCGTAAGGCCGTATCCCTCTAATACTTTTATTCCTAAGTTCCCGAAGAACTCACCAATATTTTGTGGTAAGGCAGCTCCTCCGGATATTATGAATTTTAAATTGCCACCTGTTTTTTCTTTAATTTTTGAGAATACCAATTTCTCTGCAATATTGCGTTGCATACTTAACAACATACCAGGTGTTTTTCCGGCCTCTACAATGTTTCGGTATTTAGATCCAGTATCTATGGCCCATAAAAATATTTTCGCTTTTAACCCACCTGCCGAAGTTCCGTTTTTCATAGCCTTTTCGTTTATCTTTTCTAATAAACGTGGCACCACACTCATAACGGTTGGTTTAACTTCCATCATGTTTTTACCCAATAATTCTAAGCTTTGTGCAAAGGCAATTTTACTTCCTTGCGCACAACAGATATGGTAAGTAGCAGTACGTTCAAATACATGAGAGAGTGGTAAGAATGATAAGAATGTTTCTTCTGAAGTAATATGAGGTATTTGTATTAAACTAACTTTAACATTATGGCAAAAGTTTAAGTGACTTAACATTACTCCTTTGGGAGTTCCAGTAGTACCAGAGGTATAAATTAATGATGATAAATCTTGAGGTCTTACTTCATCGCGCATGCGGTTTATAGTAGCTCTGTTATGCTCCACTGTTTTAGCTCCACCAGCAATTACTTCATCTAAACAAATAATATTTACAGAACCTTTATAGCCTTCCGCAATTTTTTTATAATCGTCGAATTTCGGAATGATGTGTGTTAAGGTTGGGCAATTCGGTGCTATTTTTATTAATTTTTTTAACAGGAAATGTGTACCTACTAAAATCATTTTTATTTGCGAGTCGTTAATAATATACTCCACATCATCATCAGAAAGGGTAGGGTATATAGATACATTTATACAACCTAACTGTTGAAGTGCTTGGTCGTAAAACACATACTCCGGGCAGTTTTCAACGATAAAACCAATTCTATCTCCTTTTTTTATTTCATTGTCTAAGAAGTACGACGAAATTCTATCTGCTTTATCTAATGTTTCTTTATAAGTAATCGGAACGTATGCATCGTTTACTTTTTCAAACATAAAAGTATCCGTTTCTGGATGTATGTATTTTACAACATTACGGAGTAATTGAGGTATAGTAGCTTGGTCGGTTAATTGCATAAATTTGGGTTTATCTACAAATAAAAAAGGTCTTCAATATTTTGTTGAAGACCTAAATTAAAAAAAAATCTTATTTAAACTGAAAAACTTTCGCCACAACCGCAGGTTCTTGATGCATTAGGGTTCACAAAATTGAATCCTTTGCCATTTAAACCATCAGAAAAGTCGAGTTCGGTACCCGCTAAATAGAGGAAACTCTTCATATCGAGTACTACTTTTTCGCCTTTATCTTCAAATTCTTGGTCACCAGTGCGAATTTCATTATCAAAATCTAGTTTATAAGATAAGCCAGAGCATCCACCACCAGCAACTGCTACTCTTAAAAAGTAACTGTCGTCTAGTTTCGCCGATTCTTTTAAATCTGTGATTTTAGATTTTGCTTTGTCTGTTATGGTAATCATATTGATGGTATTGAGTAGCGATTATCGCGTAGCGGGTATCGGGTACATTGTGTTACTCGATACTCAATACTAAATACTCGCTACTAATTATTAATGATGTGATTTCTCTGATTCCACTGGAGCCATTCCGTTTTTTACGCGGTAATCGTTGATGGCAGCTTTAATAGCATCTTCAGCTAATACCGAGCAGTGAATTTTCACTGGTGGTAAGGCTAATTCTTCTACAATGTCCATGTTATCAATTTCCAATGCTTGGTCAATTGATTTACCTTTTAACCATTCAGTAGCTAATGAAGAGGAAGCAATTGCAGATCCACAACCAAATGTTTTAAATTTTGCGTCTTGGATTACATTGTTCTCGTCTACTTCAATTTGTAAACGCATTACGTCGCCACATTCTGGCGCACCAACTAAACCCGTACCTACGGTGTTTTTACTTTTATCCAACGTTCCCACGTTACGAGGGTTGTTGTAGTGATCGATTACTTTTTCTGAATATGCCATAATTTTAATGTGCTAATATGTTAATGTGCTAATTAGCTAATGGAGCTAATTTTGTGCTTAATTGTTGGTTTAAATTAGCTAATTATTTTATTAGCTAATTAGCTAATTATTAATGTTCCGCCCACTCTACCGAATCCAAGTCAATACCTTCTTTAAACATTTCCCAAAGCGGACTCATTTCTCTTAATTTATTTACTGCAGTTTTGGTTACTTCAATGGCGTAATCTACTTCTTCATCAGTTGTAAACCTACCTAATCCAAAACGGATAGATGAATGTGCTAAATCATCATTCAAGCCTAAGCTCTTTAATACATATGATGGTTCTAAGGAAGCCGAAGTACAAGCAGATCCAGAAGATACTGCTAAGTCTTTCATCGCCATCATTAATCCTTCACCTTCTACATATTTAAAGGAAATATTAGTTGTATGCGGTAATCTGCTTTCTTTGTTACCGTTAACATACGACTCTTCTAAAGTGCTTAAAGAACTTTCTAATTTATCTCTTAAAGCTGATAAACGAATTGCATCTTTTTCCATATCCAACATTGCAATTTCGGCAGCTTTGCCTAAACCAACAATTCCTGGTACGTTTAAAGTTCCCGAACGCATTCCACGCTCGTGTCCGCCTCCGTCCATTTGAGCCGTAACTTTAACCCTCGGATTTTTTCTGCGTACATATAATGCACCAATTCCTTTTGGTCCGTACATTTTATGCCCAGAGAACGACATTAAATCGATGCCATCTGTTTCTACATTTACAGGAATTTTACCTACTGCTTGCGTAGCATCTGTATGTAATAATACACCGTGTTTACGGGCAATTTCTGATATTTTTTTGATGTGTTGAACTACTCCAATTTCATTATTTCCATACATAATAGATATAAGTATGGTTTTAGGAGTAATTGCAGCTTCTAGTTTGGCTAAATCAACCATACCATCAGCTTGTACATCTAAATACGTAACTTCAGCACCTTGTTTTTCTAAGTGGTGGCATGTATCTAATATTGCTTTATGCTCGGTGGTTAAGGTAATAATATGATTTCCTTTACTTTGATACATTTCGAAAACCCCTTTTATAGCAAGGTTATTCGATTCAGTAGCTCCTGAAGTAAAGATGATTTCTTTTTCAGTGCATCCTATCAATTTAGAAATTTGTTCTCTTGCATAATCAACAGCTTCTTCTGCAACCCAACCAAATGGGTGGTTTCTGCTTGCTGCATTTCCAAATTTCTCAGTGAAATAAGGGATCATTGCTTCTAATACACGCGGGTCCATAGGTGTGGTGGCGTTATTATCGAGGTATATTGGAAGTTTTACCATGTTTATTTAGACTTTATATAAATTACATACAAATATAGCCATTTTTATAAATTCAATGGCATTTTTTCATTTTTTAATTCCTGCATTTTCTTCATTTAATTGGTATTTTTGACCATGAATAAAATTGAACACATCGGAATTGCGGTTAAAAACCTTGATGCATCAACAAGTATTTTCGAAAAATTGTTTGCTCAGAAATCATATAAACGTGAAGAAGTGGAGTCGGAGGGTGTATTAACAGAATTCTTCCAAGTTGGGCCGAATAAAATAGAATTATTAGAAGCTACAAAACCAGATAGTGCCATTGCAAAATTTATAGAGAAAAAAGGAGAAGGCATACACCATATAGCCTTTGATGTTAGCGATATAGTGGCCGAAATGAAAAGGTTAGAAGCAGAAGGCTTTACCTTATTAAATAAGGAGCCCAAAAAAGGAGCCGATAACAAACTGGTATGTTTTGTTCACCCTAAAGATGCTAACGGGGTTTTAATAGAAATTTGCCAAGAAATTAAGGCTTAAATTGAGTATTTTTGAATAAAAATTGAAATACATTTGCATTTTAAGCAATGCTTTTCTACATTTGCAGTCCGAATTTTAAAGAGAAGATGAAAGCAGAAATACATCCTAAGAACTATAGATTAGTCGTTTTCAAAGACTTATCTTGCGACTATTCATTTATGACACAGTCGGCAATCGAAACCAAAGACACTGTTGTTTGGGAAGATGGCAACGAATATCCATTGGTAAAATTAGAGATCTCACACAAATCTCACCCTTTTTACACTGGTAAATTGAAATTGGTTGATACAGCAGGTCGTATCGACAAGTTCAAAACTCGTTACGCAAAGAAATAATTTAAGCATACCTAATAATATGTTTTTGAAAGTCTGGCTCCAAGCCGGACTTTCTTATTTTACAAGCGTTGGTAATTTTCTCCTAAATATGTTCTCAAGCCTTCTATCTTTGCTAAATGAACATTATTTTATTCGACGACTCGAGTAGGGGGCAATTATTACCTCTTACCTTTACCCGTCCGGTTGCAGAAATCCGAATCGGCATGCTCAGTATAAAAGAGAAGTGGCATTATTATTTCCCTTCGGCAAAAATTTCTTACTTAACAGAAAGTTATTTGCAAGAGAAATTTCCAATTCAACAAGACCCTCAAACTATTTGGATTAATGCATCTGTATTGCCAAATGTAGAATGTAAAAATGCTATTCTTAGCTTAAAATATGGAGAGGCTATACTTGATGATTCAAAAATATTATTGAAATATGCGGAATCACTTTCTACAGAAACCATAGACACACAAGTAAATTTTAGTCACGATTACTTAAATGACTTGCCGCAAATTTTTTCTTGGAATGATAGAGAATGTCGCAAAGATTTTGAATTATTAACCTTAGGAAAAAAATCACTATCCTTAAATGCGTCAAATACCTTAATAGGTAGCCCCGATCAATTATTTATTGAAGAGGGAGCAATCGTAAATGCATCTATTTTAAATACCAGTTCTGGCCCGATTTACATCGCAAAAGAGGCTGAAGTGATGGAAGGTTGTATGATACGTGGTCCCTTTTATTTGGGAGAACATTCGCAAACAAAAATGGGTACAAAAATTTATGGAGCTACCAGTATTGGCCAACATTGTAAAGTTGGAGGCGAGTTAAATAATGTAGTAATATTTGGCTTTAGCAACAAAGCACACGACGGATTTTTGGGTAATGCAGTAATAGGAGAGTGGTGTAATATTGGCGCCGATAGTAATAATTCAAATCTTAAAAATAATTACGCAGAGGTTAAATTATGGAATTACTTAAGCAATAATTTCAAGAAAACAGGTTTACAATTTTGCGGCTTAATAATGGGCGATCATGCAAAGTGCGGTATAAACACCATGTTTAATACAGGTACGGTTGTAGGAGTGGCAAGTAATGTTTTTGGTTCGGGATTCCCTCGTAATTTTATACCTGATTTTTCTTGGGGTGGAGCACATGGCATGGAAGTATATCAACTAAACAAAGTATTTGAGGTGGCCTCTAAAGTATATGAGAGAAGAGGATTAGTGTTTGATGAACAAGAAAAAAATATTTTGCTAAACATATTTGAATCGACAAAAGATTATAGAAAAAGTTATGAGTAGAAAAAAAATTGTTGCTGGTAATTGGAAAATGAACAAAGATTACCTTACAGGTTTAGAACTAATTTCTGAAGCAGTGTATATGATTAAAGATGAATTGCACCGTGAGGTAACTACGGTGTTCGCAACACCTTATATCCATTTATCGTCTATTCAGAAATTGATTGCAACAGAAAGCAATTTCCATGTGGCTGCACAAAATTGCCATCATGAAAAATCGGGGGCATACACCGGTGAAATATCTGCTGAAATGATTAAATCTGTTGGAGTTGAATACGTAATAATTGGGCACTCGGAACGAAGAGAGTACCAACACGAGGATGGGAAATTATTAGCAAAAAAAGTAAACATTGCTTTGGAGAATAACTTAATTCCTATTTTTTGTATTGGCGAAAAATTAGAAGAGAGAGAATCTGAAAAACATTTTAGTACCGTTCAGCAACAATTAGAAGAATCTTTGTTTCATTTAACAAATGATCAAATAAAAAACATTGTATTGGCCTACGAGCCAGTTTGGGCAATTGGTACTGGCAAAACGGCTAGTCCAGAACAAGCACAAGAAATGCATGCATTTATTAGAGGTGTAATAGCTAATAAATTTACCAAAGAAATAGCTGAAAACATGAGCATTTTATATGGTGGAAGCTGTAATCCAAGTAATGCAAAATCATTATTTTCTCAGATAGATATTGATGGCGGATTAATTGGTGGAGCTTCCTTAAAGTCAAGAGATTTTACAGACATACACATTGCCTTTAACGAATTATAAAATGACCGGAAATTATATAGAGTTAGTATTTACAGTAGTAGGTGGAGAAGAATTTGTTTCGGATATATTGATGAGTGAACTGGCAGAAGTTGGATTCGATTCTTTTGATCAAAATGAATTAGGATTTAGAGCCTATATTCCATCACATTTGTTTTCGGAAGATAAAGTACAAGAAGCCATTAGTGAATATAAAGAGCAATTTACTTTTGCGTATGAGATTAATTTAATTCCTTACAAAAATTGGAATGAAGTGTGGGAAAGTAATTTTAAAGCAATTACAATAAAAGACCAACTTTATATTTATGCTGATTTTCATGAGAAGAAGGAGTATCCTTATCAAATAAAAATACATCCTAAAATGGCTTTTGGAACTGGGCATCATGAAACCACTTTCCAAATGGCAGAAGTAATGCTTGAGGTTGATTTTACAGGTAAGCGAGTGCTCGACATGGGTTGTGGAACGGGTATTTTAGCCATACTTGCTCATTTAAAAGGAGCAAAAGAAATTACAGCCATTGATAATGATCCTATAGCTGCAGATAGTTGCCAAGAAAATGCACTATTAAACAATATGAACGATGCGAAAATTTTATGTGGCGATGCAAGTAACTTAAATGGGATGGAGTTTGATATTATACTTGCAAATATTAATAGAAACATTTTACTTAATGATATGCAATCGTATGCTAATTGCCTTGTAAACGATGGATTAATTTTGTTTAGTGGATTTTACACAGAAGATTTAGAAATGATTAAAGAAAGTGCAGAACGTAACGGCATGTATTATCAGCATCATCAACATAAAAATAATTGGGTGGTAGCAGCGTTTAAGAAGAGTGTTAATTAACAATAATGAAATTTAGAAATCTATTTGTATTTACCCTACTTGCTTTATTTTTATCGATAAATGCATTCGCACAGCCAAAGAATTTTAGTAATAATCCGGATAAATTTTTGGATGAGTTAGAAGCTTATTTTAAAGATACAAAGGCTGATGACGATACTCGAAAAGCCTTAACTAACTTCAGCAAATTAATTAAAGCTCAAGTGTATGATACGGAGCAATTAAATACCATTATTAGCACAGCGAATAAAATGGCCGACCGAAAAATGAAGGCCGACCAAGAGTATAAAGATTATTTAATTTCTTTAGTTGATATTCAGAAATCACCAAAAGCAATAGACAATTTTAAAGTTGTACATGAAATTTTAGCGGCAAGTTTAAAAAAGAAAAATAGAGAAGCGGCCTTATTTTTAGCTTTTACTTCAGGCTTTTTTAATGGAAATGTGTTGTATGAATCTAAATCTACCAAATGGTATTTACCTAATGATACATATGAGTTAAAAATGGATTCGATCCCTGTAGTAAAAGTATTGGGAAACATTGATATTATTGGGGAAGCCAGAGGCGATAGATCTGTTATTTACCAAACCTCTGGAACCTTTTATCCTACAAAAAGAATATGGAGGGGTAAGGGTGGAATTGTGAATTGGTCGCGTGCTGGATTAGATACAACAGTAGTATTTGCCAAACTAAAAAACTATACAATTGATTGTACTAAATCTGATTTTTCTGCAGACTCTGTTCAGTTTTTTCATACTAAACTTTTTAAAACAGCTTTAATTGGAAAGTTGGAAGATCGATTATCCACTAATAACAAACCAGAGAATGCTACCTATCCGAAATTTGATTCTTATGAGAAGAAATATGAAATAAAAAATTTCTTTACCAACGTAGATTATCAAGGAGGCTTTAGTATGGTAGGCAGTAAGCTTTACGGTGTTGGCTCTGACGATGAGAAGGCTAGTATTATTATTTACAACAATGGTAAAGTGGTGCTAAGTACTTACTCTAATGCCTATGTTTTACAAGCCGATGAAATTGTATCATACCCAGCAGAAGTATCTATTTATTTGCAGAAAGATTCCATTTATCACCCAGGTGTGGAGTTTAGGTTTAATGCTGGCAAGCGTACCATGGTTTTATTGCGTAGAGATGTTGGTATTGGAAATGCTTCGTTTTACGATTCGTACCATCAAATGACATTTGAGGTGGAGCGTATGGAATGGAACATCGATAAACCAATTATTGAAATGGGAACAATAAAAGGTAGATTTCAAAAAGAATCCTATTTCGAATCTAAAAATTTTTATAAAGAAGAAAAGTTTAGAAAAATTGCGGGGATTCAAGAATACAATCCGCTTACTATTTTAAAAAGAATTTCAACTCGCGAACGCTCCAAAACCATCAGTATTTCTACTTATGCAAAAGAAGTTAAGTTGAGAGAACAAGATGTATTAGGCTTACTCAGATCATTGGTTGAGTATGGTTTTATTGGCATGAACGAAAACAAAGGTTTGATTTACATTAAAGAAAAAACCTTTAACTATATAAGTAACGAAGCAGGTAATTTAGATTATGATGTTATGCGTTTTGGATCTTTGGCAGATTCAAATATAAATGCCTATTTAAATATTACTTCTAAAGATTTAGTAATACAAGGCATTGATCAAATATTTTTGAGCGATTCGCAAAGTGTAAATATTCGTCCGTACTTAGGTAAGATTACCGTTAAGCAAAATAGAGATATTGAATTTGGTGGAAAGGTACATGCTGGTACACTAGATTTTTATGGAAAGAATTTCAGTTTTAGTTATAATAACTTCAAAATTTCGATGCCTAAAATTGATTCGATGAAAATTAAAGTCTTAGGCAAACAAGATATTAATGGTTACCGACAATTATTAAGTTTGAAAACTGTATTGAGAGACATTACAGGGAATTTATACATAGACGAACCTCAAAATAAATCGGGTTTAAAAAATTTCCCACAATATCCATACTTCGAATCGCTTGGCGAATCGTATGTATACTATGATTATGCGTATATACAAAACAGTGTGTATAGAAGAAGTGATTTTTGGTTTTTAATTGAACCATTTATTATTGATAGTTTAGATAATATAAGTTCAACAACAGGTTTGGCGTTCCCAGGTACCATGCACTCTGGAGGAATATTCCCAGATTACAAAGAGACTTTAACGTATCAACCCGATACATCATTGGGTTATGTACACAGGACACCTGCTGAGGGATATGCAATGTATAAAGGCAAGGCAAGGTATTACAATACCATTCGTTTAAGCGATAAAGGATATTACGGTTCTGGTCGAATAGATTATTTAGCCTCGGTAACACAATCGGATCGCTTTTTATTTTTACTTGACTCTACAAATGCACCCATCCAAACTTTTGATTTAGAAGAGAAAGCAAACCACCCGTTGGCCATTTCTCGCATGTCGTACTTTCATTGGGAACCCTATGAAGATAGTATGTTTGTAGTAAGTAGAGCCAATACAACCGACTTGTATAAGGGTAAAAATGATTTTACAGGAACCATTATTTATACCCCACAAAATTTAACTGGTAATGGCAGGTCGCATATAAAAGGAGCAGATTTGTTTTCGAGAAGATTTGTATTTAACAATTCGAATTTTGAAGCCGAACATAGCATTGCAAAAATTTATGCAATAGATACAACAAAGCTTGCCATAGAAGCAGGAGATGTAAAATCAAAAATAGATTTTGTGGCTAAGCGAGGAGATTTTGTGGCCAATAATCCGGATGAATTAATTAAGTTCCCTTATAACTTATATGCAACGAGTTTGCCGGTGTTTACTTGGTTCTTCGACCTACAAAAGATGGATTTCAGCATGCCTATTTCGGGAAAAAATAAATATGAATTCGTTTCTATCCATCCGTCGCAAGACTCTTTAAATTTTGAAGCACAAAAAGCTACCTACGATTTAGTAAAAGAAGATATAAAAATTGATGGTGTACCTAAAATTTTAGTAGCAGATGCAGAAATAAAACCTAAAGATAAACATGTAGAAATTTATGGTCAGGCTATTATGCAACGCCTAGAAGATGCAGAAATTTTTGCGAATGTTACCACACGCTACCATAAACTTTATGAAGCAAAAGTAGATGTTTATGCAAAAAAGAAATATGCTGCAAATGCTTATTATGATTACCGAACCAAGAAAGATTCACTTGCCCAAAAAATACATTTTAAGGATACCAAGGTAGATACCTCTTTCCAAACATTTGCTAAAGGGGTAATTACAGATACAATGAATTTCTTACTAAATTCCAAAGTAAGATACAAAGGGGATGTGTACTTAAAAGCTGCAAATAGATTTTTAGATTATGATGGTTTTATTAAAATGAATCATGATAGTAAATTTATAAAGTCACAATACTTCAGGTATAAAGGATTTGTAAACCCTGATACCGTTGCCCTAGATTTAACAGACCCTAGAGACGAGAATAAAAACAGATTGTTTAGTGGAATACATATAGGCATTACAAACTACGAAGCCTATGGAACTTTTATAAGTAAAAAAATTGAACCGAATGATGTGGATGTAATAAATGTAGAGGGTAAATTAATTTATGATGAAAAGGCTAAAGTGTTTAAAATTGGAAACGACGATAAATTATTTAACAATGCCATGAAAGGAAATTACATGACTTTTGACGATAAGAAAGAATTCTTGTATGCAGAAGGATTGTTGAATTTGGGTGTTGAATTTGACGATAAATTAGTTTTAAAAACGGCTGGAAATGTTAACAATACTATTGAAAGCGGTAAAGTAGAATTAGATTTAGTAGCAAGTTTAGATTTTCAGTTTTTACCTGAAGCCACTGAGATTATGATGAAGCTGATTGATTTAAATGGCTTCGATGTAAATGGAGATAACAAAGAAAGACCTGTATTTGAAAAAGGAATGTATGAATTGTTTCCTGAGAAAGATGTGGCCAATTTAATGGAAGACATTAAACAAACTGGACTTTACAAATTACCAAAATCAATGGAAAAAGGATTTGTAATTTCAGGAGTAAAATTGGCATGGGATCAACAAAAAAGATCTTGGCGCTCTGTAAACAATAAAATTAGCATCATGAATGTGTACGATAAACAATTGAACAAAGAGTTTAAGGGATACATGGAGGTTGTAAGAAAACGTAGTGGAAATATTGTAAATATTTATTTTGAGGTGGGCGACGATTGGTTTTTCTATACTTTCCGTCAAGGTCAGATGGAAGCCATTTCATCCGATGACGTATTTAACAAAGTACTTACAGAGAAAACAAAAGGAAGTACACCGTTTAGTATTTCGGCTATAAAAAGAAAAATTGATTTCGTAAGAAGTTTTCAAAATTAAAAATAATGAAAGTACATTTTATATCGATTGGTGGAAGTGCAATGCATAATTTAGCATTGGCATTAAAAGAAAAAAATTATATCATAACAGGTTCAGACGATGAGATTTTTGAACCTTCCAAAAGTCGTTTAGCCAATGCAGGTTTACTTCCATCAGAAATGGGTTGGTATACAAATAATATTACAGCAGATTTAGATGCAGTAATACTCGGTATGCATGCGCGTGCAGATAATCCGGAGTTATTAAAAGCAAAGGAGCTTGGAATTCCAATTTATTCTTACCCGGAATATTTGTATGAACAGAGCAAAGATAAAACGAGGTTAGTAGTAGGCGGAAGCCATGGAAAAACTTCTATTACAGCCATGATTTTGCATGTATTGCAACACGCAAACAAGAACATTGATTACATGGTTGGGGCGCAGTTAACCGGTTTTACTACCATGGTTAAACTTTCTGAAGAAGCTCAGGTAATGGTATTAGAAGGAGATGAATATTTATCTTCGCCCATAGATAGACGACCGAAGTTTCATTTGTACAAAGGCAATATTGCGATACTTAGCGGAATAGCATGGGATCATATAAATGTTTTTCCAACCTTCGAAAATTATTTAGAGCAGTTTAGTGTTTTCATCGATACTCTGGAACCTAATGCCACCTTAATTTATTGTAAGAATGATGAGGAGTTGAAAAAATTAGTGGAAGCACATCCAAGAAAAGACATCACAAAAATTCCATATACCTCCCATCAACATATACAAAAGGAAGGTGTAACCTATTTAACAGTAAATATTGAAATTCCATTGTTGATTTTTGGAGAACACAATATGCAGAATTTACAAGCGGCTTATGAGGCTTGTAAAAGTTTGGGTTTGGCCGATGAAAAATTTTATGAGGCCATACAAAGTTTTAAGGGAGCAGCAAAACGATTAGAACTAATTGCCAAAGAAGGAAAAGCCAGGATTTTTAAAGATTTTGCACATTCACCTTCAAAATTAAAAGCGACCATAAATGCTGTAAAGCAACAATTTGGAACTCAAGATTTAGTAGCCTGTATGGAATTACATACATTTAGTAGTTTAAATAAGGAGTTTTTACAAGAGTATAAAAATAGCATGAGCCAAGCCGATGTGGCAATAGTGTATTACAACCCACATACAATTGAACATAAAAGATTAGAGAATATTAGTCCGGAGGAAGTAAAACAAGCATTTGACCGCGATGATATCCTAATTTTTAACGAATCGGCAGCATTAAAAACGTATCTTGAAAGCAGGAATTGGAAAGAAACAAACCTATTGCTCATGAGCTCAGGTAATTACGATGGAATTGATGTGGATTTATTTGCAAAAGAACTTCTTCACAAGCATTGAAAAAATTATGCACACAGCATAATACAATGCGCTATAAATTTATATTTGCATATTAAGCAAAATAATGGCTAATAAGTTAAGATCACAAGTAGCAGTACCTTCTGAGGAAGTGGAAGAGGAATTGGTTGAAAAACCAAGTTCTAAAGCTAAAGAAAAGAGTACTGTAAAGAAGGAAAAGAAACAGAGCGAACCCAAAGAAAGGAAAGCAATTGATGCGCGTATAATTAAAATTACGGGTTTGTTATTGTTGCTTATTTCTTTGTATTTGTTTGTTGCTTTTTTCTCATATTTATTTACCTGGGATGAGGATCAGAGCGTAGTATCTGGTGCAAGGTTGGGTATAATTTTTGATGCCGCTAACCATAAAGTAGAAAATTGGCTAGGCATATTGGGTGCAATGGTATCGCATTTATTTATGTTCCGTTGGTTTGGTGTTTCTTCATTTTTAATTTCCTTTGGATGTTTTTTAGTAGGTTACCGCTTGCTTTTTAAAGTGAGCATTATGAAGCTAAGTAAAACCTTGGCTTACTCTTTATTCTTTTTAATTTTTATTTCCATCAGTGTAGCATTTATTATTAGTTTCCTTAAAACTGATATGTACTTCTTGGCTGGGGCATACGGTATACAAATGAATGGCTGGTTTAATAATGTGTTGGGTAAAACAGGAACAGCCGGATTATTAGCATTTGCAGGTCTTTCGTGCATGGTTATTGCCTATAACTTAGAGTTTAAATCTCCTATAAAATCTGAAGTAGAACGAGCTGCGGATAAAACTTTATTAGAAGACGAATTATTACCTGTAGAAGCAAATCGTAAACCAGAAATAGCAAGTTCTCCAGAATTTGAAGCTAAACCAAAATCATTTGAATTGCCATTAAGAGATCAACCCTTAGAGGATGAACGCATGCCAACACTCAAAAACCAATTGAGGGCAGAAGATTTTGCTGCAGAGCAAGAAGAAGAATCGATAGAAATAGCAGATGATGAATTGGTAGATAATTTCCAAGTGCCCATTTCTATTGCGCATACAGAAAACGTGGAGGAAGAAATTGAGGAAATAACAGAGAGTAATACACTTGCGAATGTTGACGAAGATGGTTTTGAAAAAGTAGAGTTTGTGAAAGCGGAAAAAGTAGAAATTGCTGGTCCTGATTTAACCTTAGAAATGGCCGAACCAGAAATTGAAGAACATACTGTTGTCGCTACTACAAATACAGGAGAAATTACTGCAGAGGATTTAGTACGCGAACTGGGCGAATATGACCCAACGCTCGACTTATCATCTTACAAATACCCTCCCTTAGAATTATTAGAAAACTATGGAAGTTCTAAAATACCAGTAAATACAGATGAGTTAGAGCGAAACAAGAATAGAATTGTTGAAACGCTTGGGCATTATAATATTGATATTGCCAAAATTAAAGCAACCATTGGTCCAACAGTTACACTTTACGAAATTGTGCCTGCGGCTGGTGTTCGTATTTCTAAAATTAAAAATTTAGAAGATGATATTGCACTTAGTTTATCGGCTTTAGGAATACGTATTATTGCACCTATTCCTGGTAAAGGAACCATTGGAATTGAAGTACCAAACCAAACGCCAGAAATGGTTTCGATGCGTTCTGTATTAGCGTCGGAGAAATACCAAATGGCTCAAATGGATTTACCAATAGCCTTAGGTAAAACTATTTCAAACGAAGTATTTGTTGCTGATTTAGCCAAGATGCCCCATTTATTAATGGCTGGAGCAACAGGGCAAGGTAAGTCGGTTGGTATAAATGCTTTGTTAGTATCCTTACTTTACAAGAAACATCCATCGCAAATAAAGTTTGTAATGGTGGATCCCAAAAAAGTGGAACTAACATTGTTTAGAAAAATTGAACGCCATTTTTTAGCAAAATTACCAGGCGATGGGGAAGCTATTATTACCGATACAAAGAAGGTAATACATACGCTCAACTCCTTGTGTATTGAGATGGATCAGCGTTATGAGTTATTGAAAGAAGCTCATGTAAGAAATTTAAAAGAATACAATGCAAAGTTTATCGCACGTAAACTAAACCCGAACGACGGGCATCGATACATGCCATTTATTGTGTTGGTGATAGATGAGTTTGCCGATTTAATGATGACGGCAGGTAAAGAAATAGAAACGCCGATAGCACGATTGGCACAATTAGCCAGGGCAATTGGAATTCATTTGGTAATTGCCACACAAAGACCCTCTGTAAATGTTATAACAGGAACCATTAAGGCAAACTTCCCCGCTAGGTTAGCATTTAGGGTTAGTTCTAAAATAGATTCGAGAACCATTTTAGATGCAGGTGGAGCAGAGCAATTAATCGGTAGAGGTGATATGTTATTATCTTTAGGAAGTGATATTATAAGGCTACAATGTGCCTTTGTTGATACTCCTGAAGTAGAAAAAGTAACAGATTTTATTGGAGCACAAAGAGCTTACCCAAGTGCACATATTTTACCAGAATATGTGGATGAAAATGGAGAAGGCTCTAGTTCTAAAGAAATGGACCTAAATGAAAGAGATGCACTTTTTGAGGATGCAGCACGTTTAATAGTTATGCATCAGCAAGGTTCCACCTCTTTAATACAACGAAAATTGAAATTAGGGTACAACCGTGCAGGCAGAATTATAGATCAACTAGAAGCATTTGGAATAGTTGGTTCATTTGAGGGAAGTAAGGCAAGAGAGGTGTTGATAAAAGATGAGTATCATTTAGAGCAACATCTTAATGCATTGTTAGGAAAAGATAACTAGGAGCAGGGAGCTGAGAGCAGGGAGAAAGAAGCAGGGAGTTTTGAGCGGGGAGCAAAGAGTAGGAGCTACATAATTATAGATAAAAGATGAAAAAAATAGTAATTATAATATTAGCAATGTTTTTAAGCCAAGGCATATTTGCACAAGGCGATAAAAAAGCAAAAGACATCTTAACCGGAGTTTCTGCAAAGTATAAGTCGTACAAATCTATGCGAGCGGAGTTTTCGTATACCTTAGAAAATCCTCAAGCAAAAATCAAAGAAACGCAAGCCGGGAGCATTGTTTTGTCTGGAGCCAAATACCGTTTAAGTATTGCTGGCCAAGAAGTAATAAGTGATGCCAAAACTGTTTGGACGTACATGAAAGAAGCGAAAGAAGTGCAAGTAAATGATGTAGATCCGAGTGCAGAAGGCATTAAACCATCAGAAATTTTTACGATGTATGAAAAAGGTTTTTTGTATAAATTTGTGGATGAAAAGAAAGTAGGTGGTAAATTAGTTCAGAATTTAGAGCTTACACCAACAGATAAAACAAAAGAATTTTTTAAAATAAAATTAACTATTGATAAGGCCTCAAAGCAAATTGTAAAAAGTATAATATTTGATAAAAACGGTAATCGTTATACTTATGCAATTAAAACGTTTACACCAAATTTTGCTGTAAATGCTGGAACATTTACGTTTGATGTTAAAAAATACCCAGGCGTAGAAGTAGTAGATTTAAGATAAGGTTATGAAAATTTCGCAAAGTACATTAGATAAAATTGAGGACTTATTTAAAGCACAGCAATACAAGGTTAGGTATGAAAAAGGAAATTTCAAACCTGGTTCATGTTTAATTTTAGAAGCCAAAGTAGTAGTGGTAAATAAGTTCGCTACCATGGATGTAAAAATTGCAGCCTTAGCAGAAATTCTTCAACAAATTAGTATTGATGAAACTTTACTAAACGAAAATCAACTAAAATTTTTACAAAGCATCCGTAATTAATATTGAGTTTTGAAAATAACATTTCTCGGTACTGGAACTTCTCAAGGTGTGCCTGTAATTGCATGTAAATGCGAGGTATGTACTTCTCCCGATTATCAGAATAATAGATTACGGACTTCTGTAATGTTAGAAGTAAACGACAAGGTTTTTGTAATAGATTCTGGTCCCGATTTCAGAATGCAAATGTTACGTGAAGAAGTACATCAGTTAGATGCCATCTTGTTTACTCATGAGCACAAAGACCACGTAGCTGGTTTAGACGATGTAAGAGCCTTTAATTTTAAACACGATAGGGAAATAGATGTATATGCAGAACAACGCGTTCAAGCAGCCTTAAAAAACGAATTTTCTTATATCTTTTCTGGTATTAATTATCCGGGTATTCCTCGTGTTATTTTGCACGATATTCCGAACGAAGAAATAATAGTGCAAGGGGTTTCGGTATTGCCAATTAGGGCCATGCATTATAAATTACCAGTATTCGGATTTAGAATTGGCGACTTTACGTATTTAACCGATGCCAAAACAATATCTGATGAAGAGAAGTTAAAAATTAAAGGTTCAAAAATATTAGTGTTAAACGCGCTTCGTAAAGAAGAACATATTTCTCATTTCACTTTAGCAGAGGCAATTGCATTGGCACAAGAGGTGGGAGCAGAAAGCACCTATTTTACTCATATCTCACATCAATTAGGTTTGCATGATGAGGTACAAGCAGAATTACCAGAAGGGATGTTTTTAGCTTATGATGGACTAAAGCTAATTAGCTAATTAACTAATTAGCTAATTTTTTTGGGGTTGAAAAACAGGCTATAAGGCATTTTTTTAAATTTTTTCTTGACAGCTATTCTAAAAACTCTATATTTGCAGTCCGCAATCAGAAAAGCGAAAGTAGCTCAGTTGGTAGAGCACGACCTTGCCAAGGTCGGGGTCGCGAGTTCGAATCTCGTCTTTCGCTCAATCTTCCACCTCTCGTAAGAGAGGATTTTTTTTTGAAGATGCCTAGGTGGTGGAACTGGTAGACACGCAGGACTTAAAATCCTGTGACCCTTACAGGTCGTGCGGGTTCGATTCCCGCCCTAGGTACAATGGCAAAGCCGCAAATAGTTCAACTAATTGCGGCTTTTTTTGTGAGTTAATAAGTTATTGAGTTAATAAGAAATTAGGTTATTAAGTTAATAAGTTATTAGTTGCTAGTAATTAACCGAAGTGACTTAATAACCTAATAACTCGATTGCCAATTTCTATTCTTCTGCCTTCAGGATCTTCGCATAATACGTTTGCCCGTTTTTGTCTTCTGCTTTAATCAAATAAATCCCTTTTTCTAAACGGCTAATGTTTACGGCATTCTCTAAATCAGAATGTATTAACAATTTACCATCTAAAGAATACACCTCTATCCAATTAAATTCACCACCAGATAACTGTACTACAGCATTACTTGGGTTTGGGTAAACAGTTAAAGATTGATTGGCTTTTGAGTTAACGCCGATTGCATTTTGTAAGTACAAAGTAACAGGGTTCGTTTCTTGTGTACAAGATCCAATTTTAAAAATACATTTAAATCTATTATAATTTAAACTAGTATCTAGTATGTTTAAAACTAAACTATCACGGGTTTCTCCTAATAGGTTTATAAAATTTCCATCGTTGTTATCCATTACCCATTGTAATGTAGCATTAGAGTTACTATGTTTAGTTTTAAAAATTACGGTATCATTTATTTTTGAATATCTATTTTGTGGTTGTTGTATTATATATGATCTACAGATATTACTTATTAGAGAAGATTGATGATAGAGACTCCCAATTTTTTTGCCATTCCTGAACTCGTCTACCGCATAACAAAACACAAAATTACCAGCATATTTCGGTGTTAAAGAAAGAGCACCTGTTTTAGCATTCAATATCGGAACACTATCTGCATTTAAGAAATTAAATTGATCGAAGTCTGGATAGAAAATTACTAAATCATATGGTGCGGGACCGTGATTTTGACCAGGATTAAATTGACTTGTGTATCCACCAGCCAATGGAGTTATAAAACGATAGGAGAGTGAATCACCATCAGGATCTGTATAATTCAACTCGTAATTTAGAGGATTATTAACACAAATTAATGGATTGAATACTTGGTTTTGAACAGGGCTGTTACAATTTATAAAGTTTGTATCAACTACGATAGAGGGAATTTCTATGTATGCAGAATAAGGAGTTCCTTCCGGATCTACAATATTCATTACCAAATCACTTAAACAACAACGTTCCCAATTTATATAATATCCATTACTATCATAATCTAACAAAGTTATATCAAGGAGTCCTTCAAAAGTTCCTACTTCTAAACATCTATTTATATTGTCGCAATTCAAGGGGTAAACAGAGGGTCTAACTGATTCTCTAAGTAACATTTGATTTCTTACTAGTTGGTTAGTAGATTTACTATAGATGCCTATTCTCATTGATGTTTCAAAATTAGCTCCACTAGTGCCACAGTTTCTCTCTAATTCAAATAAGATTTTAAGAGTAGTTTTATTGATTTTTTGATAACTGAATTTTCCACCTGCTAAATGTTCTGCCTTTAAACTAAAGCCAATTGAAATGAGTAAACAAAGTAGTAACGTATATTTTTTTAACATAATAATTCTATTATAAACTAAAGTTAATAGTTTTTTTTTCGATAAAACCATGATTAATATTTTATTCCGTCATTTTAATGTAGAAATACCATTCTATTATTCGAACATTTGACCTTTCGACTCTTCTACCTTTCGAAACGTAACTAATGTTACCATTCTTAAAACACATAGCATCTACCTTTGTACCATCAAATAAAAATTTAAAAAAATGAAAACGATAAAAGTTGATGTACGCAGTATAGAAGAATGGGAATACGATGGTCATGCACCATGTTCAATTAACATTCCTTTGGATCAAATTCCAGGGAAAGTAGAAGAATTAATGAAGTTTGAAGAAATAGTGTTTGTTTGCCGAAGTGGTGGAAGAGCAGGAGTGGCTCAAAGCTTATTACGCAATGCAGGACATACGAATGTACAAAACCTCGGTCCATGGCAGGCGTTAGTTTGCTAGTGTGTTAATGTGCTAGTGTGCTAATACGAGTCACATAGTACAGATTTGGAAGTTTGCACCCACTAGCACACTAGCACACTATCATACTAGCACACTATCTCTGTAAAATCCCCTTTACAATACCAAATATCCAAAAAATAAACGCGGGAAACTTTGGTATTGTAAAAAGTTTCTATAGTTTTGCGCTCGAATTAATACAATTAGAGCATTGGAACTACAAGAACGTATATTACTCAAAGGAGATGAACTCTTCCGCCGTTTTGGTATTAGGAGCATCACGATGGATGATATAGCCAAACAACTTGGCGTTTCAAAAAAAACCATCTATCAGCATTACCCCGATAAAGATGAGCTAGTTATTGCAATGACTAAGCTTAACATCAGTCGCCATTTTAACGAAGTTGAAAAATGTTGTGGTCCGGCTAGCATAAACGCTATTGCCGAAATGTTTGCCGTAAACAACTCTGTTGGCGAAATGATACGCAGTTTTAATCCCATTATGTTTTACGATTTACAAAAATACCATCCAAAAGCTTGGTTGGCATTTAGAGAATTTCGTAATAAATACGTGTTGGCTAAAATTGTAGAAAATGTGCACCGTGGCATAGAAGAAGGTTATTATAGAGCCGATGTTGATATTGAAATTCTCTCGAGAATGAGAATAGAACAAGTTGACATGACTTTTAACTACGACATTTACCCACCCACCGAATTTCAATTTCATAAAGTGATGGAAGAACTAACCTTTCATTTCTTATACGGTTTGGTAAATCAAAAAGGATATGAATTAATTAATCAATATAAAAACACCACAGTATAAATTATATATACATTATGAAACCTAAATTAGTATACATTTTATTGTTAAGCCTCGGGATTTCCAGCAGTGGATTTTCTCAAACGAGCTTTCAATTTAGCCTTCAGCAAGCGATTGAATATGCTTACCAAAACCAAAACGACATTAAGAATGCCCAATTAGACGCTGAAATTTCAAAGAGTAAAGTAAAAGAAACCGTTGCAATTGGTTTACCGCAAGTAACAGGTAGTGCCAACATTCAACGTTTTTTAGATATACCTACTCAATTAATTCCAAATTTTATTTCGCCTCTTACTGGTGCACAACCTGGCACTTATCCAGAGTTTATTGAAGCGAAGTTTGGTACAAACTACAGTTCTAGTGTAGGTATTTCTGTTAATCAATTATTATTTGATGGAAATTATTTAATCGGCTTAAAAGCAAGTTCTGTTTATAAGGAATTAACTATTAAAGCATTAGAAAGAACAAAAATCGAAACAAACGTAACGGTAACAAAAGCCTATTATTCTGTTTTAGTAAATCGCGAACGTTTAAGTTTATTAGATGCAAACTTAGTTCGCCTTAAGAAAACATTAGATGATACAAAAGCTTACTACGAAAATGGTTTTGCTGAGAAAGTTGATTTCGATCGTTTAAGTGTATTGTATAATAACTTAAGCACAGAACGCGAAAACGTTGCCAAATTAATCGACTTAAGTTTGTCATTATTGAAATTCCAAATTGGAATGCCAATTAATAATGAGTTAGTATTAACAGATAAATTAGAAGCTATACAACTTCAAGCATTAATTGAATCTAAGCAAGTAATTTCACCAGAAGAGCGTGTAGAATATCAACTCTTAAAAACCTCTATGAAATTAAACGAGCTAGATTACAAAAGAAATATTGTAACCCATGCTCCAAGTTTAGTGGCATTCGGAAGTTTTTCTAAAAATTATTTGAATAACGATTTCGGAACATTATTCGATAAATCATTTCCAACCTCGGTAATAGGTTTGCAATTAAATGTTCCCATTATTGGTTCAGGTAAAAAGTACCATCAAACTAAACAAGCTAAATTAACTTTAGAAAAATCTAAGAATGATTTAGCGAACATGGAAAATGTATTGAATCTACAAAGCAGCCAAACTCAAATTTCATACAATAACAGCATACGCTCTTTAGAAAATCAACGTAAGAACATGGACTTAGCAAAAGAAGTGTTGCGTGTGTCTAAAGCTAAATACGACCAAGGAATTGGTTCGAGCTTAGAGGTAACTACTGCCGAAACCTCTTTAAAAGAAGCAGAAACAAATTACATCAGTTCTTTATACGAGGCATTAATTGCTAAAGTAGAATTGGACAAAGCATTTGGAAAAATACAATAAACTCAAAAACACCTAGAAATTTATATTCGATATGAAACGTATATTAATAGTACTTACAGCAGCAAGTTTTTTAGTGGCATGCACTAAATCAAACAGTGGCGATAAAAAAGCTGAATTAGAAAGCTTAAAAAAACAACAATCAGAATTAACTACAAAAATTGCAGCTTTAGAAGCTGAGTTAGCAAAAGATAATCCTGAAGATAATCAAAAAGTAAAATTTGTATCTATTGATACTTTGAAAACAGCTGAGTTTACTCACTATGTAGAAGTACACGGACAGGTACAAGCAGACCAAAATGTAAACATCATTCCACGTGCCATGGGCCCTGTGGTAAAAGTGTACGCACAAATTGGTCAGCAAGTAAAAAAAGGACAAGTATTAGCTAAAATTGATGATGCCTTTATTCGTAAATCAATGGATGAGTTATATACTCGTTTAGAATTAGTAACAACTATTTTCAACAAGCAAAAAAATCTTTGGGATCAAAAAATTGGAACAGAGGTAGCTTATTTACAAGCAAAAAATAACAAAGAAGCATTAGAAAACACCATTGCTGCTACTAAAGAACAATTAGATAATACTAATATTAAATCGCCAATTGATGGTATAGTTGACCAAGTAGATGTGAAAGAAGGGGAGATGGTATCACCAGGTGCTCGCCCAGCTTTCCGTGTAGTTAATTTTAGTCAATTAAGAGCTACTGCAGAATTAGCTGAAAGTTATTTAAGTACTGTAAATGCAGGTGATGCAGTAGTAGTATCGTTCCCAGATTTGAAACAAGAAGTAAATGCTAAAATAGATTTCGCTGCAAATGCAATTAACCCTGTAAGCAGAACCTTTAAAGTGGAAGTGAAATTAAGTAACAATAAAAACTATCGCCCAAATATGTTATCTGTAATGAAAATTATTGATTACAAATCGGCGAAAGCTATTACAGTTCCTATGAATGTTATACAAAGCGACCAATCTGGTAACTATGTATTTGTAGTGAATGAAAATGCAGGTAAATTAATTGTTAAAAAAGCAAATGTAAAAGTTGGTGAAGTGTACCGTGGTACTGCAGAGATTAAAACTGGTTTAGCTGCAGGTGATAAAATTATCACGATTGGTTACCAAGATTTAAATGAAGGCGACGTAGTTAAGTTGTAATTAGCCACACTCAAAATTTCAGAAGATGAAAGACGAACACAAAGAATTTGGTCCCTCGAGTTGGGCTATAGATAATAAGACTTCGATTTATGTAATTACCTTTTTAATATTTGTTATTGGGTACTTTGCATACTTAAATTTACCAAAAGAAAATTTTCCGGAAATTTCTATTCCAAAGATTTTCGTATCAACGGTTTATCCTGGTACTTCTCCTCAAAACATGGAGAATTTGGTAACGAAGCAAATAGAAAAACAATTGAAATCTACCCCGGGTTTGAAAAAAATTACCTCAAACTCTTACCAAGATTTCTCCTTTATTACTGCAGAATTTAATACCAATGTGGATATTAAAGAAGCTAAGCAGCGAGTAAAGGACGCTGTAGATAAGGCTAAGCAAGATTTACCTAATAATTTACCACAAGACCCAGATGTATTAGATATTAACTTATCCGATCTTCCAATTTTATACTTAAATATTTCGGGTGATTTTGATTTGAAAAAATTAAAAGATTATGCAGATGATTTAAAAGATAGAGTAGAGGGATTAAAAGAAATATCGGGAGTGGATATTGTAGGTGCATTGGAGCAAGAAATTCAAATTAATGTTGATTTGAATAAGATGGCTGCAACGCAAATTTCTTTTGGCGATATTGAACGAGCAATTGGTTATGAAAACATTTCGGCATCTGGTGGTACACTTAGAGTTGACGGGGTTCGTAGAACTTTGAATATTAAAAAAGAATATCCAAATGCATTAGAAATTGCAAACACTATTGTTAAAACTCCATCTGGCGGGTCTGTTTATTTAAAAGACATTGCAGAGGTGGTGGATGGATTTAAAGAGCAAGAAAGTTACGCTCGTTTATACGGTAAAAATGTAATCACCTTAAACGTAAAAAAACGTAGTGGGGAGAACTTAATTGAAGCATCGGATAAGATACGTGAGATTGTAAAAGACATGCAAGCAAACAGTTTCCCTAAAGGATTAGACATTAAAATTACGGGTGACCAATCAGATCAAACACGTGTAACCTTACACGATTTAATAAACACCATTATCATCGGATTTATTTTAGTAACCATTATTTTAATGTTTTTTATGGGGGTTACCAATGCTATTTTTGTGGCATTATCGGTACCATTATCTATGTGTGTTGCATTTATTGCGATGCCAGCATTAGGAGGTTTGTTTGGTTTTAATTTTACCATGAACATGATTGTATTGTTCTCTTTCTTATTAGGTTTGGGAATAGTAGTTGATGATGCCATTGTAGTAATTGAAAATACTCACCGTATTTTTGATAATGGAAAAGTGCCAATTAAAAAAGCAGCAAAAGTTGCAACAGGAGAGGTGTTCTTACCAGTATTTTCTGGTACTTTAACCACATTGGCACCTTTTGTACCTTTGTTGTTTTGGCCAGGTATTATTGGAGAGTTTATGTTTTACTTACCAGTAACCTTAATCATTACATTATTAGCATCACTTTTAGTTGCGTATATTATTAACCCTGTATTTGCCGTTGATTTTATGAAGCCGCATCACCACAGTGATGATAAGCCAACTTTTACTAAAGGGGTTCGTAAAACGTTATTGTATTTCGCTGGAGCTGCATTGCTAGGCTATATCATTAATTTCGGTTTCGGAAACTTTATAGTTGTTTTAGCATTATTGTATTTAGTGCATCACTTTTATTTAGAGAGAGCAGTTTATAAATTTCAGAATAAAACATGGCCACGTTTCCAAAATTGGTATGCTAAAAAATTAGAATGGGCATTACACCGCCCATGGACATTATTAATGAGCACTTTGGGATTATTTGTATTAACCATTATGTTTATGATGGTACGTACACCAAAATTTGTATTCTTCCCAGACTCTGATCCAAACTTTGTATACGTTTATGTTAGTTTACCAGTAGGAACAGATCAAGCATATACGAATGAGGTTATTAAAAATGTGGAGAATAGAGTTACCAAGGTGGTAGGTAAAGACAACCCAATTGTATCTTCAATTATATCGAATGTTACGGTAGGTGTTACTGATCCACAAGATGAAGACCAAGGTAAATATCCAAATAGAGGAAAAGTATCGGTGGCCTTTGTAGAATTTGGTAAAAGAAATGGTGTAAATACATCACAATATTTAGATAAAATTCGTGAAGAAGTAAAAGGTATACCTGGTGCTGAAATATCAGTAACTAAAGAACAATCTGGTCCACCAACAGCAAAACCTATTTCTATAGAAATAACAGGCGATAATTTAGATTCATTAGTATCTGCATCGTTGAAGTTGAAAAAATATTTAGATCAACGAAACGTTGCTGGAGTAGAAGAATTAAAATCGGATTTCCAGAATAATAAGCCAGAAATTATATTTGACATTGATAGAGAACGTGCAAACAGAGAAGGTATTTCTACAGGTCAGGTGGCAATGGAATTGCGTACTGCATTGTACGGAAAAGAAATATCTAAATTCCGTGATGTGAAAGATGATTATGAGATAAATGTACGTGCAAGAGAAGATCAACGTAATAATTTAGACATCTTACAAAACATGAGCGTTACTTATAGGGATATGGGAATGGGTGGAATGATTCGTCAAGTTCCATTATCATCTTTCGCAGATATACAATATGTAAATACTTATGGAGGGATAAAACGTAAGCAACAAAAACGTATCATCATCTTATCATCAAACGTATTGGGAGATTATAATCCAGCGGAAGTAGTTTCTAATGTGCAAAGAGAAATTGATCAATTTAAAACACCATCAGGTGTAACAATTAAAATGGCCGGCGAACAAGAAGAGCAAATGGAAACAGTGAAGTTCTTAGGTACTGCACTTATGGTTTCATTTGGTTTGATATTATTGATTTTAGTAACTCAATTTAACTCTATTGGTAAACCATTAATTATTTTAAGTGAGATCTTCTTTAGTATCATTGGAGTACTCTTGGGTATTACAATATTTAAAATGACCATGTCTACTGTTATGATGGGTGTAGGTATTATAGCCCTTGCCGGTATAGTAGTTCGAAATGGTATATTACTGGTGGAGTTTGCCGATCTTATGATTTCGCAAGGCATGAGTACCTACGATGCGGTATTAGAAGCTGGTAGAACGCGTATGACACCTGTATTACTTACAGCCTTCGCAACCATGTTAGGTTTAATTCCATTGGCTGTGGGCTTAAATATGGACTTTGCTTTGTTGTTAACAGAGTTTAATCCACATATTTATTTTGGTGGAGATAACGTAGCGTTTTGGGGACCATTATCATGGACAATGATTTTTGGATTGATTTTTGCTACTTTTTTAACGTTGATATTGGTACCAGTAATGTATTTATTGGTAACTAATTTGAAACAAAAGTGGTTTGGAAAAACTAAATCACCAGAAAATACGTTAATGTAATAAATCGCCTTTTCAAGGACACTTTTATAAGTGGTTTTTCAATAATTTAGGTTAGTTAGGTTAGAAGCCCCGTTTAGTACCGGGGCTTCTTTTTTTATTTAGTTTTAAAGCCAAGTATCGCTAAATCTATTTTCTGATTGTCTATAATTGCTACAGCAGGCAACAAACCATACTCTACAAATCCATATTTTTTGAAAAAATGCATACTACCTAAGTTATGCGCAAAAATAAATGCAAGTATCGTTTGTATGTTTAAGGCTTTGGCTTCATGTATTGCATGTAAAAGCAATTCGGTGCCAATTCCAGATTTACGATTATTTTCATCAATATAAATTCCTATTTCAACGGTAATAGCATAGGCAGGCCTACCATAAAAGCTTTTTAAGCTACACCAAGCCACTATAATACCATTAACTTCGTATACCCATAAAGGCCTTGTTTCGTTAAACTGATGGAACCATTCTATACGGCTTTCTACCGTTTGCTCTTCCGTATCTGCCGTTACATAACCCAAGGGGATGGTTTGGTTATAAATGGCCACAATTTGAGTTAAGTCCTCTACACGTGCTTTACGTATCATATTTATTAATTTGGTATAAATTTTGAGGTTAATTTTTTTGTTGTAATATATTTAACTATTTTTGAAATAACAACAAACAACACAACAACAACAAAGAGAGTTCATGGATTCAGTGAAACCGACAGAAAATGTTCGCATACTTCTGGCTGAAGATAACTTGGTAAACCAATTACTTATAAAAAAAGTAGTGGAAAAAGCGGGTTATCATTTAGAGCTAGCGAACAATGGCATTCAGGCATTAGACTCACTAAGTAGAAGTAAATTCGACTTGGTATTGATGGATGTACAAATGCCAGATATGAATGGTTTAGAAACCACCAAAGAAATCATCAGAATTTATAAAGAGAACAGGCCTAAAATATTAGCCATTACAGCAGGTTCATTCGGCGACGATGAGCAGCAATGTAAAGATGCAGGCATGGACGATACTCTCGAGAAACCTTTTAAAATTGAGCAATTGCTCGAGAAAATGAGGAAATTGGAGATTCTTTAATTCGAATCTTCGAAATTTCGATAATTCGACATTTCGATAATCAACGATCCACTTCACCCAACACTATATCAATAGATCCAAGAATTGCTACAATATCAGCAATCATTGCTCCTCTAGAGATTTCTGGTAATACAGATAAGTTTGAAAAGGCTCCTGATCTTGCTTTGCATCGAATAGGTTTTTCAGTTTTACCATCTGCAACAAAAAAGAAACCTAGTTCACCTTTAGGGCTTTCGCCGCGGATGTAAAACTCTTGAGCCTTAGGAATTATTTTTTTAGGCATTTTAGAGCGTGGGTCGTAATCAACATTTCTTTTTAACGGTCCTTTTAATCGCTCCAAGCACTGTTCAATTATTTTTACCGATTCATATACCTCTAAAACCCTTACGTGGTAACGATCCCAGCAATCGCCTACCGTGCCCATAGCACCGGTGCCTATGGGTACCTCAAAATCTAATTCGGGGTAAACAGAATACTCATCCACTCTGCGTAAATCCCAACGTAAACCAGATGCTCGTAACATTGGTCCGGAGCAACCATAATTTATAGCAACATCCATAGGTAATACACCTACATTTTTGGTACGGTCTATAAAAATTTGATTGTTGGTTAATAAATCATCGAGCTCGCGCATTTTTGGTTTAAAGTATTCTACAAATTCAGCACATCGTTCTTCAAAACCTACAGGTAAATCGTAGAAGTTACCTCCAATCCATATGTAATTATACAATAAACGTGCACCCGAAGCCCACTCTAATAAATTTAATATATGTTCTCTATCTCTAAAACACCAGAAAAATGGTGTAACCGCACCAATGTCCATACCATACGTACCAATGGCAATTAAATGCGAAGCGATACGATTAAGTTCAGACATTAATACACGAACATATTCTGTACGTTTTGGAATGTCTTTATCAATACCCATCATTTTTTCTACACCCATCACAAAAATATGATCGTTGTTCATAGAGGTGAGGTAATCCATTCTGTCTACAAACGGGATGGTTTGCTGGTAGGTTAGGTTCTCCGCATGTTTTTCGAAACAACGATGTAAGTAACCTATGTGTGGGGTACATTCTTTTACTATTTCGCCATCTGTAAGTAATTCTAATCTCAACACACCGTGCATAGAAGGATGCTGAGGACCCATGTTCAGGATCATCTCTTCATTCTTCAGTGTGTGGAGGTCGGTTTTATAATTAGTCATTGGTACGATCGAATGTGATTTTTAACTCTTTGTATAATTCTGCAGGCACATAATCTTTACGCAATGGGTAACCTTCCCAATCATCGGGGCAGAGTATTCTTCTTAAATCTGGGTGATTGGTAAATGAAATTCCATACATATCAAAAGCTTCGCGTTCATGCCAATCTGCACTCCGCCAAACCTCACAAACACTTGGGCATACAGGGTTTTCTTTTTCAGTTCTATTAAATGGCAGCATCACCTTTAATACTAAGTTATGTTTATAAGGGATGGAGCTAATATGATACACCACTGCTAATTCATTTCGATCTGCAGCATAATCAACTCCCGATAAACAATTTAAGTAATCGAAATATAAATCTGCATCGTCTTTTAAATAAAAACACAAGGCTACTAAACGGTTTATATCAACAGTTAGTTGAGCTTGTAATTGATCAGTTTGTTCGGCAATGATTATATCGCTTCCAAACTTTTCGATTATTTTGTTTTTTATTTCTTCAAATTTCATGTTTTATTAAGGAGCTAATCGTTCAATTTTCCATTTGCCCTTTTCCATCAATACGTATTTCATACGATCGTGTAAGCGGCTTGGGCGACCTTGCCAAAATTCTATGGATAAAGGGCTTAATATATATCCTCCCCAATGTGCAGGTTTTGGTACATGTTTACCCTGGTACTTAACATCCATATTTTTATAAACAACTTCTAGGCTCTCACGGTTTGGTATTACCTGACTTTGTGGAGAACTTATAGCGCCAATTCTACTTTCGAAAGGGCGTGTATTGAAGTAAGCTTCAGATTCTTCCTTACTTAGTTTAGTTATTTTACCATCTATACGAATTTGACGTTGTAACTCTGGCCAAAAAAATACAATACTTGCATATGGATTTTTAGCTAAATCTTTTCCTTTTTTACTGAGGTAGTTTGTGTAAAATGAAAAGCCTTTTTCATCAAAGCCTTTTAATAAAACAATACGTGCCGAAGGGATTCCTTCTTTACTAGCAGTTGCTAAGGTCATAGCATTAGGTTCTATTACTTCTGCACTTAGCGCTTCGTTAAACCATATTCCAAATTGCTCGAATGGATCTTTTTTTACATCTGCTTCTGCAAGGCTATGTTTCTGATAGTCGGTTCGTAAATTCTCTAATGTTGATTTTTCTATTTTACTCATGTTATTTTTTGTACTTATTTCTCCAGTATAATTTTTCGTTCAATTTTTTCAATATTAATTCAGCCAATATAAATTCAGCCATGTTTTGGTTCATTGCCATGCGAACATCATTCTCAGACACATCTATTCTATATAATGACGCGTACAAATAAGCCCTGTTTTCGCGCATTAAGGTTTTAAGGTATAAAGCTAGGTGACTGCGCAAATCTTCATAATTAATATTGTTTTTGAGAGCAGGAATGTTGGCATCGCTAAAATTTTCGTGTAATGCAGTTATTAAAGCCTCATTTGTGGTATCCGACATTCGCTTTTTTTTGAATTATTTTGATTTCTGCACTTTCGTGCTTATATTCATTATATCGTTTGCTAAGATATTAAAAAAATGTTGAGCAAAATTGCACCATCAGTAGGAAAAATACTTATTTCGGAACCATTTATGTTGGATCCGCAATTCCGTCGTTCGGTAGTATTGCTGGTAGAGCATGCAGAGCAAGGTTCTGTGGGTTTTGTACTTAACCAAGAAACAGAAGTTACCATACCAGATATTATTCCAGGGTTCCCATTATTTGATGCTAGAATTTACATTGGCGGCCCAGTACAAACCGATACCCTACATTTTATACATAGAATTCCGCAATTAGTAGAAGGTGGAGTAGAAGTAGAACAGGGAGTATATTGGGGAGGCGATTTTGATCAATTAAAGGAGCAAATTAAACAAGGTAAAGTGATGCTGGAAGATGTGATGTTTTTTTTAGGTTACTCTGGTTGGAGTCCTGAGCAGTTAGAAGACGAAATTGAAAGTAATAGTTGGATTGTTTCGGGAACACAATCTCAAGACATATTTAATGAAGACCATGATAATTTATGGAAAAAAGCAGTTCGTAACTTAGGAAATAAATATGCACATATAGCCAATTTTCCAGAAAATCCTATGTGGAATTAGCAAAGAGCATGGAGCTGGGAGCAAGGAGCTGGGAGTAAAGGGCAGTTTGTACTAAATACTAAATACTAATGACTAACGACTAATGACCAATGTAAAATGAAAAACAAAACAGAAATTAAGTATGCAGTAGGGTTTTTTATTATGACCTTAATATGGATGGCAATGGAACGTTTGTTCGGATTACATTCTACACATATTGATAAACATGCTACTTATACGAATTTGTATGCTATTCCATCTATTGCAATTTATGTGATAGCATTGTTAGAAAAACGAAAAGAGTATAATGGAATTATAACTTATGGTCAAGCTTTTAAAAGTGGGCTAATAATGACTTTATTTATAACCTTATTATCTCCCATTTCTCAATACATTACAAGTGTTTACATCACACCACATTATTTTGAAAATGCTATAAATTTCGCTGTAACTACTGGATTAATGACACAAGATGCTGCAATTGCAGAATTTAACTTAAGTAATTATTTAATTTACTCTGTAATTGGCGCACCGGTAATGGGCTTGTTTACTACGGCATTGGTAGCCTTGTTAGTGAAACGAAGTAAGTAAATTCCAAATGTGCAAATTTTTAAATGTGCAAATGAGAAAATTATGCATTGTAGTTGCTTTGCTCCTAAGTTTACTTTCGGCGAATGAGTTATACGCTCAGAGATCAAAAATTAAGGTAACCATTCATTCACGTGTAGATACTTCTTTTTCGGATGTACGAGACATTTCAATGCTCTGGGAAAATTACTTGAATTCAGCTCCTGATAGTATTTACAATAATCCGTATTGGAATTCTGAGGAAAAACAGAAGTATAGGGATTTTGATTTTTCGCAATCGTATTTATATCAATTTCCTTCAAAACAATTACTTCGATACTATACTCCCACAATTTTATCCATAGAAAAAGAAGGAGAGAATTATAGTATCCGAACCATTTTTGCAGCAGATAATCTCCAAGAAGAGTACCGAAAGTCGAACCCCTGGAGTATAACTAAGCTGTATGCAATAAAAGAAAATGGAAGTTGGAAACTTAAAAATGCAATTTCGATTATCACACAAAACTGGAGCAGAAAAACAATTGGAAAAATTACTTTTATTTATCCTCCCCATCATGCATTTAATGAAGTATTAGCACAAAAAGCTAATGCTTTTTGTGAACAACTATCAACAGAATTTAAATTTAATGTGTGGAAACCCTTTGATTTTTACATAACCGAAAGTGTCGATGAGTTAGGGCAATTGTTGAATTTTGATTTTTTTTATGCTGGTTATACTACTGGTATTGGGATGAATGAAAATCGGATTTTGTTGAGTGGATTCGGTTCAGAATATTATCCTCATGAATTTATACACCTCTTGGTACCAAACGTTAAAAGACATTGGATGATTGAAGAAGGCTTTGCTACTTGGAAAGGCGGAGTATCTGGTAAATCGTTTGAAGAAAGTATAACTTCATTGGCAAATGAAATTGAAATGAATGATACAGTTACCTTTTCACATGTACTTAATAAACAATGGGGCTGGCAATACGCTGCATATTATACCACAGGAGCTATGTTCTGTAATTTAGCCTATAAAAAGGGAGGATTACCAATGCTAACTAAATTAATGGAAATACCAATGGACGATGATAAGTTGGTTGTTAGTATTTGTGAATTATTTCAGGTCGACAAAAAAGAATTAGATTTTTTTTGGAGAAATGAAATTTTGAAGTATAAAAAATTGAAATAGTTAATTTAGTAATATTTAAGTTTAACAGTAGGCATTGAATATTATTGAGCGTCTTACATTTAGTGTTCTCTCTTCAAATAGTAACTCGGTCTCATATCTCTAGTCTCCCTATTCATCATTCAACAATCGTCATTCAGTATTATTTATTTGATAAACTAGGCTTGCTTAACTATCATTAGTTGCACCGAAGAAATCAAAATTATATTGTATGATTGAATCTAAAACGATAGTGTTTATACATGGGTTATTTATGAACCCAAAGAGCTGGGCAAATTGGGTTGTCTATTTTGAGGCTAAAGGCTACACCTGTTATGCCCCTGCATTCCCGTACCACGAGGGGAACCCTATGGATTTAAGAAATGACATTAGCAGTTTTTTGCCTAAATTAACCATTGGTGATGTTGTAAAAAGTTACGAAGAATTTATAGATACATTGCCCGAAAAACCAATAATAATTGGTCATTCGGTAGGTGGTTTTATAACTCAGAAACTTTTAGAGTTAAATAAAGCAGCCGCAGGAATTTGTATAGATTCTGCACCACCAGCGGGTGTGTTTACATTTAAGTGGAGTTTTTGGAGGGCTAACTTACCTGTAATAAATCCCTTTAAAGGTAACAGTGTTTTTGTACCTTCAGTGGAGTGGTTTCACAACGCATTTTGTAATACCATGAGTATGGAAGAAACGATTGCTATTTATAAAGAATACGTAGTTCCAGAAAGCAGAAATATACCTCGAAGTATGCTGACCGATCCGTATGGCAAAATAAATTTTAATAAGCATTTTAACCCGATGTTATTTATTTCGGGTGCAAAAGATAACATCATACCTCCCTCTTTAAATTTATCAAATCTGCGCGCTTACAACGATAAAAATAGTATTCGCGATTATAAAAAGTTTCCAAACAGAACACATTTTATTTGCGGACAAAATGATTGGCAAGAAGTAGCAAGTTTTGTGTTAGAGTGGGTAAGGGGGATTTGAATTGTGAATGGGCGGGCGTAGAGGAGTAATTAGGTTAATTGGTTATTGAGTATTAAGTTATTTAGTCATTAAGTCATTAAGTTATTAAGTTATCAAGAGATGAATTAACTTCTCTAATGACTAAAGACTAAATACTAACGACTAATTAAAACGAAGAATGAAACCCTTTCCCTTTCATACCTTCGGCAGATTTTTCAATTTTGTGTTTTAATTCACTTTTATATAAATCCATTCTCTCCGCAATTTGTGGATCATTACTACCTAATATTTGTGCAGCCAAAATACCAGCGTTTTTTGCACCGTTTAATGCTACGGTTGCAACTGGTATACCTCCTGGCATTTGCAAAATAGATAAAACAGAATCCCAACCATCAATAGAATTAGAGGATTTAACAGGTACACCAATTACAGGCAAACTTGTTAATGATGCTACCATGCCAGGTAAATGAGCTGCTCCACCTGCACCGGCAATTATTACTTGTAATCCACGTGCTCGAGCCGTTTTAGCATACTCAAACATTCTTTCGGGTGTTCTGTGTGCCGATACTACCGTAAGCTCGTAAGCCAAGCCTAATTCGTTTAGTACGAAAGCCGCTTCTTCCATAATCGGTAGATCCGACTCGCTGCCCATTATGATTCCTATTTTTGCGTGCATCTTTTTGAATTATGAATTATGAATTATGAATTGGGGTGCTGTTTGGTTAGTATGGTGCTAGGTATTAGTTATTGTGTAATTAAGTTATTAAGTGATGAAGTAACTTTACCAGTCACCAGTCACCAGTCACTATTCACCATTCGTCACTACTTTCAACATCTCCTTTACCAACCTTGCTTTCCGTATTGCTTCCCCACGTTGTTCGTCGAGCACCGTAACGTGTCCCATTTTACGGAAAGGTTTGGTTATTTTCTTTCCATATAAATGTACATATACTCCATCTAATTCTAAAATATTTTCTAAGCCTTCATAATGTGCTTCACCAGTATGACCTTCTTCTCCCAACACATTGATCATTACCGAAACATATTTTGCATCCGTATTGGCTAATGGTTGATTAAAGATGGCTCTTAAGTGTTGTTCAAATTGAGAGCATAAATTACCTTCGATGGTTTGATGGCCACTGTTGTGCGGGCGAGGAGCCATTTCATTTACTAATATTCTTCCATCTTTGGTTAAAAACATTTCCACGGCTAATAACCCAACTAATTGTAATTCCTCTGCAATTTTAACAGCTATGTTTTCGGCTTTCATGGCAATGTATTCCGATACGTCTGCGGGTGAAACCAAAAATTCAACCAAGTTAGCTGTCGGGTGAAAATCCATTTCTACCAAAGGAAAGGTTTTGCATTCGCCATTGGCATTACGAGCTACAATTACGGCTAATTCTTTTTCAAAATCTACTAATCGTTCTACTAAACTAGGTGCTTCAAAAGCTAAATGAAAATCTTCTCTGTTTCTAATAATTTGTACGCCCTTGCCATCGTATCCATCATTACGCAGCTTTTGTACATAAGGTAAACTCCAAGCTAAATTTTCGAGTGCTGCTTTATTATCAACTAATAAAAAATCGGAGGTAGGGATGTGGTGATCTTTCATCCACTGTTTTTGTACTCCTTTATCTCTAATCATTTTTATGATGGAAGGTTGAGGATAGACTTGTACTCCTTCTGTTTCTAATTTCTCTAAAGCCTCTACGTTTACTTTTTCAATTTCGATGGTAATTAAATCAAGCGATTTGCCAAAATTATAAACAGTGTCAAAATCTGTAATATCACCTACACTAAATTCATCGCAAATATTTTTACAGGGTGCATTTGCATCGGGGTCTATCACATGGCAGGTAACATTATAGTTCAATGCATTCTGAATCCACATACGTCCTAATTGTCCGCCGCCTAATATTCCTAATTTTAAATTTCCGTAAAATGTTTTCATTTATGCTTCTTGCTTTACGCTTCCAACTTTAATTTTTCTTTGTAATTCTAATATGCCGCCAATCAATGCTTCGGGACGAGGTGGGCAGCCTTGTATATACACATCCACCGGAATTATTTGATCAACTCCCTTTACTACATGGTAACCGTGTTGCCAATATGGTCCGCCGCAATTAGAGCAAGATCCCATGCTAATTACATAGCGTGGCTCAGGCATTTGTTCGTATAAAATCTTAATTCGTTCGGCCATTTTAAAAGTAACCGTTCCGGCTACAATCATTACGTCTGCTTGCCTTGGCGAAGGGCGTGGAAATACTCCGAAACGTTCTAAATCGAAATTGCCAGATTGTGTATCCATAAATTCGATGGCACAACAAGCCAAGCCAAAACCCATTGGCCAAAGTGACGATAGGCGTGCCCAATTTAGCAATTCATCTAATTTGGTGATGGCTACTCCTTCGCGTTCTAATTGGTGTGGTAACTTACTCATTCGTTTCTTTTTTAACTGCCGATCTAAATGGTGGTCGCCTTACTCCACTTGGCGCAGGTGCCGGAGCACTAGTGTTTACTGAACTCTCCGTAGGCTCTAATTTTACTTCGAGTGTAAATTCTTTAACTGTATAGCGGGTATTATTTATGGCTTCATACAGTTTTGCGGGTACTAATGAGTTCGAACTTGGTATTTGTATAGTGGGGCGAATCCATTCTAAATCACCTTTACGCCAAACATATACCAGGCCTAGTAACAATATAAAAATAAAAATGCTCATCTCTATCATGTTAAACATTGCCCAATTCGGAACGTTTGCCAATAAATTTTTATCAGCAAAAATGGTTGACCATGGAAATAAGAAAATCAATTCTACATCAAACAATAAAAATATAATGGCTATTATGTAGAAACGCATGTTAAATGGGGTACGAGAGGGGCCCTCTGTTACTTCGCCACACTCATAAGTAGAGTTTTTTATGGCATTTGGTTTGCGTTTTTGTAAGAAGGCGTTAATGCCCATGCCAATTAGAATAAATGCTATTCCTAAGAGCATGAAAATTAATATTTTGCCGAATTCGCTTAGTTCTTCGCTTCCTTGCATGTTCAAAAATAACAAAATTTAACGAGCATTAATGCAGATTTTGAGCGATAACATAACCAGATGCCCAAGCCCATTGGAAATTATAGCCTCCTAGCCAACCCGTTACATCTACACATTCGCCGCCAAAGAATAATCCTGGAATTTTTTTAGCTTCTAAACTTTTAGAAGAAAGTTCGTTGGTATCTATACCTCCACGCATAACCTCTGCTTTTTCATAGCCCTTATCGCCTGCAGGTATAACTTCAAACCTATGGATGGTGTTTTCAATTAACTCTAATTCTGTATTACTCAAACTTGCCAAATTTTTATCGTATGGTAAGTAAACAGCCATGGCGTTACAAAGTTTGTTTGGTAAAAAAACAGAAAGGAAATTTTGCAATAATTTCTTTCCGTTTTGCTGCCTGGTTTCGTCTATTAATTTTTTTATAGATTGATGAGGGAGAAAATCAATATAAATTGGATTGGGTGCGCGCCAATACGATGATATTTGTAAGATGGCTGGCCCGCTTAGACCCCAATGGGTAAATAAAATATTTTCTTCGAATGAAATTTCATCATTACTTACCACAGAATACACACTGGTTCCACTCATGGCTTCAAACCATTCTCTTTGTTTATGCCCAATTACTAAAGGCACGAGGGCAGGGGCTGTTTTGGTAATTTTTAGGTCGAATTGTTGAGCCACTTTAAAAGCAAAATCCGTAGCACCCATTTTGGGTATCGGTAATCCTCCGGTAGCAATTACTAAATTTGTACAAAGTATTTCTTGAGACTTTCCATTCTTCAAAATTTTCAGTTCAAAACCTTCTTCTATTTTGTCAATATTTTGAACAGATGTATTGGTGTAAATTTGCTGACCGAGTTCATCAATTAAATTTTCAAAAGCGCTTACAATGTCCGATGCTTTATTACTCGTTGGGAATAATTGACCTAGTGTTTTTTCTTGCCCTTCTATCCCAAACATGTCGAAAAATTGTACGGTATCATCCACTGTCCATTGAGAAAGCGCCGACTTGCTGAAGTGTTCGTTTTGCGAAATGAAATTAGCAGCAGTGGTATGTAAGTTTGTATAATTACATCGTCCACCTCCCGATATTAAAATTTTTGCACCTACTTTATCAATGTGTTCTATAATTAATGCCGATTTACCCACATATCCTGCTTGTACGGCACACATTAGTCCACATGCACCGCCACCAATTATTACCACATCAAATCGTTCCATAAATTTATTTAGCTAAATATTGTTTCCAAAGATTTTCTCTATGGTCAGGGTGTGCAATGCTAATGAGCGCTTTGGCTCTTTGTTCTAAATTTAATCCGAATAAATTCACAGAACCGTATTCGGTTACTACATAATGTACATGTCCGCGTGTTGTAACTACACCTGCGCCAGGTTTTAAATTAAATACAATTTTAGATTCGCCTTTGTTAGTGGTAGAAGGTAATGCGATTATGGGTTTACCGTTATGCGAAATTGCTGCAGCGCGCATAAAATCCATTTGCCCCCCAATGCCAGAATACATTCGGTTTCCGATAGAGTCGGCACAAATTTGACCGGTTAAATCTATTTCTAAGGCAGAGTTAATAGCCGTTACTTGGTCGTTGCGATAAATGTTTAATGGAGAATTTACATATAAAACATCGCGCATTTTTACGAGCGGATTATCATTTAAAAAATCGTACACATTTTTAGATCCGTATGCAAAAGTTGAAACGATTTGATTTTTATCTATTTTTTTTCGAGCGCCTGTAATAGCACCTTTATTAAATAAACCAATGAGTCCATCGCTAAACATTTCGGTATGTATGCCAAGGTCTTTGTGGTTTCCTAAGCATGAAAGCACTGCATCTGGTATAGCGCCAATGCCCATTTGTAAACAGGCACCATCGTCGACTAATTCCGCAACATTTTTACCAATGTTTTGTTCAATTTCTGATATAGGGTGCGAGGACATTTCGGGCAAATCATCGGTACATAAAACTCCGAAGTTTATTTTACTCTGATGGATCATTCCATCGCCATGTGTGCGAGGCATTTTAGGATTTATTTGAGCAATCACAATTTTTGCATACTCAATAGCAGTTAAGCTAGTATCTACAGATACCCCTAAAGTGCAATATCCATGAACATCTGGAGGTGATACATGTATAAGCGCAACATCTAATGGAAGAATGTTTTTCTTGAATAAAAGAGGAATTTCTGAAAGAAAAATTGGGATGAAATCCGCACGTTTTTCATTCACTGCTTTGCGCACATTAGAGCCAATGAAAAAAGCATCGAGTTTAAAATGTTCTTCCATTCCGGGAGCCACATAGGGTGCATCTCCTTCGGTATGTATGTGAACTATATTAACGCCAAACAGCTCGTTGCTACGAGCTGTCATGGCTTTAATTAATGTTTGTGGAGCAGCGGCTACGCTGTGAATAAATACTCTATCGTGTGATTTTATATTTTTTACTGCCTCTTCGGCCGAACAAATAATCATGCTATAATTTTAGCGACAAAGATACTTGGAATTGTTGGTTTTTAGAAGTGGTTAATTTCTCCAATTCGGAAAATCCAACAATGTAACGAGCACTTGCACCTAACCTCCAAACTTGTGCAGAAGCACCAAAGGCTCCGCTAAGTTCCGATTTTTTAAAATCGGGTTGTACAGTTAAAATATTACCGATGCCTTCAATACTTTCATCAATTAAATAAGAGAATTGCGGACCTGCATCCAAGGTAATCATTGGAAAAATTTTGAGTTTCAGCATTACGGGTATGTCGATGTAATTGAGTGTTACATCTTTTACATTACTCTCTTTGTAACCACGCTGAGAGAACAATAATTCTGGCTGAACGGCTAAAATAATAAGGTTAAATTTAGCATAAGCTCCAACATGGAACCCTTGTTTAAAATCAGTGTTTAAATTGGTGCTGTAAATGTTCGAAAAGTTTAAACCACCTTTCACACCGTAAGAAATTTGCGCAATTGAAGCCTTTACCACTAGTAAAAGCAACAGGGAAAGTATTATTTTTTTCATATGCTCGTTTGCTCATAAGTTCGACAATTCGACATTTCGATAATTCGACAGTTCGTTAGTTCGAAACATCCATTTCTACTAACTTCTTTAGTGCTAGTAGTGTTTCTTCGTCTTGTTCTTTAAATTGACTTTTAAAAAAAACAAATAACGAACGAAGGAACCAATTTTGTGCACTTACTTCACTGTATTGAGTAATTTCTGTGGTAAATGCTTGAGTTTCTACGAATTTAATTTTAACATGGTTTCTAAGAATACCATTTTCGAGTTCAAATTCATACAGTTGTTCAGGAATTACCTCTACCACTTTTTCAATCATTTCAAAATCTTCGCCATTTTCTTTCACATGAAGTTTAAACTCCGAACCTTTTTGGAGAGCTTCTCCTTTAATGTTTTCAATTTTTACGAAGCCAGGCATCCATTGGCTCATGAGTTCTTTATTACTAAAAACTTTCCAAGTTTGTTTTGCCGAGCGATTTACCACCACAGTAGTTTCATAGGTTACGGTAGGTTTAACAAGTCCGATTGCGTAGAAACCAAGGAAGCAAGTGGCAATGAAGCCAATTACATAGAGGAGGGTTTTGGTAGTGAAGTTCATGAGGCGAATATACGATTATTCGAAAATTCGAATGGTAGAAATTTCGAAATGTAGAATTGTCGAAAGGCCGAAAATCCGAAAGACCGATATTCCGAAAGTTCGTTTTGGTAGATATCGGTCCTTTACTCGCTACTCTTTACTCGCTACTCTTAAAAAAAAGAAACAGTGCCGCACTTGCTAACACCGTTTCGGTAATGATCCATTGAGTACCAAAGGCTCCCAAGGCACCATCAACCACAATAGTTAACAAACGCGATAGGGCATAAGATCCCCAGAATACGGCAAGGAACAACATTCCATGTTTTAGGTTGTTTCTCCATAAATAAATCATCACCATTAAAATGGCAATGCCTGCGCCACCGTATACCCCACGGATGGAACTCATTGCGTCGGTGTTTTCTAATTTTACTTGAACCAGATCCATCACCGATTGTGGACTGTTAAATGCCATTAGGCTTACGCTTGCAATGCCCAATACTGAAATGCCCATAAGTATGGAACACGAAATTTTAATTACTTTATTCATAATAATATTTGTTTAGTATTTTTAGGCAAAAGTCGAGGAAAATGGGATAGCCAAGTTGACCATTTGCGACAATGAATTGACAGATTACGACATGCATGTACATAAAGAAATACTATTGAGTTTAGCACGTAATATGCATGGCTTTGGTTTTACAGAACAAGAAATATTTGAATTTGCATGCATCGAAATAAATGCGCTGAGTAATGAGTTCGGGATGGTTGATTCTACTCATGGAATAAAACTCTGGGAGGTGATTTTAGAAAAATCTAATTACCCAATAGTAGGCTTGAGTTTTGGTAAAAACATCAACTTTTCATCACTTTCTTGGATTGCTGCTTTAACTCAAAGTGCAGGTATGTTAAAAGATGCATGGAAGAGTTTTTGCGATTTCTCCTTGCTAATGGGCGATATGTATTATTATGAATTGGAGGAAAATGAAAGGGAAGTTTGTATATGTTTTTATCCCAACGATAAATGGCTTCAAACAAGCGCCTATACAGCTACGCAAGCTACTTCACATGCCATGAGTTTATGTATGTCGCTTTCTGCATTTTTATGCGGTAGAACAGTAGCTTTAAAAGAGGCACAGTTTGCTTTCCATCTAAATTCAAAATATACAGATGCCTATAAGGAAGTTTTTGGCAAAGTTCAATTTGGTGCCAAGGAAAATAAATTGATTTTCAGTAAGGAAGTAGCTAATATGACTGTGATTACTCATAACGAAAATGTGTACCAACACATGTTAGAATTCTGCGAACAGAAATTAAATGAGCTAAAAAAAGCGAGCACCTATTCCGATAAAGTAAAGAAATTGCTTAGCGAGAAAAATTCATTTTATTTACCAAAACTCGATGAAATTTCGGCGATGTTGCACCTCAGTAGTCGTACTTTACAGCGTAAACTGAAAGAAGAAAATTTAAACTATCAGCAATTGGTAGAAGAGCATCAAATAGGTCATGCTAAAAATCTACTCAAGCAAAAAGATATTCAGGTTAAAGAAATTGCCTACCTCTTAGGTTACTCGAATACCGAAAGTTTTAACAGAGCTTTTAAGAAGAATACAGGGAGGAGCCCACGGAATTATGAATTATGAATTATGAATTATGAATTATGAATTATGAATTATGAATTATGCGATGATGTTGCCTATTTACGCATTTGCACATTTACTCATTTGCACATTTATATTATCCATGTGAGCCAAACACTACCACACAAACCAGTACAATAAGAACTAAAAAAATAACTCTTGCCCAAACAGCTGCTTTTTTGAGTTTACGTTTACGTTCCGAGTCTTCTTCTCTAATGAGCAATAAACTTTCAGCCTCGCTTTGTAATTTTATTTTTTCTTTTTCTTTTTGATAGGAGAGCCGTTCGGCTTCTAAGAGCGCACCACAATGTTCGCAAGCATCGTCTGTATTACCAATTCGCTTGGTCCATTGTTTGCAATTTTTACAAAAAGCTTCCATAGCTAGTATGCTAGTGTGCTAGTGTGTTAATATGCTAATGTAGGCAGAGTGTGCAGTATTTGAGTTCATCACATCAATTAGCATACTAACACATTAGCATACTATCAAACTAACTAACTAACTTTCCTTCCTTTCATCTTCGTTTTCTTCACATTCATTTTGGTAGCTACACTTTTCTTTACTTTTAATTTCGCTCTTACACCAGATGCTGCTACCATGTAAACCTTACCATCGTAATTTATTTTTCCATTACCATTTCTATCTACTTCGTTTACTTGTAATACATACGACGATTTATAGGTTCCACCTTTAGGAAATACAAATACAAGATTTTTATTAGGTCCATCTTCAAAAGAAACCAACATTCTATCAGCTAATACTTGTGTACAAACACCAGGTGTATTTCTTTTTAGTTTGATGATTTGTACTTGTTTACCATTCTCCACTTTTATAGTACCCGAACTTACTTTCGTTTCTCCAGAAGTAACTACTCGTTTAAATTCTACTCTTCGATCTACATAATACTGCAATTTAGTAAGCGGGGTATTTGTTGCTTCTACTCGCGCACGAACATCTGTATTAAATAAAATTTTACGCGAACAAGAACTGAAGCTCGCCGCTGTAAGTAAGCCTAAGATTATTAGTTTGTGTTTCATATTTTTTTCTCTAGTCTTTAGTCTCTAGTCGTTAGTCGTTAGAAAGTAGTTGCTAGTCCAAAGACCAACGACTAACGACTAACAACTTATTTTTTCATTGCCACTCTATAAAGCACCACTCCCATTATAACGAAGAAAAGTGCTCCAATGATATTGTATCCTTCGGCTCCAAAGGTAGCAGTAATTCCGTGTTCTGCGTTCATTTTTTGTAAGAATGCTGATATAGAATCGTTCACTGAGAGAATAGCCACAATTACACCTGCTAGAGCACCTCCAGCCACTAAACCAGTGGCATACAAACTACCTTTGCCTAATTCTTCGTCTTCTTTAGTTTCTCCTTTTTTCTCTTTTCTCCATTCTACAATTCGTTTTACTAAACCACCTGCAAATATTGGAAGGGTAGTAGCCAAAGGTAAATAAGCACCCACGGCAAATGATAATGATTTAATGCCGCACAGCTCCATGGTTACCGATAAAAATACTCCAACTAATACAAATTGCCAATCTAAATTATAAGATAAAATTCCTTTAATAAGTGTAGCCATTAAAGTGCCTTGAGGAGCAGGGTATGCATCGCTACCAATTGCGTGTGTAATTCCTTGGTTCAACATTTCTTGAGTAGGAGTATCTAAAATTTTTACAGTGAGACCAATGAATATAGACGATACTATGGCTCCAATAAATAATGCTATTTGTTGATATTTTGGTGTGGCCCCTACAAGGTAACCCGACTTTAAATCTTGAGAGGTTGCGCCTGCATTGGCAGCAGCAATACAAATCATACCCCCAACAACCAATGCCATTGGCTCGTAAACTTTGCCGGTCCAACCGATGGCTATAAACACCAAACATGTTCCCATTAAAGTGGCAATGGTCATACCAGAAATTGGCGAATTTGAAGAACCGATTAATCCTACAATACGTGAAGCTACTGTTACAAAAAAGGCACCGAAAATTACTACGAGCACTCCTAATAATAATTTGCTCCAAACACTATCGCCTGGGATCTGAGGTAGAAAAGCCATCAATAAAACCAATCCAATACTTCCAAATAAAACCACTTTTATATTCAAATCTCTTTCAGTTCTTTTTACTGCAGGAGCATTTTCTTTATCGCCACCTACGCTTGATACCGAACCTTTAAAAGCAGAGATAATAGTAGGAATGGTTTTGAATAAAGTGATGAACCCGCCTGCAGCTACAGCACCAGCACCTATCTGACGAATGTATGCTCTATAAATTGCACCAGCTGTATCTGCAAATGTTTGTGTTGCGGGGTCCCATCCACCAGGGCCACCTGCAACTGCAATATCTTTTAAGTAACCAAGTTTTACTAATTGCAAAGCAATGGTTTCTCCTGGTACTACCGAAGCTAATAATGGAATTAATCCGAGCCAAGCCAACACACCACCTGCCACTAATACTCCAGCAATTTTAAATCCGATAATATACCCAACACCCATGTACTCTGGGGTAATTTCGCCTGCTACTGTAGCCGATGGGAAAAATTTATTGGTTTGTTTTGTTACAAATGCTGGTGCTTCTGCAATTACATGAAATACCTTTTGCAACAATGCATAGGCTAGTGCAAAACCTAAACCTAAGAATGCAGTTTTTGCAAAGTCGCCTCCTTTTTCTCCTGCTTTTAAAACAGATGCACAAGCAGTACCTTCGGGGTAGGGAAGTGTTTCGTGCTCGTTTACAATTAATGATTTACGTAAAGGAATCATCATTAAGGTTCCGAGTATTCCTCCAAAAATGGCAAGTGTTAAAATGGTCATGTACCCAAAATACATTTCGCCAGAACTTACCCCATTTTCATTAACGGATAAAAATAGAAATCCGGGTAAGGTAAATACTACGCCTGCTGCAATAGATTCGCCTGCAGAACCAGTAGTTTGTATAATGTTATTTTCGAGTATGGTTGTTTTGAAAAATTTTCGTCCTAAGGTAATTGCAATCACTGCAATAGGAATTGAGGCCGAAACAGTTAAGCCTGCCTTTAAAGCCAAGTAAACAGTGGCTGCTCCAAAGATGATTCCGAAAATGCATCCAAGTATAATCGACTTGAAAGTAAACTCTGCCATCTTAGTATCATCAGATACAAAAGGTTTAAAATTTTCCATATATTATTTTAGGTTGTTTAGTTCTAATTGAATTCCAAATGTAAGTTGAAATTGTTGGAAATTTAAGTCGGAATAGTTTTGATCCATAAAACTAAATGAGCCTTTAGTATAAAACTTGAAGTTTTCGAATCCGAATTTTGCACTTAAGCCTGGCTCAATAAAAGTTAAGTATCTCTTACTTTTTATATTATTTAAATCATCTAATAAACCAAGGTTATTAATGTTTTGATAACTTACATTATTTATATCTAATGAACCAATTCTAGTATAAAAACTAAAATCTGCATTCTTTGAAACTTTACCAATGGCGATGTTAATGGAAGTTTTATCAAATTTTGTATTGTAGGTACCATAATTAGATGACATGAACTCTGCATTAGAATTTTCTGTTTTTCCGAAGCCATGATTTAAATAAAGTTCGAAGAGCATATTATCTTCTAATAATTTAAAGTAACCTACAGAGAATTCGTTGAAATTACCGCTGTTAAAATTCGAGCTACTTCCGCCATTTGTATAACTACTTCGTTGGTATACTAAGCCAATGTTATTTGTTGGGGCATAAGCAATTGCTCCTGCAACCGAACTTGCACGCATGCCCAAACTTGCACCTCCATTAAATTTCACGTTGTTTTTATGTGTTAACATAGGAGTGGAGTTCTCATTAGGCACATAATAAGCTCTGCATGAATAAAGAGATAGTGCTATTGCACATACGAATAATACTTGAAGTTTTTTCATCTAATTATTTTCTTAGTTTGGGTCCTCTAGTAATAAATTGAAATTGTAAACCTATTGAAAATCGTAACTGTTCGAAATCAATGATATTGGCCGAAAGTTTTTCAGTAAATCCTAATTGAGAAAATACCATTATATTTTTTAAACCTAATTTAATAGTTGCAGCAGGATCAGCAAAATAATAGGGTTTATCGTCGAGTCTGTTTACCAAATCACTTATATATGCATCGGTAACATTATTCATGTTGTTTTTATAAAAATTTAATTGATATAATTTTATACCAAAAGAAGCCTGAAAGTTTTTAAATTTTGTACCAACTGATGGCATAATAAATGCACGAGTATATTTTAAATTAGAGGAACCTCCGTCGGGGTTGCTGTTTGTACCATATGCTTCGTAGAAATTATTAGAACTCCCTAATCCAAAGCCTCCATAACATTCCACAATACCATGTTTGCTAAATTGCTTATAATAGCCTCCCATTAATTCATTATAAGCCCCGTCAAATAATTTATATGTAGTAGTAACACCGTTAACAGTCATATCTGTTTTGTTATCATATCCAGAATAACTGTAACCCAAACCAATGTTTTGAATAGGAGAATAGGCAATATTGAAATTAGTGGTTGAAGCTCTATCTCCACCAGCAAAGCCGCCATTAAACATAAGCTCTGCCTCTTGTGAAAGCATTGGATTATTTATTGGTGGTGGAACATAGTGGGCTAAGCAAGAACTTAGCAAACAAAACAATGCAAATAATGCAACATTGTAGAATATTTTTTTCATAGGCTGAATCAAAACAAACTACAAGTTAAAATATTTAAGATATAAAACAAAACGGGGCATATTGTTTTCCAAATATGCCCCGTTTTGTTATTTAAACGAATAATTAGGTACTAAGAAACACCTTTCATCATCTTTTTTAAGATTGGTGAAATAGCCAACAACACTAATCCTGAAGCTACCGACGACATAATTAAAAACGAGAATAATTCCATGTTAAATTTATGTAATAAGTTTTCTAAAATACCAGCCATGTAGTTTGCTAATGCAATACTTGAGAACCAAAGACCCATCATTAAAGAAACAATTTTTGGTGGCGATAATTTGGTAATCATAGATAATCCAATAGGCGATAAGAATAATTCGCCGATGGTGTGTAAAAGGTACACAAAAACTAACCATAGTGGAGATATTAATACTCCTCCATTAGAAGCAATGTTTGCGAAGTACATAACTACGAAACCTAAACCTAATAAGATTAATCCAAATCCAAATTTCACAGGAATGTTTGGGTTTTTATTAACTCTGTTTAAAGCAATCCATAATGCTGCAAAAACTGGAGCTAGTATAAATATTCCTAATGCATTAATAGATTGGAACCATGAAGTTGGAATTTCGAAGCTTGCTAACATTCTGTTTGTTTTTTCTTCGGCAAATAAATTGAAGGTACCACCTGCTTGTTCGAACCCTGCCCAGAAGAAAATATTGAAGAAACACAATACTACAATAACACCCACTCTCGACCATTGGTTACCACCCTCAGTATTTTTAAATACTATGTATAAAACTGCTAGTCCGCCAATTACAAATAGAGTATTCATAATCATTGAATAGGTATCGTCGCCTAATGAAGTAAAGAAGGTAATTAATGCCCAAGTGGCAACAGCACAGAATGCAATTATGCTTACTATATCAATCCAATCTCTTGGTCTAAATTTAGTAACCGATTTATCTTTAATTGATGGAGGCATACCTACCGTACCAAGGTGTTGTGTAGTTAAATGGAATACTAATACACCTAATAACATTCCTATACCAGCAGATCCGAATCCCCAAGCCCAACCAACGGTTTCGCCTAAGGTGCCCGATACTAATGGTGCGATAAATGCCCCTAAGTTAATACCCATGTAAAATAAAGTAAAACCAGAATCTCTACGTGTATCGTTTTCTTCATATAAGCCACCTACCATGGTAGAAATATTCGGTTTAAAAAATCCGTTACCAACTATAATCAAGCCAAGACCTAAGTTTAATAATGCAAAACTAGGTTCTTGTGATGCTGATCCATGACTCATTGCTAATACAAAATTACCAAGTGCCATTAATATACCACCTATGTAAATGCTTTTACGCTGACCTAATATTTTATCAGCTAATAAACCACCTGCAATAGGAGTTAAGTAAACTAGTCCAGTAAAAATTGCATAAATCTCTAATGCATTTGCACGTTCTAATCCGAACCCGCCCGACATTACTTGTGATGTTAGATAAAGTACTAACAATGCACGCATTCCGTAATAACTGAATCGTTCCCACATTTCTGTGAAAAACAATGCGTACAAACCTTTCGGATGTGTAGTTTTGGTGTTTGACATTTTTTTAGTTTATAGTTTATTTAATAGATTAATTGGCCAATATAAAAATATTTATCTATTTCAATTGAAATACGCAATATCCTTAATGTTTACTGATAATTTCTCTCAGCCATTTTAACATGGCAAATATAGCCAAGCCTGCGAGGGTGCAAGCAATAAAATTTACTAAGAAAAAGTTTGCTTTATTATCATAATTATCCCATAGTGAGGAGAGTACCCCCGATAGTTTATTTCCGATGGAGGTTGCTAAAAACCAGCCCCCCATCATAAGTGAAGTTAATCGCACTGGTGCAACTTTAGAAACTAATGATAACCCGATAGGCGATAAAAATAACTCACCAATGGTTACTACTCCGTAACATCCAATTAACCAAATAGCCGATGCCTTATCGTTCACCAAGTCTGTTGAATAAACGGCCGCCACCATTACTAAGGTAGATAGGCCTGTAACCAATAAGCCCCATCCAATTTTGGCAGGTGTAGAGGGTTCTTTTCCTCTTAAACGTAAAAAGGCAAAGAAGCTTAATACAATAGGGGTAAGTAATACTATAAAAAATGGATTCACCGATTGGAAAATTTCTGTGGAGAATAATTTCGCTTCGTTATTTTCTGCTTCTGTTGGCCATTTTTCTTTTGGCAAATTTTGGAAGTAAGGGTGCGGGCTTTGAATCATTACTTTATTGCCTTCTACATCCTTAACTAATTTGAAATTCTGATCGTATTTAGGGAATTCGGCAGTATCTGTACTTACCGTTTGGATCATTCCAAAAGGTTTTACAATGGGCTCTACACTTGCCGGAATGGTACGTTCTGTATAGGTTTCGGCAAAAGTGGTTAATGCTGATGCATTTTGTTTAAACACTGCCCAAAAAATAATTACCACAGCGAAAATTGATAGCAAGGCTGCAATTTGTTTGCGCTCTTGTTTTTCGGCGCGCATCATCAAATTAATATAAAAAATAATAACCGGTACGCAGGCTATAATAAATGCATCGGTAGAATCTGTTCCGAAAATATTTCCTGGTATAAACCAACCCAAAGCTCCAAAAATTAAGGCCGGTGCAAATACATACATCAACACTTTTGTAACCGATAAATCGTTTTCGCCAGCAGGTTTTTTAATGTCGGCATCTTTAATATGTTTAGTACCCGATAAAAACCAAAGTGTACCTACTAACATACCAACACCCGCTGCACCAAAAGCATAACCCCATCCATACTCGTTACGCATATAAGCAGCCACGAAATTGCAAATAAAAGCACCTACGTTTATACCCATGTAAAAAATATTGTAACCCGCATCTTTCTGATCTTTGTATTCTGGAGTTGAATATAAATTACCTAAGAGTGTAGAAATATTTGGTTTGAAAAATCCGTTACCAACAATAATCAACAATACAGATATCCAGAAGGCAGTCATGTTTGGAATGGCTAATCCGAAATAACCTGCTGCCATTAAAATAGCCCCAATTAAAATAGATTTTCGATAGCCTAAAATTCGGTCGGCTAATAAACCACCTAAAAAGGGAGTTAAATAAACCAAACCGAGGTATGTACCTACAATATCCGAAGCTTCTTTTTTATCTAAGCCCATGCCACCTTTGGCTCCATCTGTTAAATAGAGTAGGAGTATTCCTAACATCAAATAATAGCCAAATCGTTCCCACATTTCTGTGAAAAAGAGAACGTAGAGCCCTTTGGGGTGTTTTGCTTTTGTCATATTGATTATTACAAGTTGTTAAAAATAAAATCAGTCATTTTATTGTATAAATGCAAACGTGTAGTGCCACCTGCTATGCCATGGTTTTTATTGGGGTAGTAGGCAGATTCAAATTTTTTATTTGCTTTTACCAAGGCATCAATCATATCTACTGAATTTTGGAAATGCACATTATCATCTGCAGTGCCATGTATAATAAGGTAGTTACCTTTTAATTGATTGGCGAAATTGATGGGTGAATTATCTTCGTAGCCGCTTTTATTTTCTTGTGGGGTATGTAAATATCTTTCGGTATAAATAGAATCGTAGTATTTCCAATTGGTTACAGGCGCAACAGCTATCGCCATTTTAAATACATCGGCACCTTTGGTAATGCATAACGACGACATGTAACCACCGTAACTCCAACCTTGTATACCAATTCGCGTAGCATCAACATAATTTTGTTTTCCTAACCACTTAGCAGCTTCAATTTGATCGATGGTTTCGTGTTTTCCTAATTGTAGGTGAGTCATTTTTTTAAACTCGGCACCTCTTGCACCTGTTCCTCTATTATCCACACAAACCACTATATAACCTTTCTGGCAAAGCATTTGGTACCACAAATAATTGGCACCTCCCCACGAATCAAGTACTTGTTGAGAACCTGGACCGCCGTATAAAAACATATATACTGGGTATTTTTTTGATGCATCAAAATTATTTGGCTTCATCATCCATGCATTTAATGCCACACCTTCTGAGGTAGTAATGCTTAGAAATTCTTTTTTTGTTAAATCGTATTCTGCTAATTTTTCTTTTAGTTTTTTATTCTCTTCTAACACTCTTATTTGAGTGCCATTTTTATCCATTAAAGTGATATAGTTTGGTGTATTCGCAGTAGAGTAGTAGTTAATATAATACGAACAATCTTTACTAAAAAATGCAGTGTTGGTTCCTGTTTCTTTGCTCAACTTTTTAAAACCTTTACCATCTATATTTACTTTATAAATTTCTCTTTGCATAGGATTAACCGCAGCTGCTTGGAAATAAATCGTTTTTTCTGCTGCATCCATTCCATAAAAAGCCATAACTTCCCAATTTCCATTGCTTATTTTACGAATGAGTTTGCCTTGCATATTATACAAATAGAAATGGTTGAAGCCATCTTTTTCTGAAGTCATAATGAACGATTTTTTGTCTTTTAAAAATGTTAAATCATCATTTATATCGATATATGTTTTTGATATTTCTGTAAGTAGAACAGAAGTTTTACCTGTGTTTGCATCTGCCAATAAATACTCTAATTTATCTTGATGGCGGTTCATTCTAAATACACATAACTTGCCAGGATCTGCGGTCCATTTTATGCGCGGAATGTATTGATCTTTTTCTGGTCCAACATCCACAGTATTGCTTACTCCATTTACAACGTTGTAAATATGGATGCTCACTTCTGAGTTTTTTTCGCCAGCTTTAGGGTATTTATATTGATAATCTTTTGGATAAAGATCTCCATACATGGCCATGTTAAAACGCTTTACATTTGTTTCATCAAATTTATAATAGGCAATATACTTACCATCGGGCGACCAACTAAATGCTTGTGCAAAAGAGAATTCTTCTTCGTAAACCCAATCGCACCAGCCGTTAATTATTTTTTCCCACTCCCCATCGTCGGTAATTTTTGTTTCTTCTCTTGTAGCTACATTTCTAATGTAAATATTATTTTCTCTTACAAAGGCAACTTGCGAACCATCTGGCGAAAAGCTTGCAAACATTTGCTTTCCGTAGTCACTCAAGTTTTGGAGTGTTCGTGTTTTACGATCGAATATATAGTTTAACTCTTTGGTAGAGTGCCTATAAATACTTTCATAACTATTAGAAATCATGATCTTAGTTTCGTCATCACTAAAAGCATAATTCTCCATGCTTATTTTAGTAATGTCGTTCGGAATCATCAATTTTAATTCTGATGATTTTAAAATGGTATCACTTACTTTTCCGGTAGCATACTCGTATGCTAGGATGTAGGTCTCTTTGGTATCAGGATGTGTGTAAAATGAGCTATAATGTTTCCCATCTTTCATAGAACGCAAACCCGCTATTGATTTAGGAATGAATTGAGATTTACCCCAAATAATATCATTGCTTAATTCTTTTTTTTGTGCAGAGGCAGTTAAGGTACTTGCAGCTAATACTGCTATACTTAATGCTGCTTTAACAAATGATTGAGTGTTTGGAAATGCCATATTATTGATTTTTTCAAATGGCAAAATAGGAATTTCATGTCAATACCACAAGAGAGATAGTGTGTTCATTTGCTAGTATGCCCGTATGCTCGTGTGCTCATGGGTGCAATAGCGTGTTATTTGCAATTAGTTAGCTTTGGTATATTCGTAAGGTCGTATAGTCGTAATATCGTATGGTTGTTACTCGCTTTCTTCCCTTGGGTCTATAAATAACTTATCTAACTCTGTCTTTTCATTGCGAAGGTCGATGTTCTCCATTAGATACCATTTACGGCGTTTATATCTTAAGCCATCGTAAGAAAGATCAGGACCATAAAATTCATACATACCTTTTTGTCGCGGGTCTGGACATGTAAGATGATCGTATACAATCCATTTTTTAGAAGGTAAATAACGGAGCAGCATTGATACATTACGTGCATACGTAAATACAACACGAGTTTTAGCTGTATCGTTATATATAAATACAGGGGCACCAAATACAGGTTTCCCTTCCTTATCAAAACTTAATACATCAATTACTTTTTTATTTGTTTTAGCATCATTGCCTTTCCAACCTAATAGTAAATATTGCTTATTTCGTTTAGATTTTTGAGGTTCAGAAATCGAATAATAATGTGCTCCATACCAAGAGTCTTTGTTTAAAATCGTATCATCTGCATTTGGTATAAAGCGTGAATTATCAAACAACGGATAGAGCTCTAGCTTGTCTTTGTTATTTTTTTGAATAGCGCCATAATAGCGATATGTTCCATCATCGGAATATAAATGCCAAGTAAAAATTCTAAAAACTTTATCTGCAGAAGTTAATATTGAAATGGATTTTACAGAATCGAAAGGGTAGTAGAAAGAACCTTGAAGTTTTAAAGTGGAAACTAATGTTTTAATGAAAATATTATTAGCATTTCTACGCACCACTTCATCATCATGGTTTATTATTTTGTATGATAAACTTTTAAGGGAATCTTCGAACATCTTTAGTTTTGGGTCAAATGCGGTAGCGCCCTTTTGCGCAAGCAATGAGTAACTAAAAGAGGAGAGAAGAATTAGTAAAAGAAGTTTTTTGTACATACCTTTTTATTAGAAATGTCGAATTATCGAACTGTCGAAGAGTCGACCATTCGATAATTCGACAGTTCGAATTTACGCGCGTTCAATCACAATTGCCGAAGCACCGCCACCGCCATTGCAAATACCAGCAACACCAATTTTTGCATTGTTTTGGTTTAAAACGGAAATTAAGGTAACAATGATACGTGAACCTGAGCTACCCAATGGGTGACCAAGAGAAACAGCGCCACCGTTAACGTTTACTTTAGATGGATCTAATTTTAATTCCTTGTTATTTGCTAAAGATACAACAGAGAATGCTTCATTAATTTCATAATAATCAACATCAGCAGGAGTTATGCCTGCGTGTGCTATAGCACGAGGAATTGCTTTAGAAGGCGCTGTTGTAAACCATTCTGGAGCTTGTTGTGCATCTGCAAATCCGCGGATAATTGCTAATGGTTTAATGCCTAATGCATCGGCTTTTTCTTTACTCATTAATACCAATGCAGAAGCACCATCATTTAAAGTAGAAGCATTAGCTGCTGTTACTGTACCATCTTTTTTAAATACTGGTTTTAAGCCTGGTATTTTATCGAATTTTACTGATTTAAATTCTTCGTCTTCACTCACTACAGTTACACCGCCTCGGCCTTCAATTTCTACCGGTACAATCTCTGCTGTATATAATCCTTTTTCATAGGCTGCTTGTGCTCTTTTGTAAGATTCTATCGCAAAAGCATCTTGCTCTTCGCGTGAAATATTACATTCTGTTGCACATAGCTCTGCTGCAGAACCCATATGGTAATCGTTATACACATCCCATAAACCATCACGAATTAATCCGTCGGTTACAGTTTGATGTCCTAATTTATAACCTGTTCTTGCTTTATCTAAATAATAAGGAACATTGCTCATGCTTTCCATTCCACCTGCTACTACTACATCATTATCACCTAATTGGATGGATTGTGCGGCTAACATTACCGCTTTCATGCCAGATGCACAAACTTTATTAATTGTTGTACTTGGTAAATCGCCTAAGCCAGCAAATTTTGTTGCTTGAGTTGCAGGTGCCTGTCCAACGTTTGCTTGTAATACGTTGCCCATGTAAACTTCATTTATTTCTTTTGCATCAATGCCTGCTCTTTTAACTGCTTCTTTAATAGCAATTGCACCTAATTTTGTTGCTGATAATGAGGCTAAAGCACCACCAAAACTACCCATCGGCGTACGTACTGCCGATACTATATATACTACTTTCATTTATTGTATTTATTTGTGTTTGTGTGGGCAAAAGTACTAATTTTTTATTTATTCAACCTTTAAGCAATTTGACTTTAATAGTCTTATAACTTTTTTATTCTTAATTAGTATATTTACCATTAAATAGCCCAAAAAAATGTTTAATTTCCTGAATAAAAACACATTAATTAATAAGCTAAAGGAGCAATTAAAGGAAGAACAACTTGCAAGAAAAGCTGCTGAGGTGCGATTACAGGAATATACTTCGAATTTTACAAGTTCTAAAGATTATTTACTTTATAAAATTAAGGAAGACGAAGATGTGCTTAAAACTACTGTTAATCAACTAACACTTTCTGATTTAAAACTTCAAAATTTAATAAACTCTGTTAGTGAAATTATTTGCAGAATAAGTATCGATGGATATATAACTTATATAAATGAAGTTGCTAAGCAGAAATTAGGGTTAAATGCAGAAAAACTTATTGGCAAAAAATTTACAGATGTTTTTGATAGCAATGGCAATTTTGGAATTGAAGATAAACTAAACCGTTTCTTAAAAGATCAATCAAATAATTATTTAGAATATTACCTAAAAGACGAAATAAAAAACCAAGTGGTATGGATTGGTCAGAGTTTATCCTTAGTAAAAAATAATAATAACGAAGCCATCGAAATTAACTCTGTACTCAGAGATATTAGTTTGCTAAAAGAGTACGAACAAAAATTACTTACTAATAACTCTCGATTAGAAAACCTGATTGGAAATTTAAATTTCGGAATTCTAGTAGAAGATGAACATCGAAAAATTGTATTAGTGAATTCTATTTTTTGCAATATGTTCGGTATCGATGCGGATCCTAAGCATATGATAGGATTTGATTGTTCGGATTCTGCAGAACAATCAAAACATTTTTTTAAGGATCCAGAAAAGTTTGTAAGTGATATTAATGAAGTTCTTGCGAACAGAAAAAAAGTAATAGACTTTCATTTATTACTAAAAGATAATAAAGTATATAGTAGAGATTACATCCCTGTATTTATTGATAATATTTACAAAGGCCATTTATGGTTATATAAAGATATTACTGAACAACACCATACTTATTTAGCTATTCAGAATTCTGAAGAGAAATACAGAGGCGTAATGGAAAACATGGAATTGGGTTTAATGGAGGTTGATAATGACAATAACATTACCAAAGTGTACGAACGATTTTATACCATGTTAGGGTATACTCCTGAAGAAATGATTGGTAAAAATGCTATTGAATTGTTGTTAGCTAAAGATCATATTGAAAGGGTGAAAGATGTGGCAGAGCAACGCAAAATTGGCTTATCAAGTGCTTATGAGATAGAAATTTTAAATAAAAAAGGGGAGAAGATTTGGGTGATGGTTAGTGGTGCCCCTATAAAAAATATAAATGGAGAGGTGATTGGTTCTGTAGGGATACATTATAATATTAGCGAACATAAAAACACTTTACAACAATTAGAACTCGCCAAAAATGATGCAGAACAAGCTCGCTTAGCCGAAGTAAATTTCTTAGCAAACATGAGTCATGAAATTAGAAACCCAATAAATGCAATTATTGGGATGTCTAACTTGATGTATGATACAGATTTAAATGAACAACAGTATGAGTATTTAGAAACAATAAAATACTCCTCAGAAATTTTAATGAATTTAATTTCTGATATTTTAGATATAAATAAGATAGATGCAGGAGAACTTGAGGTTAATAACAAAGAAACCAATATAATTGATTTAACGAAAGCAATTATTAAAACTTTATCGTTTAATATCCATAATAAAAACATCAGCATAATTGAAGAAATAGATGCACATATAGATCATCATGTTTATACAGATTTAAATTATTTCAATCAAATACTTATGAATTTAATAGGCAATGCTATTAAATTCACCGAGAAAGGGTATGTGAAAGTAGTAGTAAAATTAATTTCTGATACGGCAGATGGGTACAAAATATTAATGGAATTTATAGATACAGGTATTGGAATTAGCGAAGAAGAATTACCAGGTATTTTTGATAATTTCAAACAAGCAAATGTATCTATAAGAAGGAAATTTGGAGGTACCGGCTTAGGATTAGCCATCACCAAAAAATTAGTCGAAGCACAAAATGCAGAAATATTCGTAGAAAGTGAATTAGAGCAAGGCACCAAATTTAGTGTACTTTGGAATTTCAAGAAAGGCAGTAAAATAAAATCGAAAGAACCAAAGAAAGTAAAGAATGCCGAGAAAATGAATGTGAGCAATGTGTTAATTGTTGAAGATAATGTAATCAATCAGAATTATTTAAAAGGCATTTTTACTAAAAACGAAATAAATTTTAAAATTGCTAATAATGGTAAAGAAGCAATAAAGATAAGTGAAAGAGAAGCGTTTGATGTAATACTCATGGATATTCGCATGCCCGAAATGAATGGTTACGAAACTACTTTGTGGATTAGAAGTCAGGACGAAAACCCAAATCAAAAAACACCAATTATTGCTCTTACAGCATCTGCCTTGGTTGATGAAAAAACTAAAGCGATAGAAGTAGGAATGAACGATCATTTAAGTAAACCTTATACCGAAGGTCAGTTAATTAGTATTATCAATAGAAATTTTGGGAAAGAGATATTAATTGAAAGTGAAGTAAATTCTATCGAAACTAATGGATATAGTTTGCCAGATTATTTCGATGAAAATTTATTAGATAAGTTTTATTTAGGAAATTTAGAGCACTTGACCTTGGTTTTTTCTAGCTTTAAAACTGCTTTAGTTGACGATTTAAGCTTAATAAAAAATGCTTATAAACAAAATGATTTAGCAACCATTAAATCTGTTGTACATAAAATTAAGCCTAATTTTAGTATTGTTGGTTTTTCCAAACTCTCCGATACTTGCGAAATGATTGAATCAACAATCGTTAATACAAAAGAATTAGGGATAACGGAATTAGAGTTTAATAATTTTATTGAGGAAATAGAAACAGTGATGGAATTGTTGGATATAGAAATTAATAATTTAAGTAAAATATAAAATGAAAGTTATTATTGTTGATGATGACATTACCTCTTGTTCTTCTTTAGAATATTTATGCTCTAAGGTGCAAGAAATAGAAATAGTGGGTGTTTATAATGATGCGATTTCTGCAATAAATTTTTTGAAGAACAACAAAGTTGATTTAATTTTATTAGATGTAGAAATGCCAGAGTTTTCTGGATTAGATTTAGTTAAAACTATACCTAACTTACCATATATTATTTTCACCACCGGACAAAAAGAATATGCAGCAGATGCTTTTGAATACGATGTGGTTGATTTTATTACCAAGCCAATTACTTTGCCACGCTTATCAAAATCAATTGATAAGGTATTGAAACTTCTGAAATCAGAAAATTTGAGTTTCAAAGAATCTGATTTTATCTTTATTAAATCAGAAGGGCGATTTGTGAAATTAAATATAGATGATGTACTATATATTGAAACGCTTGGTGATTATGTAGTGTTTAACTTAGAAGATCAGAAAAAGCACATTGTATACTCAAGTTTAAAAGCAATGGATCAGAAACTATCCAATCCATTGTTTGTAAAAGTACACCGTTCTTTTATCGTAAACATTAGTAAAATTGTAGATATAGAAGAAAACAATTTAGTTATTGAAAACAAAGTAATACCAATTAGTAGAGCACATAAGCAAGATTTAATGGTAAAAATTAATACAATAAATTAAGCTCTAATTGCTTTTTCCCACAATACAGTTTGTTTGCCTTTTATTAGTCTTATTAATCCTAAGTAAACGCTATAATTCATAATGAAAAAATAATAGCTTACTAAGATTACCTTGTATTTAATTGATCTATTAGATATGGCATAGCCAACATATACTAATGCATAAAAAATTATCTGAAGTGCCATTAATACAATAGATGTTGTATTATAGCTATTAATTGCTAATATTAAATTAAGTACAAAAATTATTGGCAATATAAAAGGACAAATTGCCCATCTCAAAACCCTGTGCGATACATATTGTAAAGTAGCTATACCATATTTAAATGGATTTAGTAAGCTGTATAATTTCACAATCGACTGTAATCCTCCTGCACTAATTCTTATTTTTCTTTTTAATTCTTCTTGAATATTTAAAGATCCAGTTTCTGTAGCATATGCTTCTGGTTCGTATATAATTTTTTTGCCCTTTTCTAATATTTTCATCGATAAATAAAAATCTTCAATTAAGATTTCTTCGCTAACATGCATCATTTCTGAATTACGTACTGCAAAAAGTTCTCCAGCTGCACCCATCGTACTGTATAATTCTGAATCTAATTTTTTCAAATAAGACTCATACTTCCAATAAATTCCTTCACCCTCGGCAGATGAACTTACGTCATTTTTGTAAATCCTCTTTTCACCTGCAACAACACCCACTTTATTGTTTTTAAAATTACGCACTATGTTCTTTAACCCTTCAGCATTAATGTCAGTATTAGCATCAGAGAATATTAAAATGTCTGATTTTAATAGAGGGAGGATTCTGTTTATTGCATTAATTTTTCCTCTACGCTCATTACTATGATACAATTTAATTTCTGGATACATTTTAATAATGTCCATTGTATTGTCTGTAGAACCATCAGTTATAAAAACAAATTCTATTTTTTCTTTTGGATAATCTAAGGCTAAACTGTTTTTAATCTTTTGTAGAATATAAGCGTCTTCATTATAAGCTGCTACTACAAATGATAGTGTAGGCTCATAATTTGTATCATGTTCTAATTTTTTAACAAAAATTCTTTTCACTTTAACAAGTAAGGTAAGCAATATGCCATAACCAATGTATGCGTATACTATTATTCCAATTAATGTTATTAAAAGGGTATATAAGGTGTTCATTTTTTTAGTTTAAGTCTTTGTAGCCAATTTTATTAGTTAATCCATCCAAACTACCTAGCAAGTATTTTTTCAGATTATTTATCTTATTTTTCAATAGGTATTTTAAAATATTTACTGGCATAGAAACCGTAAAGTGAAATAATAAGTAAGCGTAGAAATTAGCTACACTAAAATTTTTCCTCATAAAAAGAATGCGATTTCTTGTTAAATAGTAGTTTTTTAGAGGACTATCTACTCCTGTACTTGAGGAGACTTTATGGTAAATTACTGCACTCGAATTAACATAAATATCAAATCCTTTAGCTTTTACTTTAGCAGATAAATCTAATTCCTCATAATACAAGAAATAAGATTCATCAAAACCATCAACTAAATCAAACAATGATTTTTTCATGAGCATTGCTGCACCATGAGCATACTCTGTTTTGTATTCCTTTTTAGATAAGAAATTATTGATGGTTTTATTTCTACCTGTAAATGAATTTATTTTCGTAAAACCTGCGTACTGAATCTTCTCCGGTTCATCGTAGTATTTTATTACTGGGCAAATAATTCCTGCAGTTTCGTTATTAAGTAATGTTTTCTCTAATATATTTAAAGCACCAGAGGTTATTAAGGTATCGTTATTCACAAAAAATAATAATTCGCCTTGTGCAATATTTGCACCAATATTATTGGCAGCTGCAAAACCAGAGTTATAGCTTAAGGGTACATATATTAACTCATTTATTACCTCTGTTAACTTTGCGCCATTACCGAATTCTGCTTCATTATCAACAACAATGACTTCATATTTAGGGTAGATACATAAGTTTCTAATAGACTTAACTAGTTCAACAGTTAAGTCTATTTGCTTATAATTTACAACAATGATGGATATCATATCTAATTATTTTGCTAATTTTTTACCGATAACCTGTATCGCGTTACCTCTTTTTTTACTATGTGTAAACTGATCGATGTTTACTAATAGTTTTGCAATTGGAAGTGACAATGCTTGGGTAATGATTCCTGCTTTTTTACCTAAATATGCAAGCTCCCAGCCTAATCTAGAAAGTATACCGTCTGAGTATGAACTGTAATAAATGCTAAATCCAGCATCTGTAAATCTCTGCTCTAAGCCTTTTAAATCGTAAACCTGGCCGATATGTTCTTTATCCAACCACTCTTGGTGTTCATTAAATAATGAATCTGGGAATATGGTTTTTTGAGTAATGTTTGGAATCTTTACAATCAAGAAACCTCCATCATTTAAACAATTGTATGCTTCTTTAAATGGCATTTCTTCAGCCTTAATATGTTCGAAAACATCTACAGAATATATTAAGTCGAATTTTTTGTTTTCTAAACTTTCTATTTTACCTAAATGCGCAGTTACGTTTTTGTAATTTCTTGTATCAATTACTTGTTTTACCGATTCTATACGTTCTCTATCGATGTCTAATGCAATAAAATTTGCATGCTCAATTGCTTCGCCTAGCATATAAGTATATTCACCATATCCACAACCTAAATCCAATACCGATGTGAAGTTGTTGGTAGGAAGTTTATGAATCATTTTTTTGAATACTAATGATCTGGCATAATTTCCGAGATTGGTATAGCCAAATACATAATTAGTAAGTTTACCTAATAGTGGATGCTTGTGCATTCTATCACTTGTAATGGTTTGAGATTTTCCGAATTTTAATTCTAATGTGTTCATATTGTTTTGTTTTTTAGTTTGTTTAATAAAAAAATGTATAATGGATTAATTACTGAAAAGTTAATTTTGTTGTTGATAAATATTTGAGCTGTTACAATGCTAATCCAACTAGCCACTACGTTTGCCACAGCAATACCTGTTGAACTAAAATTCTTACCTAGGTATAATTCTAAGCCTAAAAAAAGTAAACCGCTAAACACTAAAATTTTAAGGTTTAAATCTGGTCTGTCTTTTATATCTAATACAATCCCCATAGTTCTACCAATTGGTTTTATAAAAGAGGCAAGAATAATTATTCTTAATAATGTGCTCGCTTCTGCTATGTATTCTGATCCTGCTATTAAACCAATTATGTTTTCACTCAAAAAAAATAGTAGGAGTGCAGCCGGTATTATATATATCCACTGTATTAATAAACTATCAGTAATAACTTTGTTTAATTTTTTCTTATCGCCAAAGGCACTGTGTAGTTTTGGATAATATACTTGTGCTGCAGCGTTTAATGGGATCTCTAAATAATTTGCGATTCTAATAGCTATGTGGTAGGCAGCTAATCCACTCGGATGGCTATATATACTTAAAATAAATATATCCGATTTGTTAATTAACATGGAAAGCAGATTTGTTCCAAATACATATTTTCCGAAATCAACTATTTTATAGCAAATTATTTTTTCGACACTTGCATTAACTATGTATTTAGTATGCTTAATAATATAATAAAGGCTTACAATACTTGCGGTAATACCTGTTGTGATTAAGATGGTGCTAGGTTTTATATTTTCGAAATAGTATAAAATGCTTATTAATATGAATGATAATATTACCCATACTAAATTGTTTTTAGCTATTGTTTTATGTTTCTCGTTACTTTGTTTAATAATATTTATAAATTGTAAAGCTCCAATTCCTATTACAGAAAACGAATAATAGAACACATATTTAAATTCATAAAGGTTAGTGTTATAAGTAGATATTAATTGGAAAATTATTACAACCGAAATATAAGAAAGGATTGAAAGTAAACCATAAACTAACAAAGCAGATTTAATAATATTATATTTATTCTCTGGATTAGATTTTAACTGATTAATTAAAGAGTTTTGAATAAAGCCAACTCTGATCATATCTACAATAGTGGTAACCGATTGAAAGATGGCCCATGCAGCTAATACATTTGTTGAAAATGATTTCGCAATTAGTATAAATAATATAATGTTGAATGTTAATATTATAAACTGATTACTTAATGCAGTAGATAATATGGAAGCTTTTGTTATTATCTTTTTCATTAAGCGATTTGGTTATATACTTTTTCTGTTTCTTTTACAATTGTATTCCATGAGTATGATTTTTTCACCATATTATACCCATTTATACCAAGTGTTTTTGCCAATATTTGGTCGTTTAATAACAAATTTATTTTTGCTCTCAACTCTAACACATTCCCTTTTTCAAATAATAGTCCGTTTACTCCATCTTCTATTATTTCGTTTATACCATTAATATTGGTGGCTATTACAGGCTTTTTATGAGAATTTGCTTCTAATAATACAATGCCTTGTGTTTCATAATAAGATGGCAAAATCACCACCTTTGATAAAGCGGTCCATTTACCTACTTCCTCTGCATTTAATGAACCTAAAAGCCATACTTTATTTTTTAATTTTTGATTTGAGTTAACATACTCTGTTAACTCCTTTTTGTATTCACCATCACCAATCAACACACATTTAATATTCGAGTCAATTTCTTCAATTGCATCTACTAAATCTTTTACTCCTTTGGTTTTTTCTATTCTACCAATAAATGTGAGGATGTTAATTTTACTATTATCAATTTCATCTACAGCTGGTATGTTAACTCCGTTTGGTATAACTGTAAAGTTTTTTTCTTGTTGAGTTATTTCAATTATATCTTGTTTTAATGAATTAGATACAACAATTAAATTCTTTGATTTTTTAAGTGATATTCTTTCTATAAAATTACTTATGTAATAAAATAGCTTATACTGCATAGTTAAACTCACAGCATTTATAGATTTATTTTCTTTACTTACTAAACCGTGGTAGGTAGCTATATGTGGAGTTCTTGTAGGAAATAATGAATATAGAAATCCACTTCTTCCTTGTAAATGAATCAGATTATACTTATCCCCATTCCTTAAAATCCAAAAATATGCTGATATGTTAAAAAACAATTCGTCGAGAAATAATCTTAATACAGGGATGTACCTTCCTGGTAAATACGCAATTTTAATTAGATTGATGCCATTTACGTCAACACTTTTTTGTTTATTAAATATAGATCCCGACATTAATATGTTTACACGATGTCCGTTTTTTATGAGTTGTTTACTCAACTCATAAGTATGAGTTTGTATTCCTCCTTTGTAAGTTTGTGGAATATTTTTACTCACCATTAAAATATTATATTTTTTATCTGACATTGTTTTCTGATTTTGATTTTAAAAATCCTATTGTAAACCCGATGATGATTATTATGAATATTACATCCCAAGGCATGCCTACTGTAAACATTTTTATACGTTGTGTTTGGTGTGTAAAAATTCTTTTCCTGCTTTTTTGAAATATTTAATAGTTAGTATATATCCAAATACTACTTTAAATATCTCTAATAATAATCCTTTTGGAATTTTATGGTTTTTAATAAATTGAATAAATAGGATTGCATATGAGCTAATAAATAGTAGATCAACTATTACAGTTAAGTTTATCAATAATTTATTTGACGAGAAAATTAGTGTGATGAGGTTTATACTAAATAGAATTAATAAACCTAATACTCGTGGAGGTAATGCAAGTTGGAAAACTTTATGAGCATGATCTAATTGACCATGTAATGCAGCTTTTATTCCCGACTTAAAAAACTTACGTAAATAATCAAATTGCGCATATATCCATCTGCTTCTTTGTGTTTTTATTTGTGAAGCATTTTCTAATTTTTCATCTAATACAAATGGGGTATCGAAATATTTTATAAAAACTTTGGATTTTGTTAGTTTCAATTCCATCTCTTTATCAAAACCACTAATTCCGTTCATAGTACTTATTAATTCAGAGAAGATGCTTGACTTTAAAATCATACCAGATCCACTAAGTTTTGATGATAAGTTCAATAAATTAGGACCTTTAGATAGAATGGCTGTATTTGCAAATTCACTAAATGCGTCTAAAAAACTTATACCTGTTTCATGATTTTTAGATTTTCGTTCTACTTGTATTACTTCTGCATTACTTATATTTATTTTATCATTTATATCTTTCAAGAAAGTTGGCTCAATACAATTATCGGCATCTAATAAAACCGTATAATCATAATCAATACCATGCAATTCCGAATATTTTTTTAATGATTTTACTTTTGTGCTTTTTTCAAATTCAACGTTTATTACAACAGCTCCTAGTTCTGATAATAGTTTTTTAGTTGTTTCTTTTAATTGATCTGCAATAACAAATACCTTATATAAATTATGTTGATATTGCTGGCGAACTGCACTTAGCACTGTTTCTGCTATTACATGATCTTCTTTATAAGCTGGTATTACAATAGCATAACTGTGCTTAGTTTTTGATTTTATACTTTTTGCATCTTTATAAAATAAGCTAGTTACGGTCATAAACAACGTATACAAATACGAAATACCGAGGTAGGTAATAAATAGATTTATAATTATTTCCATGTTAGTTGTCGAGTTTTTTAGATATAAATAATATTGGTATAAACAAATTCATGATCATGCCAGTTGGCATTTGCCCGAATACTTGGTTGCCATAACTAGAGCCTAGTATTCCTAATACAGAGCAATAGATGGCAAGCATTTTATTTTTTAGTTTTTCATCTTTAATATTCCAAACAATGTACCCGGTACGTCCAATAATAAAAGCTAGAATAAAGAAGTGCAGACTGATGCCTATTAAACCCGTTTCTGCCCAAATTTTAACATACCAACTATCTGTTGGGGTCTTAGCTAATAAGGTATGAGGTGCAAAGCGAGCTCCCCAGAATCCTGCAGAACCAACACCACCGCCCATTGGTTTATCTTTTAAATACCTATGAAAAGTTTTTTGATTTTCAAATCGTACTATTAATGAAGGGTTGTTTGGATCCAATGCAGTTCTCATGCGTTGAACTGGACCTACACCTTGAAATAAAAAGGTGTATTTAAGTATGTAAAAAACAATTAATATTGAAAGAAAGCCAATGCTTAATATTTTGAAATTTTTAGCAAAAATAAGATAAACAATTCCGCCAATGGCTGGTACTGCTAATGCTCCACGTGTGCCCGATATTCCAAATCCAACTAAACTTAAAACAGCTACTCCAATTGCAATCGATTTTGTTTTTGTGCTATATGGACCCAAGGCAATTATTACACTAAACAAAGTGATCATTGCTTGAGATGCTCCAAATTGCCCTGCATCAGAATAAAATGAAAATACTCTAAGTACACCAAATAAAACATGCTCTTCAAAATGATTCTCATCATACAACCATCTGTATTCTGCTTGGTCAACTCCGATATAGTTCTGACGGAGGCCCCATATAGTTCCAATAACTGATAATACTACAACCCATTTAATTATTTTGTCGATATCTTTTGTATTACGTACATATATAAATACTATTACAGAAGATAAAAGGGTATAAAATCCGATTCCTCGCATTGCATAAAACCATGCTTCGAATCCAATTGATTGAGGATTTACTAACTCTAGACATAAATATGCGAACCAAGCGATGTTTAAATACACCATATCTACATTCGCATTTTTAAATAATCCATTTCTAGCATTTTTAAAAATTACACCTAAAAAACTTATGAATAATATGATGTCAATACTTAATCCCCAGGGCCCATCAACATAACGCGCAAGACCTGAGCTTATAAATGCCATCACTAATGAAAGGTATAAGCCTATTTGAGGCGATTTAAGAAGTACTACTAAGGTTCCGATTAGTAGTGGCAGGGCAATGGTTAAAAAGCCCATTAAAAGCCCAATTTTAGAGATGGCGAACGAACACAATACAAGAAGCCCTAAGATTACGATCTTAGTGCTTGTTCTATTAATTACATGTGTTCCTGTGTTTAACATTACCATTTATTTCTATTCAAAAGTATTATTAATAGAAAAGTGGGCTGTTAAATTTAGATAGGTGGTTATTTTTACACGATTTTTGGTAAAATATTACTGATTTGATAATTCTAAATACATCTGAAATGCCTTATTTCCCCAGCTTTGAGCCTTTGCATGCTCTATTCTCTGCTGTTTTTTAGCATCTGTATCTGTTTGTATTTCATCTACCAAATACCCTTGAAATTCGTTGTTATCGTTAGCTATTTTAATTATCGAACCTAAAGAACTTAGGTCAGAAAAGTTTGTACTTACAACAGGTATACCCATGGCTAAGTATTCATTTACCTTCATAGGGAATATATTTGCGGTAAACTTGTTCTTTACAAATGGAATTATACCAATGCTAAATTTAGCAACATAATTGCTTAATTGGCTAGGTTCCATGGCAGGTATAAACACTACATTTTGGTAGTTTGTTAAGCATGTTTTGATGTCCTCATCGAGCACCCTTCCAATAAAATGATATTTGTAATCAGTGTTAGTTTTTACGAGATGCTCTAATAAGGGAAGGTCTAATCGATCATCAATAGATCCAATATAACCAACAACTTTAGTCTCGGAATGTTCAAACACAGGCTCTTTAAATATATTTACATTAACTCCGTTTTCAATTAAATACACTTGTTTATTAAAACTTTTGCATTTTTCTAAAAGTTTATTGGAGGTACAAAATATTTTTTTAGCCTTTTTTATATACTTTATTTCTTCTTCAACATTTTCAGTGTGTACCCAGTGCATAGATGCTATATCATCATAACAGTAATAATTGAAATCTTCATGTGTATAATCAGCTGCTACACGATTACCCACTATAGGATTTAATGCACATAACCATTCGGCATTGGTAACTTGTTCTTTCTTCCTAATCTTTGCAATTCTTTTATTTATTAACCAGGTATTTACAAATAGTATTAACTTAAATAAAGCCTTCAGTTTAATTCGTTGAAAGGGGAGTATTGCCGGCAGATTATAGATACTTAAGTTTGGAAAATCTTCTGGTGTAAGTCTATTGCCTTTTAGTATTCTATTTATAGGTGCATTTTTATTTCTTAGTAAATCTAAGAGGGTATAAGGGTAATCAATAAACAAAACCTTTTGGAATTTCGAATATTCTTTCATCAATTCCACGGTTGATTTTGTGTAATCGCCATCCCATGATGGAAAACTCAAACAGATTAACGTTTTATTATACTTCATCTAATTTTAAACCCTCTGTATGAAACTCCTTATTTGTAACTCGTTTTACCCATTTCCTAAATTTAGACCTTGCCTTAGGTACTTCACCAATTAATTCTTCGAGTTCGTCTTGCTCTATGCCATTAAGTACTAAGTAAATATTTTTATTGCCAACTTTCATTAACCTGTTCAAGGCTTTTTTATCAGCTGTATTCCATATTCTATTAGCTTTTGCAACTAAAAATATAATATCAGATTCTTTAATTTTATTGATGTTAAATCGCTCCTCTAGCAATGCTTCTGTTTCATACAAATTTACTTTTAGTTCTTCTTGTAAAGTCGATTCAATTAAATTTCGAACATGCGACTTTCCTTCATTTTCTCTAGTAGAACTAATGGTAATGTTTAGTTTTTCTTTATGCATCCCTTCAATTTCTATAAATTGAATTAATTGCGAAACACTCTTTTTTACTATTTTATTAATGTTTAATTGATTTACGGTCGACTCTGTATTTGGTATTGCTCCAGCCAACTCTAAACCCACTATTTCTTCGGCTCTATTTGGGTTTCTTAAGGTTTGATCTAATAATTCTAAGGCAATGAGTATGGATAGTGATAGGATTAATCCTGCAACAAACCCAATTATTACCATTAAGTTTCTTTTAGATTTTTCTGGTTTAGCCGGGAAATATGGTTTATCTACAATAGTTAAATTAGAAGTCATCATCATATTATACTTATGTAAATTGGCTTCGTTGTAGCTATGTAAATTTTCTAAATATTCCTTTTCATTTACATCAATGGTTCGTTCTATGTGTTTCAACTTCGAACCCAGCGGTGCAAATCTTGAGTAAATTTCATCAAAATCTTGTTGCCTGTTTCTCATTATAGATAGGCGTGCGTTGGCTTCTTCTTTTTTAATTAACTGATCAACCCATCTGTTAATTAATTCTTTTGTTTCTACTCCTTCTGTAGTATAACTACTCAAAACTGTTTTGTTGGCAGCTTCTTTTAACTTTTCTTTTAATACTGAATTAAGATTGTTCAGTGTGTTAATTTCTTTTTGATGTTTCTCAGAATCGTCTAATTGCTTTGCTATAATGTTTTTATTGTTGAGGTTTAATTTTGTACGAATAGAGTCAATGTTATTATATAGTTTTGGTATCGTTACATAATTAGCCAGCTCTTCTTGTATTTTTTTCATAGAGTTACTTGCACTCTCACTATTCATACGTTCTTTATAAAACTGCTCATCTAAGTCTTCCTTTTTACCAGAAATAAATCGAGTTTGTTCGTAATAGTTAATAATTTTATTTTGCACCTGAAAATGTAAAAGCTCATTTTCTGAATTGGCTAAAATTCTTGCCGCATTATCCGTAGATTCTTTAAAGAAATCTAATACATTGTTAGATTGATTGTTCTTTAACTTCTTATGTTTTACTACAAATAGCTTCGTAAGTTCGTTTAAGGTTTCCTGACATACCCCTGGATCAATAGTTTGATAGGTAATTCTAATCATATCACTATTACCCTCTCTCTCTACCTTTATATTTTCTAAGTGTTCAATTCCAATTAATTCGTTTTTAGAATTTACTAATTTATACAATTCACTATTTTCATTGTTGTATAATTCAGATTTTATAATGTTATAAGATAAACTATCACTTGCAGTGGATTTGATTTTATCAACTAAATCGTTGTTAAATTCTGCAATAAAATCTTCGTAGTTCTTATTATTTATTAATGTATCATTTGTATGCCTAATAATTTTATTGATTAATTTTATACTTAAGTCCTCTAATGTTTCATGTGAGGTTGCAATGTTTATTAAATTTTGTATTTCATTATTCGTATAAGCATAATCTGTTTTATTGTCTTTCTGGCTTTCTAAACTGTACCCAGAAACTAATCCTGTGTTTATTAAGGTATCTGATGTGTACAATTTTTTCTCACCCATTGTAAGTAAAAATACTACCGTACTAATCACTAAACCAGATATAATTAGTATACCATAGTGTTTTAATATTAACCTGATAAATGTTGTTAAATTCATAGTTTTAGTATTAGTATTTTATTATTTCAGTACCAACCATCTTCTTTAATAAATACAGCTCTTGTTTACAAGTATTTATTTGCGCTAAATATTTTGCTTTACTATTGTAATAGTTTTCTAAATCAGTTTTATAAATACCAATATCTGTTTTACCAGATTTGAAAAAGGTTTCAGATAATTCCATTTTCATTCGGTTAGCCTCTAATATTTCTGAAGCTAATTCTGCTTGATTTAAATTATTTATAATAGAATAATATACTTTACTTAATTCATTAATTAATTGATTTAATAATTCATCGTCTTCATACTCCACAATTTTATATTGCTCTTTTAATATATTTTTCTCGTTTCTAGTATTAAATACGCTGCTTAATGGTATTCTCATAGATAAACCTACATTGTAATTAATACTGGTAGAGTTCTGGAATCTTACTATTTCGCTTGTAGCAGTATACTGATTGTCTATAATAGATCCTGTTCCATATAATGAATTACCAGTGATGGAAATATGGTTTAACCAGTTCTTACTATTTAGTTTAATTTGTTGATTGATAATTTCTTTTTTACTCCTTTGTTTTAATAGGGTAGGGTTTGTAGAAATAGCACTGTCTATTAGTTGTTCAATAGGTAGTAGTTGCAATTTCTTCGTATCAAAATCTTGTGCATTTGTGGTATTTGAAATTAATATAAGTATTACCACTGGAACTATTATTTTTTTATCAGCAAAATTTATTCTAATAGATTTAAGCTTTTTTATAATATCAGGTATAATAGATTCACTGTATTTCATAAAAGGTTTTTCAATAAACATAAAAGACAAAATACTTACGAAAACAATGATTGAAATAGTGACTATAATCCCGATAACGAAATACGTCGTATAGTTTTGTATCGCATACTTAACTAATATCTTTTGAAAAATAAATTCCATTAAAGGGAGATGTATTAAGTAAATACTATAACACATTCCCCCTATTAATATAACCCACCTAAATTTTAAAAACTTATTTATTAGTATTGAATTGAATGCTGAGAAAATTAAAAGAGATAGAATTAAATTAAATGCAATGTTTTTTATGAGCTCTGTACTCCATATATACGATAATACGACCCAAGAGCTTATAAATAATACATCGAATACATAAGATTTTTTTACATTAATGCCTTTTAAACTAATAACATTTACCATTAATATACCTACTAAGAAATGAGGTAATGATCCTAATAAAGTTATTTTATTAGGGAAATGCCACCATCCAAAATTGTATTGTACAATCTGTATCAATATAATTAATACGACTATAAATAACATTCTGTAGTTTATGTTTTTAATTGTCCAAATTGCCTTTATTAAAAAGGGTGCAATTAAATAAAATTGAAGTTCTACTTCTAAGGTCCATGCAACCGGATTAATAATGCTATGCGATTGATAAACGATGTTATGTAGGTAAAATATCGAACTTAAATAGTGTTTAAATAAGTCGATTACTGGGATGTTCGAACTAATAATTAATACTACAAAAAACACACTCATCCATATTAAATACGGAGGTTCTATTCTGCTGAATCTTCTAATTATAAATGATTTGTAATTACCTTTAATGCTGTTATTTTCTTTAATCCATGGTAATGTTAAAACATAACCACTAATGGCAAAAAATAAGTAAACACCAACGGAGCCTCTGCTTAAAAAATAGCTAAATTGATGTTCAATACTACTTTCAGCAAATTTATACTCACCGTATCTTAATACTCTTTCAGAAAAATGTTGAACTACTACAAGTAATAAGGAGAAAAATCTTAGTCCTTCTAATTCAAATATAGAACCAGCTAGGTTTTTTCTCGAAATATACGTGTGTATGTTTTTTAAGTATTTCATAATAAATCAAAATTACTGTTCTCGGCGCTGTAGAATTAAGATTTTAGATAATCCGACTATTTTGCCCGATGAACAGTAATATTGTTCGAAATTGGTTAGAATATATTTTTGTTATTTCTGTAATTGCTTAGGTCCTTATACCAATCGCTATTGTTTTTACCCTTGCTTATTGCCCAATCCACAAACTTTAAGTGTCCTGTGTTAATAGATGCTTTTTCAATAGGATAATCAAAACTTCCTGAGGTAAGAATAGCCCATGGTAAATTTTTGTTTGTTAAGTAATAACCTGAGAATTTAGAATTATCATCATCTTTATCAAAAAACTCAGAATTAGCTTTATCCGTTGGCGATTGTAATGGTAAGTGTATTTCTTTACCTCGATCTTGATTCACGGTTATAAAAGGATTGAATGGTAGAGTTCCTAAATCTTTAATATTTTGAGGCGTATTGAATTTAATAGTTACTACTATTTTCTTAGGTTCATACACTTCCTTATCTTTTACTGTATTTATAAATCCACCATCGTATACTTTAAACACATCATATGCATTTTCGAAAATTGGAATTACCGTATTCTTAAGTCCATCCTCAGTACCGTTAGCATTTAGTTTGAATACTTTCTGAGCAATTTCATTTCCAGTTACCGATTTTACTACATTTGGCGAACAGTTGAGTGTTAAGGCTAAACCATTTCTATAAGCACCACCAACAGCTTTTAAAATAAATTCACATTCTATTTCAGAAATTTTGTTGCTATTGTTTTTCTTTAAATTGTATTTAAAGTCTAATACTAAATCATTAAAATCATAATCGCCAACTGTCGGCCACATGTCTTCAAATGCAATACCAGCATATGAATTATCATTAGGGTAATATTCCACTGCACTTAAATCTGGGTTTGTAGGGAACTCATCTAAATAATCTTGTACACCGTCTTTATCCGTGTCTTTAGAAGTTTTTACACTTATTAAATCACTAATATCTATGGATTCAAACGGATTAGCAGTTATATAAAAAACTGCATCATTAAAGTCGTTATCGCCACCTGGTCTGCTTGTATCTTCAAAACCAAGTATAATTAAGTTACGAATTTCGTCGCTCAAAAATACCATGTGCTGAGAATATAATGTTTGAGTAAAGGTGTTAAATGCTGGGTTCGAAAATTTTATTTCATTTACAGAATTTACTTTAGCACCATCCCAACCACTTGGAAATAGTACCCATCCTATACCTGTATTGGGAGCAAATGTACCAACCTTTACTTTATCACCTGGTAGCAATCCACCACCGCTTCCAGATAAACTTGAATTTGGAAAAATAATGGTTAAATTATTAATGCTATTTATACTTGTAGGAGGGTTGTTTAAATCGTAAGTATAAAAACCAATAGAATTTCTCCAACCTGCACCCTCTGTTACGAATGTAATCCATACCTCTGATGGGGCTAGTATTTTTGTATCTAATGATTTTGTGGTAATGTATTCAGGGTTAAATAAATTTACAGGTCTACTTTCTGGTAAACTTGCATTTATATCGTCTAATAAACTCTGTGATATGTTATCACGTGGACTTAATAAATTATTAGGTACTCCTAATGAATTGTAACCTGATAAGTAAGAAAATGTAACATTTGATTTGTTATATGTTACACTCTGTAAATTGTTTAAACTCTCCATACCTTTTATAGATTTGGTATAGACTTCCTTAGTAAGACTTAAATTTATATTATCTTTTGCGGCTAAAACCAATGCATCTTTATACAAAGAGTTTAGTGGCAATAAGTATAATTCATTACAATCTTTAGGTAGCGAAATTTGTATTTCGATGTTGGAATTGCGAGCTAAATTGTAGTTTCCTAACGACATTTTTTCTTCCGAATCCATGTAGTAAATATTAAAGCTTAACTCATCATCTGTAAGTTTCTGATCAATTGTTAGATTCACCGTTTTTTGGGTAGTCCAATCGAAACCTGTTGGAAAGCTTAAATTTTTTAATTCTTTCTTCTCTTCTAAAGAAGGGAAATCGGGGCTAAGGCATGATGTTATTAATGTATAAAACATTAACACAAGCATAAATTTGTATTTATTCATATATTTTTTTTTAAACGTTTTCTCTTTGTATGGATGCTGGTATAGTTTTTAGTAATATTTTTATATCGTTAAATAGATTAAATGATTTTGCATATTCATTATCTAGTTGTTTGCGTTTAGATTCTTTTACTTTATTAGTACCGCGCTCTGTTACTTGCCATAAGCCAGTAATTCCTGCCGGTGCCATAAATCTTAATACCCATTCGTCTGTTGTTAATTTTTCTGCTTCATACAATGGCAATGGTCTGTTACCAACCAATGACATGTCGCCTTTTAATACATTAAATAATTGAGGAAGCTCATCTAAGCTAGTGTTGCGTAAAAACTTACCAACTTTTGTAACTCTAGGGTCGTTGTTAATTTTGAAAAATGGTTTTGCTTCTAATTCCTTTAATTGTTCAATGTATGTTTCTTCATTTATGAAGCCTTCATCACTTAATAATTCAGTGTTTAATACTGCTTTACTTAGTTCTACCGTATTTGTTTTTTCATGATACATGTTTTGAATTTTCGACAATTCTTTATCGGCATTTACACGCATCGATCTAAATTTGTAAAACTTAAAAATTCTGTATCCAGAACTAGTTCTATTAGAATAATAGAAAATAGGGCCTTTAGATTCTAGCCTTATTAAAATCATAATGAATAGAAAAACTGGCGATAATAAAGTAATTAGAACAAATGAACCTAGGATATCAATTAATCGTTTATCAAATGGGATTTTATAAACTTTAGGTTGAATGCTTGAGTTTTTGAAATCGTTAAGCATTGTATTTTTAATTTCTTTGCTTAAGGTTTGTAGCTCATTAAATTGTGTATTAAAAAAAATGCAATCGTCGAATCCTGCAATTTTTGCTTCGTATTCAAACTTATTTCCTTTGTTTCCTATGGCAATTACAGGTATTCTTTTGTTGATGGTCTTTAACTTCTTTATATATTCTTCAACAAATACATAATTAATATTGAATGTATCTATTACAATAGCCGAAAAATCTTGGTTATTAGAATTATTCAAGTAATCGATACCCGATAAATACGACTGAAGAGTATAGATAAGAACACCTTCTTTGTGCAGTTCATCCTGAATATGTTCGTATGGATTAGCACCAATGAACAAGTATTTTTCTATTGGGTTTTTCATAATTAAGCGGATATGCTTTTATCAATAAATTTTTGAATTACTAATTCAAATTCAGAAGGGTTGAAAGGTTTTAACATGAAGTACTCTGCTCCAGCTTTTAGTGCATCTATTCTGACATCACTTTTATTCGCACCAGACAATACGATAATTGGAATGTGTTTTAAGAAATTGCTTCTTTTAATTTTATCAATTAATTCAACACCGTTCATATCGGGTAATCCAATGTCAATTACCAATAAATCTGGTAAATGCTTATCAAACCTTAATTGGTTATAAATAGAAGTAGCATCTGGGTAAATACTTAAATCGTATTTGCCCGATAATCTAAAACTTAAGAATTGTTGAATCGTATCATTATCATCAACTAAGTATATTTTTTTCATGACTTTTTTATTCAAAAGTATTTCATTCACTTTCTAGTCGACCTGTTTTTAGATTTTTGGCTGTTTTTTTCGGATTTTTGGTAATATTTTAGGGTAAATAACATACGGTAGTTTATATTTTATGCTTGTTACATAGGTACTATTCGTATATTTATTGATTCACAATACACTAATAAATGAGCAACAAAGCACCTATAACTACCACTCGCCAAGACATTATAAAATACTTATTAATGTTTGCTTGCGTGTGTGTAATAGTGGTTTCCCTACCAAAAGGCAGAAAGTTTAAGTATGAGTTTGATAAGGGAAAACCTTGGATGCATGAGCAATTAATTGCACCCTTTGATTTTGCTATTGAAAAAGCTTCTGCTGAAATAGAGCTAGAAAAGCGCGAAATTACTAACCAATTAGCTCCATTTTACGAATTAAACACGGAGGTGGAGAAAAATAGTTTAGTGGTATTTAGGAACGAATTCTATAATTTATGGCTCGCAAAATATGGTAGTATAGATAAATCAACTTATAAAAAGAATGTATTGTATGGGGAGAATCTATTATTATCTATTTATAATAAAGGTGTAATTTCAATTGTAAACATCGAGAATGAAAAGCAAGATCTTATTTATGTTGTGAGAAATAATGAGGCCCGTTCAACTAGTATTAATACACTGTACAATTACAAATCGGCGGTTAGTCAGTTACACAATTCATTATTAAATATTGCTGTAGATATAGATACCTCTGTATTGTCGCCAGCATTGCAACAAGCACTTACCGAAAATATTATTTACAATGAAGAGTTGAATGAAAAAATACTGAAAGAGAAATTAAGCAATATTTCCGATTACAGGGGTATGGTAAGATCGGGTGAAGTTATTGTAGATAGAGGGCGTATGGTCGACCAACAAATTTATAATGTGCTCGAGTCTTTAAAAAACGAATACGACAGAAGGTTAGGGATACTAGGGAATAAATACATAGTGAGTTTAGGTCAAGGTATTTTAGTGGGTTTAATTTTAGTTTTATTGATGGTGTTTCTTTCCATGTTTAGGAAAGATATTTATGCCGATATCCGTAAAATGTTTATCATTTTATTAATCGTAACTTTTATGCTGGTGGTACTTTCATGGGCATTGCGCATGAATTTGCCTAGTTTGTATTTTATACCCTATTGCATTGTGCCAATTATAATTCGAGTGATTTTTGATACTCGCTTAGCGCTTTATATACATTTATTAGTGGTGGTAGTTGCTGGTTTTTTTGTACCAAACGGATACGAGTTTATTTTCTTACAAATAACGGCTGGTATGGTTGCCATTAACAGTATTAAAAATTTATTAAAGCGTTCGCAGTTTTTATTATCAGCATTACTTATATATGCAACGTATGTGGTGGGTTATATAGGTATTTCTATTATACATGAGGGTTCTTTTTTAAACATAGATTGGTCGCATTTAGTATGGTTTTTAGTGAGTGTAATTTTATCCTTAATTGCTTATCCATTAATATATGCATTCGAAAAATTGTTCGGAATTACTACAGAAGTAACCTTAATGGAATTCACCAATATCAATAATCCATTGTTACGCGAACTTTCTTACAAAGCCCCAGGTACTTTCCAACATTCTTTACAAGTAGCAAATTTAGCTGAGGCAGCTATTTTTGAAATCGGTGGAAACGCTTTGCTAGTAAGGGCAGGGGCATTGTATCATGATATTGGTAAGATGGAAACTCCCCAGTTTTTTATCGAAAACCAGCAGCAAGGTACCAACCCACATGATGAGCTGCCTTATGAAGAGAGCGCTAAAATAATTATTAGACACGTGTATGCAGGTATAGAAACTGCCACTAGAAATCAATTACCTAAAGACATTATCGATTTTATTCGTACCCACCATGGTAATACCAGGGTCGATTATTTTTATCAATCTTTTTTAAAGAACTATCCTGAAGCTTCTATCAACGAAAATATTTTTAGATATCCAGGGCCTATTCCCTTCTCTAAAGAGCAAGCAGTGTTAATGTTGGCCGATAGTGTAGAAGCAGCTTCACGAAGCTTAAAACAGCACGATGCTAAAACCATTTCAGACATTGTAGAAAAAGTAATCGACTACAAAATCAACCAAAAGCAATTAATAAATTCTGATATTTCTATTAAAGAAGTTCATCGCATTAAACAGCTCTTTAAAGAAATGCTCATGAGTATTTACCATGTGAGGATTGAATACTAATTCACAATTCATAATTCTCTCAACCTGTTTCCCATTCGTTTCTTCACAGGTTCTGGGAGGTTTTGTTTGAGTATTTTGATGCTCGCATTCAATTCAAATCCTATCAATAAAATCATCGAATTTAAATACAACCAAATCATTATTACTATTAAAGTACCAATCGAGCCATAAATTTTATTGTAACTATTAAAGTTATTTACATAAAATGCAAAACCAGAGGAACTCCCAATAGATAAAAGTGTTGCAAGACTTGAGCCTGCTGAAATAAATTTGAATTTTTTTGTTGCAGCAGGTGCAAAATAATATAAAGTTGAGATGATGCTGAAAAATAGCAATAAAATAATTATCCAATTAAGTGCCACTAAAGAGTACCTAATAAAAGCTCCTTTAAATAATTCGTATTGCTCTAATATGCTTATGATATAATTACCTGCTACAATTAAACTTACTCCAATAATTAGCATTATGGAAATTACAAAGGTCAATAAAATAGCAGTTCTTCTTTTTTTCCAAGCGGGACGCTTGTCGAGCATTAAGGAAGCCTTATTGAAATTCCTCATTAAAGCCATAATGCCGTTTGATGAGAAAAATAGAGCTGCAATAAAACCAAAAGTTAACAAGCCGCCATTTTGGTTTTTAATAATGTCGGTTAAGGTTGTTTGAACGGCCTCAAAAGCGGTGGCCGGTAGTACTTGTGCTAAAATATTTAAGAGTTGATCTTGGAAATTATTGATGGGTATATAGGGGATGAGTGTAAATAAAAAGATGGTTGCCGGAAATATGGCCAAGAAAAAGGAAAAGGCAAGTGAAGTGGATTTAGTATTTAAATGTTCTTTCTGTATTTCTTTAAAGAAAAAATCGAGCACGGTATAAATGGGCAATCCTTCGAAACCTATCAAACTAGTATGTTTGCTACGTTCTACTATTCTTGCCACTAAGGGCAAATGCCACAACCATGCTTTTATTTTATTCATAAAAAACTTTCAACTTTTCCATAAATTCTGCGGGGCCAACGGTAGGTCTTTTAGTTTCAATATTAACAAACACCAAAGTAGTTTCGCCTAAATTTATTAATTCGCCTTGCTCATTATAAAGCTCGTAGTTAAATATAATTCTAGTTGATGGAAGCTCTTTCACCATCACCTTTATAGTGATCTCATCATCATAATAAGCAGGTTTAATGTATTTACATTTCAGTTCCAATACCGGCATCATAATACCTGTACTCTCCATCCACTTATAGGTTAAACCTAATTTTCGAAGCATCTCAACCCTTGCTACCTCGTAAAATTCAGCATAATTACCGTAATAAACATATCCCATTTGGTCGGTTTCGCCGTATCGTACTCTTATTTTTGTCTCGCTTGTGAACATTTTAGTCGTTAGTCTTTAGTAATTAGTAATTAGAAAGCACCAGTAATTCGTAATTCGTAATTCGTAATTATTTCATAATCCTACGTTTGGTTAAGGCCTGCTGAAACTTCCTCGCATTAACCTGGTGTTGTGCTAAGTTACTAGCAAAATTATGGTAGCCAGAAAAATCCTCTTTAGCACAGAAATAAATGTAATTATGTTTTTCATAAGCTAAGCTAGCATCAATAGCTGCTACAGATGGCATACATATAGGTCCTGGTGGCAAACCATTGTATTTATAAGTGTTGTAAGGCGAATCGTATTGAAGCATCCTGTTTAACACTCTTTTAATACTAAAGTCGCCAATGGCAAAAATTACAGTTGGGTCTGCTTCCAATTTCATTCCTCTATTCAACCTGTTCATATATACTCCTGCAACCCTTTTAAGTTCAGCATTTACCAAGGCTTCTTGGTCTACAATAGAAGCCAATATAATTACATCTGTTTTGCTTAAATTAATTTTTTCTGCTTTTTGTGTACGTTCTGCATTCCAAAATTTATCGTATTCTTCTTTCATTTTATTGATAAATTTTTCTTCAGAAGTATTCCAATAAAACTCATAAGTATTAGGTATAAACATGCAAAATATATTGTCTTCATCGAAGCCAAGTTCTCTTAATAGATCCATGCTATCCAACATACTCAATAGTTTTGTCGAATCTAATTCTAATTGAGAACCAATATAACCCGCAAAATCTTTCTTCAATCGGATGTTCTGGAACTGAATTTTTACTGGCTCTTGTTTACCCGCACGTAACATTCTAATTAATTCAATGTTACTCATCCCTTTTTCAATTTTGTATTTACCAGGTTTTACCTTGGTATATTTCATCCGCTTGGCAACCCATGCAAACGTTTCATCATCTTGTATAATATTATTTATTTTGATGATTCTAACCACATCCTCAAAGCTTGATTTTGTTGGTATGTACAAGTATTCGTCTGCTTCTTTCTGCACATTCGAACTAAATAAGGTATTGTAAAAATGGATGGCAGTTCCGCCTCCAATAAATATCAATATCATTAAAATTATTAATAGTATTTTTTTATTTCTTTTCATATTAACCTATGCTCATTAAAGCTTGTTTTGCCTTTTCGTTATTCGGATTTCTTTTCAGTATTCTTTTTATTATTTTAATAGCTGCAAGCTTATCATTCCTGAACATGTATATACTTGCTTTATTAAACAAGGCTTGTTCATAATCAGGATCTAAGCTTATAGCCCTATCAATTAAGCTTTCTGCCTCATTTATATTTCCTTCTTGTAAATAAATATAAGAGAGGTTAGAAAGTGCCGACACAAACTTAGGATTTTCTTTATAAATAAATTCAAAGCTTTGTTTAGCCAATTGTATATCATTATTTGCTAAAGCTATTACTCCTAGTTTATTTCTAAATTCTAAAATATAGGGCGCAGCATCTACTGCTGCTTTTATGTAATTTAAAGCTTCTTTATTCTCACTCAAATTATTGTAAGATTCCGCAATTCTATATAATGTCCAAGCATCTTTACTATACAACACCGCTTGCTCTTTCGCTTTATTTACCACAGCTCTGTAATTATTTTGCAAGTAATACAACCTTATCATGTTATTATAAAAATGAACCGGAGTATAATTTCCTTTTTTATTGAAATAATTATTTGCAGAATCTAAGAATTCTGGTTTGTTTTCAAACTTTTCAAAATAAGATAAATAGGCTTCTCCTATAACATGGTTATCTGGCATCGGATTATTGATGGCTGCCAATCCTATAAATGTTTTAATCTCCTCTTTCTCTTTCGTTTTTAATGGTATCTGTATTTTATGGTCGTGTACTGTTACGTGTGGTATATCAACGGTTCCGGAACTTGGCATGTGGCATTTCCAACAATTATCGTTGTTAATTTTGCGTGCTTCTATTTTCTCAGTACAAACTTTTAAACTTGCATACTCTTTGTTTCCATGGCAAGTGTTACAAGCATTATTTAATTGTGCATCGCCCGTTACTTTTACACTTACATGCGGGTTATGGCAGCTTATACAAGTAAATGATGAGCTTTGAGTATTATCGAACACACTGTTTGTGTATTTTTTCTTGTTGGTATTTATTTTCTGTTTATTACTTTCTATAAAACATTTACTTTGCTTCAATCTATCAGCATGAGAGGCCATTATGAACGTTTTTTCACCTTTGTATCTTGGTAAAAATATATCCATATAGTCCGAAAGTTTTTGCCCTGGTTTAAAATCGAAAAATGTCTTACCTTCTTTTAAAACAGCATTACCTTGTAAGTGGCAACGTTGACAAAGATCTACCTGTAAATCATAGGGGAGTTTTTTAGGGTTTACGATGCTATAATCAATTTCATTTGCCGTATCTACAATTGTACCGCTTTGTTTTTCTTTAACATGCAACTCTCCAGGGCCGTGGCAGCGCTCGCAATCTATGCCTTGTAATACACTTGCAAATTTATTTTTAGAGCCAGGTACAAAAGAAGGATAGGCGTTATGGCAACTCATGCATTCTAATTCAATAGTTCTGCTGAAACGAGAATTATGCCCAGCTTCAAAACCCGGAGGTAAATCCCATTTCTGTTTTTGAGTGTAAAAGGTCATGGGCATTTGGTAAAAATACCCATTGCTTTGAAACATATGCGAATTGGTATGTTGTCCAGATCCCACTACATAATCAACCTTTTCTATTCTCTTATGTACTGTATCCTTACCCTCCAATCTATATTCCATAATATACATTGTTTCATTTTCAAAATAGGGGCGGTAATAAAAGTCTAGATCTTTGTCGTATATAACAGCATGCATTCCAAATTTACCTGCACTTTTCTCGGCAGTAGCAGCACCAAAAGATTTGCCCATACCTGTTTCTATAAATGTTTCGTAAATGCCGCTATGGCAACCTTTACAGGTATTCATGCCCACATATTGCACTCCTTCAGCATGGTTTTTATATACAGCTGCTTCAACTTTTGTTTCATTGGCACAATGCACATTAAAAAAGGCAATGCCTATAAATGCAATGAGAAATGTTGAATAAATGAAAATTTTACGAATGTACATTTGCATAAAAATATCAAATTCGATGGAAAGCAGATAATCCTCCCTTAAGATTTTTGATATTTGTATAACCTTCTTGTATTAAAAGTGTTTGAGCAGTTCTGCTCCTGATGCCTTTCTGGCAAACTACAATAATTTCAGTATGAAGATCTTCTGGCAATTTATCGAGTTGCTCCCTAAGCTGACCTAAAGGAATGTGCATTCCCCCAATATTATAAGTGTAATACTCTAATTTTTCTCTAACATCAAGAATAAATAGGGGCTCGCTTTTGTTAATTTTATCTTTTAATTGTTCTGCAGAAATATCAGTCATTTTTTAAGTATTTCTGAGTTCCTAAAACCTGGTTGTATTCTCCAATAATTTGAACTAAGTACAATCCTTTAGGAAGTAATTCGATATTTATGTTTTCAATATCCGAACTAGTATACAACACTTGCCCTTGTAAATTTAATATCTTAATATTTGTAATGCTTTCTGATGGTATTGATGAATTAAATTTAATAGAAATAGCACCATTCCCAGGATTTGGGAATAAGCTAAAATCATTATTATTTTTTTTATTGGAGGTAATTCCTGTCAGCAATTTATCAGCAAATACAGGACGTATCATAGCAGTTCCAGCTAATGAGCTTTGTTGCCAACCCAAAGCATTTACTTTGTAATACATAAAATTGCTATGTACAGAGTTTCTATCAAAACCTATGTTCATAAAGAAATTTGTTGCTTGTATCCAACCTACATAAAAGGTACCATTTACTAATAAAGTAGAATCTAAATCATATGTAGTAAATCCATTTAAGCTATCAATATAAAAAGGTTCTTGTGAAGTTTTTTGATACAAAATAACTTCAGGATTAATGCTTTTCCAAACAGTTAAGGTGAAAATTTCATTTACTAAAGGCACTTGTTTTTGAGTAAAATGAAATTGAACATGCGTAAGGGTGTCTTCATTTTTAGTTGTAAACTCATAGGCAAATCTACCATTGGCAGGTGCAGTTATGCCATACCCATCTTCCGCAGTACCATCATCATAAGCATAATAATCTTTAAATTGTTGTAATGCCTTTAACGTGTCGTTAACATCAATAAAATCATTGGTTGTACTAGCAGTATAGGTAGTAATTACATTAAACGGCCCAGCGGGTGTTGGTATTATTACTTTTCTAGATTCCTCGTTAGAGGTTGCACCGCTTGGTAAAAATAAACCTTTTGTTACGGAGTCGAGTTTTGTATCTTCTAAATAAGATTTAAAAGTAAAATCTACGTTAGATGAGGATGCAAAATTATTTTTAATATCAACAAAATGATTTTCTGCCAATAGGTTTGCATCGTACTGATTCCATGGTATTGCAGAATAAGGATTAAGTAATGGCGTTGCATTAGAGTTAATAGAAACGTCTTGTATTAAAGTATCGTTTGCATTTCTATTGGTATGTAAACGCACATAATCTAAATGCCAATGATCATCGGCACCGTATTGCGAACCTTTATTTTTAAATCTAAATTGAAATCCTCTTTTCAAATACGTGGTGTCTTTTATCGGAATTAAAATTTGTTTGAAACTATATGATTTTGCACCCGGCCAACTGGCAATTTTAACAAACTTACCGGTTGTTATATTCATAAATTCTAAAATCAACGAATCATTAATTGCAGGTTGCCTTCCGTAGCCTTGTGGTTGTATAAAGAAGCTTAAATAGATAGAATCAGATGCTGGATAATTTAAATCAATAGGAGCGGAGGTTAAAGTATCGCATAAACCATAGGCAAATTCAGATTCTACATATGGTTTACCTTTCTCATCAAATCCATCAAAGGTTGCAACTCCTTTACTAGGGGGCTGTTTAGAAAAATTATTATTGATAAATACATTTCTATCCATCCATTTTTGTTGATTTGGATAAATGCTATTATTAGAAAAATCGTCGAAGAAAGGAAGACCGAGGGTATCTGCCAATTGTTTATGAGTCGCTTTGTTTAACTCATATTCTTTATTCGCATTGTTTAACATTGCCGAATAACGCATGGCTTGCGTATACTCTTGCGAATATAAATTGGTAAAAAGCAAAAAACTTATACTGAATAATAGAAATCTCTTCATGTTTAAATAGCTCATAACGTTTTTAGAGGCGCAAAATTATATTTATTTAACTTTTAAATAAATATCGATGGTTTCTCCTTGTGAGATTTTATTCATGATCGTATCTGTGCTCGATTCTGGCGATTGCCTATAAACAATGGCATTTAAGGTATCGTTATTATTGCCATCAAAAATTACACTGCCTATTAATAATTTCGAACCTTGTAACACAAATAAAGCCTCGTCATAACTTAAGCCCACTAGGTTGGGTATTACCACTTTTAAATTGCCATAGCCATCACCCAAAATTAAATCAACCACATCTCCTTTAGAAAGTACAAATCCCTTGCCTACCGTCGTGCCTTTAAATTGTATTCCTAAAACAGCATTTTGAGCTAAGTCGGGTTTGTAAATTAACTGACCAACTTTAATGCCATAACTTTCTAATATTGCTTTTGCTTCTCTAAACGAAACATCTATTAAGTCTGGAAGTTTTACCGTTGGGGCGCTACCAGAAACAATGGTTAAATAAATCGTTCTATTTTCTTTCACCAAAGCGTTGGCTTCTGGTTCTTGTTCGTATACAGTATTGGGCGCTCCAAGTTCTGTGTAAATACTATCAATTACATACTTAAATCCTTGTTGATCTAATAAATCCATTGCCTCCACAATTTCTATCCCTTTTAAATCTGGTACACTTATGGTTTCGGCATGGCGTGTGTAAATATTTAACCATTTAAATACTATAAACAACAATAGCGCAATGGAACCCAGTGCTATGGCTAAATGAATTCTAAAAGCTTTACTTTTGAGGAATTGGATGAAGTTTCTCATAAATCTATTCAAACATAAAGAAATCTTATCATTTTAAAAGAAATATCAGCCGAAATAGTATATAATTCGCATTTTTTTTCGTTTTTTTAAGAAGAATTTTTTTCGATACAAAAATAGTTTAATGAAAAAGAAAATAGCCTTAGTTGCAGGTGGATACACTGGAGAATCTGTAGTATCTATGAAAAGTGCACAAACCGTTTATACACATCTCGATAAAAATAAATACGAAGTTTATAGAATTGTTATCGATTCGGAATCGTGGCGCTTTATCGACGAAAATGAACAAGCTCATGCAATAGATCGAAATGATTTTTCTATACAAGTTAATCATACTAAAATAAATTTTGATGCTGCTTTTATCATCATACACGGTACACCTGGCGAGGATGGGAAGTTGCAAGGGTATTTTGATATGATAGGCATGCCTTATACCACTTGTGATGCGGCCACTTCTGCAATTACAATGAACAAAGCCTATACTAAAAGTATTATTGATGGTATAAATGATGTACACATTGCCCGTTCATTACAATTATTTTCCGACCAGAATTATATGGTAGAAGAAATTCTTTCGAGCTTAAAACTTCCATTATTTATAAAGCCTAACAGCGGTGGAAGTAGCATAGGCATGAGTAAGGTGAAGGAAGCTTCGGAGTTGCAAGAGGCACTCGATAAAGCGTTTAAAGAAGATACCCAGGTATTAATAGAAGAGTTTATTGGTGGGCGAGAGTTTACCATTGGCTTATACAAATTAGGGTCTGTTGTAAATGTATTGCCTTGTACTGAAATTGTTTCGAGCAAAGAGTTTTTTGACTACGAAGCAAAATATACAGACGGGGTAACGAACGAGATAACACCAGGGCGTATGAACGAGGAGGAGTTAAGCCGAGTTAAAAATGCTATGATGCAGATTTACTTGCGTTTAAATTGTAAAGGAGTGGTTCGAATTGATTATATCTTAGAGCAAGAATCCAATAAAATGTACGTATTAGAAGTAAATACCGTACCTGGTCAGTCGCAAAATAGCATTATACCACAGCAGGTTAGGGCAGCAGGTATGAGCATGACCGATTTTTACGGTGCCTTAATAGAGGATATTCTTAAATAGAATAGTGTTCTCTAATCCATTCAGGAATGAGTTCTCCGCGCCCTGTTTCCATACTAATCATAGTATAGTAAAATTCCCCGTCGCAGCATAGTTTGCCTGTTTTTTTACTATTGATATGGAAACTTACGATGCAGCCTTTCGGGAGCATCTCTTTTATGCCTGTATTTACTACAAAATGATCGCCTAAACCTAATGGGCGTTTGTATTCAATAATTGCCTTACTTATTACCCAAGCGAAGTTGTGGGCTAAGAATTTCTCCATCGGGAAGCCATAATGTTTCTCCATCTGGTCATATCGAGCTGCCAGCACATAATCGAAATACCTCGAATTATGCACGTGTTGGTTCATATCGATGTCGTCTGGGCGAACTTGCATTTCGGTTTCAAAGCGTGAATAGTTCATGTTAATTACGAATTATTAATTACGAATTTGGGCGAAAATACGGTAAAATAGATAGATTTCTTAATTAATTTGATGGTTAACCATGCAATTAGCACAAAACTTCTTTAATTCGTAATTCGTAATTTTTTTAAAAAACCGCCTTTGATACACTATTAAAAGCATTTTAAAATAATTCTGCCTCTTTCCTTTCAAAATTCAGAAGATTGCTGTATTTTTGTTGTCCAATAATATAAATAATCAAATAAATTACACTTTAGTATCATTCAAGAATGTATTTAAGTACAGACAAAAAGAAAGAGATTTTCAAATCTCATGGAAAAAGCGATGCCGATACAGGTACTGCTGAAGGTCAAATTGCATTATTCTCTTACAGAATTTCGCACTTGACAGAGCATTTAAAGAAAAACAGGAAGGATTTCTCAACACAATTGGCCTTAACGAAATTAGTAGGTAAGCGTCGTGCACAGTTAAATTACTTAATGAACAAAGACATTGAGCGTTACCGTGCGATTGTGAAGAAATTAGAACTTCGTAAATAATTTTTTCATGTTTTATGTTTTAAGAGCCGTTTCCGATTTATTTCGGAACGGCTTTTTTCGTTTTTAGCAATAAAAGCATAAATAAAGAAAAATCAGTACCTTTGCCCCGATTATAACAGAAAAATAATATGTCGAAAATTGGAATTACCCATGAGTTTGAAATGGGAGATGGAAAAAAGATTTCTATCGAAACAGGGAAATTAGCTAAACAAGCTGATGGATCTGTAGTGGTTAAAATGGGAGATACCATGTTGTTAGCAACAGTAGTATCTTCAAAAGATGCAAAAGAAGGAACGGACTTCTTACCTTTATCCGTTGATTATCAAGAGAAATATGCTTCTACAGGACGTATCCCAGGAGGTTTCTTAAAACGTGAATCTAGATTATCAGATTACGAAGTATTGATTTGTCGTTTGGTTGATCGTGCATTACGCCCGATGTTCCCAGAAGATTATCATGCTGACGTACAAGTAATGATTTCTTTAATTTCTGCTGATAAAAACATTATGCCAGATGCTCTTGCAGCATTTGCAGCATCTGCAGCGATAAGCATTTCGGATATTCCATTTAACGGACCTATATCTGAAGTACGCGTTGCTCGTATTGATGGTAAATTTGTAGTAAACCCTACGATTTCTGAAATAGCAACGGCTGATATGGATATGATTGTAGCAGGTAATGCTCAAGATATTTGTATGGTTGAAGGCGAAATGAAAGAAGTTTCGGAAGCAGAAATGGCTGAAGCAATTCGCGTAGCACATGAAGCAATAAAATTACAAGTTCAAGCACAATTAGATTTAGTAGCTAAAGTTGGTGCTAAAACAAAACGTACTTACCAACATGAACCAGAAGCTCGCCCTGAGTTAATGGCTAAAATTCGTGAGTTTGCATACGATCGTATATATAATGTTGCAAAATCAGCATTAGGAAAAGATGAGCGCTCAGTAGCATTTCGTGCTATACGCGATGAATTCCAAGCAACAGTTGAAGAAGAAATGGCAGAATCTGCTTATTCATGGTTAATGAAAAAATACTACCATGATATTGAGAAAGAAGCAATTCGTAATTTAATTTTAGAAGAAGGAATTCGTTTAGATGGTAGACATACCAAACAAATTCGCCCAATATGGTCGGAAATTGGTTATTTACCTTCTGCACACGGTTCAGCAATATTTACTCGTGGCGAAACACAATCCTTAACCACTGTTACCTTAGGGGCTAAAACAGATGAGCAAATGATTGATGGTGCAATGTTCTTCGGATATAACAAATTCTTATTACATTATAATTTCCCAGGTTTCTCTACAGGTGAAGTTCGCCCAAATAGAGGTGCTGGTCGTAGAGAAATTGGCCATGGTAACTTAGCCATGCGTTCGTTAAAACAAGTGTTACCAAGCGATGCAGAGAACCCTTACGTAATCCGTATTGTTTCTGATATCTTAGAATCTAATGGTTCTTCATCTATGGCAACAGTTTGTGCTGGAACCTTAGCATTAATGGATGCCGGTGTGAAAATTAAAGCACCAGTTTCTGGTATTGCAATGGGTTTAATTACCGATACTAAAACAGGTAAATATGCAGTATTATCTGATATCTTAGGTGATGAAGATCATTTAGGCGACATGGATTTTAAAGTAACTGGTACCGTAAACGGTATTACCGCTTGCCAAATGGACTTAAAAATTGATGGATTATCTTATGACACACTAATGGAAGCTTTATTACAAGCTAAAGAAGGTCGTGCTCACATTTTGAATGAAATGATCCAAACTATTGAAACTCCACGTGAAGATTATAAAGCACACGCACCTCGTATTGTAGAAATTAGAGTGGCTAAAGAGTTTATTGGTGCAATTATAGGCCCAGGAGGTAAAATTATTCAAGAAATGCAACGCGAAAGTGGTGCTACAATAAGCATTGAAGAAAAAGATAACCAAGGTATTGTTCAAATTTATGCCGACAATAAAGAGGCTATTGACAAAGTAACTGCTAAAATTAAAGGAATGACTACCGTTCCAGAAGTTGGCGAAATTTACGAAGGTAAAGTGAAATCAATTATGCCTTTTGGTGCTTTTGTGGAGATTTTACCAGGTAAAGATGGTTTATTACACATCTCAGAAATCGACTGGAAACGGTATGAAACGATGGAAGGAGTAATGGAAGTTGGTGAAGAGGTGAGAGTTAAACTTATTGAAGTAGATAAGAAAACAGGTAAATTAAAGCTTTCTAGAAAAGCATTAATTCCAAGACCTGAGAGAAATACAGAAACTCCAACAAATAATTAAGTTCAGCTTAATTGCAAAAATAAAGGGAATGTTCATCAAGAACATTCCCTTTTTTAATGGGGTATTTTATAAATTAAATTATTTCTTAACAAATGGAGTATATACTCCATTTACAGTAACTGCAACGGTTTCAGCAATTTTCTCAGACATCATAGATGGAATTTTAATGCCATGCTCTTTACAAGAAATGTCAAATTTTGTTAGGATGCTGATGCTACCATTTTTTACAGTAATTGTTCCTGGTATGGTACGATCTTTATCTACACCATGCACAGTTAGCTTTCCTGTAACTGTAACATTGTACACTCCATCTTTTTTCCAGTCGATGGTTTCGTTTACTTTTCCACTAAAACGTGCATCTGCATATTTATCACTTTCCATGTAGTTTTCATTAAAATGTTCTTGCATTAATGAACTTTTAAAGGTGAAGGATTTAATAGGTACTAAAAAAAAGAACTCGTTTTTTGTAGTAGTAATTACTGAAGTACCGTTTGATGTTTTTGCCTCAATATCTTCTAATGGTGCCGAAGAATAGAAGGAAATGTTTACTGTTTTAGATGATTGTACATCTTGTGCTACTGAACTTGCAAAACCTGCAACAATTAGCGCCAGGGATAAGGTTAGTTTTCTCATATTTATATTCTGTTATAGTCGTTTAAAAGATATCAGTAATGTAATTTTTTATTCTTTCTAAAGCAATAATACATAAACCTTGCCATATTTTAGTACTAGATATACCGAACGGGTATATTTATGGATTTAATATTGTCAAATAAAGGATAAACCGTACTTTTGAGCTTATAAAAATTAACAAATGAAACACTTAATTGCTCCTTCTATCTTGTCGGCAGATTTTGCCAACCTACAATCTGATATTGAAATGGTAAACGAAAGTAATGCTGATTGGTTTCATGTAGATGTAATGGATGGGGTATTTGTACCTAATATTTCTTTTGGTTTTCCGGTTATAACAGCTATTAAACATTACGCTAAAAAACCATTAGATGTGCATTTAATGATTGTAGATCCTGATCGTTATTTGGAACAATTTAAAAAAGCAGGTGCCGATGTGTTAACGGTACATATAGAAGCATGTACTCATTTACACAGAACCATTTCTGCCATTAAACAATTAGGAATGAAGGCGGGCGTTGCAGTAAACCCTCATACCTCAGTTGATTTATTAGAAGATATAATTGAAGATGTTGATTTAGTTTGTTTAATGAGTGTAAACCCAGGGTTCGGTGGACAAAAATTTATAGAAAATACTTATCAGAAAATTAAAAAGCTTAGAGCCATGGCCGAAGCCAAACAAACTGATTTGTTAATAGAGATTGATGGTGGTGTGAGTAAAACAAACGCTTTAGCTTTAATAAAAGCAGGTGCCGATGTATTGGTTGCCGGTAATGCAGTATTTGCGGCAGAAGATCCAATTGACATGATTGCGGAACTTAAAAAATTACGTTTAGATACCTTCGAGGTATAATTGTTCGTTCTTGCAGGTATGAGAATAAAAATCTTATTGTTTTTCTTTTTTAGTTTTGTAGTACAATTGGTTTATGCTCAACAAAAAGCAGTTGTTTTTGGTACAGTAAAAGACGAAGAAGGCAAGCTTTTTCCGTTAGTTACCATTAGTGTAAAAGGAACAAGTATTGCCACTAAAACAGACGAACAAGGATATTATGAGTTACGTGTACCAGCAGATACAAACATCAACATTACCTACGCTTACATTGGTTACCAATCAGAAAATTTAACTATCAAATTAAAAGGCAACGAACGTTTTAGAGCCGACAAAAAATTTATTCAAAAATCTATAAACGTATCTGAAGTTATTGTGCAAAGTGATGAGGAGCGTACTTCTACCATTACAAAAATAGATGCAAAACTATTGAGTAGCTTGCCTTCTGCATCTGGAAATTTCGAAGCTATTTTAAAAACATTACCAGGCGTAAATTCCAATAATGAAATGAGTTCGCAATACAATGTACGTGGAGGGAATTTCGATGAGAATTTGGTTTATGTAAATGATGTGGAAATATATCGTCCGTTTTTAGTGCGCTCTGGCCAACAAGAAGGATTAAGTTTTATAAATGCAGATTTAGTAAGTTCTGTTAAATTTTCGGCAGGTGGATTTGAAGCTCGTTATGGCGATAAACTCTCATCGGTATTAGACATTCGCTATAAAAAACCGAAAGATTTTGGTGGTTCATTTTCTGCAGGTTTATTAGGTACATCTTTTAGTTTTGAAGGAACAAATAAAAACAGAAGATTGAGTTATTTGGTTGGTTTCCGCCAAAAAAGTACAAGATATTTATTAGGAACACTGGATGTTGATGGCGATTATCAACCCTCATTTTATGACTTGCAAACCTTTATTTCTTACGACATCAATACAGATTGGGAGATTTCTTTTTTAGGCAACATCAATACAAATAATTATACCGTTATACCACAAAGCAGAGAAACCACATTTGGAACTTTTAATGAAGTATTAAGATTAACGGTATTTTTTGAAGGGCAAGAAGTGGATAAATACCAATCGGGTATGGGTGCAATTACTGCAACTTACCATCCGAATAATAATTTGAATTTGAAGTTTATTAGTTCAAGGTTTCAAACAGATGAACGCGAAACATTCGACATTGAAGGGCAATATATTTTTGATGAAATAGAGAGCAATTTTGGTAAATCAACTTTCGGCCAGGTAAAAGCAAATAGAGGGGTTGGAGGATTTTTAAATCATGCACGTAATTTTTTATTTGCGAGCGTTCAAAGTTATGAACACAAAGGAAGTTTACAGAAAGATGAAAATCTTTGGAATTGGGGAGTTAAATATCAGCACGAAGTAATTGACGATAGATTGAGCGAATGGAAGTTGATAGACTCAGCAGATTATGCTGCGCCAGACCTTGATAATACTATTGTTTTGCAAGATGTTGTGAAAGCTAAAATAGATTTATCGAGTAACCGTGTTCACGGATTTATACAACATACCAGACCTATTTCGGAGAAATATGATTTGAAATTATCGATGGGCATACGCGCCACTTATTGGGATTATACAGATGAATTAAATGTAAGTCCGCGTGCTACTTTATCTTTTAAACCCGATTGGAAAAAGGACTGGGTGTTTAGAGCATCTTGGGGGCATTACAATCAACCACCATTTTATAGAGAGTTAAGAAATTTTGATGGAACTTTAGCGAAAGATCCGAAAGCACAACGTAGTATCCATTATGTATTTGCTGCCGACCATCAGTTTAAATTTTTCGGAGGACGTAAGTTTAGGTTTATTTCTGAGGTATATTACAAAGAAATGAAGAACATTGTTCCGTATGAAATAGATAATGTTCGGATACGGTATTATGCGAATGAGAAAGCAGATGCTTATGCCATGGGTGCCGATTTTAAAGTGAACGGAGAGTTTGTGAAAGATTTAGAATCGTGGTTTAGTTTATCGTTTTTAAAAACAGAAGAAAATTTGTTGAATGATTTTTATACCATAAAAAATGATGCTGGTGTAGATTCTGCAAAAGTATTCCCTGGTTACATTCCTAGGCCAACTGATCAGCGATTTAATTTCAGCATATTTTTTCAAGATAAATTGGCAAAAGACCCTAGCGTAAAAGTGCATTTAAACATTGTATTTGGAGCGCGTTTACCTTTTGGTCCGCCAGATTTCGAAAGATATAGAGATACCCTACGTATGCCACCCTATTGGAGAGCAGATATTGGATTTTCTAAAGAATGGGTAGGTAAAAAAATGGGAGGGGCATCGCGCATTGGTCCATTTAAAAGCCTAATGTTATACGCAGAAGTATTCAACTTATTTAAACGTTCCAATACTATTTCTTACTTATGGATTCGTGATGTTCGCGACCAACAATATGCCATCCCGAACTATTTAACATCTAGGCAACTTAATGTAAGATTGGTAGGAAGGTTTTAGCAAATGTGCAAATTCGAAAATGTGCAAATGTGCAAATTAAACTAATGCGTAAATTATACTGCTAACTAATTATTTTCTCGAAACAAACACTGTTATCTACATTAGCATATTGGCCATAATTCGGAATTTTTTGAAAGTTGTTTTTCTCGTATAAGCGAATGGCTTCAGGTTGTTTTAGTCCTGTTTCTAAGATGCATTTTGCATAACCTAATTCCTTTGCCCAATTTTCTAATTCTACTAATACTAATGATGCATAGCCATTGCCTCGAAATTGTGGTGGTACATACATCCTTTTTATTTCCATTGTTTGAGAATCGTATTCTTTTATTGCCCCGCAAGCAATCGCAATTTCATTATCATAAGCTATTACCACATGCTTAATCATGTTGATTTTATTGAATTGTGCAAAAAAGGCATGCTCTTCCCCATCTCTAATGGCTAAATCCTTATCAAGCTCAATTACTAATTTCTGAAAATCAGAATTTTCGGAATTTGTTCTTATTATCTTAATTTCATTCATAGATATTCGACCTTTCTAATGTTCTACACTTCGACCTTTCGATTTTACTCTTTATACTCGTAAGTCGACATAAAATACATTGGTTTGCCAATGGTTTCGAACGATTCGGGGAAACCAATACCTCCAAGATTATAACAAATAATTAGTTGATTTTTTTCAATTTTAAAAATAGCCGTAAAGTGTTTGCCCTTATTTTTACCACGTTTACCATAAAAGTCTATTTTATTTTTATTGATGAAAATAGCACCTTCGTCTTGTTGAATTTCTTCTAAATCGTTTTCGGCTATAATTTTATATGTAGTATCTCTGATAGTAAGAGTTTGTTTAGTGAAGAACTGACGAGCAATGTTATTTCCGCCTAATTCTTGTTTAACAGGAACCCAGGTACCTGTTAACTTTTTGGTGGCATTTCTGGGGATAGGGTTAGAAGCACATGCGATTAATAAAAGACAAGATAATGTAAGCAGTAATTTATTCATTTAAAATAGGATTATTTTCAAATATAGGTATTTCAAAGATTCGAAAGTTTGAAATTTCGAATCTTCGAAAATTCGAATAACTTTGTCGTATAAACAACATTAAGCATGCAACATCACAATTTTGGTGCAGGACCCTGCATATTACCCAAAGAAGTATTTGAAGAGGCCGCTCAGGCAGTTTTACAATGGGGTAACACTGGTTTATCAATTTTAGAAATTTCTCATCGTACGCCAGAGTTTGAGGCAGTGGTTGAGGAAGCTTGCGCATTAATTAAAGAGTTAATGGGCGTGCCAGAAAACTACAAAGTTATTTTCGTTCAGGGTGGAGCAAGTCAGCAATTTGGAATGATACCCATGAACTTGTTAAACGAGAATGAAAGTGCCGCTTATTTAGATACGGGTGTTTGGGCAAACAAAGCATTAAAAGAAGCTAAAATATTTGGAAATGCTAGTGCTTTAGCTAGTTCTAAAGATTCGAATTATACATACATTCCAAAAGATTATACCATCCCTACGGATGCAAAGTATTTCCATTGTACCTCTAACAATACAATTTATGGTACACAAATGCAAAGTTTCCCTAAATCACCTATTCCAATGGTCTGCGATATGTCGTCAGACATTATGAGTCGTGTGGTGAACGTTGCGGATTTTGATATGATTTATGCCGGAGCACAAAAAAATATTGGTCCTGCAGGAAGTACAGTGATTATTATTAACGAGGAAATTTTAGGCAAAGTAGATCGCAAGATTACTGCAATGCTCGATTATAAAATACATATTGAAGGGGGGTCTATGTACAATACTCCTCCTGTATTTGCCATTTTTGTAGCCATGTTAAATTTACGTTGGTTGAAAAAGCAAGGTGGGGTGGTAGAAATGGAGCGTAGAAATAACGAGAAAGCCGCATTGTTGTATGCTGAAATCGATAGAAACCCAATGTTTAAAGGTACTTGTGCAGTAGAAGATCGTTCGCGTATGAATGTTTGTTTCGTAATGCACGATGCAAGTAAAGAAAAAGAATTTTTAAAAGCTGCAGAAGCAGCAGGTTGTATAGGCTTAAAAGGACACAGAAGCGTGGGTGGCTTTAGAGCATCTATGTACAATGCTTTACCATTAAGCAGCGTGCAAGCCTTGGTGGATGTAATGGCTGAATTTGAAAGAAATAATTAGTAGTAAGTAACGAGTATTGAGTATCGAGTAATACAGCATTTAGTAACTCATACCCAATACCCAATACCCGCTACCCGCTACCCGCTACTCAATACTAAATACTAAATATGAAAATACTAGCAAACGATGGCATTGATCCAATCGGTAAAAAAATATTAGAAGACGCTGGATTTACAGTTGATACACAAAATATTCCTCAAGAACAATTAGCAGCTCGTTTAAATGAATACGATGCCATAACGGTTCGTTCGGCTACAAAAATTAGAAAAGAGTTAATTGATGTTTGCGCTAACATAAAACTCATTGGTAGAGGTGGTGTTGGCATGGATAATATTGATGTTGATTATGCAAGATCAAAAGGTATTGCAGTGGTAAACACTCCAGCAGCATCTTCACAATCTGTTGCTGAACTTGTATTTGCTCATTTGTTTTCTGGTGTTCGTTTTTTAGAGCAAGCCAATCGTGAGATGCCTGTTAAAGGAAATACTGCCTTTAACGAGTTAAAGAAAAACTATGCAAAAGGAATAGAGTTACGTGGTAAAACCCTTGGTGTGCTGGGCTTTGGTAGAATTGGAAGAGAAACGGCGAAAATTGCCATTGGTTTAGGAATGAATGTGGTGGCTTATGATATTTTTGAGTTTAACCCAGAAGTTGAATTGGAATTTGCCGACGAGCAAAAAATAAAATTTAAAGTGAGTGCAGTAAGTAAGGAATATGCTTTAAAAAATGCTGATTTTATTACCCTACACGTGCCAGCTATTGATGGTAAAGCAGTAATAGGTGCAGAGGAATTAGCCATGATGAAAAAAGGTGCTGCCATTGTAAATTGTGCTCGTGGTGGTGTTATAGACGAGCCAGCTTTAATAGCAGCTTTAGATAGTGAGCAACTATCATTTGCAGGCCTAGATGTGTTCGAAAACGAACCGACTCCTTCCTTAGAAATTTTATCGCATGCAAAAATATCGTTAAGCCCACACATTGGTGCGGCAACTAACGAAGCTCAAGAGCGAATAGGAGTGGAGCTTGCACAGCGCATTATCGACGAATTGAAAAAGTAAAAGAATGCCTAAAATAAAAGCATTTAAAGGAATTCGACCGGCGGCTGATAAAACTTTGCAAGTGGTTGCAAAACCATTCGATCAGTTTTATACAGAAGCTGCAAAAGAAATTTTGCAGAATAATCCTATTTCATTTTTACATACTATAGAACCTCTCATTAATAATCCTTATTTAAGAGGCTCACGCGAAGAAATAATTTTTAAAAAAGCAAAAGATTTTTTTGAAGATTTTATTGAGAATAAGGTATTAGTACAAGATGCTAAAGAGGCAATTTATATTTACCGAACGTTTAATAAAGGTCATTGGAAAACTGGAATTTGGTGCATCACTGCAATCGACGATTATTTAGATAATACCTTACGAAAACACGAACATACCAGAGCCGATAGAGAAAAAGATTTAATTGAATATTTAGATAACACTGGTATAGATGCAAACCCTGTACTGGTAACCTATTCAGGTACTCCAGTAACTCAAAGCATCATCAATAAAACCATTATAGAAAAACCACTCGTAGATTTTTTTGCCGATGAGCAAGAACATCAACTGTGGATGATTGATGATGAGGAGACAATTAAAACGCTTATAAGCGAGTTTGCCTCACTTCCGGCCTCTTATATTGCAGATGGTCACCATCGTGCTGCTGCGGCTTCTTTAGCAGGCATACAGCGCCGTAAAAATAATTTAAAACACCGTGGCCACGAAGACTATAATTTTTTTACTACTCTCTATTTTACATTCGACCAATTGTTGGTATATGAATTTCAGCGTTTAGTAAAAGATTTAAATGGCTTAAGTACCGATGAGTTTTTTGAAAAATTAAAATTGAATTTTGAAGTTTCAGAAATTGAAGAATCTAAACCCAAAAATGCACATGTATTCCATATGTACTTAGAGCAAAAATGGTACGAACTAAAAATTCCTGAAACACTATTAAACATTAGCGATCCGGTTGCTCGTTTAGATGTAAGCATACTTCAAGATAAAATATTAAATCCGATACTTGGTATTGAAGATCCACGTAGAGACAAGAGAGTTAAATTTGTAGGTGGTGTAACATCTACAGAAGATGTTGTGGAAATGGTGGATAGTGATGAAATGAAAGTGGCTTTTTTCTTATACCCAACTTCTATTGATGAATTGGTAGATGTTGCAGATGCTGGGAGTGTGATGCCTCCAAAATCTACTTGGTTTGAGCCAAAGTTACATTGTGGCTTGTTAATACATAAAGTCGACTGAGCTAATTATTCTGCTTCTTCTTGAAAAAATTCTTGAAGTGCGCCGAAATAATAAACATCCCAACCGTTTACAAAATCATCGTAATCATCATCAGGAATATTAGTATGCGTTAGCTCTACAGAAGTAGTACCTGTTTTCTTTCCAGGGTGTAATTTCATGGTAACAATAGAATCATCGGTTATTCCTTCAAAATACCAATTCTGAACAATTTTTTTATTCTCTTCGAACTCTACATTTTTACCACAAATATCACCTTGCCATAATGAAAACTCAGAGTTAGGTTCGGTGCTCATTATTGCATCGGCTCCAGTCCACAAGTAAATAGTGGTTGGTACGGTTAATGCTAAATACACTTGGTCTGGTGTAGTAGGTAGTTCGTAGTATTTCTTAAAGTTTTTCATGTGTTCAAAATTATAAAAGATATGGCTCGCCTTTTTTCGCAATTTCAGTATTAATTCCCATTAATTCAACATTTGCTTTTAATGCCTCCATCGATTCTCTTTCTCCGTGCACTAAAAATACTTTTTTTAAAGCCTCGTTCTTCGCCGATTTAATAAAGTTTATCAAACCTTCATGGTCGGCATGTGCACTAAATAAATCTGTTTGTTTAATACCCGCAAAAACAGATAAATCTCTACCATTTATTTTTACAATTGGAGCCCCGTCTAACAACCTTCTTCCCAAGGTTCCTTTTGCACAATACCCTATAAATAAAATGTTGGCGTAATAGTTCTGAATGTTGTGGTATAAATGGTCTTGTATTCTTCCGCCCTCTAACATACCTGCAGAAGAGATGATAATACAAGGTTCAAAGTAATTAGAAATCTGTTTACTTTCTTTTAAAGTTTCTACATATTTTAATCCATCAAATTCGAATTCATCTCCAAATTTTTCGAAAAAAGTTTGAGCCTCTTCGTTTAATAATGCATGATGTTTCCGGTAAACCTCTGTACCTGCCATGCCCATGGGACTGTCAACAAATACATCGATTTTAGGTAATTTTTTATCCTTAAAAATTTTATGTAAAGAGTAAACTAATGCTTGTGTTCTGCC